>NZ_JBHXAG010000001.1:0-564277 GCF_042726555.1 Streptomyces sp. NPDC060232 | reverse complement strand
CTCCAGGCCCTCGGTGGTCAGCCCGGGCATGTGGTGGGGGTTGCGGAGGGTGGCGTAGCCGCCGATCTGGCGGGGGACGGTCGCGCGGCGGGCGGGGGCGGGGGCGCGGTGGGCGGGGGCGGGGGGGGCGGCGGGGGGGGGGTGGGGGGTGTCCCCGGGGGCCGCCCCCGGCCCGCTGGCCCCCGGCCCGGTGGACCCGGCCCCGGGGCCCCGGCCGCCTCGGGGGAACTACTTCGCGCGCCGGGCCCGTCGGGCGCGGCGGGCGAGCACCGCGGCGGTCAGTACGCCGGCGACGGTGGCCAGCGCGGTGCGGTTGGCCCGTGCCACGGTCGCGGCCCGGCCGGCCGTGGCCCTGGCGGAGTCGAGGTTGCGGTGCCCGGCGAGACGTCCGGCGCGGGCGGCGGTGTCCCGGAGGCGCGTCGCCGCCCGGAGCGCCCCGGCGAGGACGGGGTCGGGTGTCTTGTCCTCCACGAGACGCCCGACGTGCACGGCCGTGTCCCGGAGGCGGCCTGTCGCACGTTCGACGTGACCCCGGAGCTCCGCCGGGGTGGGGACGGACTTCTCGTTGGCGTGCGGTATCAGCGTCATGGCGATGCCCTCTCCTTGAAGTAGTCGTTCTCGGCTCGCAGTTGTGAGCGTTCGGGTGTGTGCTGCGCGGGTACCCGGCAACGGCGCGATCACGCGCGCGGGGGCCGGGGAACGTGCCTGTCAGCCCGCTCCGCGCGGCCGACCACCAGGGTGAGACGTGGACGGCGGCGGCGCAGGCGGCCCCCGCGAGCAGGCCGGGAAGGGCGACCACACGTGGTCTCAGCACATCGCGCTTGTGTCCCCGAGCCGGGGCCATGCGGCGGGCGGCGGGCCTGCTCAGGGCAGGCGGCACGGCCGTGGGCCCGAACTCGCGGAGTTCGGGCCCACGGCCTCGCAGCGGTCGACTCGGGCCGGTCAGAGCGGCGGGAGTCCGAGACGGGTGGTGGCGTAGTAGGTGCCCAGTTCCTGGTGGTAGTCCCGGTCGCCGAGGTGCTTCTCCCGGTGGAACTCGGGGGCGTCCTTGATCTGGCCCTTGGTGCGGTCGACGTAGACGATCCGCTCCTCCGGGTCGATGCTGACGACGGTGCTGGCCGGCAGCAGGACTTCCTTGCCGAAGATCCAGACCCCGGTGTCCACGACCAGGTAGGCGTCACCGACCTCGTCGGAGTGCTTGTCCACCTTGCCGATGCTGCCGTCGGTCGCCTCGACCTTGTAGCCGGTCAGATCGGTGCCGGCCAGGTGGCCCGAGGTCGACTTGTAACTCCACACATGCTCAGTCACGCGGAAACAACTCCTCCGATGGACGGGGGACGGCGGGGGACCCCGGCCGTCCGTCCTTCTTCGTACGTCGTGCACGGGGGTGTTCGTGCGCCCCGCGAACTCCGCCTGCCCCGCCTCCGGCGCCTCATGCACGCGGCCGGGACCGCAGGGGCCGCGGGCCCGGGCGCCGCCGGCCCGGCCCGGACCCTATGCTGCGGGGATGATCAGGCCGATTGAACTCGTCATATTCGACTGCGACGGCGTCCTCGTCGACACGGAGCGCATCGCGACGCGCGTCCAGGTCGCCCTGGGGTCGGAGCTGGGTTGGCCGCTCACCGAGGGCGATGTGATCGACCTGTTCATCGGGCGGTCCAACGCCTCGGTACGGGACCAGGTCGCGGCCCGGCTCGGCGAGGAGACGGCCGATGTCTGGGCGAAGCGGTTCGAACAGCTGCACCGCGAGGCGGTGGACGCCGGCCTGACACCCGTCGAGGGGCTGCCCGAGGCGCTCGACGCGATCACCCTGCCGACCTGCGTCGCCTCCAGCGGCTCGCACGAGAAGATGCGCCACACCCTGGGCCGCACCGGTCTCTACGACCGTTTCGCGGGCCGCATCTACAGCGCCACGGAGGTGGCGCGCGGCAAGCCGGCGCCGGACCTGTTCCTGTACGCGGCGCAGCGGATGGGCGTCGATCCGGCGTCCTGCGTGGTGGTGGAGGACAGCCGTCCGGGTGTCGACGCGGCCCGCGCCGCCGGGATGCGGGCTTTCGGTTTCGGGGGCGGGATGACCCCGGCGGAACGGCTCGAAGGGCCGGGGACGCGGGTGTTCCACGACATGCGCGACCTGCCCGCTCTCATCGCGGCGGGATGACGGGGGCCGGGGCCGGCCGTCCCGCCGGCGTGCATCCCGTCGCGCGCTTCCCCGCCGGCCTGTTCCCCCGCCGGCCTGTTCCCCCGTCGGCGGCCACGGCCCCTGAGCAGGGCTTCGCCGCGCTTCCTTTAGAGTGCTTCCGGCCCCTCCTCGCGCCTGCGGCCCGCCCCGCGGCGCGAACCGAACTGTCCGAGGGCCCGACCGAGGAGCAATCGTGACCGACCAGGCGTCCATATCGCTGCAGCAGGAGATCGCCCGGGACCTCCAGGTGAGCGCGTCCTTCGACGCCCGGCAGGAGATCGAGCGCCGCGTGGCCTTCCTCGCCGACCGGCTGCTCTCCACCGGCCTGCGCTCGCTGGTCCTGGGCATCAGCGGCGGTGTGGACTCCACGACCGCGGGCCGGCTGTGCCAGCTCGCGGTCGAGCGGGTGCGCGCCGCCGGGCACGAGGCGACGTTCTTCGCGATGCGGCTGCCGTACGGCGTCCAGGCGGACGAGTCGGACGCGCAGTTGGCGCTGGAGTTCATCCGGCCCGACCGGGTTCTGACGGTCGACGTGAAGGCGTCGAGCGACGCCGCCCTGGAGGCGGTGCTGGCCGCAGGCGCGGTCTTCCGCGACGAGCACCAGCAGGACTTCGTACACGGCAACATCAAGGCCCGCCAGCGGATGGTCGCCCAGTACGCGGTGGCGGGCGCGCACGCGGGCCTCGTGGTGGGCACGGACCACGCCGCCGAGGCGGTGTCCGGCTTCTTCACCAAGTTCGGCGACGGTGCGGCCGACGTGGTCCCGCTCACCGGGCTGACCAAGCGCCGGGTCCGGGCGACGGCGGAGGCGCTGGGCGCGCCGTCCACGCTGATCTGGAAGACCCCGACCGCGGACCTGGAGACGCTGAAGCCGGGTCTGGCCGACGAGGAGGCGCTCGGCGTCACCTACGACGACATCGACGACGTCTTGGAGGGCAAGCCGGTCGACGCGGCCGCCCTCGACATCATCGTCAAGCGCTACCGCGCCACCGAGCACAAGCGCCAACTGCCGATCGCCCCCTGATGTCCGTCAGACAGCCGACCGGGCCGGGCACGGCCTCCGCGTGACCGTGCCCGTGCCCGTGCTGCCGTCACCGTACGTCGGGGAACAGGCCCGGGTGGTGTCCTACCGGGCCCGCGCCGGGGAGCGGGGCGTCGCCCGCTGCGGGACGCTCAGGCGGAGGTGGACAGGATGGGGTCCTCCGGCCTGCGGGCCGCGGGCCGGGTGCTGTCGGCGGCGACCAGGGCGAGCAGGACGGCGGCCGCCTCGCCCTGCAGGATCCGCGCGGCCTGCTTCAGCCGGCCCGGGTCGGGGACGGGGATGGACAGGGCCACGCATTCCGGGCTGCGGCCGGCGGTGATCGGCACCGCCGCGCACACCGTGCCGAGGGCGTACTCCTGGAGGTCGAGGAGGGGCGTGGTGGGCGGGCGGCCGTCGAGTTGCAGGAAGAGGATCCGCTGACTGGTGAGGGTGTGGGTGGTGAAGGGCGTGAGCGGGTGGCGGGACAGGTGATCGCGCCGGTCGTCGTGGTCCAGTTGGGCCAGAAGCGCCTTGCCCAGCGCGGAGGCGTGGGCGGCGGCACGGAAGTCGACCCACTCCTCGACGACGGGTGCGGCCGGGCCGTCCGCGTACTGGGTGATGGCGACCTCGCCGTCGGTGTACCGGGCGACGTAGACGGCGGCGCCGACCGCGTCCCGCAGCCAGGCCAGGGTCTCGCGCAGATGCCCGCGGCCCTCTCCGCCGTCCGTCTCGCTCGGCAGCAGGGCGTGACCGGCCGCGTAGGCGTCCGGTCCGATCGGCGCGGCCAGGTTGGCGCGGACCAGTTGCTCGACGGCCCGTACGAGGACCAGCTGCGGCAGCTTCGTCTCACGGGCGATCTGCGTCAGGTTCACCCCGCCCGAGTAGCGGTTGACGACCTCCAGGACGCGCAGGGCCTGGTGGACGGATTCCAGCGCCGGCGGCGCCGGGCGTTCTTCGGGGGATCTGCGGGCGGCATGGGTCGGCTGCGGCTGTTTCAGCGCTTCGAGGGGCCACCCGTTGGCCTGCTCCGTGAGGTGCAGCGGGTTGAGCCGGGCGTTCTGGGCGACGGCCACGGCGACCTGCGGGCCGGGGGTGTAGACCTCCCCCAGGTCGGGGTGCTCCTTGCGGGGGCGTGCCATGAGGGCCTGCCGCAGCCGCGCCGGGAGCCGCAACGGCGGCCGACAGGCCCGGCCCGTCCCGCTCCTCAGGGAGGTGAGGTCCTGGGTGGTGATGGGCGGGGACGTCCAGATGACGGAGGCTCCGAGGGCCTCTTCGAGGTCGGGCGGCAGTTGGGGCAGGGGCGGCAGGTGTTCGTCGGGCGGCAGGAGGCGGGCCTGACGCTTCCAGTACCGGGCGGTCGCGACCTCGGCGCGCGAGAGGTGATGGAGGTAGAGGCAGCGGGCGGCGGTCTGCGAGCCCGCGCCCGCCGCGTACTGGAACCAGAACTGCGCGCCCTCCGTGCGGTCGGCGAGGTGGAGCAGGCAGCCGAACAGCAGCGCCGAGTCCATGCCGTGGGGCCAGGAGTCGGCGGCCAGGGCGAGTTCGGCGAAGTCCCGGCTCTCCACGAGGCACCAGGTGAGGTCGTCCAGGCCGCGGGCGGCCCGCACGTGGCAGGCGGCGTCGAGGACCAGGTCGTCGGTCTCGGCGGGGACGGTCCGCCCGGGCCGGGGTGGGGCCGCGCCGGGGGCGGCCCCGGGCGCCGAGCGGGCACGGTCGGCGGCGATCCGGCGGGCGATGCGGCGCCGGGCGGCGCCTTCGTCGTATCCGGCGTACTCCTCCGCGAGCACCGTCGCGTCCGCCAGGGCCGCGTCCAGTCCGCACAGCGGCATGTCGCTCACTGGTCCTTCTCCTCTCCGGGGATCCGGTCCACCCCGAGTTCGCGGGACAGGGTTCGGCGTGCGCCGCGGATGTGCGAGCGGACGGTGGCGGGGGAGATCCCCATCATCCGGGCGACCGTGTCGCAGTCGTTGCCCAGCAGGAAGGCCAGCAGCACCACGTCGTACTGCCGCTCGGACAGGCCCGCGATGGCCGCGTACAGCCCGAGCTTGGACTCCAGCAGCTCCAGCCGTTCCCGGGAGGAGCGGCGCAGGGCGGCGAACCAGGCCGTCTCCACCATGGCCACCTGCCGGCCCAGCACGGCCAGCCGCCGCTCCACGTGCTCGCGCAGCACCGCCCAGGCGAAACCGTGCAGGCTCGCCTCCTTCAGTGCCTGGCGCCACACCTTCAGCAGGAAGGTGAACACGTCGTCGACGACTTCCTCGGCGTCCTTGGGATTTCCCAATTGCAGGTGGGCGTAGCGCAGATAGGCGCGGTGCTGCTGGGAATGGAAAGCGGTGAACTCCACTGGCAGCACTCCGGCCAGTTCGCTGGAGACGGCTCGGTCTCCGGACGGGTCGAATTCTCCTTCGTTCATACGCTCCCCCACAGCTGTTCACAGCCGCCCGCCGGGGTGGCGGGGGCGTGACGCCGGCGGGCCGCGGGGCGGGCTGGGAGACGTTCGGGGGACGGCCCGTCGGATCCTCTCCCCGCCCCGCGGCCCGGCAGGCGCATGCGCTCCCGGAACACATCGGCTACGTCAACGCTGGCCACGGTGGTGGCTGACAGCGCGCGGGCGACCGTCTCGGCGACATTCACTTCGGAGCGAACCTTCCCGGTGGATGGTGCGTGACCGGCTGCCTGCCCCCGCACCAGCAGCCGCGGAGCGCCGGGCGCTCTCACTCACCACCCCATCGGAAAACGAGCCCTATCGTGCAAGCCGGTCCCCGGGAATCCCTGGAACGAAGCGCATTCACTTCTCCGCGCGCCCCTGACCCCCCGCGCACGCCCCCGACCTGCGGACCGCTCATCGCACCGGACAAGGCCTGCCCCGCCTCCACCGTGACAGACCCACACCAACCCTGACCTCTAGTGCCGCGCCAGGCAGCGTGTGCCCGTCAGGAGCGGCGTCCGGTGCGTGCTCTCGGCGTGCCGGCCGGAAGCGCTCGTACGGGACGTACGCGGCTTTCGGCCGGTGCGGCGAGAGTGCGTGCCGGACGCCGCTCCTTGCTCCACGGGGCAACTCGATACAGGCCCTAGCCGCGGAGAGCGGTGTTGCCGGTGATCGTGCCGTCCGTGCCCGACACGGTGACCGCGTGACGGACGCCGTCGGGGCCGAGGACGACGGCCAGCCAGGCGCCGCCACCGCCGTCCTGGGCGACCGCGCGCAGGCTCTCCACCTTGCCGCCCGACACAGCCGCCGCGGCCTTGGCGGCCGCGTCGCCGATGGACAGGGACGGCAGCGGCGCGGGCGCCTGGGCGCCCTTGCCCGAGCCCCCGCGCCCTTCGAAACGGCCGGGAACACCGGGGAGACCGGGGGCATCGGGGGCATCGGGGTGGCCGAAGCGCTCACGCACCCTGGGGCCGTTCTCGCCGCCGGGGGCCTTCCGTGCGCGCTCGTCGTCGGGCGCCTCGCCCTGCGGCCCCCGCTTGAGCCCGCCCGCGTGGCCGGGGTCGAGGCGGAGCACGTGCGGTCCCCGGCCGGCCCGCTCGTGGTGATGGTGGTGCTCGGCCACGGCCACCGCCGTGACCCCGCCGCCCACGACCACCACGACCGCGCCCGCCGCCACCCAGCGGGCGCGCGGGCCGCGGGGCACCAGCCGGGACAGCACCACGCGCTTGCGGGCGCCGGCCTCCGGCGCGTTCACGGGGCCCTGCTCGGGCGGCGGCGGAACGGATTCAGACATACGGTTGCTCCTTCTGACGACCGGACGCGGTGCCCGGCTCGCCCCAGAGCATGCCGAGCGGATGCTGAAGCCCGGCTGAAGCCGCCTGAAGACCTCTTCAGCCGGGCGCCGCGGGGGCCTGCGATCCTGTTCGGCATGCGCGTACTGGTGGTGGAGGACGAACGGCGGCTCGCCGTGGCCCTGCAACGGGGTCTGCAGTCGGAGGGGTTCTCGGTGGACGTGGCCCACGACGGGCCCCAGGGCCTGTGGATGGCGACCGAGCACGACTACGACCTGATCGTCCTCGACATCATGCTCCCCGGGCTGAACGGCTACCGGGTCTGCGCGAAGCTGCGCGCGGCCGGCAACGAGTCGGGGATCCTGATGCTCACCGCCAAGGACGGCGAGTACGACGAGGCGGAGGCGCTGGACACCGGCGCCGACGACTTCCTGTCCAAGCCGTTCTCCTACCTCGTGCTGGTCGCCCGGCTGCGCGCGCTCGGCCGGCGCACCGGTGGCCGGCGCCCGCAGGTGCTGCGGTTCGGCGACCTCCTGATCGACCCGGCCCGGCGCACCTGCTCGCGAGGCGCGGCGGAGATCCGGTTGACCGCCAGGGAGTTCGCGATCCTGGAGTACCTGGGCCGCCGGTCCGGCGAGGTGGTGTCCAAGCGGGACATCCTGGAGCAGGTGTGGGACGCCGCCTTCGACGGTGACCCCAATGTCGTGGAGGTGCACGTCAGCGCGGTCCGCCGCAAGGTCGACGCCCCGTTCGGCCGGGCCGCGCTGGAGACCGTACGGGGAGCGGGATACCGGCTGGCGGCCGACGGTGGCTGAACCCTCCCGCCTCCGCGGAAGTGTGGGCGACGTCCTGCGCTCGCTCCCCCGCACCGCCCTGCACCGGTGGCCGGTCCTGCGCCGGCTGTGGCCCACCACGGTCCGGGCCCGGGCCACCGCGGGCGCCGGTCTGGTGGTGGGCGCGGCCCTGGCGCTCGCCTCGTTCTCCCTGCTCGGGCTGCTGGAGGCCAATCTGCTGCGCAACGCGGAGAACGACGCGCGGCGGCAGGCCGAGACCGTGGCGCAGCTCGCCGCCACCGGGAAGCTCGGCCGGGCCCGTCCGGCGGGCCGCGCGGTGGAGTTCGTCCAGGTGGTGAGCGCGGACGGCCGGGTGCTGTTCTCCAGCCCGAACCTCCTCGGGGTGCCCCCCTTCCCGCCGGCCCCGCCCGAGACGCCGGGGACCCGGCTGCACACCTGGCGGGTCCGTCCCGTCGACGGCGATCACCGTCAGCGGGTGGTGCAGGTCGTCACGCAGACGCCGGACGGCCCGGCCACCGTCTACGCGGGTGCCTCGCTGCGCGACGCGGACGCGGCCGACGATGTCACCACCGCGGCGCTCGTCATCGGCATGCCGTTGCTCCTGGCCACCGTCGTCCTCGTGACCTGGCGGGTCACCGGGCATGCGCTGCGGCCGGTGGAGGCGATCCGTGCGGAGGTCGCCGGGATCTCCGACCGGGACCTGCACCGCCGGGTGCCGGTGCCCGCCACCCGCGACGAGGTCGCCCGGCTGGCCGAGACGATGAACGCCACGCTGGACCGGCTGGAGGCGTCCGGCATCCGCCAGCGGCAGTTCATCGCCGATGCCTCCCACGAACTGCGCAGCCCCATCACCGTGCTGCGCACGCAGCTGGAGGTGGCCCTGGCCGTCCGGGACCCGGAGCTGTGGCCCGAGCTGATCGGCGGCGCCCTGGAGGACATCGAACGGCTGCAGCGTCTCGCGGCGGATCTGCTGCTGCTCGCCCGTATCGACGCGGCCCAGCCCGTGGCGGCCGTTCCGCTGGACCTGGCCGCCCTGGTGCGGGAGGTGCTGGAGGCCCGGCTCGGCGACCGGGTGCCCGTACGGGTGGACCTCGCAGCAGATGTCGAGGTCACGGCGGGGGCCCTGTGGCTCGGCCGTGTCATCACCAATCTGGTGGACAACGCGCAGCGGTACGCCGAGCGGGCCGTGGACGTGACGCTGCGCACCGCGGGCGGCGGCGCGGGGCGGCGTACCGCCGTGCTGGAGGTCGTCGACGACGGGCCGGGGATCCCCGGGGCCGACCGGGAGAGGGTCTTCGAGCGGTTCACGCGGCTCGACGACTCGCGCAGCCGTGACCACGGCGGAGCCGGCCTGGGCCTCGCCATCGCCCGTGACCTGAGCGCGCACCACGGGGGAACGCTGACGGCCGAGGACTGCGCGGGCGGCGGCGCCCGGCTGGTCCTCAGGCTGCCGCTGACGCCGCGGTCCCGGCAGGGTGCGAAGGACGCGCTCTAGCGGGTCTCGCCGGCGAGCGGGCATTCGCGGCGGGATGACGGGCAGATGGGGCATATGGCCAACGAACGAGAACCCCACGCGTCCGGGACCGCCGAGCCGGAGCTGCCCACCCCGGTTCCGGAGAACGAGGACCCTGTCACGCCCGACCTTCCCCCGCTGGGCCCTCCGGCGCCCGATCTGTGGACGGCCGAGGAGGACGGCGAGGACGGCGAGGACGCGCCGCGGTCCGAGGCGGACCACCCGGCCGAGGCCGAGGATCCCGAACCTCAGGAGCCCACCGACTGAGCCCCGGGGTTCAGCGGGTGTGGCGGTGTCGGCCGTGCTTGGGCGGGTGGTGGTCGGTCGTCAGCAGGACGAGAGCCAGTCCGAGCGGCAGCAGGAACAGCAGAAGAAGTGTCATGGGGCGCTTGTGCCCCGCCTGCTGCGGCCGACACGGCCGACCTCCCGTCCGCCGTCCCGGGGCCCTCCGGGGCCAAGATCCAGGGGGTCTATAGTTAGGTGACCCTAACCGGGGTTCCCGCGAGTGCTCCGCGTTCGCCCGAGCCCTGCCGAGCAGAAACCGGAACCTGCATGAGACCCGACTCCACCGCCCTCACCCCGCCGCGCGCCGACGTGCTCACCGAGACCGTCGAAGGTTTCGGCACGGTCCGCTTCACCCCGGTCGACCCCGCCACGGACTCCGCCGTGCTGCACTCGTGGGTCGTCGAGGAGCGCGCACAGTTCTGGGGTATGAACGGCGCCAGCCGGGAACTGGTCCAGGAGATCTACGAGGACGTGGACCGCCGCGACACCCACCACGCGTACATGGTCCGGCTGGACGACGAGCCGGTGGCGCTCTTCCAGACGTACGAGCCGACCGAGGACCGGATCAGCGAGTGCTACCCGGTGCGGGAGGGCGACATCGGCGTGCACCTGATGCTGGCGCCGGTGACCGTCCGGCCCCGGCCCGGGTTCAGCAGGACCCTGATGGGGTCGCTCATCCGGTTCACCTTCCGCGACCCGGCCGTCCTGCGCATGGTGGCCGAGCCCGACGCCGCCAACGACAAGGCCGTCGCCCTGGTGGACCGCCTCGGCTTCGTCCGGCAGGGGGAGATCACTCTCCCCGAGATCGACCTGCCCGAGGTGTACCTCCCCGAGAAGCGGGCCGTGCTCGCTTTCATGGAACGCCCGGCCGTACTCCCGACGGCCGTGGCGGTCGACGCCTCGTAGCGCTGTGGCCCGGATGGTGTGCCGGGGGCCGTGTGCTACCCGGCAGCCACCACCTGGCCCGCCGTGACCTGGGGAGGGTTGGGGAGCAGCGAGGCGAGGTTCTCCCGGACGAAGTCGGCCGCTCTGCCGACCGATTCATCCGCCCCGGCCCGGTCCTCGTAGACGCTGGTGGACACCATCACCCCGTCCCCGGCGTCGACCCAGTAGTAGGCCACGAATCCCGGGACTCGGCGGAGGACGGCCACGAAGCCCTCGTCCACCAGGCGTCCCGCCTCGGCGGGGTCGGTCACCCCTTCGTAACGCCGGATCACCGCGAACACGGATGGTCTCCTCACTTGTCGAGAAAGAGGATCTCGTCGGAAGGACGCGGCATCCGCAGGGTCTTCCCGTCCTCGCTGATCCTGATGAGCCTGTGCAGTCCGGTCTGGGTCCTGCCGTCCGGCAGGAAGCGGTACTCGTCGGCGGCTCCGGCGAGGTAGGCGGAGAAGCCTGCGAGCGAGGTGATGTCCGAGCCGGAGTCCAGGTAGTCCTTCAGCCGGCGGAACAGTTTGGGCAGGATCACCACGCCCGTGTCGTCGTCCGTGATCGATCCGATGTCGGCGATCAGCGCCCCTTCGGCGGTCCTGTCCGCGCCCCACAGCCCCTTGGGCGGCACTGCGGCGCGGGCCGCGCGGGCGGCGTCCCGGAGGACGTCGCGCAGATGGCCGGGCAGGCCCGGATAGAACATCGGGTACGCCAGGCCGTCCTCGACCAGGCGGTAGTTGGCGCTCCTCTTGATCAGGGCCTCGTCGACCGTGACCTCGTAGCCGCTGTACACGGGCGGGCGGACGCTGCCGTCGAAGGCCAGCGCGATGCAGCGACCGTAGGCGTCGGCGCCGCTGGTGAGGATGAATCCCGGGACCTGGACGGGTTCGGTGGTGACGGTTTCGTTCTCGTGACGGTCGATGCCGGTGAATCCGAGGTACCTCAGCAGCGCGTCGGCGGCCTCGCGCCCGAACTTCCTCGGCTGGTGGCGCTCGGGACCGTAGCCCGGCTTCCTGTAGTGCGTCTCCAACGCGTCCACGCCCTCCAGGCGCACGGCGGCCCGGCCGTCCGCCTTGGGCACGACGCGGGCCCGGCCGCCCACGAGCTTCCAGTCCGCCACGTCGTCGGGGATGAAGGGGAGGGTGTCGCCGTCCGGCTCGGCACCGCCGTCCACCCGGAACGACCCTTTGATCAGCAGCATGGACACGATGCCTCCCGGGAGACGACGCAGACTGTCACTTTCCGTAGTGAACGTCACTCACGGTACACGGAGTTCCCGGAAAAATGCGGTGCCCCGGCCCCGGCCGGTCCCTAGACTCGCCGTGCGCGCTGCCGCCAGGGCCCTGCGCGCCGCATACCGAGTCCGAAGAGAAGGGGAGCAAGCGCCATGTGCACCTACCGCACCGCCGCCTTCGCTCCCCCGTCCCGGTACGACGTGATCCCGGTGTCTCGTGACGCCCGGTGCCGGCTGCGCGGCCGTCACCGTATGCCCGTGACGCACCTTTAGGTTCCGTCCCCCTCGCCCGTCTTCCGTACGCCACCGCCTGCCCGGACCCGCTCCGGACGGGACGGCCGGCCACGGCTGCCGCCGCACACGGCTGCCCGTCGCGGCTGCCGGTCGCGGGTGAGGGGGGCCGTCGTCAGGGAATTCGCGCCGCCCTCTTCATCTCTTCACTCGAAAGGCCTCGGGCCATGCGCGCCAACGGACGCCCCCTCACCACCACTTCCCCCACCGCGGTCCGCAATCTGGGCATCCTCGCCCATGTGGACGCCGGCAAGACCACGATCACCGAACGGATCCTGTTCGCGACGGGTGCCATCCACAAGCGGGGCGAGGTGCACCACGGCACGACCGTCACCGACTACGACCCGCAGGAACGCGACCGCGGCATCACCATCTTCGCCGCGGCTGTGAGCTGCACCTGGAACGGGCACCACGTCAATCTGATCGACACCCCCGGGCACGTCGACTTCTCCGACGAGGTGGAACGCTCCCTGCGGGTGCTCGACGGCGCCGTAGCCGTGTTCGACGCCGTCGCCGGGGTCGAGCCGCAGAGCGAGACGGTGTGGCGGCAGGCCGACCGGCACGGCGTGCCGCGGATCGCGTTCGTCAACAAGCTGGACCGGGCGGGCGCCGACCTCGACACGGCCGTCGCGTCGATCCGCCGTCGCCTGGGCGTCGTCCCCCTGGTGGTCCAACTGCCCATCGGTCAGGAGGACGCCTTCACCGGGGTCGTCGACCTGGTGGCCATGCGCTCGCTGCGCTGGACGACCGGTTCCGCCGCCGTCGAGTCCGGGCCGGTCCCCGAACCGCTGCGGGAGGAGGCCGGCCGGCGGCGCAGGCTGCTGGAGGAGACGGTGGCCGAGCTGCACGCCGAGGCGCTGGAGGAGTTCTGCGCGGATTCCGCGCTGAGCGACGGAACACTGGCCCGGGCCCTGCGGGAGCTGACGCTGCGCGGGGACGGCGTCGTGGTGCTGTGTGGATCGGCGTACCGCAACCGCGGGATCGAGCCGCTGCTGGACGCGGTCGTCGCGTACCTGCCGGCGCCCGCCGACATGCCGCCCGTACGCGGTACGGCGGACGGGTCGGAACAGGAGCGCGCCCCCGACCCGGCGGAGCCGTTCGCGGCCCTCGCCTTCAAGGTGACGTCGACACCGACGGGGCGGCTCACCTACCTGCGGATCTACGCCGGCACGCTGCGCAAGGGCGGGACGGTACTGGACGCGGCCACGGGCCGTACGGAGCGGGTGGGCCGGATCCTGCGGGTCCAGGCCGACCGCCACGAGGAGAAGGAGGAAGCGGTGGCCGGTGACATCGTCGCCGTGATCGGGCTCAAGTCCGCCCGCGCGGGCACGACCCTGTGCGCGCCGGGCGCGCCTGTGGTCCTCGAACCGCCCACGGTGGCCGAGCCGGTGGTGTCCGTGGCGGTCGAGGCACGTCGGAATGCCGACACCGGCCGGCTGGCGTCGGCACTGGCGCGGCTCGCGGAGGAGGACCCCTCGCTGGTGGTCCGGGCCGACCCGGAAACGGGGCAGACCGTGCTGTCGGGGCTGGGTGAGCTGCACCTGGAGGTGGCGGTGGAGAAGATCCGCCGCGGCCACGGGGTGGAGGTCGTCGTGGGCCGCCCGCAGGTCTCGTACCGGGAGACCGTCGTGCGCGGGGTGAGCGGCCTGGTCCACCGGCATGTCAAACAGGACGGTGGCGCGGGCCAGTTCGCGCACGTCGTGCTGGACGTCGAGCCGCTGGAGGAGCCGGTCTTCGAGTTCCGCTCGACGGTCGTCGGCGGGCGGGTGCCTCAGGAGTACGCGCGCGCCGTGGAGGCCGGCTGCCGGGACGCGCTCACCGAGGGCCCGGTCGGCGGGTACCCGGTGACGGGGCTGCGCGTCACGCTCACCGACGGGGCGACGCACTCCAAGGACTCCTCGGAGATGGCGTTCCGGGCGGCGGGCCGGTTCGGGCTGCGCGAAGCGCTGCGGCTGAGCACGATGGAGCTGCTCGAACCGATCGTGGAGGTCACGGTGAGCGTCCCGGAGGACGGCGTCGGGAGCGTGCTGGGTGACCTCGCGGCCCGCCGCGGCCGGGTCTCGGGCCAGGCCGCCGAGGCCGGCGCCGCGGTGATCACGGCGGCCGTGCCGCTGGCCGAGCTGTTCGGGTACGCGTCCCGGCTGCGGGGCCGGACCCAGGGCCGGGGCGTCTTCACCACCAGGCCGGCCGGTCTGGCACCGGTACCGGCCTCGGTCGCTGGGGCCCTGCCGGGCCGGTGACCCGCGCCGCACCTCCGCCCCGCCCCGGCTTCGGGGGCAGGGCGGGGGTGCACCGCCTATGCTGCTGCGGGTTCCGCTTCCGGGGGCTTTCCGGCAGACAGGAAGGGTGAACATGTTCGAGTCGGTGCAGGAGAATCCGTACCCCGACAGCCACGTACTCGGCGAGGGTCCGGACCCGCATCCCCTCCTTGAGCCCGTGCTGCCCCTGCTGGGGCGCTGGCACGGCCGGGGCCAGGGCGGGTATCCGACGCTGGAGGACGACTTCCGCTACGCGCAGGAGGTCACCTTCAGCCACGACGGACGCCCCTTCCTGCGCTACGAGGCACGGGCCTGGCTGATCGACGGCGCCGGGGCTCCGGTGCGGCCGGCGGGACGCGAGGCGGGGTGGTGGCGGGTGACGCCCGACGCCTCCCTGGAGGTCGTGCTCGCGCACCCCACCGGGATCGTCGAGACCTGTGTGGGGCGGGCGTCCGGTACGCAGTTCGAGATCGAGAGCAAGGACGTGTCGCTGACGCCGCTGGCCAAGGAGGTCACCGGTACGCGGCGCCGGTACACCGTCCAGGGCGGGGAGATGACGGTCGTCCACGACATGGCCGCGGTGGGCCGGCCCCTCCAGCACCACCTGACGACGCAGCTGCGCCGGCGTCCCTGAGGGGGTGTCCGCACAGGAGCGCCGGCCGCCCGCAGACGCCGCCCGGCCCGGCGCACTCCCAGCGGTGCTGGGGAGCGGCTTTGCGGACACGGCCCGGCGGTTCACCCGGCTGCGCGGCCAGGGCTGCGGCGGCTCCGATGAGTGCCGTCGCATAGTCGTGGCAGGCCGGGGCGAGGCGCCGTGCCGGAGGGAGCGATGGTGGTGGACATCAGACGACGCGCCGCGCTGGCGGCGCTGCTCGCCGCAGGGCTCGTACCGTGCTCGGGTGCCCGGGCCGCGAACGGCGCGGCTGTCCCCGCCGGCCCGCGCCCGCCGGCCTCGCTGCTCGGCGGTGAGATCCGCCGGCTTCCCACTTCCCGCAAGGTCGTGGCGCTCACCTTCAACGCCGCATGGGACGAGGCCGGGATCGACACCGTCCTGGCGGAACTGCGGCGGCGCGGGCTGCCCGCCACCTTCTTCCCGACCGGCGCCTTCGCCGACGCGCACCCCGGGGCGGTGCGCACGATCGGTGCGGCGCACGGCCTGGGCAACCACTCGTACAGCCATCCCTACTTCGAGGACCTCGGCACTGCGCAGCGGGTGGCGGAGGTACGCCGCGCCGACGCGGCGATCCGGTCGGCCTCGGGTACGGAGCCGCTGCCGTTCTTCCGCTTCCCCTACAGCGCCACGACGCGGGACTCCGTCGCCGACGTCAACGACCTGGGATACGCGGCGGTCGAGTTCACCGCCGACACCAACGGCTACCTCGGGCCGCGGGGCGGCATGAGCGTGGAGGCCGCCGCCGAGCGCGCCATCGACGCCCTGTCCCCCGGAGCGATCATCCAGATGCACGTCGGCAGCAATGGCGACGGCATCGTCCTCGACGCCGAGGCCCTCCCTCTGATCATCGACGCCGCCGAGGCCGAGGGCTACACGATCATCGACCTGCGTGCATTCCTTGTCCCGTGACCTGGTTGCTGTGGCACGGGGCACGGGGCACGGGGCACGGGGCACGACATGGTGGCATACCGAACGGGCCGAAGCGCCTGCGGTGGGCTGACGCCGAGTGGGAAGGGACTTGACCTCAAGTGAGGTTCAGGTCGGAGGCTTCTGCGTATGGCGCGGGCGGACCACCGCCCGCCCGGTACTTCATACGTTGGGGGAACTCTCATGTCGAGCGGTGCACTGCAGAACTCCGGCCCTGCTACGGCCGCGGCCGCCGCCTCACCGCCGGCCCGCCGTTCCGGCTTCGGCTGGTGGAAGGTGCTGGTCACCGGCGCGGCCGGCGCGACGGTGGTCAATCTGGTCGTCTTCGCCGTCGCCAAGCTGGCCGGTGCGTCGCTCGTCGTCATGGACGCCGGCGAGCAGCACCCGATCACGATCGGGGGCGTCATCGGTTCCTCCGTCGTCCCGCTGGTCGTCGGGACGGGCGCCGCCCTGGTGTTGGCCCTGTGGAAGCCGGTCTTCCTGCGGATCGCGCAGTACGTGGGCAGCGGGCTGGCACTGCTGTCGGTCGCCGGCCCGCTGTCGGCCGACGCCGACGGCGGTACCGTCGCGGCCCTCTCCCTCATGCACCTCACCCTCGGCGTGGCGGTCTTCACCACCCTTCAGCTCCACCGCCGCCACCGCCGCCACCGCTGAGGCCGCGGACGCCTCCCCCGGTCGTGCTGCGGTACGCCCGGGGGCCTGCGGAAAACCCGGTGCGTGAGGGGGTGGGGGAACGCGTAAGGTCTCCCTGTTGATCAGGGGGAAGGGACACACGTGCAGGTCAGAACCAGACGCGGGTTTCTGGGCGCGGCCGCGGCCATCGCCGTGGCATCGTCCGTCGGCGCCTGTGGAGGACGGGGCGCGGCGGGCGACGACCCGCTCGACGTGTCGGATGGCGCGAAGCTGCCCGGGGCCCCGGAGTCCATGGCCGCGGACGGCACCACGATCGTGCTCGGCAACCCGTCCGCTTCCCTCTCGGTCCGGATCTACGAGGACCTGAGCTGCCCCGCGTGCGCCGAGTTCGAGCTGGAGGGCACCGGCCCGTACCTGAAGCGCGCGGCCCAAAACGACGCACTGCAGCTGCAGTTCACGCTCGGGTCCTTCCTCGGTCCCGGGTCGAAGTTCGCCGCGAACGCGCTGCGCGCCACCGTGGACCGGAACAAGTTCGCCGAGTACCACGAGCTGCTGTACCGCCACCAGGCGAAGGTCCGTAAGTCCGGCGGCTTCACGCGGGACCGGCTGCTGGCCCTGGCGGTCATGGTCCCGGGCCTGCGCGGCCCGGAGTTCGACGCGGCCGTACTGGAGACCAGGCACCGGGAGTTCGTGGAAGCCTCGGACCAGGCGCTCGACACGTCGGGGGTCACGGCGACTCCCACGATGGCGATCAACGGCGCCCTGGTCCCGTCGGGCAGCCGCGCGCTCTACGAGGACCGCGACCGCCTCCACCGCCGGCTGAGGAAGACCGGGGTTCCGCGGTGATCGACGGGGAACCGGTCAGGCTGCGCCTGCTGCGGTCCGACGACGCGGAGCGTCACCTCCGCCGGCGCAACGGTCCCGACGTGGTGCGCTGAGCCGCCGCCGGTGACCCGTGCTTCGGCCCCGTCACCGCGGAGGTGGTCGGGCTCGGCGCCGTCACCATGCTGAGGCCCGTCCCGAGGGGCCGGCCGCGCAACGGTGGCGAACGCGCCCTCCGCGCCTTCGACGGGTTGGGCTTCCGCGAGGAGGGCTGCCGCCGGTCGGCCGTGTCGGTGGTTCTGACGCTCCCTCCGGCCGAACGCCTCGCCTTCGTCCTGCACGACCTGTTCGCCGCGCCTTTCGACGAAGTCGCCCCGGTCCTCGGGCGCATCGCGGCCGCGACGCGGCAGCTCACCAGCCACGGCCGCCGCCGGGTGCAGGGCGTCGTACCCCGCTCCGGATCCGGACCCCGCCTCGACGACCTTGAGCGCCTCGCGCGCATGGACCTGAGCGCCGTCGCCGTCGCCGACTGACCGGCCGACTCGGCCGGCCCGACCGACTCGGCTGACTCGGCTGACTCGGCTGACAGAACCGAACCGCGGGCCGGCCTCGTTCCAGCCCTGCCGCCCGTCCGCCCACACCGCTTGGCTGCCCCGCCGTGGGACGACCCACCCTCGTACCACAGCACTTGGGGACGGGCCGACCGTTGGGTTTCGGCAACTCGCAGGCTGCGTAAGGGAGCCGTGGGGCCTGCGGGCCCGCAGTCCGGGCACCGGTCCTCACCGCTCGTGACGGAGAGAATTCGGCAGGTAGTAATTAGGTGAATTCCTGACTGAATTCCCGTCAACAAGCCTCCGCATCATATCTCGATTTGGTAACAACCCACCCTGAAAGGACTGGACCTTTCGCATGCAACGCGCGTAACTGGCCTGCAATTACTGCAAGTTGAGTGTTCGTCAAATCATGCCGACAGGTAACGGAATGATTTCTCGGACCGCGCCCCCGTTTGTCCGAATTCTCCGCCGCATTTGTCTGGCAGGCTTCCGCGCACCCCACTAGTCCGACAACGATTTGAGGTGCCCATGACAGGACGTCGCAGACGCGCTGCAACCGATCACCGCCGCAAACCCCGGCGCTTGATACTCGCCACCGCCGCCGTGGCAGCGGGGGCGGTGATCGCCGCGGGCATCGCCTACTCCGGGCTCGGCGACGGTGCCCAGGCCGCCGGATCCGTCGAGGCCGCCGCCGCCTCCGCTCCGGCCGCCGCACCCGCCCGGGACCAGGAGCCGGAACCCCTCTCCGCGCCGCCCGCCAACGAGAACGCGCGCGGCATGGTCTACGACGGTCTGCAGCCGGCGCCCAAGGGCGACCGCTGCGTCGGCGTCTACCGCACCGGGGACGGGCTGTGCACGCACGGCCCCGACGCCCCGCCGAAGGGCGTCGACATCACGAAGGAGATCCCGCCGGCCGTCAAGGAGACGGCCCCGGCGGCCGATCCGGCCAAGCCCTCCACCGACGACCCGGCCACCAAGGAAGGCGGCGGGCGCCCACAGGACGCGCCCGCGGCCGACGCCGCGGCCACCAAGGACAGCGCGCCCGCGCCCGCCGCCGCCGAAGGCGGCCAGGCCGTCGCCGCGGGCCCCGCCGGCCAGACCGTCCAGTGCGACGGCGACGGCAGCACCGGCAACCGCGTACAGGTCGTGTACGTCCACGCCCCCGGAAAGGACCGCTACTCCGAGTACGTGGCCTCGTTCCGCAAGTGGGCGGCCGACGCCGACCTCATCTACTCGGCGAGCGCCAAGGAGACCGGCGGCGTCCGGCACATCCGCTACGTGACCGCCGCGGACTGCACCCCCACCGTGCTCAACATCGAGCTCCCGGCCAACGCCCTGGCCGAGTTCAGCGCGACCAACAACGCGCTCGCCGCCAAGGGCCTCGACCGCCGCGACCGCAAGTACATGATCTTCGCCGACAGCCAGGTCTACTGCGGCATCGGCACCTTCGCGGGCGACGAGCGTCCCGGCCAGAACAACCAGAGCAACTTCGGCCCGTCCTACGGCCGCACCGACTCGGGCTGCTGGGGCGGTCACACCGCCGCGCACGAACTCGGCCACAACCTGGGCGCCGTCAACAACAGCGCCCCGAACACCAGCCGTGGCGCGCACTGCACCGACGAGTACGACGTCATGTGCTACTCGGACACCCCGTACTACCCGAAGATGCGCAACATCTGCACCAACCAGGCGTCCGAGAACATCCTGGACTGCAACCACGACGACTACTTCCACACCAGTCCCAAGCCCGGCAGTTACCTGGCCACGCACTGGAACATCGCCGACAACCAGTTCCTGATGAAGACCAGGGGCGGAGGCGGCGGCACGGACCCCGGTCCCAACCCGACGCCGACGCCCACGAAGAAGCCTTCGCCGACGCCGACCAAGAAGCCCACCGGCGGACCGACGGCGACGGCGGCCCAGATCCAGTCCAACTCCGTCGTGGTGAGCTGGCCCAAGGTCGAGGGCACCGCCTGGTACCAGGTGATGCTGAACGGCAAGCACCTGGCCTGGGTCCAGTCGCAGGTGCTGCGCATCTACAACCTGCAGCCCAACACCTCGTACACGGTGACCGTGTCCGCCCGTGACGGCTCCGGCCGCGACAGCGGGCCCGGCAAGGCCGCGACGTTCCGTACGACCGGGGCCGGCGGCGGGGCGACCACCCCGGGCAGCCGCTACACGCTCGGCAACGGCAGCACCGGCATGGCCGCGGAGGTCTGGGGCGGCCGCACCGCCGACGGCACCGTGCTCGTCGGCGGCCGCGCCAACGGCTACGCCCAGCAGCAGTGGTACTTCGACGACGCGGGCAGCGGTCAGGTCCGCATCCGGTCCGCGGCTTCCGGCAAGTGCCTCCAGCCGGGCGGCGCGCCCGCCCCGGGCATGTGGGTCTCCCAGCAGGCCTGCGACAAGAACAACGGCGCGCAGGCCTGGAAGCTGACGTCCCGCGGTGGCGCGGTCACCGTGACGGATCCGAGCGGCGGCTTCGCCCTCACCGTCAGCAACCGCCCCTACTACGGGAACTGGCTGCTCGACCTCCAGCGTGCGGACGGCCGCGCGGCGCAGGCCTGGACCCTCCAGAAGTCCGGCTGAGCACTGCCGCCACGCCCGGTGCCGAGGCGCACTCCACGCCTCGGCACCGG
Organism: Streptomyces sp. NPDC060232; assembly: GCF_042726555.1. Taxonomy (NCBI): domain Bacteria; kingdom Bacillati; phylum Actinomycetota; class Actinomycetes; order Kitasatosporales; family Streptomycetaceae; genus Streptomyces; species Streptomyces sp. NPDC060232. The sequence goes on along the minus strand of NZ_JBHXAG010000001.1, from coordinate 543,804 downwards.
GACCACCCCGTGACGCCGTGATCCCGCCCCGGCGGACGGCCGCCCCGTGCGGCCGTCCGCCGGTTCCCTCATCTCGACCGGAGCACCCCGACGATGCGCATACGAATCGCTCTCTCCGCCACCCTGGCCGCACTCGGTCTCATGTTCCTGATCCCCGCTGCGGCCCACGCCCACGGAGACACCCTGAAGGTGGTGGTGACCGGACAACGCGCCGGCCATGTCACCGCCGACATCACCTGGGAGAACGACGGGGACGCCGTCGACGAGACGGTCGCCGCCACCGTCAACGCGGTCAGCCCCGACGGCTCCCGCACGATGGGCCCCTGGCGCCTGGTGCGCGACCCGGCGGCGGCGCCGACCGGCTGGACCACGGCCGAGGTACTGCCGCCCGGATCGTGGAAGGTGACCGTCGAGGTGGGGTTCCCCGCACTCGGCAAGGGTGAGCTCGAAGTCGGCGTACCCGTGGTGGACCCGGCTCCGACCACCGGCGCGGGGACCACTGCCACCGGGGCGACGGACTCCGCGACCGGCGGCACTCCGGCCGTGTCGGCCCCGAGCCCCGCCTCCGCCTCCGGTTCCGCCGCATCGGGCCCCGCGGCCCCGTCGTCCCCCGCTCCGGCCTCCTCGGGCGCTCAGGCGGCCCCCGCTTCCGAGGGCGACGCCATCTGGTGGACCACGGCGGGTGTCGCTGCGACCGCCCTGGCGGGAGCCGGCGTGGGCCTGCTGCTGCGCCGGCGCCGGATGCGCGGCGCGTGCAGGACGTCGTAGCGCCCCTGCGATCGGGGCCCGCCACCACGCCGCGGGCGGCAGCGGTACGGCACGCAGCGCGCGCCGCGGCGGCGGCGGGTGGCAGGCAGCCACGGCCGGGCGCGTGCTCGCCCCGCTGACCGCCGCCGTGCCGGCGTTCCACTCGGCCGTGCCCCCTGCGGTGGGCCGCCTCGGCAGCGCGCCGAATCGTTCCCCCTGCCACCGTACGGATCAGCCTCCGGCGCCACCTACCCACGTGCTCAGGTACTCAGGTACGCCGTCCGTTGGGCCGCGTGGGTGAGGCAGAACGATACGTCCCGGGTGGGACCATCACCCCAGGTCCGGGACCCGCAAGGGTGGGGGCGTTCCTCCCCCACCCACCTCACGGGATACGTCATGCGTCTGCGCTCGGCCCTCACGGCCGCCACCACCGCCCTCGTGCTCGTCCTGTCGACCGCCGGGGCCTCCACGGCGGCAGTCGGAGAATTCCGCTACGCCTCTGTGGACCTGGACAACGTCCAGGTCCAGCACGCACTCTCGGACCCGGAGAGCGGGGTGTGCCACAACCTCGACATCACCGCAAACCTCCCCGCCCTTCTCGGACGCAACTACACCAACTCGACGGCCACCGTGTTCCGAGAGGCCGACTGCGAGGGCGACACCTGGTGGGTCGTGAACCCCGGCCTGCGGACCCCCGCCCTCGCACGCTTCCGCTCCGTCGTCTTCAGCTGACCGTTCCCCTGCCCCACCGCCCAGGGCCGCTCCCGTCTCCCGACGGGACCGGCCCTCCTGGCATCCTCACGGTTGCGATCACGCCTCACATCCGCCACCGGGAGCGACCACCTGCCGGTCGTCGCCCGCATCACGCTGGACCGGCCGTCCGCGTCACAGCCGAATCGCGATCTTGCCGCGTACCTGACCGCTTCTCAGCCGCCGGATGGCGTCGGGTACCTCGGCGAGCGGGTAGGTGCGGTCGACGACCGGGGTGACGGAGCCGGCTTCGATGAGTTCCGTGAGGAGGCGCAGGTCGCTGTGGTGCTGCTCCATGACGGCGAGCGAGCGCAGGCGCCCGCCGACGAAGGGCGACAGCAGGAGTGCGCCCAGCTGGCGTTCGTTGCCGCCGAGCCACCGGCCGCCGCCCTCCCCGCCGACGATGACGAGCGTCCCGCGGGCGGTGAGGGCGCGGCGCAGCCGCGACAGCGGCCGGTTGCCCGCGATGTCGAGGATGAGGTCGTAGCGGCGGCTGCCGTCGACCGGGTCCTCCCGCGTGTAGTCGACGACCTCGTCGGCGCCGATGGCGCGGACCAGGTCCGTCTTGGCGGCGCTGCAGACCCCGGTGACGTGCGCCCCGAAGGCCTTGGCCAGCTGCACGGCGTACGTACCGACGCCGCCCGAGGCGCCCAGTACGAGGACGCGCTGCCCGGCCCGGACCCGGCCGGCGTCGCGCAGGGCCTTGAGGGCGGTGACGGCGGACACGGGCACGGTGGCGGCCTCTTCGAAGCCGAGGCCTGTCGGCTTCGGGGCGAGGGCGTCCTCCTTGGCGCACGCGTACTCGGCGAACGACCCCTGGCAGCTGCCGTACACCTCGTCGCCGGGCCGGACCCGGGTGACGTCGGGCCCGACGGCCTCCACCCGCCCGGCGAGGTCCATGCCGGGGGTGCGCACGCGGGGCGCCCGGAGGCCGAACACGGGACGCAGTGCGTAGGGCAGGCCCGTCAGGAGGTGCCAGACGCCCTGGTCGACCGCGGCGGCGTGGACCCGTACGAGCACTTCGCCGCGCCCCGGGACCGGCCGGTCCACCTCGTCGAGCCGCAGCACGTCCGGGGGGCCGTACCGGTCCTGCACGATCGCTTTCATGAGTCGTCTCCTTCGTTGGCGGAGTACTGGAACACCGAGTCGAGCGGTACGGCGAAGACGCGGGCGATCTCGAAGGCCTTCTCCAGCGAGGGCGAGTAGCGGCCCTGTTCGATCGCGATGACGGTCTGCCGGGTGACGCCGATCCGGCGGGCGAGTTCGGCCTGCGTCATCTCGCCGGTGGCGAAGCGCAGGGCCCGGATCCTGTTGGTGACCCTCGTGGGCCTCACCACGGCTGGAAGCCGGTCCGGTAGGCGACGATCTTCGCCGTGGAGCCGAGCAGCGCCGACAGGACGAAGGCCAGGTAGACGGCGTTGGCGATCCAGAACCGGTCCGCCTCGGCCATGGCCAGGACGAGCGCGGCCACACCGCCCACGACGACGAACGACTGTCCGATGTGGTCGCCGAAGTGGTGGATCTCGCGGTCGCGCTGGTCCTTGGTCCTGCCCTCCTCGGGCGAGAGGAGGGCCACGGTGATGTGCAGCACGATGGAGGCGGCGATGGCCGAGCCGACGGTCCACAGCAGCGCGGCGACGTAGGGCTCCTGGGTGATCGGGCCGCCCCCGGACCGGCCGAGGACGACTGCCAGGTATGCCGTGTACGACACCACCGTGACCACGATCATGATCCAGGCGCGTTTCTCCTCGACGGCCATGCCCACCCTCCCCATGTAAAGAAAACCTGACACCCGAAGTGTCAAGCATGCCGTACACGGTGTCAATAATTCTTTACTTCAGGGCGGGAGCGGGATCCGCGGGGTCGTCGAGGAGCTCGGGGCCGTTGTTGCGCACGTCGTTGACCGCCGTCGAGACGGGGCGGACGTCCAGTCGGCCGCTGCCGGGAGCGGCGAGGAGGGCGCGCAGTTCGTCCGCGTCCTGGTGGGAGGGGTCGAGCCAGGCCTCGTAGTCGGCCGGGGCGAGCGCGAGCGGCATACGGGGGTGGACGCGTCCGGCCGCGTCGGTCGCCTCGGTGGTGATGATCGTGCAGGTCGCCCACCACGCCGCCGGATCGTCGTCGTCGATGACGCCCGGGTCGCGCCAGAACTCGTACAGCCCGGCCATGGCCATCACCGCGCCGTCCTCGGGGCGGATGAAGTACGGCTGCTTGTACGCCTTCGCCCCGGCAGAGGCGGGGACGGCCTGCCACTCGTAGAACCCGTCCGCGGGGAGCAGGCAGCGGCGCTTGGCGAAGGCGCGCCGGTAGGCGGGCTTCTCGTGCACCGTCTCCACCCGCGCGTTGATCATCTTCGCGCCGCCGGTCGGGCTCTTCGACCACGACGGCACCAGGCCCCATCGCAGCGGCCGCAGCCTCCGCTCCAGCAGCCCGCTCTCCCGGTCGGCACGCTCCAGCACCGCCCAGACGGCGTCGGTGGGGGCGACGTTCCAGCTCGGTTCCAGCGCATGCCCCGGATCCGGGGGCGCGGCCTGGAACAGGCCGGAGAGATCTTCGGGACCACGGGTGGAGACGTAGCGGCCGCACATGCTTCCACCCTGCCACCTGCGGCCGCCTCCCGGCGGCTGCGCCGCGAACCACGCCGCCCGGGACCGTTTCCGGCGCCTGTTCGAGGGGGCGGCGGAGAAGTCCGGTGTGGACGGTCGGGCGGCCGCGCCGGGTGCCGCCGTGGTCGGTCAGGTCGTCGTGGACGACCGCGGCCGCGTGGACCGACCGCTGCCCCGGCGGGCCGCACTGACGGCGTACTCCACGATGCGGGATCCCACAGGCCTGGGCCGCGTCAAAGGGGCGTAAAGATTGCCGGTCACCGGCAATGACCGAAGGGCAAGTCCCAAGACAGTATGGGGACTCCAGGGCGCCCCAAGGATCCTCCTGCCGGGCGCCGGAACCGCGTGGCGATGCGCGGTGGACGCCGGGCCGGAGGCCGGAAGGACGCGCTCCGTCCGCGCGGTGGATGCGGCAGGCCCTCCGACTGCGGCACGCCGCGTCGGTCGGTCCGTCCGCCGTCCGCTTGCGGCGGTTCATCCGTGCCACGCAGGCACTCACTCTCAAGGGGGGATTCCTCATGGATGCCATCACGTCGGGCCTCAGCCTGCTCATCCTCAGTCTCCTGGTCGTCGCGCTCGTCGTGGTGCTCGTCCTGACTCGGCTGTTCCGCAAGGTCGAGCAGGGCAAGGCCCTGATCGTGTCGAAGATGCGGAAGGTGGACGTCACCTTCACCGGTCAGGTCGTCCTGCCCGTCCTGCACAAGGCCGAGGTCATGGACATCTCGGTGAAGGCCATCGAGATCTCCCGAACCGGCCGCGACGGGCTGATCTGCCGGGACAACATCCGTGCGGACATCCGGATCTCCTTCTTCGTCCGGGTGAACAAGACCGCCACGGACGTCGTCAGGGTCGCGCAGGCGATCGGAACGGCCCGGGCCAGCGACAAGGCCACCCTCCAGGAGCTCTTCAACGCCAAGTTCTCCGAGGCGCTCAAGACGGTCGGCAAGCAGATGGACTTCACCGACCTCTACACCAAGCGGGACGAACTGCGCTTCAAGATCATCGAGATCATCGGGATCGACCTCAACGGCTACAGCCTTGAGGACGCGGCCATCGACTACCTCGAGCAGACCCCGCTCGCCCAGCTCGACGCCGGCAACATCCTCGACGCCCAGGGCATCCGCAAGATCACCGAGTTGACCGCCATCGAGAACGTCCGGACCAACGAGTTCCGGCAGCACGAGCAGAAGGAGATCACCCGCCAGAACGTCGACGCACGCGAGGCCATCCTCGAACTGGAGCGCCGTCAGGCCGACGCCGAGATCAAGCAGCGGCGCGAGATCGAGACGTCGCGGGCACGAGAGGAGGCCGAGATCGCCCGGGTGGTGGAGGAGGAGCGCCTGCGCTCGCAGACCGCCTTCCTCAAGACGGAGGAACAGCTCGGCGTCCAGCGTGAGAACCAGGCCCGGGAAGTCGCCGTCGCGGCGAAGAACCGCGAGCGGGTCATCGCGATCGAGAGCGAGCGCATCGAGAAGGACCGCCTGCTGGAGGTGATCGCGCGGGAGCGGGAGACCGAACTGACCCGGATCGCGGCCGACAAGGAGGTCGAGACCGAGAAGCGGGACATCGCGGAAGTCGTGCGGGAGCGGGTCGCGGTGGACCGGACGGTCGCCGAGCAGGAGGAGTCCATCAAGCGGCTCCGGGCCGTGGAGGAGGCCGAGCGCTCCCGCCAGGCGGTCGTCATCGCCGCCGAGGCCGAGGCCCAGGAGCGGCTGGTCAAGGACATCAAGGCCGCCGAGGCCGCCGAACAGGCCGCCGTGCACCGGGCGGCGGAGGAGCTGACCCTGGCCGAGGCCCGCAACAAGGCCGCCGACCTCGACGCCCGCGCCAAGGTCCGCCTCGCGGAGGGCATCCAGGCCGAGGCCGCGGCCGCGGGTCTGGCAGCAGTCGCCGTACGGGAGAAGGAGGCGGACGCCATCGAGAAGGCCGGCCGGGCCGAGGCCGGGGCGACGGCGGCGCGGCTGAAGGCGGAGGCGGACGGAGCCCGGGAGCTGGCCCTGGCCGAGGCGGCGGGGATCGGCGAGAAGCTGAAGGCGGAGGCGTCCGGGCTGACCGACAAGGCGGCGGCGATGGCCGCGCTGGACGAGGCTTCGCGGACGCACGAGGAGTACCGGCTGCGGCTGGAGGCGGAGAAGGAGATCCGACTCGCCGGCCTCGACGCCCAGCGGCAGGTGGCACAGGCGCAGGCCACGGTGCTCGCGACCGGCCTGGAGAGCGCCGACATCAGCATCGTCGGAGGGGAATCCGCCTTCTTCGACCGGATCGTGGGCGCGATGTCGATGGGCCGCGCCGTCGACGGGTTCATGGACAACTCGCAGACGGCACGCGCCCTGACGGCCGACTGGCTGGACGGCACGGGCTCCTTCACCGAGGACCTCACCCGCGCTCTGGGCGCCGTCTCCACCGCCGATGTCCGCGACCTGACCGTCTCCGCCCTGCTGATGAAGCTCATGCCCGCCGGATCGGGGCAGTTGGACGAGCTGATGGCCAAGGCACGTGATCTGGGCCTGGCCGACCTGCCGGTGAGCGGACTCACCGGTGCGGCGAAGACGGCCATGGCAGCCCCGTCCGCCTCGGTGAACGGCGCCGCCACCAAGAGCTGACCGCCACGGGGGTGCGGTCACCGGCAGGGAAGCCGCCGAGCGAGAGCTCAGCGGTTTCCCTGCCACGTCACGATCTTGTACGCGAAGGAGCAGCACGGATGACCACGGGCACGGGCACGGACACGGGGACGTACGAGGTACTGCGGGACCGGCTCGCGGCCCAGGCCCGGGAGCTGGCGCGCGGCGCCGAAGCCCTCAACGAGGCCCGGATCGCGGTGTTCGGCTCGTCCGAAGTCACACTGACTCGGTCCGGGCACCTGCGCACGGACCGCAGCCGCACCGCCGTCGACCTGGCCGGTGTGGGCGACCACCTCCTCTTCGGCTACGACCGGTCCGCCGACAGCGGCGGCGAGACGGAGGTGCGGGACGTCCTGGCGCTGTACGACCGCGACCTGAACCCTCTTCCCGAGGACGCCGTGCCCGGCCTCCTGGACGACCCCGCCTTCCGCCAGGAGTTCCAGACACTGCACCGCTACTACCACGACGCCCGGCTGCAGCGGCTGCGGCATGTGGACGGCAGGCTGCTCGCCGTCTTCCGGACCGGCGAGCGCGCCGAGGACATCCGCGTCCTGCGCTGGTCGCTCGCCCCCTCCGGCGAGGTCCGCTTCCTGGACGCCCAGGGTGAACGCGACCACGTCATGCCTCCCCCGCACGACGTCCACTGGCAGACGACCACACGGGAGGACCACGTCGCGGGCCGGCACCCGCACGTGTCCGTCGACGGACGGATCTTCGTGTCGACGGTCGGCGGCGCCCTCACCGTCAAGACCGAGAACGACACCGAGTCCCAGGACGCCCTCCACCGCGAGCCCGTGGACGAGGTCCTCCAGTCCCTCGCGGACGCGGAGATCGCCTACGCCGTCGTGGGCCCTCTGGTACTCCTACGTGTCCTGCCCTACAAGGAGCGGGCCCGGCGCCACCTGGTCTACAACTCCCTCACCGGTACCGTGGTCCGGCTGGACGGCGTCGGCGGATCCTGCCGGCGTCTCCCCGACGACGCGGGCATCGTCTTCCCCGGCGGATACTGCCTGGCCTCCGGCACGGTCAGGACGTTCGACACCGATGCCGCCGAGCTGCGGTTCGAGCAGTCCGTCCCGGCCCCGAACGGCGAGGACCTGCTCTTCGTCTTCCGGGCCCGGCACGGGGGGCGGAGCCTGCTGCTCCCGTACAACCTGATCCGCAAGGAAGTCACCGCACCCCTCCCCTGCCACGGCCACGCCCGCTTCGACGACGGCACCCTGGTGGTGCTGCGCCCCGGCCCGGACCGGTCGGCCCGGGCGCACGCCGTGCAGCTGTGGTCCACCCCCTTCGCCTCCGACCTGCACCCCACGGCCGCGGCCGACGGTCCGCTCGCCCGTATCGGGAACCCCGAGCTCGTCCGCGCCGTCGCCGACACCCTGGCCATCGCCCGACAGGCCGCGGACACCCGGGACGCGCCCCCCGCGACCGCCGCGGCGCGGTACGAGTCGCTGCTCGCCGCCTGCGGCCGTACCGCGGACCGGTTCCCCTGGCTCGCCGAGTTCGCGGAAGAGGGCTCCGGCGGTCCTGACCTCAGCGGCCCGCTGGAGGCCGTCCGCGCGACCACCGCCGGGGTCCTGGAGGAGTTCGAGACCGTCCGCAGCCTGACGGGGCAGGCGGCCGACGCACTCGCCGAGGCGCACCGGACCGCCACCGCCCTGATCCGCCGCATCCGCAGCGAGGCCCCGGCAGCCGCAGAGGAGTGGACGGACCGCATCACCGAGCTGCGCCGCGCCCAGGGTCACCTGGTCACCCTCAGGGACATGCGGTACGCGGACACGACCGGCATCGACGCCCTGGCGGCGGACGTGGCCGCCGCCGTCGAATCCACCGGTCACCGGGCCCTGGCCCACCTCCAGAGGGACGACGCCTTCGGCGCGTACGCGAGCGAAGCCGATCGGCTCACCGCCGAGGCCGAGGCGGTCGCCACGGTCGCCGAGGCCGAGCCGCTGCGCCGGCGCCTGGAAGGTCGCGTCCTCGGGCTGCACCACCTGACCGAGGTCGTGTCCGGCCTGGACGTCAGTGACGTGACCGTACGCATCACCGTCCTGGAGCGCGTGGCGGAAGCCATGGCGGCCCTGAACCGGGCACGGTCCAGCGTCGACGCGCGCAGGCGAGAACTCCTGCGGCAGGAGGGGAGCGCCGAGTTCACCGCCGAGTTCGCGCTCCTGGCCCAGACCGTCACCGGCGCCCTGGCGGCCGCCGGCACCCCTGAGGACTGCGACGCCCAGCTCGCCCGCCTCCTGCTCCGGCTGGAGCACCTGGAGGCACGGTTCGCCGAGCAGGAGGACTTCCTCGCCCAGATCGCCGAGAAGCGCGCCGAGGTGCACGACGCGTTCTCCTCCCGCCGCCAGGCCCTCCAGGACGCCCGGGCCCGACGCGCCGAGGCTCTCGCGGGCTCCGCCCACCGCGTACTGGAGTCCGTCGCCGGCCGGGCGGCCGCCCTCTCCGACGAGGACGAGGTCAACACGTACTTCGCATCCGACCCCCTGGTGACCGGTCTGCACCGCAGCATCGGCCGGCTCCGGGAGCTCGGTGACGAGGTGCGGGCGGAGGAGCTGACCGGCCGTCTCGCGGCGGCCCGGCAGGAAGCGGGGCGCGCGCTGCGCGACCGCACCGACCTGTACTCGCAGGACGGCGGCACCCTGCGCCTGGGGCGGCACCTGTTCGCCGTCACCCGGCAGCCCGCCGACCTCACCCTCGTACCGCACCGGGACGGCATGGCGTTCGCTCTGGCGGGCACGGACTACCGGCGCCCGGTCACCGATCCCGCGTTCGCCGCCACCCGCCCGTACTGGGACCGCGTACTGCCGAGCGAGTCGGCCGAGGTGTACCGGGCCGAGCACCTGGCCGCCCGGCTGCTGGCGGAGCACGGGCCCGCCGCCCTGGCCGGGGCCGGCGACGGACTCGGTCCACTGATACGGCGGGCCGCCGAGGCCGCGTACGACGAGGGCCATGAGCGGGGCGTCCACGACCACGACGCCGCCGCGATCCTGCGCGCGGTCCTCCGGCTGCACGAGAGCGCGGGCCCCCTGCGCCATCCGGCTCGGGACCGCGCCGCCGCCGTGCTCTTCTGGGCCCACGGTCTGACCGACGGCGAACGCGAGGCGCTCGGCCGCCGGGCCCGCTCGCTGGGCCGCGCCCGCGCACTCTTCGGGTCCAGCCCGGCCCTCGACGACTTCCAGGCGGAACTCGCCCGCACTGCCGCCGCTTTCACAGCCGACGAGCGGGTACATCCCGAGCGGATCGCCACCTACCTGTTCGAGGAACTGACGTCAGGGGTGTCGGGCTTCGCGGTGTCGGCCTCCGCCGTCGGGCTGCTCAAGGGTTTCCGACGCTGCGTCCGGACACACGATGCCTCCTACGCCGAGGACCTCGCGGCCCTGCCCGGTCTCGCCGAACGCAGACAGCTCGTGGAAAGCTGGCTCGGCTCGTACGCGGCATCGACCGGCGAGGAGATCGCCGAGGGTGACGTGTCACCGAGGCGACCGCGGTGGAGCTGTGCCCGTCCCTGGCCCGCTACGAGGTCGAGGGCGCGACCGCCTCGACCGTCACGGGGCTGCTCGGAGCCCATCCCCGTATCGTCAGCGGCTCACTCGACCTGCGCCTGGACGAATTCCTGTCCCGCACCGCCGAGTTCGCGCGGACCGAGGTCCCGGGCTTCCGCTCGTACCAGCGCCGGCGCACCGCTCTGGTCACGGCTGAACACGAGCGGCTGCGGATCGACGCCCATCGGCCGCGCGTCATGTCCTCCTTCGTCCGCAACCGCCTGATCGACGAGGTCTACCTCCCCCTCGTCGGCGACAGCCTCGCCAAGCAGCTCGGCGCAGCCGGCGACGCCAAGCGCACGGACACCCACGGTCTGCTGCTGCTCCTCTCGCCGCCCGGCTACGGCAAGACGACCCTCATGGAGTACGTCGCCCAGCGTCTCGGGCTGCTCCTGGTCAAGGTCGACGGCCCCGCCCTCGGCGCCGCGACCACCTCCCTCGACCCGGCCGCCGCCCCGGACGAGGCGGCCCGGCGGGAGCTGGAGAAGATCGCCTTCGCGCTGGAGGCGGGCAACAACATCCTGCTCCACCTCGACGACATCCAGCACACCTCTCCCGAACTGCTCCAGAGGTTCATCCCGCTGTGCGACTCGACCCGCACGCTGAACGGCCGCGACCTGCGCGGCAAGCGGTTCGCCGTCTGCATGGCCGGCAATCCGTACACCCAGTCCGGGCAGCGCTTCCAGGTCCCGGACATGCTCGCCAACCGGGCCGACGTGTGGAACCTCGGCGACGTCCTGACCGGCAAGGAGGACGTCTTCGCCTTCAGCTTCATCGAGAACGCCCTCACCTCCCACCCGGTCCTCGCCCCGCTCGCCGGACGCGACCGCGGCGACCTCGGCCTCCTCGTCCGGCTCGCCGAGGGCGACCCGACCGCCCGCGCGGACCGCCTGACCCACCCGTACGGTCCGCAGGAGCTCGACGAAGTCCTCGGCGTGCTGCGGCGGTTGGTGGCCGCCCGCACCACCGTCCTCGGCGTCAACGCGGCCTACATCGCCTCGGCCGCCCAGAGCGACGACAGCCGCACCGAGCCCCCGTTCCGGCTCCAGGGCTCCTACCGCAGCATGAACAGGATCGCGGCCCGGATCTCGCCCGCCATGGACGACGCCGAACTGGACGCGGTGATCGACGACCACTACACCGCGGAGGCCCAGACCTTGACCGCGGGGGCCGAGGCCAACCTCCTCCGGCTCGCCGCGCTGCGCGGCTCCCTCTCCCCGCAGCAGGCCGCCCGGTGGAAGGAGATCACCACCGCGTACCGCCGCGGCCGGCAGGCAGGCGGCACGGACGCGGGTCCGCTGAACCGGGCCGCGGCCGCCCTCGACCTCATCGCCGACCGCCTCGCCGCCGTCGAAGGCACCCTCAGGAAGGTGGAGACGTGTGGGACCGCCGAGGCCTGATCCGCGGGGGTGACACCCCACGAACGGGAGGAGAGGGGCACCTGGCCGCACCTGTTCGCTCAGAGAAACCTCAGATCCGGATAACGATCGCATCACCGAACCAGGGCAAACACCACAGAAAACCTGCCACTGTGACACCCATCACTAAAGAAGACTTAAAGAACGTGCTAGGAATACGCAACTCCGCTTCAGCCCACCCATAGCCGGACCGGAGCAGCGGCCGACACCAGGCCGGGCAGCACTTCGCAGCATCAGTACGACCAAGGCGCCATACCCCGTTCCGTGTCCGCGGACCGGCGGCGCCACGGGTCGCCGATCGACAACGGCGTTCGCCCAGAGCCCGCCTTCTCACACCGGTCCTCCGCACGGGGCCGGTCTGCGCCAACGAGGTTTTGCCACATGTCACTCGACTCCTTCACCGATTCCGTCGACACGGCTGTCAGCGGATTCTTCGAGCCCATCGCCACATGGCTCGGCGAGGTCGTCTTCTATTCCGTCCCCGTAGGGGGCACCCAGGTTCCGCTGATCGTCGCCTGGCTGGTCGTCGCGGGCATCGTCTTCTCCCTCTGGTTCGGGGGCGTGCAGATACGCAAGTTCCGACTCGCGGTGAACGTGGTCCGCGGCAAGTACGACGAGAAGGGGTCGGCCGGTGAGGTCAACCACTTCCAGGCCCTGACCGCCGCGGTCTCGGGCACGGTCGGCCTGGGCAACATCGCCGGTGTCGCCGTCGCCGTCTCCATCGGCGGCCCCGGCGCCACCTTCTGGATGATCCTCTGCGGCCTGCTCGGCATGGCGACGAAGTTCGTCGAGGTGACGCTCGGTGTGAAGTACCGCGAGGTGCACGCCGACGGGACCGTCTCCGGCGGCCCCATGCACTACCTGCCCAAGGGCCTCGCCGACCGCTTCGGCGCCCGCGGCAAGACGCTCGGCAAGGTCCTCGCCGTCCTCGCCTCCGCGTTCGTGCTGTTCTTCGGCCTCTTCGGCGGCAACCTCTTCCAGGTCAACCAGTCCTACGCCCAGCTGGTCTCCGTCACCGGCGGCGAGTCCGGCATGCTCGGCTCCTCGACCGGCGCCCTGTTCTTCGGCATCCTGATCGCCGCCATCGTCGGCATCGTGCTCCTCGGCGGCATCCGCTCCATCGCCTCCGTCACCAGCAGGCTCGTCCCCGCCATGGCCGGCATCTACATCGCCGCCTGTCTCGTCGTGATCCTGGTCAACGTCACCGCCGTGCCGGCCGCGATCTCCACGATCATCGAGGGCGCCTTCAACCCGCAGGGCGTCGCCGGCGGTGTCCTCGGCGCGCTGATCATCGGCTTCAAGCGGGCCGCGTTCTCCAACGAGGCCGGTCTCGGCTCCGCCCCGATCGCCCACTCCGCGGTCAAGACCAAGCACCCCGCCAGCGAAGGCCTCGTCGCCCTGCTGGAGCCGTTCATCGACACCGTGATCATCTGCACCATGACCGCGCTGACGATCGTGATCGCCAACCCGGCCAGCTGGGGCGAGGCCCGCAAGGGCGAGTCCATCGGCGGCGTGACCATCACCTCCGACGCCTTCGCCACCGTCCTGCCCTGGTTCCCGTACATCCTGACCATCGCGGTCATGCTGTTCGCCATCTCCACGGTGCTGACCTGGGGCTACTACTGCATGAAGGCCTGGACCCACCTGTTCGGCCGCAGCAAGGCCAGTGAGATCACCTTCAAGGTCATGTACACGCTCGTCGCGGTGGCCGGGTCGCTGCTGACCCTGCAGACCCTGATCGACATGGCCGACGCGGTGCTGTTCATGCTCGCCGTCATCAACATCATCGGTCTGTACCTGCTGGCCCCCGTCGTCAAGCGGGAGCTGAACTCCTTCCTCGAATTCGTCCGCCGCCGCGACGCCGGTATCGCAACGGACGGCGACGAGGACACCGACCAGGAGCCGGTGAAGACCACCGTCTGACCGCCCCCGCGGCCCGGCTCCCGGAGGACCCGTACCCACCCTCGCGCCTTGGGTGGGTACGGGTCCTCTTCCCTGTTCGCGAACACCGTCATCGCACGTCAAGCACCCCCTGGCGACATCCCGCACCGCCCGATAGGGTGTGAAGAACGCGTCAATACGCTCATCACACCGAAGGGCGGACGCGGGGTGTGCCGGGAAGTCTGGTCGGCGTCCTTGGGGCCGTGTGCCCGCAATGCCGCCGACGCCCCGGAGGTTCCCCGCCATGACCGCTGCCCCGCCGCCCGAGCGCTCCCCGTTCCTCGGCCTCCTGCCCTGGCCCGAGCGGCGCGCCATCGCCGAGGCCCTGCGTACCGAGACCATCGGCGGCCTGGTCCTCCTAGCCGCCGCCGTCATCGCGCTGATCTGGGCCAACAGCCCTCTCGGCGACGTCTACCAGCAGGTGCGCGACTTCCACTTCGGCATACCCGCCCTGGGCCTCGACCTCTCGGTCGGCCACTGGACCGCCGACGGCCTCCTCGCCGTCTTCTTCCTCGTCGCGGGCATCGAGCTCAAGCGTGAGCTCGTCGTCGGCGAGCTCCGTACGCCGGCGACCGCGGCCCTCCCGGTGGTCGCCGCCGCATGCGGCATGGCCGTCCCCGCCGCCCTGTACGCACTGACCGCCGGACTCGGCGGCGGCAGCCTCGACGGCTGGGCCGTACCCATGGCCACCGACATCGCCTTCGCGCTGGCCGTCCTCGCGGTGATCAGCACGCACCTGCCCGCGGCCCTGCGCGCCTTCCTGCTCACCCTGGCCGTGGTGGACGACCTCGGCGCCATCCTCATCATCGCGATCTTCTTCACCGCCGATCTGAACTTCTGGGCCCTCGGCGGCGCCTTCGCCGGACTGGTCGCCTTCTACGCCCTCCAGCGGTTCCGCGTCCGCGGCTGGTGGTGGTACGTCCCGCTCGGCATCGCCGTCTGGGCGCTGATGTACAACAGCGGCGTCCACGCCACCGTCGCCGGCGTCGCCATGGGCCTCATCCTGCGCACCACCCGGGACAAGGGCGAAGAATCCTCCCCCGGCGCCCGGGTCTCCCACCTCGTCCACCCCTTCTCCGCGGGTGTGGCCGTCCCCCTCTTCGCCCTGTTCGCCGCCGGTGTCACCGTCTCCGGGGGTGCTCTCGCGGACGTGTTCACCCGGCCCGAACCGCTCGGCGTCGTCATCGGCCTGATCGCCGGCAAGGTCCTCGGCGTGTTCGGCGGCACCTACCTCGCCGCCCGCTTCACCCGCGCCCGCCTCAACCCCGACCTCGCCTGGGCCGACGTCTTCGGACTGTCCGTCCTCGCCGGGATCGGTTTCACCGTCGCCCTGCTCATCGGCGAACTCGCCTTCCCCGGCCAGGACATCACCGAACAGATCAAGGCCGCCGTCCTCATCGGCTCCGTCGGCGCCGCCGCCCTCGCCGCCATCTTCCTCCGCCGCCGCAACAAGGTGTACAAGCGCCTGTACGAGGAGGAGACGCTGGACGCCGACTCCGACGGCATCCCCGACATCTACCAGCGTGCGAACGCCGCGGAGCACTGAGCGCGGCGCCCGCGGGCCCGGCGTCGCGAAGCCCCTCCGCGGCCGGTCCGTCAGCCGGGTCGACGAGCCATGGCTGCGGCCACGTGGGGCTCGGCAGGTCGGGCTCGGCAGGTCGGGCATCACCCGCCGGGGTGGCGCCGCGCTTGACCGGTCGCGGCCCTGCGTGCCCGCGCCTGAACGCGTGCGGCACGCCGGGCGGGTCTCGTCCCGTGCCACATCCGTACGAGCAGGACGGCTGCCGAGGCGGCGAAGAGGCCGGCGGTGATCAGCAGCCACCGTGCGAGGAACCCGTCGTCGGGGAGGCCCGTGGCCGCGGTGAAGTGGTCCACCCGGCGCAGGACCAGGGGCCACCACACGAGCAGGAGGACACCGGCGACGAAAGCCGGCACGCGAACATAGGTGACGCTCACCCGCATCGCGGTACTTCCGACGCCCACCCCCCTCCCGAACGCCACCTGCACCACCCGGTCGGTCACCGAGTACAGGGGCAGCAGCACCAGATCGTGCAGCAGCGCCGCGCCGACGAACCACAGGGCCACGCCGAGGGTGTCTCCCCTGAGCAGTCTCAGGCCCGCGTACCCGGCGAGGGCGAAGGAGGCCAGGACGAGAAGCAGGTGGAGCGGGGAGGCCCCGTAGCGGCGCCGGAAGGCGGCGGCTGTACCGGACAGGGGAGGCCTCATGCGGGTTCTCCGAAGGTGAGGCGGGTGACCCACTTGGTGTTGTGGACACCGGGGGCTCCTGGGACGATCACCCGCGCCGGGTAGCCGTGGTCCTGGGAGAGCGCGGCACCGTTGACGCGCACGGCCAGCAGCGAGCGGGCATCGCGGGCCTGGTTGTCGCGCAGGACCACCGATCGGAACGACCCGCCGCGCTGCGCCGACTCCACGAAGACCTGCGGGGTGTTCGTGCCGAGCCCGACCAGCGCGGCCAGGTCCGTGAGCCGGACCCCGCTCCAGTGCTGGTCCGGCGTCGACCAGCCCTCCACGCAGGCGATGGGCAGCAACGACTTGTTCTGGGGCAGGGCCAGCAGCTGGTCGTAGGTCAGGTCGACCTGCCGGCCGGGACCTCTCACGGTCAGCCGCCAGGCGGGTCCGATGTCGCCGGGCCGGATGCCGACCGAGGCGGCGGTCTTGTTGATCTGGAAGCCGTTCGGGCCGGCGCCGGGGTCCTGGCCGTGCGGGGCGAGCAGCGCCGTCTGCCGGAACCAGCCGCCCACGCTCTGCCCCGCCGTCACCGCCAGCAGGGCGAACGACCCCAGCCCGATCATGCCGAGCGCGCCCCGGCGGGAGATCGTCGGCGCCGCCGGGCGGGGCGAGACCAGTCCGGCCGCGTCCTGCGTACCGGCCGCCGGCTCACCCGGCCGGTACCCCACCGCGCGCAGTGCCCTCGGCAGCCGAAATGCCACGTGGACCACGAAGGCGCCGATGAACACCCAGGCGCCGTAGAAGTGCAGTGTGTAGAAGGATCCGGGAAAGATGTAGTGCAGCTGCACGTTGAGGATGCCGGTGGCGAACTCGAACCCCGCACCTCCCACCAGCAGGAGCAGGGACAGCCGCTCGACGCCGTGGGCCACGGACCGCAGCGGCGGCCATGCGAAGAGCTTGGGGATCACCGACCACAGTTTCGCCAGGAGCACGGGCACGAGCACGATGCCGAGCGTGACGTGGATCCCCTGGGTGACCCTGTAGAGCCAGTACGGGGAAGTCGGCCAGGAGAAGAGGTAGAAGCCGAGCCACCCCTTGTCGGGCGTCTGGTCGTTCACCGCCGCAAGGTCCGGGTTGTACGCCGCGTAGGACATCAGGCCCGTCACGAACACCACGGTGATCCCGCCCAGCAGGACCAGCCCGAGCACCGAGGTCAGCCACGGGCCGCGCAAGGGGCTGCGCCAGAACTCCGGACGCGAGGGGCCGGGCGGCGCTCCGGCCGTCCCGCTCCGCCCGCCACCGCTCGCGCCCAAGGGACACCTCCGCAGACTCCGGGACACCAGGGTTTACGGGATGCCACCCGCCCAGGAGAATTCCGCCCAGGACAACCCCGCCGAGGAGAACATGCCGTACCGGGGCCGGGAGAGCCCTCGTGACACGCCAGACCCGAGTGGGGTCAGCCAAGCCCCCGCACCGTCAGCACGGACCCTCGGGGTGGGCACGTCGGCCACGTGCCGCCGCCTGCAGGAAGAACACCGCCGCCGCGACGCCGAGCGCCACTCCGGCGGCCGAGCACGCCGTCGTCAGGCCGACGGGGGCGTCCAGCATGCGCGGCACGGTGTTCAGGCACGCCTGTGCGTACAGGCCGAGCATGGCGAAGGCGTAAGCCCGGGCGACGGCCCGGCTGCGCAGCCTTTCCGGCGTCCACCCTCGCAGGAGTGCGACGGGGAGGGGGAGCAGGAGGAGCGTAGCCGCCACGAGAACGACGGCCTGGACGGAGGGGTTTGCGTTCATGGGTACCTCTCTGGTGCGGATGCCCACCGTACGGGCCGGCCACCTGTGGCTCACATGCCGGAGTCCGGCAGTCTCGCCACGCCGTGGCTGCCGTTGGAGACGCGCCGATCCGCCCTTCCCGGAACGGGCCCTGTCACGGGCGGGAGGCGGAGACGGCACCGCGGCCGAGCAGCTCCGCCAGGCCTCGGCGGGTGGCCGCCAGCACCACCCGGTCCTGCGCCTTGAGGACGTAGCCGGGGTGCAGGTCCCAGACCAGGCCCGCCTCGGGACTGCGGGTCTCCTCGGGCGTGGCGGCCAGGTCGGGCCGCCGGTCCTCCGGAGCGCTGGTGTCCAGGGCGATCACCCGCCAGGACCCGGGCCGGAACGACTCCGCGACGGTCCGTCCCTCCAGCTGCGGATGGCCGGCCACGACGAGCGCGGCGAACAGCAGCACGCGCCGCTCGACCGGAATGGCCCCGAGGACCTGCCGACCCATCATCGCGCCGGCGAAGGCGGGCGCCGCCAGGTGGGTCACGCTGCGGCTGCGGGTGAGCGCCTCGGGGTGGGCGGCGCGCAGGGTGCGGTACACGGCCGTCGCGAAGTCGTCCTCGTAGAGCCGCATCACGACCCTCACGTCGGGCCGGACGGCCCTCGCGTACAGGGCGGCCTCCAGGTTCGTGATGTCCTCACTGGTCAGGGCGAGCAGGGCATGTGCCCGGCCCACCCGTGCCGCTTCGAGCACGGCTTCCTCGGTCACGTCGCCGAGGACGACGGGGACGCGTAGACGCCGGGCGAGTTCGATGCCCCTGGCCTCCGCGTCCGACTCGACGCACACCACGGGGATCTCCAGTTCCCTCAGACGGGCCAGCACCCTGGTCCCCACCTTGCCGAGGCCCAGCAGGACGACGTGGCCCGAGGTCCTGCGCGGCGGCCGGCGCAGTGTGGTCGCGGTCCGGAACGCCCCCAGCCCCTCCAGCGCCGCCGCCACGAGGACCGGCAGCAGGAGCAGCCCCACGAAACCGGCGAGGATCTGCAGTGTCTTGCGCTCGGGCGGCTCCTCCACCGCGGGGTCGTTGATGGCGAAGAGGTCGAGGAGGGTGATGTACGCCGCGTGCAGCGGGTGGTCCCCGGTCGTGATCCAGGAGGCCACCGCCAGCGCGCCCACCGCGGCGACGATCCCCGCGAGGGACCACCGCAGGCGCCGCGAGAACAGCGAGGCGACCGGGAAGGCGGCCCCCGCCAGGCGGCCCGCCGATACGGCAGGGCCGGCGTGGGAGACCGCTTCCAGGGCCACGATGCCGCGACCGGTCGCGGCGGCGACCGCCCGGTCGTCCGGCAGCAGCTGCGGCCCGCGCTCACCGCTGTGTTCCGAGCCCTCCGCTCCGGCCGGGTCGCCCGTGGTCGCCGAGAGCAGCGCCAGGGTGCACAGCCCCGGGTCGGCGACCTCTCCCCGGCCCGGCGGCGTACGTTCGACCGCGCGCAGCAGCAGACCGTCCGCCTGCACGATCTTGCTGGTGCCGGCGACGGCGGAGGCGGCGAGGGCCGGCGCGGCGGTGTCGGCGTCGGACAGGACCGTGGTCGACGCGTCCAGTTCCCGCAGGTCCAGTCCGGGCTCGGCGATGATCGCCGCCTGGTCGAGCAGCTCCTCCAGGTGCTGTCCCAGCTTGCGGTTGTAGAGCCTGATCACCAGCCGGAGCCTGGGGTTGAGCCGGCGGGCCACCAGCGCTGCCCGCACGTTCACGTCGTCGTCCTCATACACCAGCGCGAGTGCGGCGGCCCGCTCCACTCCGGCCTCGGCCAACAGCTCCTCGTCCGGCTCGGCCCCTTCCACCACCCGCAGGTGCGGGTCCGCCTGCCCGGCCCCCGGGAGGCGGGAGTTCCTGGCCACCGGAACGCGGCTCAGCAGTCCGAGGGCCGAGCGCCTGGACCGCAGCCCCACCGCCGGCTGCTGTGCGCGGGCCTCGGGCACCACGAGCGTCACGCGCTCCCGGTACACGTCACGAAGTTCGCCTGCCAGCCGTCTGGCCAGACCGTCATCGCCGCAGACGACCATCCAGCCATTGGGCAAGGGAAGTGGGGACCGAGAGTGATTCGACACTGATCAAGAATGCCTCGCCAGGAGGGCAGTTGTCCCCAGCGGGCCCCCTCGTGAACGGGTCACCTGGGGCCGGACGGGCCGCGCCCGGGCCGGACGCGCAGACCGACACCCCGACACACCGCCACCGACGTCCGGCCACAGACTGCGCAGGGGGCCGAAGCACCGTCAACTGGCCGCACAGCGAGAGGAATCGGCCTGCCTGTGACCGGGTTCGACGAGGAGTCAGAAGCGGCTCTGCTTCGAAGTACGCTGACCCACATGACCGATACCAGCACGAACGACGAGCAGGTGTACGACGACCTGCGTGCCCTGACGGACCAGTACATGCAGGCGGTCCGTACGCGCCTCGCCGGGATCGAGTCCCCTCTCACCCGAGAGCGCGGCGCCCGGCTGGTCACAGATGAACTGCTCACCGGCGCCAAGCAGGCCAAGCTCATACGCAGCGCCGCCGTGGGCGAGTTGAAGCAGGGCCGCACCCTCAAGCAGGTCGCGGAGCTCACCGGTCTCTCCGTGCCGCGGGTCGACCAGCTGCTGAAGGCGAAGTAGCCGGTCGGCGCCACCCCGCACCCCTGAAGGGGCCCGGAGGCCCCCTTCAGGGGCTCCTTCGTCCTGACACGCCCGCCCCGGACACGTCCGGGTGGAATCTTTCCCCCTACCGGGGATAAGGGCTGGTCGCATGGGGTGAATGGGGCGCGCCACTCGTTTCCCCGCCCCGGGCGGGAGGCGTTGATGAGGACGTGAATACCTCAAGCACCGCCCCGATACTGCCCGGCCCCCTCGCGACCGAGGCACCGCCCACCGTGCAGGACTCGGGGGCGGACACCGCGCCCGGCGTCATACTCATCCACTCCCGCACCGCCCTCGGCACCACCCTGGTCGCCCACCTCGCAGGCGAGATCGACCACTTCAGCGCCGCTGAGCTGCGTGCCTTCCTGGCCTCGGCAGCGGACAGCGGCGTTACCGGCCTGGTGCTGGACTGCTCTCGGGTCACCTTCTGCGACTCCGGTTTCCTCGCCGCCCTGGACTGGTGGCCCCGACAGGGGCGCCGTCTCAGGCTCACCCATCGCTCCCGCGCCGTGGAACGCCTCCTGCGCGCGGCAGCCGCAGTCTCACGGTCTCCCCACAGGCCCCTGATCCACGCCCAGCGGACTCCCCCGCGCCGGGGGCCCGCGGGGTAGGCGACGGCCAAGTGACGGGGCTCGCACCGACCCGCGAGCCCCACCGCACAGGCGCAGCCGCAGCCGCTTCTGCACACTCAGCCATCGGCCCACGGGGCGAGGCCGGCGGCACGGCGTCTCACCCCGTTCCATGAGCGCGGCCTGCCCGGCCTCACAGGCCCGGCAGGCCGATCGGGCCGCGGATCAGCCGAAGCTGCGCCGGTGTTCCCGAGTCTGCTGCGGTGGGATGTTGCGCAGTCGGCGGGCAGGAGGCCGCCCCGTGCCGGTGCTGCGTGGGTCCTCGTCGCCGGACCGGCCTGCGGTCTGGTCGGGTTGCGCGGGTGCCACTGCCGGGACGAGCGCGATCGCAGCGATGACCGCCGCCACCACGACGAGGATGACTGCAATGCTCACGGACATGAATCCCGCCTTTCGCCTTGGCCCTTACACCTTGTGACTACTCAGCGTTTCCCATATTCACTCACCTAAACACGGTAAGTGATGCCGGGGTGCGCCTCCTTGGCGCATTGCGCACTGCACACCTTCATCCGACCTCCCGCCCACGCTGGTCACACGCCGTCAGGTGAGCGAGAGCAGGCTCCGGGCCAGAGTGCGCAGTTCCTCGTCCGGGTGGACCTCGGCGAAGGGGATCGCCGGGAGCAGGCGCAGCGGGGAGAAGGCGAAGGAGCGGAGGGTGGGACGGAGTTCCTCCGGGACCCGGCCGATCGCGGCGAGGGCCCTGAGGGCGCTCAGCCCGACCGGGGTGGCCCCGATCAGCGCGGCGAGGATCGGGACGGCACGCTCCGGGGATCCGGTGACCTTGTAGTGGGCCTCGGCGGCCGCCATCCTGGTCCACTCGTACCTGGCCGTCAGCAGCGGCTCGATGAGCGGCAGCAGCGGAGCGGCGGCGCTGCCGAGCGGCTGGAGGGTGCCGAGGTGCCAGTGGACCGGACCCCGCGCCGACAGCACGCCCTCAAGGATGCGCAGAGCCGGATCCGCCTCGCCGGTCAGCCGGTGGTGGGCCAGGGCCGCGGCGGCGCTGAGCGAGGGGTCGGCGCTCTGCGCGGCCTCGTGCAGCAGGGCGGTGGTCTGCGGCGTCACGACGCCGTTGCCGCCGATCTGCCGGGCGGCCACGACGGCCGCGCGACGGGTGCGAAGGCAGTCGAGGAGTTCCGGCTGCGCCTGGCGCGCGGCGGTGCCGAACTGCGCCAGGGCATCGATCAGGGCGATGGCCGCGTTGCCCGTGGCTCCGTCGGCCAGCGCGCGGCGTACGAGGGGGACCAGCCGGTCGGCGGCCTCGGGGAAGGACGTGGCGGCTGCTCTGAGCGTCTCCGGGCCGGGGTTGCGCAGCACCAGTTCCAGGGCGCGGGGGTCACGCGAGCGCACCAGGGCGAGGAGTGCGGGTGCGGCGGTCTCCTCCTGCGTGTGGGCGTAGCGGTGCAGTGCGTCCCTCAGATCGGCGCCGGGTGCGGGCAGGCGCTCGACCCAGTCGCCGACGGTGGTGAGGCACCGGGCCGCTGCGCGGCTGTCCCGCTGGTGCGGCAGGGCGGCGAGCAGCAGGTCCAGTACCTCGGGCTCCCGGTCGCGCCAGGTCTCCTGGATCTCCCGGGCGAGCCAGGATCCGCGCGAACCGATGTCGCCGGCCGTGATCCAGCGGGCGGCCGCGGTGAGTCCGGCGTCCACGTCGCGGGTGAGCAGGCGGGTGAGGTGCTCGTCCGGTGACCAGGTGCCCGTCCAGGGGAAGTCGTCGGTCCCCGGATCGGGTTCGGCTCCGTCCTCGGCGAGGATGTCCACCAGCCGCTTCTCGTACGGCGGCCCGGACTGCTCGGCGGCGAGCATGGCAGCGGCCAGCCTGACCTCGGTGAACGGGCTGTCGTACCCCTCGATCTCTCGACCGAGACGGGTCAGGACGACCAGGGCGTCCGCCCGGACCACCGCGACGGGATCGGCGGTGTACAGCTCGTCGACCCGGTGTTCCGCGGAGGCCCGCACCTCGGCCGGCAGCAGCCCGGCCACGGCGGCGACCACGCGGAGCGCCGCCCTGCGCACCGCCCGCTCGGGGTCCCCCAGGCAGGGCAGCAGGTCCGGGAGCAGCCGGGTGAGCTCGGCGCAGATCGCGGCGACCGGACTGCCGGGCCAGTCGGGCGACTCGGTGTCCTGCGGGTCGTGGTCGGCGAGGGCGGCGAGCAGCATCAGCAACTCGTCGCGTCTGCGCGGGGCGTGGAGCACGGCGTGGGCGAGGAAGGGGACGGCGGGTGCGGATGCGGGGTAGACGGTGCCCTGGTGGTGGATGTTGCCGTAGAGCTCGTGGACCGCCGCTTCGGCCGTGTCGTCGTCCGTGTAGAGCGCCCTGATCAGTTCGGGCACGTCCGCGGCCGGGCCGTAGGCGTGGGTCAGGTCGTGCCACTGGACGTGGTCCAGTTCGGCCGGAGATCTCATGGTGGGCGCTCCTCGGTGATCAAGTGTGCCGACCGTACCGATCACCACTGACAACGAGTGGCGTCCTGTGGGGAGTGAGGCCGGTCATCGCGGCGGAACCGGTATCCGGGACAGAGCGGACCGGCACCTGTCGGCCAAACCCTGCAACCAGTTCTGTACGTGCGCCAGTTGGCGCCGGAGGGGTCCGCCGACGGCGCACCGGTCGGCGCTGAGCTGCGCGGACCCGTTTCCTGCGGCCTCGCCTGCGGCTCGCGAGAGCCTTCTTCTACGGCACCGACTGCCGTGCGTTTTGCGGCAGTCGGGCAATCGCGGGCTCGCACCTTAGCGGATGGAGGTCCATATGCTGCCGGAATATCTGATGTTCACCACGTCCCCGTCGTCCGGCGCGTAGCGTCCCCTTCGTCCAACCCGGCCGGAGATCGGAAGCCGGTCAGGGCCGTGAAGAAACGAGGAGGCTGCAACGATGGTCAACGTAGAGACGTCCCTGAAAGAGGCGATGACCTCGATCGAGGGGAGCGTGGGAGCGGCGCTGGTCGACTACACGAGTGGCATGGCCCTCGGCACACTGGGCGGCGGCAAGGACCTCGACCTGACGGTCGCGTCCGCCGGCAACACCGACGTGATCCGGGCGAAGATGCGCACCATGGAGATGCTGGGCATCAAGGAGGACATCGAGGACGTACTGATCACCCTCGGCGGCCAGTACCACCTCATCCGGCTGCTCAAGGGGCGTGGAGGCAACGGCCTGTTCCTCTACATCGTCCTGGACAAGGCCAAGTCGAACCTGGCCATGGCCCGCCACCAGCTCAAGCGCATCGAAGTGGACCTGGAACTTTAGCCGCCTTCCTGTGCCCCGAATTCGCTTGCCCACAAGTTGAAGAAATCTTCAACTCGGCACATCCGAATGTGGTCACCGAAGGGTGCGGCGGGGCCGGGGTACAGGAGAATGGCTGGTCATGGTCACCGGGGGCGGGCGCGGCAGGACCGGAGCCGTCCCCGTCCATTGGTCAGAACCCGGGTAGGAGTTGCCACATGCAGGTCCCGCTGTACCAGGCCAAGGCGGAGTTCTTCCGGATGCTCGGGCACCCCGTCCGGATCCGTGTTCTCGAACTCCTCCAGAACGGCCCCGTACCCGTGCGCGAGCTGCTGAACGAGATCGAGATCGAACCGTCCAATCTCTCCCAGCAACTCGCGGTACTGCGCCGATCCGGCATCGTGATCTCGATACGCGACGGCGCGACGGTCAGTTACGCGCTCGCCGGTGGCGATGTGGCGGAACTGCTGAGGGCCGCTCGACGCATCCTCACCGAGCTGCTGGTCGGGCAGAGCGAGCTGCTGGCCGAACTGCGTGATGCCGACACGTCGGTCCACACGGGTCCCCCCTTGTAGACCGGCCGGGCGCGCCGCCGGGGCACCTCGAACGGGCCCCGGCGGCGCGGCGCGTCAGCCCTGGCAGAGGCCTCGGGCGTAGTCGTACGTCGCGGTGGCCTGGGAGTAGCGCCACTGCGGGTCCAGCAGGTCGCTCTTGAGCTGTGCGGCCGCCGCCGGGCTCTCGACGACGTAGCCGAAGTCCTGCAGCCATGACGGGTAGAGGTTCTTGGAACCGATGTAGAAGGCCGACCCGTCCACCGAGACCAGCTTGTGGTGCTGGGCGTAGGGCTTGCCGTCCGCCCAGGTCGGCTGGTCGGAGGCACGGAACGTGGCCAGCTGGAGGTTTTCGCAGAGGGCCGTCCGCGCCCGGCCGCCGTCACCGGTCAGGGCCGCCACCCGGCCGCGCAGGGCGTCGCTCACCTCGGAGAGCGACTTGATCTGCGAGTAGCCGCCGCTGCCGATCGTGCCGCGGTTCGCCGGGTCGCTCACCACGATGCGGACCTTCACTCCGGAGACGAGCTTCGCGGCGAGGGCGTCGTAGAGGCGTACGTCGTAGCGGGGCAGCGGCGGGCAGGTGGCGTGCACGTCCTGCTGGGAGATCTCGATGTGCGAGTTCGCGCTGGAGACGAGGGCGCGCAGGGCGCTCTCCTCCGGGTTGACGGTGTCGTAGTCCCGGTCGGCGTTGGTCTTGTCGGGCAGACCGATCCCGCACTTGGTGTCGCCGGCCGTGGGCAGGACGGGACGGAAGGCCGAGGTGGGGTCGTTCTGGCGGATGCCGACGCCGAGGCCGCCGACCGCGAGTGCGGGGACGTTGCCGCCGCCGGCCGCCGCGGCGGGCCGCGGCAGGGCGGGCATGCAGTCCGCGCCGGGTGAGGCGGCGAACCAGACCGAGCTCCAGTTGCCCTTGTTGCGGCAGGTCCAGTCCCACAGGGAGTCCAGGTAGCGGCCCGCGGAGCCGGCGGCGGGCCCGGACAGTGCGAGGTCGACGTCGCTGACCGGGTGGGTGGTGTCGAGGTAGTCGTCCTTCCAGCTGTTGATTCCGCCGGTGATCACCGAACCGCCGTCCACCACCACCAGCTTGGAGTGGTTCCAGGAGAAGGCGGTCTTGGAGGTGGTCATCGAGGCCACGTTGAGGGTGATGTTGGCCGCGGCGGCCGGCCCGAGCTTCGCGATCAGCTCGTCGCGGTAGGACGAGGGGATCACCGTGGAGTGGTAGACGGGGGCGGCGCCCACCATGATGCGGACCTTGAGCCGGTTCCCCTTCTGGGCGGACTCCTTCAGGCCCGCGACGATCGCGTCCTGGTAGCCGCCGTTGGGGAAGGGTGCCAGCGTCGATATGTCCACCGTCTCCCGGGCGCCGGCGATGTCCTGGCGCATCTTCTCCAGGAGGCGGCGCGATCCGGGCCGGTCGGTGCACGCGGCGTCGCCCCAGCAGCCGGGGGTCTGGAGCAGCCAGTCGGCGCCCCCGGGGGTGGAGGAGCCGAGCCGGTTGCCGGAGGTGCGTTCCCAGACCGAGCCCTCCAGGCCCGGCGAGACCTGACGCAGGATCTGCTCGACCGAGTCCAGGTGCGGTGTGGGCGCTTCCGCGGCGTACGCGGGGGCGGTGGCGATGGCGCCGAGGAGGGAGAAGCCGAGTGCGAGGGCCGAGGTGGAGACGAGGGCCTTCGTACGGACGGTGCGTGCCAATGTGGTTCCTTGACTGGGGGGTGGCTCGGGCCGGGAGCGTGGGCCGGCCACGCCTCCGACCTTGATCAACTGACGCAAGTTACCAGTCCGTAGCCTCTTGTTCTCCCGCCTCGGGCGAGTTCCGGCCACAGGGGCCGGGCAGCGGGACGGAGCCGCTGACCGGCCGGTTCCGTACCCTGGTCGCATGCGCATGCGCCCCACCCTGAGCTGGACGCCCACCGAGGACCTGCCGCCCGGCAGTACGGATCCGGAGCCGGTGGCCGAGGCGCTGAGCGCCGGCGGTGTGCTGGTACTCAGCGGGGCGGGCATCTCCACGGAGTCGGGCATCCCCGACTACCGGGGTGAGGGCGGGAGCCTGCGCAGGCACACCCCGATGACCTACCAGGAGTTCACCGCGAGCGCGCAGGCCCGGCGCCGGTACTGGGCGCGCAGCCACCTCGGCTGGCGCACCTTCGGCCGGGCCAGGCCCAACGCCGGGCACCGGGCCGTCACGGCGTTCGGGCGGCACGGACTGCTGTCCGGGGTGATCACGCAGAACGTCGACGGCCTGCACCAGGCCGCCGGCAGCGAGGACGTGGTGGAACTCCACGGAAGCCTGGACCGGGTCGTGTGCCTCTCCTGCGGCGCGTCCTGCCCGCGCCGTGACCTCGCGCGCCGGCTGGAGGACGTGAACGCGGGGTTCGAGCCGGTGGCCGCCCGGCTGAACCCGGACGGTGACGCCGACCTCACCGACGAACAGGTCGGCGACTTCTCCGTGGTGCCGTGCGCGCAGTGCGGGGGCGTCCTCAAACCGGACGTGGTGTTCTTCGGCGAAACGGTTCCCTCGCTACGGGTGGAGCACTGCCGCGAACTGGTCCAGGAGGCGACCTCGCTGCTGGTCCTGGGCTCCTCACTGACAGTGATGTCCGGACTGCGCTTCGTCCGCCAGGCGGCGCAGGCGGGCAAGCCGGTCCTGATCGTCAACCGGGACCCCACCCGGGGTGACCGCCACGCCGTCACCCGTCTCACCCTCCCCCTGGGCACAGCACTCACCACCCTGGCCGCCCGCCTCGACATCCCCGTGGACGCCGAGGCGGCGCCCTGACGCCGACGGCGCACCGCGCCCGGGGCGCCGGTCGCGAGGGGGCGCGAGGGGATCCGGTCGCGAGGGGGTCCGGTCCAGGTCGGGGGCATGCGCCATCATGGGGAGTTTCGTCACCGACACTGAGGGAAGAGGGCGGGCGATGTCCGACATGCCGTCACCCGGCCCCGAGCCGCAGCCGGCGTCCGGCGCGGCTCGGCCGGTCGGCGGGATGCTGCACCATGTCGAGATCTGGGTGCCCGACCTCGGCCGGGCAGCGGCCTCCTTCGGCTGGCTGCTGGAGGCCCTGGGCTACACGCCGTTCCAGAGCTGGAGCGACGGACGGAGCTGGCGGCTCGGAGCGACCTACCTGGTGTTCGAGCAGTCCCCGGCCCTGACGGCCGACCGTCACGACCGGTGCCGGCCGGGACTGAACCACCTGGCCTTCCACGTGGAGGACCCCGAGACGGTGGAGGATTTGGCCGCCGAGGCCCGGAGGCACGGCTGGAGCCTGATGTTCCCCGATCGCCACCCGCACGCGGGCGGCCCCCGGAGCTACGCCGCGTACCTGGTGAACACCGACGGCTTCGAGGTCGAACTGGTCGCCGTCGACCGCCCCGAACCCGGGTGACCGCCCCCGGAGCAGACGGCTCCGCCACCATGGCGGCCCATGACCGACCCGTTGGGCGCCGTACCCCCGGTTCGCCGTACCGGTGACGAACCCCTGCACCCGCACGGCACCGCGCACGGAAACCGTGCTCGGCTGCTGGGCCCGGGCGTACTCGGGCCTCGCGGGCAGCACCCACCCGCGCGGAGCCCCGGCGGGGACCCGGTGGCCGGGGCCGCGGACCCCGTACGGCTGCGGCGCTCCGACGGGTACGTCTTCTGCCTGCTGGAGCACCTGGACAAGCCGGCCGGATCCGCTGGACCTCTCCAGTGGGCCTTCCACGTGCTCCCGACCCGGGTACTCGACGAGCACAAGGGCGGCGGCACCACCGCCGCGGTCGCCCTGGCGCTGAGCGCCTTCATGCTCACCATCGCCTCCCTGCTGACGGCGAACTGGCCGCTCTGCGCACTCGCGGGTGCGGTCGCCATCGTCTTCCACGCGAAGATCGCGGCATCCGCCCGCGCCTGCCGCGAGTGCGCCCTGCTGCCCGCCACCGCCTGACGGGCCAGAGACGGCGCAGGCGACATCCGCTCAGCGGGCCGTGACCGTCTGCCACTGCGCCCCGCCTGCGGGCACCCGCTCACCTCCCCCACACGGTGTTCTGCCTGCGTCAGCCGGTCGGGGCGTGCCAGGGGATTTCGGCCCAGACCTGTTTGCCGCCGCTGAGGGGGACCGAGCCCCAGGCCGTTGCCGTCGCCTCGACGATGAGCAGGCCGCGCCCGCCGGTCGACTCCCAGCTCACCGACACCGGTTTGACCGGGCTGCGCGGCGACGCGTCGTTCACGGCGATGCGCAGCCGGTCCGTCGACAGGGTCAGGTCCATGCCCACCTCGCCCTGCGTGTGCGCGATGGCGTTGGTGACCAGTTCGGACACGATCAGCAGAGCCGTGTCGAGTTCCTCCACCACTCCCCAGGACCGCAGTGTGCGCGCGGTGAAGCGGCGCGCGTGCAGGACCGCCTTGGGCAGCCGCCATACCGTCCAGTGACTCCGCTTGGGCCGGCCGCCGGTGCCGTCGTAGCGCAGCAGCAGCAGCGCCACGTCGTCGTCGCGCCGGCCCACGCCCATGACCAGTTCGTCGGCGGCCCCGCCGGCGTCGACCGGGTCGACCTCCGCGAGCGTCTCGCACACCCGCCGCATGCCCTCCTCCAGGGGCAGCCGGGCGGATTCGACCAGGCCGTCCGTGAGCAGCACGAGCAGGGTTCCGGGGAGCAGCCCCTTCTCGGTCATCGGGAACTCGGCTTCCGCGAGCACGCCCAGGGGCGGCCCGCCCTCGACGGCCATCTCCTCGGTGACGCCGTCGGGGTGGCGCACCACCGGCGGCAGGTGGCCTGCCCGTACGACGCGGGCGATGCCCTCCTGCATGTCGAGGTCCACATACGAGCACGTGGCGAAGAGGTCGGTCTCCATGCCGACCAGCAGCCGGTTGGCGCGCGCGACCACCACGTCGGGCGGGTGGCCCTCCACCGCGTAGGCCCTGACCGCCGTGCGCATCTGGCCCATGATGGTGGCGGCTCCGGCGCTGTGCCCCTGTACGTCCCCGATGACGAAGGCCACGTGTCCGTCGCTGAGCGGGATGACGTCGTACCAGTCGCCGCCGACCTCTAGTCCCGCCGTCGCGGGCAGGTAGCGGGCGACGGCGACCCCGCCCGGCAGCTCAGGGAGCTTGCGGGGCAGCAGGCTGCGCTGGAGCATACTGGCGAGTTCGTGGCGCGCGTCCAGTGCGTGGGCCCGTACCAGGGCCTGCCCGACCAGTCCGGCGGTCGCGGTCAGCAGCGAGCGCTCCTCCGGTCCGAAGCGGTGCTCCTCGTCCCACCCTACGAGGCACACGCCGACCAGCCTTCCTTCTGCGGGCAGCGGCAGCACCGCGAGGCCGCCGGGCCCTACGCCCAGGAGTCCTGGTTCGAGAGTCGCGCCGGGCGGCCACAGGCTCATGTGGCCGGCGCGCAGCGCGCTCTCCAGGGTGGGGAGGTCGCCGAGGGCGACGTCGGGCCACTCCGAACGCCATTCGGCGCGCCAGGTCTCCGGCCAGGCGTCGGGCTCCGGGGGGTCGAGGGCGGTGACGATGAGCCGTTCGGGTTCCAGTTCGCCGACCGCGACCCGGGAGGCCCCGAGCGGCTCGCGCAGGGCGGCGACCGCCAGCCGGCTGACCTCCCGGATGGTCACGGCTCCCGCGAGGGTGGCCGACAGGCGCTGGACGAGGGAGACCTCGTCGGCGCTGGGCCGCAGGTAGGAGGCGTCGGCGACCACACCCAGGACGCGCAGCGGTGTGCCGTCGGGGTCCACCTCGACCCGGCAGCGCAGGCCCAGCCAGCGCAGCTCGCCGTTGGGGCGGCGGATCCGGAAGGCCAGCTGCTGTCCGGTGGCGGCCAGCCGGTCCGGTTCCACGACGGCCATCAGCGCCGGCATGTCGTCGGGGACGGCACAGGCGAGCAGGCTCTCCACCTGCCCGTCGAACTGCTCGGGAGCCAGGCCGAGCAGTTCCAGCACGTGCGCGTGGGCCTCCATGCGGCCGGTGACCAGGTCCAGGATGAAGGCTCCGCCCTGGTCGGGGACCAGGGACTGGACCAGGTGCGCCTGGGGGGCCCTGCGTCCGGCGAAGCGGGCCGCTACCGATTCGAGTCCGGCGGCCACCTGGTCTGCGTACAGCTCCAGGAGGCTGCGGTCGTCGGCGCTGAAACCCTCGCCGACGTCGCCGGCGACGATGAGGCATCCGAGTTCCTGGTCGCCGTGTCCCAGGGGCAGGGCGCCCAGTGAGATCCTGGCCGGAGTGCTCGGGGCGCCGTTGCGGACCCGGGTGGGGAAGTGGTGGGGGTCTTCCTCGATGAACGCGGCGAGCTCCTTGGGCGTCAGCCAGAGCGGGCGGCCGGAGCGGAAGGCGTTGGCGGCCGGTGAGTGGCCGGCCACGGCGAGGACGGCGGGCAGTCCGTAGAGGACCCCGCGGTTTCCGGTCAGCTCGGCCAGATGGAGCTCCCTGTCCTGGTCGGCAGCCACGTAGACGGCGGCGAGCTGAGCCCCGCAGAACGCAAAGCGATGCCTGGTCACTGGCCGTGTCGCCTCCTCCCGAGGCCGCCCGTCGAGCGCCGGGTCTCCCTCCATGCTGTCGCGCACTGGACGCATGCGGCGAGTCGGGAAGCCGACGGGCGGTGATACGGAGCCCTCCGGTTTCGGAGAGCACCGCCCACGATCCGGCGTCCTGGCTGGCCCCCTGCGTCTCGGTCGCCAGGCAGCCTGGCCTGCCGCGCGCATGCCGGCTTGGACCGGTGGCACGTGTCGGTGCCCTGCCGTTCAGCTAGGGTCTGTATCGAGTTGCCCATCGCGGTGTGGGAGCCGGCCGGCTCGCCCGCCGGCGGCTGGAGGGGCCGGCGGGCGCGCCCCAGGCGACGCCCTCGTCCGCGCCGTTCCGCGCCGTTTCGGGGCCGCGCGCGGGTGGACGCCCCTACGGCGACCTGCGGGGCGCGGGGAGGGTCAGGCGGGTGGCCGGGTCCGCGGTCGGCAGGGCGATGGGGCTGGCGCCGTCGTGGTCGTGCTCCACGTCCGCGAGCGGGCGGGTGCGCTCGGCCGCGGGGGCCAGCCAGGGCCGGATGCGGAAGGTGTCGTCGGGCCCGGCGGTCGCGGGCCGCCGCGTACCGCGAGACACCCCGTGGGGCGTGCGCCGGCGCACCCGTGGCACCGGCACATCGGCCGGTTTCGAGGTCGCGCCTCGGCCGCGCGGGCGGCGTCGTCCGGGGGGACGATGGAGCGTGCAAGGGCCGCGTTCGGCAGGCCCGGACAGGGGGTGGAGCCCAAGTCTGAACTGCCGGACGCGGCCTGGGTTCAGCGCGCGGTCAGCGCCGGCAGGGCCGGGGACAGGGGTGCCGGGCCCTCGACGGAGTTCTTGCGCGGAGTCTGCGGCGCGGTCGTGCTGCACAGCGCCTGATCGCGGTAGCGGCCCATGGCGGCGTCGGCCGGGTGCGGGTCGAGTGCCGTACCCGCCTCGTTGATGCGCTGGTACTTCATCAGGTTGTACCCGAGGGCGAACTGCCGGGCTCCGTCCGGGCTGGACAGGGCCGTGGTGCCGGCGCCCCAGACCCCGCCGTTGTGGCCCCAGGCCGGGCCGCACGGCGTGTCCAGGGAGTAGATGCCGAGGCCGTAGCGCAGGGCCACCGCTCCCGTCTCGTCCTTGATCTCGACGGTGGTGCGCATCTGGTCCAGCTGGCGGCGCGGCAGGAGGTCGCCGGTCAGCAGGGCCCGGTAGAAGGTGTTCAGGTCCTGAGGGGTGGAGACGAGGGCGCCCGCGGTGCCGCCCCAGGTCATGTTGTAGACGCTGTAGTCGCGGGGCGGGTCGATGAGCCCGTGGAAGCTCTCGTACATGCGGGCGTGGGCGCCGCGGATGTACGGGTCGGTGCCGGGGAAGTAGGTGTCCCGCAGGCCGGCCCGCCGGATGACGTCCTTGGCGATGAGCCGCTCGGGGTCCTGGCCGGTCGCCTTGCGGAGGATCTCGCCCAGCAGCACGTAGTTGGTGTTGGAGTAGTACCAGTCGGTGCCGGGCTCGAACCGCTGGGGCCGGGCCACGCCGTAACCGATCAGCTCGGCGGGGCGGATCGTCCGGTAGCGGTGGTCGTCCAGGCTGCTGGTGGTGCCCTGCTGGAGGGAGGGGAAGGCGTCCGCGATGTAGTCCTCGATGCCGCTGGTGTGGTTGAGGAGCATGCGCACGGTCACCTTGCGGCCGCGCTCGCCGGGCAGGAGGTCGGGCACGTAGTCGCCGACCGGCCGGTCCAGGTCTATTCGGCCCTTGGCGTTCTGCTGGAGCACGGCGACGGCGGTGAAGGTCTTGGTGACGCTGCCGACGCGGTGGCGGAGGTCGGCGCGGACCGGGCGCCCGGTGGAGAGGTCGGCGACGCCGGCGGCGCCGTCGAAGCGCTCGCGGCCGTCTCGGGCCGCGGAGAAGACGCCGTACACGCCGGCGTCCCGGATCGCGTCGAGCCCGGCCTGGAGTTCGGCCCGGTCGAGGCGGCGGCCGGCGGCCGCCGCCTGGACCTGTGCCTGTACCTCGGCCTGGGCGGCCGGTGAGCTCGGGCCCGCGGCGCTCGCGGCGGGAGCGAGGCCCGCCAGCAGGGCCGCGGCGACGGCGGTGGCCGAGGCCGCGCGACGCAGGCGCCGTGAGGATCGGTCGACGGGACGGGTGTGGATCATGGCGGCTCCTCGTCGGCGGCCCGGTGGGGCCGGTGATCGGTACACCTCGATTCTTCGGGACCGGCCGTGGCGGATCTTCCTCCTTCGGGACGAAACGGGTTTCAACCTCCGGAAGGAGAGGCACCTTGACAGTCCATTACATTTGTCACGGCCCGGTTTCCTGTGCGCGCGCAGCACCGTACGGCGGCGGGGTGTGCCGGCCACCGCCGGCGGACCGGACTCGTCGGCGCCGGCGCCGGATGCCCGCCGTGTCGGTGATGGGACCCAAGGTCGCTCGCGGGAGGCGGTCGCGGAGGCGCCGGATGCGGTCGGGCCCCGGGCGCTATCCCAGCAGGCCCAAGAGGGGTGTGAGGCCGTGCGGGCGCCGGTCGACCGGCAGGTGGTCGACGAAGTGCACCGGGCAGCCGAGCGCCGCGGCGCCGCCGTCCGCGGTGCGGTCGTCGCCGACCATCAGCACGTCGGCGGGCGGCAGGCCGAGCCGTTCGCAGGCGGTCCGGAAGATCAGCGGATCGGGCTTCTGCACGCCCAGTTCGTAGGAGAGCACGTACGCGTCGACCAGCTCGTCCAGGCCGTGCGTGCGGAAGACCGGCCGCAGGTCCCATCCGATGTTGCTGACCACGGCCACCGGGATGCCCCGCCGCCGCAGTTCGCGCAGCGTCGGGCCGGTGTCGGGGTAGGGCCGCCAGGCGGCGGGGCTCATGTGGCGGTCGTAGAGCGCCTGGGCCAGCTCCGGCTCGGGCTCGGGCAGGCCGGCCGCCAGTGCCAGGCCGCCGTAGGCGGCCCGGTGCTGACCGGCGCTCACGTCCCGTTCGCCCCAGAGGGCCTGGAGGTGTGCGGGCATCCGCCGGGGCGCGGAACCGCCCGGCAGGGCGCCGTACTCCGTCAGCCGGCCCACCGCCGCGCGGAACTCCTCCTCGGACAGCCGGACACCGGTCGCCGCCAGGCCCGCGCGGAGCCAGTCCTCGGTCGACTCGATGCGCAGCAGCGTCCCGGAGAAGTCGCACATCACTCCTCTGATCATGTGGTGCTCGTAGGCCAGGCGGGGTGCCGGGTGCCGGGGCGCCCCGGATCAGGTCGTGGGGTGCAGGCGGGACGGCGTGAGCGGTGAGCCCTGCGCGGACGCGTCCGCGTCGGCCAGGGCGCTGCCGGCCAGCCAGCTGGGCCAGTCCACGTTCCAGTCGCCGAAGCCGTTGTCGAAGGGGGCCATCTTCGCCCCGCCGCTGTTGACCACCTCCACGATGTCGCCCTCGCGGACCGTCTCGAAGAACCAGGCGGCGTTCTCGGTGCTCATGCCCGTACAGCCGTGGCTGACGTTCTCCTCGCCCTGCGACGCGACCGACCAGGGCGCGGCGTGGATGTACTCGCCGCTCCAGGTCACCCGCGTCGCGTAGGAGACGGGAAGGTCGTAGAACTCCTTGGTGCCGCGCTGGATGCCGACGGTGTCGCCGCGCATGCGGACCTTGGGCTCCTTGCGCAGGACGACCTTGATGCCGCTGCGGGTCCTGAACCCCTCCTTGCCGGTGGTGACCGGGATCGTCCTGATGACGCGTCCGTTGCGGCGTACGGTCATGCGGTGGGTGGCGGAGTCGGTGACGGCCTCGATCCGGTCCCCGATGGTGAACTCCAGGTCCTCGGAGGGGCCTCCGTAGGCGTGGTCCCCGAGCTCGACCCCGTCGAGTCCGCTGCGGACGCGCACCACCGTGTGCGCGGGCCAGTACGTACGCGGCCGGAAGTGCAGGGTCGAATCGTCGACCCAGTGCCAGGCGCCCTCGACCTGCGGCTCCGACGTCACCTCCAGCGCCTGCTCCAGCCGGGCGCGCGCGACGGGGTCGTCGGCCGGAACGGGCCGGCTGAGGGCGGCCGTCACGATCTCGCCCGCCCCGTACGTCCCGGGGCGCGGCCCGAACTCGACGGTCAGCCTGCCCCCGTCCGCGGGCGGTGCGGTCCGGAACGCCATGGTCACGCCGACCGGGCTGCCGGCCGCGTCCTGCGCGCCGACCTGCACGGTGTAGGTCTCCCCCGCGCGCAGCGACTCGGTGTTCAGCCAGCGGTCGCTGTGCGGGCCGAGCGCACCCGCCAGGTGGCGGCCGTTCCCGTCGCGGACGGTCACGTCGGTGATGCGGCCCGGTTCGGTGAGGGTGATCTCGAGGGGGCCGCCGGGGTCGGTGGGCAGCACCTGTGCCCGGGCGTCGCGGGCCGCGTCGGCGAGGACCGGCTCCTTGAGTACGGATCCCACCCCGCCCGCGGTGGCCCGTACGCGCTGCTCCTGCCAGCCGCTGCACAGCCCGGGCCGGAACACCCGGGCCGCGCACCGCCCTTCGCCGGCCCCGTGGGGCCCCTCCAGCACTCTGCCCACCAGCAGGGTGACCGCCGCCTCCCGCGGGGGCCCCGCGGATTTCGCGTCCGCGGAGGTCTCGTCGGGCGCGCGGCCCGGCGCCGCGGCGACGACGAGCATGGCACCCGTCACCGCCGCCAGGGCGCCCCACACCTTGGTCGGTCGTGTCCGTCGCATTCGTGGCATATCCGTATCAAACCGATGGATCGCCAACATGATGATCATGCGCTCGGTGCCGGGGCCGAACGGGGACCCGAAGTGAACTCGGACGGAGCACAGACAGCGGCGTCCGGGCCGCGGAAACTCTCGTGCCCGCGGACGCTTCGCGGCGCACAATGCCGCCATGCACGTACGCGCGGTACATCCCGGCGAACTGACGGCCCTCCAGGACATCGAGAGGGCGGCCGGGCGCTGCTTCCGGGACATCGGGATGCCGGAGATCGCCGACGACGAGCCGCCGGCACTCGACGAGCTCGCCCTTTACCAGGAGGCCGGGCTCGCCTGGGTGGCGGTGGACGGCGCCGACGCCCCGGTCGCCTATCTCGTCGCCGAGCGCGTCGAGGGCGACCTCCACGTGGAGCAGGTGTCCGTGCACCCGGACCACGCCCGCCGGGGCGTCGGCCGGTCCCTGCTGGAGCACCTGGCGGAGGTCGCCGCACGCGAGGGCGTGCCCGCGCTGACGCTCACCACCTTCGCCGAGGTGCCGTGGAACGCCCCGTACTACGCCCGTTGCGGCTTCCGCATCCTGGGCGCGGACGCGCTCACTCCGGGCCTGCGGGAGATCCGGGCGCGCGAGGCGGCCCACGGCCTGGACCGGTGGCCGCGCGTGTGCATGCGGCGGGACCTCTGAGCCGGAACGGATCCCGCTGCCTTCGCCGACCGCGAACCGGGGTCGCGTTCGCACCGGCGGTGTGCTGGGGTGGGCTGATGGACCTTCTGATACTGGGCGGAACCGCGTGGCTGGGCCGTGAGATCACCCGGCAGGCGGTCGAGCGCGGACACACGGTGACGTGCCTGGCGCGCGGCGAGAGCGGTGAAGTCGCCCCCGGTGCACGGCTGGTGGCGGCGGACCGCACGGACGCGTCCGCCTACACCGGGCTCCTCGACCGCGACTGGGACGCCGTGGTCGAGGTGTCGTGGCAGCCGGCGTTCGTCCGCGACGCGCTGGTGGCGCTGGCGGAGCGGACCCGGCACTGGACGTACGTCTCGTCGGTCAGCGCCTACGCCGAGCACGGCACGGCCGGCGCGGACGAGTCGGCGGCGCTCCTGGCGCCCACCGGGCAGCAGTACGTGGGGCGGGAGGAGTACGGGGAGGCCAAGGTCGCCTGTGAGGCGGCCGTACGCGCGGCCGTCGGGGACCGTCTCGCCGTCGCGCGGGCCGGCCTGATCGGCGGCCCGGGAGACCACTCCGGGCGCTCGGGGTACTGGGTGGCCCGCGCCGCCCGGACGGTGGACCAGCCCATGCTCGTACCACACTCCCCCGGCCTGCCGACGCAGGTGGTGGACGTACGGGATCTCGCGGGCTGGCTTCTGGACCTCGCGCGGGCGGGCACGGTCGGGACCTACGACGCCGTGGGGCCCGTGGTGCCGTTCGACGAGTGGGTCAGTATGTCGCGGCGGGTGGCCGGCCACACCGGGGAGGTGGCGGCGGCCGACCCGAAGTGGGTCCTGGACCAGGGGGTGGGGCCCTTCATGGGCCCGGAGTCGATGGCCATGTGGATGCCCGAGCCGGGCTGGGAGGGCTTCTGCGCCCGCAGTGGAGCCGCAGCGCGTGCGGCCGGGCTGCGGCACCGGCCTCGTGCGGAGATGCTCGCGGACCTGCTGGAGTGGGAGCGCGCCGAAGGCCTGGACCGCTCCCGCCGGGCCGGCCTGAGCACCGCCCGCGAACGCGAACTGCTCACCGCGCTCACCCCGCTCGGCGACTGAGGCCCCGGCGCGGCCGGGCGCCGTCAGCGCCGCGGCCTCGTCGCGAGGGCGGCCCCGATCCGCAGGGTCCGGTCGTACGTGCCGCGGGGGTCGTGGTCGAGCAGGGCCCGGCGCAGTTCCGCCCCGAAGGCTGCCATGCGGTCGCCCAGCACGGCCGGGCTGGTGGCGGGGAGGGAGAGCTGGAGGCCGATCACCTCGTCCACGGTACGGCGGACGGGCTGGTCCCACTGGTGGGTCTCGACGCGGGAGAGCGGCGACTTCGCCAGACGCTCGACCAGATCGTCCCAGTCGGCCCCCTCGTCCGCCGGGCGCGCCCCGGTTCCCGGGTCGTGTCCGCTCAGGTCCGTCCGCCCGACGGGACCCGGCGCTCCTTCGCGGACACCTCCCAGGAACCGGGCGCGCACCTCCTCGACGACGGTCAGCCAGGCCGGCCGCGGGTCACCGGGCCGGTGCAGGGAGGTGACGACGGCGATCCCGCCCCGGGGTGCGAGCACCTCGTCCAGGTCGGCCGGTACCCGTCCGCGGTCCATCCGGTGGAAGGACCTGCCCATGACGCAGAGGTCGATCCGGGGCAGGCACAGCCGGGTGACGGCGGCGTCGTCGCCGCGCAGCCACGAGATGTTCGTGAGGCCGCGCTCCTCGGCCAGCCGGATCCCCTCGGCGAGCATCGCCGGCTCCGGGTCGACCGCGTAGACGTGGTCGGCCAGGGGGGCCAGGGGCAGGCTGAGCGTGCCGGGGCCGGCGCCGAGGTCCAGGACGGTCTGTGAGCCGTCGAGCGCGAAGCGGTCCGCGAGCAGGGTGTGGAACTCCCGCGGGTACGGGGGCCGGTAGCGGGCGTAGTAGGGGGCGGCGGACGCGAACGGGGTGCTCATGGGGTCCTCCCTGGCGGTGGTGCACCCGCCGATCGTGGAGCACGGAAGCGGATTCGGCGGCGACTGGCGCCCCGAATCCCCCGAACGGATGTCTGCGCGGCGCCCCCGAGGTGCCTTGCTCCGGCCACCCGGTGTTTCCTCGGCGTTCGTCCGCCGTACCACTGGGCGGGCCCCCCGCGCTGGCAGATGCTCTCTGCTCGCGACATCGCCGGCCGCCGAACGTCGGGCGCGGCAGCACCCGCGGTGCGCCCTGGTCCTGCCGGGCTTCGTCGTGCCGATCGCCGGCGTGGCCCTCCTCCCCGGGGCGGACTCCGGACACCGCCGCCGCGCCGCCGCGCGGACCCGCGTGAGACGGGCCGGGTGCGCCGCGCGCGCACCTGGCCCGCCGCTCACTTCGACGGGGTCAGCCGCTCCCACAGGAAGGTGTGGACGAGGGCCTCGTTGAAGGCCGTCTGCCGGTGGTCGGTGGCACCGGCGTGGCCGCCGCCGATGTGCTCGTGGAAGAGCACGGGATGCCCGGCCTCGCGCAGCCGCGCGGCCATCTTGCGGGCGTGCCCCGGATGGACCCGGTCGTCGCGGGTGGAGGTGAGCAGGAGCAGCGGCGGGTACGCGGGCCCGTCCGTCCGGATCCGGTGGTAGGGGGAGATCTCCTCCAGGTGGGGCCGGTCCGCCGGGTCGTCGGGATCGCCGTACTCGGCGATCCAGCTGGCGCCGGCGAGCAGCTTGTGGAAGCGGAGCATGTCCAGCAGCGGCACGTGCGCGACAACCGCGCCGAACAGTTCCGGTTCGCGGGTGAGCATGGCGCCCATGAGCAGGCCGCCGTTGCTGCCGCCCTCGATGCCCAGCTGGGCCGCGGTGGTGATGTCCCGGGCGACGAGGTCCCGGGCGACGGCCGCGAAGTCCTCGTACGCCCGGACCCGGTTCGCGCCGAGGGCCGCCCGGTGCCAGCCTGGCCCGTACTCGTGGCCGCCCCGGATGCCGGCGACGACGTAGGTGCCGCCGCGCGCGAGCCATGCGCGGCCGGTGACCGCGCTGTAGGAGGGGACCATGGAGATCTCGAAGCCGCCGTACCCGTAGAGCAGGGTGGGTCCGGGGCCGGAGCGCTCCTCGGGTCCGACGACGAAGTAGGGCACCCGGGTGCCGTCGGCGGAGGTCGCGAAGAACTGGCTGACGGTGAGACCGGCGGTGTCGAAGAGCGCCGGGCTCTGCTTGACGGGCTCGCTGTCGTCCTCGCCGCCCGCCGTGCCCCGGTAGAGGGTGGGGGGCTGGAGGAAGCCGGAGACGTGGTGGAAGTACTCGTCGCCGACGTCCGGGTCGGTGCAGGTGACCGAGGCGGTGGACAGGGGCGGCAGGCCCGGCAGCGGCACGCGGCTCCAGCCGTCCGGGCCGGGGGTGAGCAGTTCCATGGCGGAGGAGACGTCGGCGCGGGTGCTGAGGATGAGGTGGTTGCGGGTCCAGCTGTATCCGGCGAGCGCGGTGTGCTCGTCCGGGGTGAAGAGCACTTCGGCGTCCCGCGCCCCCTCCTGGAACGCTGCGAAGTCGAAGGCGAGCAGGCTGCCCGCGGGGTGGCCGAGCCAGGGCGTCTTGGTGGTGACGGTGAGCCACTCCCGGTGGACGCAGGCGTCGGCGTCGTCCGGCACGCCGATCTTCACGGGCGGGCCGGCGGCGTCCTCGGGCAGGAGGAACAGCTGCTGGTTCCAGAAGTCGATCTGCCGGTGGACGAAGTCCCGCTCGAAGCCGGGGGTGTCGTCGTGCCAGCCCGAGGCGGACAGGTCCGAAGGGCGGCCCGCGTAGACGAGCTCGGCGTCTGCGAGGGGCGTACCGCGGCGCCAGCGGCGGACCTGGAGCGGGTAGCCGGAGGTGGACATCGAGCCGGGGCCGAAGTCCGTCCCGATCCAGACCCGGTCGTGGTCGATCCAGCCGATCCGCGTCCTGGCCTCGGCGACCGTGAACCCGTCGGTGACGAACTCCAGGGTCTCCAGGTCGAACTCGCGCACGACGCAGGCGTCGGCGCCGTCCCTGGAGAGCCGGACCAGGGCGCGGTGGTGCTCGGGCGCCAGGACCCTGCTGCCTGCCCAGGCCCACTTCTCCCCTTCGGCTTCGGCCAGCGCGTCGAGGTCCAGGAGGGCCTCCCAGGCCGGGCGGTCCGTGCGGTACTCCTCCAGGGTGGTCCGCCGCCACAGGCCGCGTACGTGGTCGGCGTCCTGCCAGAAGTTGTAGAGGTGGGGGCCGCGGCGGACGACGTACGGGATCCGCCCGTCGTCGTCCAGCACCTCGCGCATCTCCTGTTCGAGCACCTTGAAGCCGGGGTCGCCGGTCAGCGCGTCCACGGTCTCGGCGTTGCGCTCCCGGACCCAGGCGAGGGCGGTCTCGCCGGATACGTCTTCCAGCCACAGATAGGGGTCTTCATCGCTCATCAGGCGATTGTGCAGGAAGCGGCCGGCGGGCGTCGCGCAGGGCCGAGTGGACCGACCAGAGGACGGAGACCAGCGGGACCGCGACCACGGCGCCGACGACTCCGGCGGCGATCGCGCCCGCGACCACCGAGATCGCCACGACGAGCGGGTGCAGGCGGACCGCCCGGCTCATCACCAGCGGGTGCAGCAGATGGCCCTCGATCTGTCCGATGACCACGATCAGCGCGGCGACGATCGCCGCGACGACCGGCCCCTTCGCGGCGAGGGCGACGACCGCGGCCACCCCCAGCGCGACCGGTGATCCGATGAGGGGGACGAAGGCCGCGAAGAACTCCAGCAGCGCCAGGGGTACGGCCAGCGGGACCCCGAGGAAGTACAGCGCCAGCCCGACGAGGACCGCGTTCGTCGCCGCGACCACCACGATGCCGTGGGTGTAGCCGGTGAAGGTGCGCCAGCCCGCGCGCCCGGCGATCGTCACGCGTTCCCGCGCGGTCTGGGGCAGTTGGTCGCAGAACCACGCCCACTGCCGGTCGCCGCCGTGGAGGAAGAAGAAGGAGCAGAAGGCCGCGAGGGCGAGGACGGTGAGGACGTGGACGAGCCGGCCGGCTCCGCTGACCGCCTGGCTGAGGACGGTGGAGCGGTGGCTGCCGAGGTACTCGCCGATGCGGGACTGGACGTCGGAGAGCGCCTGCGGGTTCAGCCGGAAGGGCGGCTTCTCCAGCCACGTCTCGATGCTGGCGAGTCCCTCGCGGAACTCGCGGGCCAGGGTCGTGCTCTCCCCCGCCACGGCCTCGCCGACCAGGGTGAGCACGCCCAGCAGGAGCAGCGCGCTGCCGAGGAGGGTCAGGGCGACGGCGATCGTGCGGGGCACGGCCGTGGCGAGGCGCCGGGTCGGCGTCCAGAGCAGCGCGGTGACGACGAGGCCGAGGAAGACGGCGACGGCGATCTCGTGGAACCGGCCCAGCAGGGCGAAGACGACGTAGACGGCGGCGCCGACGACCAGCAGGCGCCAAGCGTACGACGCGGCCGTACGCAGGAACGGTGACACCGGCGGCATGGTCCATGGGTGCCACGGCGGGCCCTGAAGAAAACCCTTTGCCCGGATCGTCGGCGGCGGCGCACGATGGCCTGCCGTGAGCACCTCCCGGCTGAGCGCCGTACTGCCCGACCTCGCCCCGTGGCGTTCCAGCCGCGACTTCCGGCTCCTCTTCTACCAGGGGACCGTGACGTACTTCGGCTCCTTCATGGCGATGATCGCGCTGCCGCTGCAGATCAAGCACCTGACGGAATCTCCGCTGGCCGTCGGCGCGATGGGCGCGGTGGAGCTGGTCCCTCTGGTGGTCTTCGGGCTGTACGGGGGCGCGCTCGCGGACGCGGTCGACCGGCGGCGGATGATCCTGCTGACCGAGGCGGGGCTCGGAGTGCTGGCCCTGGTGCTCCTGGTGAACGCACTGCTGCCCGACCCGCTGCTGTGGCCGCTGTACGTGGTCGCCGCGGGGGTGTCGGCTCTCGCCGGCCTGCAGCGGCCGGCCCTGGACTCGCTGATGGCGCGGATCGTGCCGCACGACCAGCTGACCGCCGCCGCAGCGCTCAACGGCCTGCGCTACCAGTTCGGCGCGATCGTCGGCCCGGCGCTGGCCGGCCTGGTCGTCGCCTACGCCGGTCACGCCTCGGCCTATGCCGTCACCGTGGCGGGTCTCCTGGGCTCCGTGGTGCTGTGCTCGCGGCTCAGTCCGGCCCCGCCCGTCGAGGGCGCCGAGCGTCCGTCGCTGCGCGGGATCGCCGAGGGCGCGCGCTATGCCTGGAGCCGGCCGGTGCTGCTGGGCACGTACGCCGTGGACCTCGCGGCGATGTTCTTCGCCTTCCCCCACACGATCTTCCCGTTCCTCGCGGACGAGCTGGACGCCGTATGGGCGCTGGGTCTGATGTACGCGGCCGGGGCGGCGGGCTCGATGGTGCTGGGGCTGACCAGCGGCTGGGTGTCCCGGGTACGCCGGCACGGGCTGCTGGTGGTCCTCGGGGCCGCGGTCTGGGGCCTGGCGATCACGGCGGCCGGCGTGTCGCCCGGCATCTGGCTGGTGCTGCTCTGCCTCGCCGTGGCGGGCGCGGCCGACATGCTGAGCGGGCTGGGCCGCTCCACGATCTGGAACCAGACGATCCCCGAGGAGCTGCGCGGCCGGCTCGCGGGCATCGAGGTGCTCTCGTACAGCGTGGGACCGCAGCTCGGTCAGGTCCGGGCGGGCACCATGGCCGGCTGGACGGGAACCCGGCCGGCCTTCTGGAGCGGCGGTCTGGCCTGCGTGGCCTCGGTGGCGGTGCTGGCCGCGCTGCTGCCGAAGCTGATCTCGTACGACGCGGACACCGACGAGGACGCGCTGCGCCGCCGGGCCGCGCGGGAGGCGGAGC
Source organism: Streptomyces sp. NPDC060232 (assembly GCF_042726555.1). Taxonomy (NCBI): domain Bacteria; kingdom Bacillati; phylum Actinomycetota; class Actinomycetes; order Kitasatosporales; family Streptomycetaceae; genus Streptomyces; species Streptomyces sp. NPDC060232. Next base: position 500,606 of record NZ_JBHXAG010000001.1, on the reverse strand, counting down.
CGGTGTGACGCGGGCCGGGTGCGGGCGCGGTCAGCCCTCCTTCTCGGCGAGGATCCGGTCGGCCGCGTAGTGCGGGCAGTTCAGGGCGTGCCAGGTCACCGAGAGGGAGCCCGTGCCCGTCCGCAGCGTGCGCACCGCGCCGTCGGCGGCGGTGGCCTTGCAGAAGGGGCACATGACGGTCTCCGGGCGTAGTAGATCGAACATGCCCTGTCCTTCCCGCAGGTTTCTCACACCGGACCTGTCCAGAACTATCAAATCCGGCGGCATTCGGCCGCAGTACCCGCAAGTACGGATGAATATCGGGTCCGGTGACCACGCGGCGGGAGCGATGGAACCGGGACGGGGCGCCGCCCCCGGGCGGCCCCCGTCACCCCGCGGGGACGCAGGACGTCGTACGGGTTACGCAGGATCGGCGTGCTGACGCGTGCCGACGACAGCCCTGCGTCGGTCGCCCGAAGGGGGCCCGGGCCTGCGACCACCGCCCCGCACACCGCCGGCCTCAGGGTTCGAAGGTGGCGAGCATGTGTTCGAGGGCAGCCTGGTCCGGTCCTGTGAACGGGTCGAGGCCGGGGACCGCGGCGATGGTGTCGAGGAGCTGCGGGGTGAGCCCCACCGCCGGTGGCAGGTGGGTGCACAGGACGGTCTGCGGATCCATCGAGCGCAGCGGATCCACGGTGGCCAGGAAGCGATCCGGGTCCACCAGCTGCACCCAGGGGCTGTCCACGCTCGCCCACAGCCGCTGGGACGCCCGCAGCTCCTCGGCCGGCAGCTGCGCGACGTCGCCGCTCACGGCCATGTCCGCCGTGGGCATCACGCTGCCGAAGCAGTCCGAGCTGAAACAGGTCCGCGAGCGGTCGTCGTAGAAGCCGACGGTGGCCGGGTTGTCGAACAACGGCGGCCGGAACGCGTGGAGCGTACGGTCGCCCACGTCCAGGGTCTGTCCGGGGTTGAGGAAGTACAGCCGGTCCATGGGCAGCGGCCGCTCGGTGGACATGATCCCGGCGCCGAGGAACGTGGTCACCAGGCGGGCCTCGGGAGCGGCGTCGAGCAGGGCGAAGAGTCCCCCGGTGTGGTCGCGGTCGGGATGGGTCAGCCAGATCCACCGCACGTCGGCGGGATCGATCACCGACCCGAGCACGTTGAGGAAGTCCCGGTCGGGCAGACCGAGGCCGGTGTCCACGACCACCGGCTGCTCGGCATGCAGCACGAACGCGTTGACGGGGAGGAATCCGAGTCCCGGAACCTCCAGGCAGTCCGCGAGGACGGTGGTCTCGGGTCCCACCTTGTGCGTGCTCATGGCGATCTCCACAGCTCTGCGGGGTTCGGGTCCTCCTTCCATCGTGGCGCCGTCCTGGCGCCCCCGCGCGCGGGGGCACTGCCGGTCCGCTCCGGGCGGCGTCGGGCTCAGGGCAGGGGGAGACCGCGGGCCGTGCCCCAGAGCTCGTACCACTCCTCGTGCGTGAGGTCGGGTTCACGCACGGCCGCGTCCCGGCAGGCGCGGATCCGGTCGGGGCGGGCCGTGCCGATGACCGGCGCGATCCGCGACGGATGCCGGATCAGCCACCACAGCAGGACCGTCTCCGGCGTCGTCCCCTTGCGCCGGGCCAGCTCGGCCAGCAGCTCGGCCGTGGCCCGCTCGGCCGGCGTCTGCTGTCGGCCCGTGTACCTGCCCTGTGCCAGCGCGCCCCAGGCCTGGAGGCGGATGCCGTGGTCGCGGCAGTGTTCCAGCGTGCCGAACGGGAATCCGTTGGCAGCGGACGCGGCCGTGTTGAGGAGGACCCCGGCCTCGACCCAGTCGCGGCTGTGCAGGCTCATCTCCAGCTGGTTGGCGACGAGCGGCTGGTCCAACCGGGCCTGGAGGTGGGCGATCTGCGCGGCGCCCATGTTGGACACGCCGAAGCGCCGTACGAGGCCCTGCCGGTGCAGGGAGGTCAGCGCCGACGCGACGGAGTCCACGTCCGCCAGCGGGTCGGGGCGGTGCAGCAGCAGTACGTCGATCACGTCGGTCCGCAGCCGGGTGAGGCTCTCCTCCACCCGGCGCGTGATGGTCTGCCCGCGCAGGTCGTACATGCCCGGGCGGTCCTCGTCGCCGAGCCGGATCCCGCACTTGGTCTGGAGCGTGATGCGTTCGCGCAGGCCGGGCGTCCGCGCGAGGACCTCGCCGAAGACGGCCTCGGCCTTGCCGTGCCGGTAGATGTCGGCGTGGTCGAAGACGGTGATCCCGCTGTCGAGGGCGGCCTCGACGGCCGCCTCGGCGGCGTCGATGTCGCCGGCCCCGTACGGTCCGGGGTTCCAGCTCCCACCGAGGCCCATGCACCCGTACAGCACCCGGTCGTCGTCACCGATGCCCACGCCGTCGTTCGTCACCACGCCACCCTACGGGTTCCCGGTTGAGTCTCCCGTGGGGGGAGACACCAAGGTGGGGGCATGGACATCGACATGCCCTATTCCACTCTCTGTTCCATCGGACAGCTATCGCGCCGGACCGGGCTGACCGTGAAGACCATCCGGTTCTACTCCGACCAGGGCATCGTCCCGCCGACCGGGCGGAGCCCTGCCGGTTACCGGCTCTACGGCCCCGACGCACTCGCGCGCCTGGACCTGGCCCGCACCCTGCGCGATCTCGGCTCCTGGCGACGGTCAACGGCTGGCCCGCTTCGCCGACTCTCGCCCCTGTGCGCTTCTGGTTCACCAGCGCCCTCGCCCACAGCGGTGGCGACCGTGGCGAGGGACCGGTGCCATGAAGGCGCGCCGCCGCCTGAGGTTCGATGCGTACGCGGACGAGCGGGGGCCGGCCATTCTGCTGTTCAGCGGCGTTCGTCGGGCGTCTGCCGATGGCGCGCCCTGCATCGTGCTCCGGCGGTGATCCGGAACGGTTGGGACCGGGGGCGGTGGGGCGGCTGACCGGCGGATACCCAATGATGTCGGAATGCAGAAGCACAAGGAGACCGGGTGGCGGTCGATCCGCCGCCGGTTCGGCCGCACGGCGACGGCCCTCGGCCTGTTGACGTCGGTGGCCTGTACGTCCGCCCAGGCGCCGGCCTCGGTCGCCGGTGCGGGCTTGGGTCCCGCGAAGCCGGACGAGGTCTCCGTCGCGACCTGGAACATGTGCGGGGTGCGGCAGTGGAACTGTGAGCGCACGGGCAGCCCGAAGGACAAGTTCCAGCAGCTGCGCGACCTGATCGGCGACTCCGGCGTACGCGTGCTGCTGCTGCAGGAGGTGTGCTCGGACGACCTGTCGTCCTCGGCCCTGCGCCTGGGCCCGGAGTGGCAGTCGGTCTTCGAGCCGTACGCCGAGGTGGACTCCGCAGGCAGGCGTTCCGCCGTCGAGTGCACCGGACAGGGGCGGGGGCGGGCCGGCTTCGCACTGCTGGCCGCCTCCCGGCTGACGGACGTGGAGGTGATCCCGACCGAGCAGCCGACGGTGGGGCTGCACCGGGGGATCCTGTGCGCCCGTGTTCCGGCGCAGGGGCTGCGGGTGTGCAACGCGCACCTCTCGTTGCGGGAGAGCGACAACGAGCACCCCGAGTGGGACTTCCGCGACGACCAGCTGAGCTCGTTGTTCGCCGCCGCCTCGACGGACGAACGTACGGTCGTCGGCGGGGACTTCAACTCCCCGCCGCCGGTGGGCAAGGCGAACACCTCCGCCTGGATCTGGCCGTCGGAGGCATACACCACCTACCGCGAGTGCGACCAGAAGGGCGAGTCCCGGACCGGACGCCCCACCCAGGCCGACAGCTCGAAGATCGACTACCTCTTCACCGCGCTCCCCCGCACCGGCTGCGAGGTGGTGGACACCAAGGCGTCGGACCACCGGCCCCTGGTGATGCGGGTAAGCCGCCCCGCGGAGACGGCCCCTGCGACGCCCGGGGTCAGTACGCCGAGTTGAAGTAGACGTCCTGGGCGGGCACGGGGTACCCGCCCAGCTTGGTGAAAGGGACCGCCGCCCAGGGGGACACGTTGCCGACGGCGTCCACGGCGATGGCTTCGACGAAGTGGTCGCCGTCGTTCCAGGGCCATCCCGGCTCCCACATCCAGCTGCCGTCGGGCCGCACCTCGCACGCGCCCAGGGCCGCTCCGCCCTCGTGGAAGTCCACGCGGACGGCGCCGGGAGCGTACCCGGCGAAGCCGACGGCGGGACCGGGCACCTGCTGGTGCGGGGCGGGTGCGGTCACCGTCAGCACGAGGTGCTGCGCCGGCATCGACAGCTGGGGGGCCGGCTCGTACTCGGGCGTGGCCGCGTACTCGGGCGTGGCCGCGTACACGTGCTCGACGGCCGTGAAGGCGACTTCGGAGCGCTTGGTCTGGTAGTTGTTCGCGTCAGCGGCGAAGAGCCGGATGGTGTGCTTCCCCTTGGGCCAGGGGTCGGTGCGCTCCCAGATCCATGTGCCGTCGGGAGCGACGGGCGCGGTGCCGCGGTACTTGCCTTCCTCCCAGAAGCTGACACGCACGGCGCCGACGGCGGTGCCGCTGAAGCGGACGGTGTTCGCCGGTAGCCGTTCCCCAGGTGCGGGTGTGTGGACGACCGGCTTGGGGAAGGAGTCGCCCCGCACCTGCGAGGTCCGCGTGAGGTAGGTGTCAATGGCGGACGTGTCCCGCTTCGGCTGCTCGTAGCCGTTGCGCACCATGCCGATCCGTGGGGCGATTCCGTCGACGAGGAGGTTCAGCAGCCCCATGAGGGCCGGGAGGTTGTGCCGTGTGACCTTCCCGGCGTCGGTGATGAGGGGTGACTCGTTGTAGACGAAGTTGAAGTTCTCGCGTCCCTGGAAGTGCCCGAGGAAAGGTTCCATCTGCTGCTGGTACTGCGTGTCGCGGGGGGATGTGAGGACGTAGATGTTGGCCGACGGGTTGACCCCGCTGCCCACGAGGTCGGGCAGGACGGAGTCGAGGATGCGGACGTTCTGGTCCGTCGGCTCGCCCATCATCACTCGGGCCGCGTCGGGGTTGCTCTCCCTGACACGGCTGCCGATGCGGAACTGCGGCGTGCCGGCCACGATGTTCCGGAAGCCGTACTTCAGTCCGAAGAACAGTGCCGCGCTGCCGCCCTCGGATGTGCCGAACACGGTCACCTGGTCCGGCGAGAGGGCCAGTGCGTTCATGACGTGCGAGACGAGGCCGGCGACGGACTGCTCCAGGGAGAAGTCCATCCCCCTGCACAGGTGATAGGTGTTGGCACCGTCGACCAGGTCCCGCACCCAGAGGATGTTCGACCGGAGGTCCTCCAGCTGTCCGTTCGCCCAGCCGTACCCGCCGGGCGCATGACGGTGCGAGAGGACGACAACCAGGTGGCGGTTGCCGTTCCGTGCGTGGGAGAACCTGTACTCGACGGGCACCGGCCCGGAGCAGTCCACGCCGCTGAAGACGCGGCGCGCTTTCTGAGCTGCCTCAGACATGCTCGGAATCCATCCTTCTCACCGGCTGGCGCGGCACCTGGCCGAGGGCGCCTCGGTTCCAGGTCCCGGCCTGGCCGGCGGGGTGGCCCGCCTGGCCCGGGTGCCCTCCCTGGCCATGACCCGGGTGGCCTGTGTGGTCTGTGTGACCCGGGTGGCCTGTGTGACCCAGGCGGCCTGCGTGATCCGGCGCGCGGCCGCCGACCGTGCCCACGGCGGGTGCCTGGGCCCGTGCCGGGTCGAGGTCTCCTCCGGCGATGAGGATGCGGTCGGCCAGCCGGGCCGAGGCGTATCCGTCGTCGAGGTCGCAGAACTCCTGCTGGAACCAGCGGTAGCGGGCGGCGTAGCCGTGCTGGATGCTGTCGATGTTGCGGATCGCCCCGATCAGTTCGGGGGACGTGAAGACCAGCGGACCCGGCGCGGACTGCTCAAAGTCGAAGTAGAAACCGCGCAGGGTGTCCCGGTAGTGGTCCAGGTCGTAGGTGAAGAAGAGGATCGGGCGCCCGGTGTTGACGAAGTCGAACATCAGGGAGGAGTAGTCCGTGATCATCACGTCGGCGATGAGGGACAGGTCCGCCATGTCCGGGTAGTCGGACACGTCGAAGACGAAGCCGTCGCCTGCTCCGGGCACCGGGTCCACCACGTTGGGGTGGCGCCGGACGAGCAGGACGTGGTCGTTGCCAAGGCGGGCCCGGGCGTCGTCGAGGTCGATGCGGAAGTCGAGCTTGTACTTGCCGGGCGCGTAGAACTGGTCGTCGCGCCAGGTCGGCGCGTACATGATGACCTTCTTGCCCGGTGGCAGGCCGATGCGCCGGCGCACTTCCGCCGCGCGTCCCGGCTCCGCGCGGCGCAGGATGTCGTTGCGCGGGTAGCCGCTCTCGACCATCTCGCCCGGGAACTGGAAGGCCCGCTTGAGGATCGGGGTGCTGAAGCTGTTCGGGGACACCAGCATGTCCCAGTTCTGCACCTCCTTCTCCACGCGCTCCAGGTACCGCTTGTCGGCGAAGTGCACGGCCTCGATGTCGTGTCCGATGCGCTTGAGCGGGGTGCCGTGCCAGGTCTGTACGACCACCTGCCCGTCGCGCTTCTCGAACCAGTCGGGCAGGTGGTTGTTGGCGACGATGTACTTCGCCCGGCCCATGGCCTCGTACCAGTCGGGGGACCACATGCGGACGGGGCGGGCGGTGGGCGGGACGGCGACCTGGTCGTCGCGCACCACCCACAGGTGCTCCAGGTCCGTGCCGCGGCGGACCATCTCCTCGTGCAGGGCGCGCGGGCTGTCGGAGTACTGGGTGCCCTTGAACGCGTCGAAGAGCACGGCGGCGGTGACCGGCTTGCGCCGGGCGTCGGGGTAGGTCTTGGTGCGCATCAGCTTCTGCCGGTACGGGCCGCGGGCCTCGTCCGGCATCGCCGAGTGCACCAGGAGCGAGAGCCGGTCGTAGGCCTCCGCCTGGAGTTCGTAGCGCCGCTCGTCACTGGTCATGTCGCGGGGCAGGGTGGGGATCAGGTCCTGCGTCATCTTGACCATGAGGTCGCCGGAGCGGTTCTCGGGGTCGACGGCCGAGGGGTCCTGGCGGCGCAGGAAGAAGTCCCAGCGGCCGGCAGCGAGCGGTATGTCGCCTGCCAGGGTGCGCATCGCGGCGGGGGTGACGACGAAGCTGAAGTCGTCCCCGTGCCAGGTGATCGGGACGGTGCGCTCCGCACCGTGGGCGCGGGAGCGTACGACGACGTGCGCCGTGGCGTACTCGGACGCGTCGAGCTTGTCCTGCGCGGCGTAGCCGACGACGACTTCGAGGGAGCCGTCCTGGTGCCAGGTCGCGGTCTTGGCCAGCGGCAGGGTGTCGCGCTCGAACAGCACCACGTAGCCGGAGCCGTTGCGGTGCACGAAGACCTCGCGGTCCCCGCCCTCGGTCTGCAGCACGGCCGGCAGCCGGTAGTGGCCATCGGCGGCCTCTTCCGCCATGACGGGGTAGATGGGGGCCTTGCGTCCCTCGACGTGCAGGGTGGTCTTCCAGCCGTTGGCGCCGGTGTTCCAGGTCTCCGGAACCCCGTCGGAGGAGTTCGTGCGGTGGCCGGGGACGAGGGCCTTGGCTGGGATGCGGGTCACGAAGCCGTACCAGCCCTCGCCGCCCTGCTTGAACTGGACCCAGGCGTCGTGCCGACCGGCCCCTCCCATGCTGGCCACACGGAACTTGCCCCATTCTGGGAGCTTGGGACCGAGGTAGACACCGCGGAGTTCGAGGTGGTCGCCGACCATGCGGTGCTGGGTGATGCGGCAACGGACCCGCTCGACACGGAGTTTGAGCTTCCCCTGGATGAAGAGGGGCACCACACGGGTGTTCTTGTCCACGTAGCGGTAGGGCGGGTTGGCCGCGCTTCCAGCTCCGCCTCTGACGATCCCCTTGTAGCGGAACAGGCCGCGGCTCAGCACGCCGGCCGCCACGTCCCAGGTCCCCTCGACCCATTCCCCCTTGCGCTTGAGACGGGTCGTGTCGAAGCGGACCTGGAATCCGGACCAGTCGTAGCAGTACCGGCTCTGGTTGGAGTACTCGGTAGCCTGCGGATAGTAGGTGGTCTTCGCCTTGGCGACGACCACACGGCCCTGCTTCTTGTTGCGCAGCGCGATCGCCTTCATCGACATGTGCCGCTTGTGCACGTTGATGAAGCGGACGTAGGCGGATCCTTCGAGGATCAGATGGTCGGAGTCGTCCCACTGCGCGCCGCTCAGCGAGCCGTGCAGCGACAGCTCCTTGTCCAGTCGGTAGGCGCTCTTGTCAATGCCTACCGAACGGTCCCCGAGATAGGGGTAGTTGAGGTAGCGGTGGAAGCGGCGCTGGACGGGCATCGGCCCACCCTTGCGCTCGAACTCGACGACGTCGAGCAGTTCCTTGAGGCGGCCTTCGCGTACGAGCAGCCACTTGACGCGGGCGTCGGCGGGCAGTTCGTGGATGATGTCGGCGTCGGCCTCGTCCAGGAAGTCGTTCGCCCACCGCATGAAGGCGTCCCGGTACTCCTCGTCGGCGTCGGGGAGCACCTTGAGGTGCAGCATCAGGTCCGACTTCAGGCAGGCGAGATCGTACTTGCGCTTGTGGTCGGAGTAGGACCTCGCCCGGTGGCCGGCGAGGAAGCGGCTGACCGACTGCACGGCGGCGACGCGGTCCTGGAGGTTGCTGAACTCGGTGTGCCGCTGGGTGATGGAGGGTGCGGCGCCGCCCTCGCGCCGGCGCCAGAAGTAGACGATGTCCGTGAGGATGTCGACTTTGGCTGCCCGGAAGTGGGCGAACATGTTGACCCAGGAGTCCTCGTACATGACGCCTTCGGGGAAGGCGATGTAGTGGTAGTCCCAGAAGGACCGCCGGAACAGCTTGTTCCACACCGTGCGGTCGTAGATGAGGTCGGGCAGCTTGGTGATGTGCGTGCCGCGCTTGCTGGCACGCATGGGCGCCTTGTGCAGCGGGGACTGCCACTTTTTGGTGGAGTTCATCATCTGCACGTTGCCGGAGACGAAGTCGGAGCCGGAGGCTTCGAGGGTCTGGACGAGCAACTCGTAGGCGTATTCCGGTATGACGTCGTCGCCGTCGACGAACGCGAGGAACTCCGCCTGGGGGTGGGCGGCACGGATGCCGACGTTGCGGGCGTGGCCCGGACCCCTCGCCTCCTGGCGCAACAGCCGGAAGCGCGGGTCCCGGCGGGCGAAGTCGGCGGCGATGGCGGTCGAGGAGTCGGTCGAGCCGTCATCGACCATGATCACTTCAAGGTCGCGGAACGTCTGCCTGGCTATCGATTCCAGGCATTCCTGGAGGTAGATCTCGACGTCCTGGAAGGGCACGACGACGCTCAGGCGGGGCATACCTGCCACTCAGCAAACTCCTCGATAGACACACTTCTCACGGCGTGTTGGGAGTTGCTGCGGCATGCCGCCAGACCCGCCCCAGAATCCGGTCACCACCGCTCCCCGCACGCTCGACCCTCCCCCACCGCCTGTGAGCGCACACTTATGCGACCTTCACAGGAGTGTGCGCAGCGTAGGCCAACTGTTCAGCGCCGAGCAACTATTCACAAGCGCTCAAGCCGCTCAAGCCTTCACGCACGCGAACGAGCGATGACATCCGACATGTGCTGGACGCGTCAACTACCCCCGGGTTGGGGCGGCCTGTGCGGGAGGAGCCCTTCCGACGCCGCAGGGCCCCTGCGCGCGGTGAGGTGGATCACCCCACGTGAGACCAGGGCCCGAAGGAGAGGCCCGCGCCGGTCAGGTCCTGTCGGGCGATCCGCAAGCCGCCGTTCGCGTCGAGCATCGCGATCGTGACCGCGCCCCGGGCGTCACGGGCGATGGCTGGCAGCCCCGCGCAACGGTCCCCCAACGGCGCCCACCACGCGCCGTACTGCTCACCCTCCGTAGGGTATGCGGCGATCTCGGGTTGCCCCTCGGCGCCCCGCTGGAGCAGGACCGTGCAGTCGTAGCCGTTGATGCGGGTACGGGTGACGCCCACGGGGCCGACGCCGCCTGCGCCACCCAATGGCATGAGCATGTTCGCAGCTCCGGCGGGAGCCTGGGGGCGGTAGGCGATGACACCCCCGTCCGCCGGGTGACGCCAGAAGTAGGTGCCGGAGCCAGGGCTCGTCTCGTAGGAGCTGTACGTCCCCTCGACCGCATCGGCGTCCATGCGCCCGAGCCATGTGAAGCCGGTTCCCGGCCCGCCCTGACCCCAGTACGACGCGCCGCCGCGAAAGGGGGCGAGGAATTCGGCACGCCCCTGGGCCGTCACGAGGGGGGCGATAGGCCCTCGCACCCATTTGCCCTGGTAGTCCTGCCAATCGTCCCACATGCCGTCGGTGCGACGCGTGCGACCCCGCACGCCGATTCCGAACCGGGTGGCGAAAACATGGAGGGCGCCGGCGCCGTCGGGCAGCACGACCGGGTCGGCGTGTGGAGGCCGGGACTCTTCCTCCCTCTCCGGGAACGGGTTGCCCACGGCCCGCCACTCTCCGAGCGGCCTGCCGGTCTGGTACTGGGCCGTCAGGACCAGCTCGCGGCCGTTCGGCGCGCCCTCGCGGTGGCGGGTGCCGGCGAACCAGACGAAACCGTTGGCGTCCTGAGTGAGCGTGAACCGGCCGGCCCATCCCTGCACGGGGAAGAGGTCGGGCCCGTGCCACACGTCCGAGCCGGGCGCCGACTCGGTCCAGCGCACCAGACCCTCGGCGCAGCTCGCGTAGGCGGTCAGGCGCCCGTCCCGTCCCAGGCGCAGCCAACCCGGGGCCAGGTGCCCGGCGTCGGCCGCCGCGGCTATCTCGGGGCCGGGGACGGCGGGCTCGACGGAGGTGACTCCCCGGTCCACTCCGCCACGTCCGCGTCGCGCCATGTCCCGGCCACTCCTGCCCACACTCGCCCTGTTTGTCCGTCCCGGCCCTGCGGGCCGTTGGACAATGTACGTCAGTACGCCAAGGCGTCGGCGCCAGGGACGGAATATCCGCTTCCTCCCCCGTCTCCCCGGGGCGAAGGGGCCGATCGATGCCCGTCGACGGCGGGGGGGCGGACTCAGGGGAGGTCTTCGGTCGGCGGGTCGGCCTCGTAGACGTGCGGGGTGTCGGACTCCCACTCCACCAGTTCGGTGCCGCCGAGGACGACGTCGTCGGGGTCCGGCATGCCCGCCCGCCGCAGGAACTCGATGAGGTCCTCGTCCGAGCGGGCCAGGCCGAGGGGCTCCTCCCTGTTGGCGGTCCGCAGGGTCACCTGCCGGCCTCCCGACGGGAAGATCCGGTGCACGACGACGGGCGCATGATGCATACCCCCAGCCTCGCCGGACCGACCCGGTCCGGCATCCCGGGAGTCAGCGCGTTCGGCCGACGGTGGCGGCGCGGTCGGCCGACGCGCGGACACGGAAGGTGGAGGGGTCGGGGTAGGTCGCCTTCTCGGCCCGGACGACCTCTTCTATCTCGGCCTTGAAGGCGGGCTCGAAGAAGTCGACACCGAGGAGCAGGTCGAGTCCCCGCAGCGTGGGGTCCAGCAGCGGACGCGCCATCCGTGCCCCGCCGCCGCTGATCCCGGCGAATCCGGCCCGGGCGACCGCAGGCCGGGCGGCCACGCGGTCCTCGACGCCCGCGGTCGCGAAGCCGAGGATCAGCGCGAGTTCGGCGAGGAACTTGCGGGCGCCCAGGGCCATCTCCTCGGCGCCCTGGAGGGTCTGTACGGTGCCGCCCGCCACCTTGAAATCGTCGCTGGTGCGCTTGAGGCCGCGCGTCTCGTACACGGCGAGCGCCTCCTCGAAGAGCCGCCCCGCCTCGTCGACCGCCTGCATCGCCGTCACCAGCTGGTCGATGTCGATGTCGATCTCGCGCTTCACGCTGCCTCCTGGTCCCGGAACTGTGCTGCACAGACCGTAGGAGGCAAAGTCCCGCTGGGGAACCTCTCTGCGCGGTCATATCTCGCGGGCCGCGCTCCGGTGCGCCCGCACGGGCGGGTCCGCCCTGCGTCGCCCGTCCCGAAAAGCCCCCCGGCCGGGCCCTGGGCGGGGATACTCGGACGCGTGGAACTGCACATCGATCACCGCTGGCTGCTGGAGCGGCAGGAGGCGCTGTTCAAGGACGTGGAGGTGGCCGACCACTCCGCCCTGGTCGCCGCCGTGGCCCGGCACCGGGTCAACACGCCCAGCCTGGAGATGGACGCCCCCGACGCCTACTGGCGGGCGGCCGCCCTGCTCGACGCGATCGTGCTGCTCCGGCCGCTGCCCACCTCGAACGAGTACTTCGCCTACGGGGTCGCCGTCGCCTACATCGAGGCCTCCGGGAAGGCGGTGGAGGCCTCCTACGAGCAGTGGCGCGACCTCGTCACCGACATCCGCATGCTGCGCGTCAGCGTCTTCGACGTCGCAGCCCGGCTGCGCTCGTGGCAGCCGGCCTGAGGGGGACCGCAGCGGTCCCCGTGCCGCCGGTCAGCGCCTGCGCTGGGCGGGGGTGCCCACCAGGAGCGCCTCCGAGACGAGCCGCGCGCCACGGGAGAGGCGGCTCAGCTGCTCCAGCTCCAGGGCGTACATCCTGATCGAGTTCTCGATGACCGACTCGGCTATGCCCATCATGGGCAGCTCGGCGCGGCTGGTCTGCAGGGCCGCCCGTACCGCCCGCATCTCGTGCTGGAGCTGGAGCTGGACGTGCCGGGCGAGGAGTGCGTGGTGACGGGTCAGCGTCAGGTAGCCGCCGTAGCGGGCCGGGAGCAGGTCCCGCAGCCATCGGGTGGCCGTGCGCTCCCAGTCGTGCGTACCCGGCGCCTTGACCTGCATGGGCCAGTCCGGGCTGAGCGTAAACATGGCCGTCTGGGGCATTCTCGTCACTTCCGAGGGGTGTCGAAGCTCTGATCGAGACGTTCTGTCGAGACGTGTGAGGGGCGGCCTCGGCCCAGGGGTTGACCGAGGCCGCCATGGGCGCTCTGCAGGATCCGAAAGCCTGGACTCGACCCGCGGTCGCGACGTGAGGAGGAGGTTCGTCGTACCGCGGTGCGTTCGAGAGGACGTGGGGTCGTCCTCCTTGGCATCTGGTGGATCAGGAGCGCCGTCGTCAGTAAACATATATACCGTCGAGTAAGCAAGGGTATGAAAAATTTCATGCACCTCGAAGGCTGAATATCGCCTGGTGAGGTGGGCGTGGAGCGTTCGGGAAGCGTTACAGGAAGAAGCCGTGCTGGTCCGCCACGTGCTCGTAGTCCTCCAGACGGGCCTGGGTCCGCTCGGGATCCGCGTCCGCCATCGCCTGCAGCAGGGCTGCCGAGAGCATCCCGGGCGCCGCGTAGGAGTCGAACACCAGGCGGGAACCGGTCGCCGCCGTCAGGGCCACGTCGGCCTCGTCCACCAGCGGCCCGAGGGTGGGGTCCGTGATCAGGACCACGCGCAGGCCCGTACTGCGGGCGGCCCGGACGGCGGACAGGGTCTCCTTGGCGTGCCGCGGCATGGCGAAGGCCAGGACCCAGGTCCCGCCGGCCGCCCTGGACTGGAGCAGCGCGTCGAAGGCGACGCTGCCGCCGCGCGTCACCAGGCGCACGTCGGGGTGGATACGCCGGGCGGCGTACGCGAAGTACTCCGCCAGGGAGACCGAGATGCGCAGCCCCAGGATCGTCAGCGGCACGGAGGCGGCCAGCTCGCGGCCGATGTCCAGGACCTGGTTGGTGTCGGCGAGGAGCCGCCGCACGTTCTCCAGGTTCTCGATCTCCGCGTCGACGGCCGCCTGGAGCTCGTTGCGGCGGATCTGCTCGCGGGTGTCGGTCGCGCCGGCCACGGCGCTGAGCGCGATCGGCTGGAGCACGTCGCGCAGGGCCGGGTAGCCGCTGAAGCCGAGGGAGGACGCGAAGCGGGTCACGGAGGGCTGGCTGACGCCCACCCGTTCGGCGAGCTCGGTGATCGAGAGGAAAGCGGCCTCGGTGAGGTGGTCGATCAGGTACTGGGCGATGCGCCGCTGGCCCGGGGACAGGCGGCGGCCGTCGAAGAGCGCGAGGAGCCGGTCGGCCGGAGGCCGGACCGGCTCCTCGGCCGACTGACCGCTCGGCGTGATCGCAGCCGCTTGTGCGCGTGCCTGCTGCCCCGATGACACCGGAGGGCCTCCTTCTCACGTCACTCGCGCTCAAACATAGCTCACCCCTCGTGGCCGATGATGATCAGTCCTGGGCGCGGGAGGTGACCGGGGCATCGGTGCGATCGCCCAGGAACTCGTACCAGCGGCGCTGGAGGCACAGGTAGCGCGTGTCCGCTTCGACCAGGTCGAGGAACGAGCCGATCGTCGCGGTCAGCCGCTCGCCGAGACCCGGGTCGGTGAGGGCGCCGTCCTCGGTGAAGGCGTGGTGGGCGCCCGCCAGGCTGAACATGTCGGGGTAGACGCGGGCGCCGAGGTGTTCAAGGGGGACGCGCAGGGCCCACAGTCCGCGGTTGCCGCCGACCATCGAGGGTGAGGCCGACACCAGCAGGGTCTGCTTGTCCTTGAAGGGCTGCGGCCGGTAGCGGGACACCCAGTCGACGGCGTTCTTCAGGACGCCCGGCACGGAGGCGTTGTACTCGGGCGAGGCGATGATCAGCGCCTGCGCCGCTTCGATCCGCTCGCACAGGGCCCGGGCGCCCTCGGGCAGCCCTTCGCCGGCTTCGGCGTCGCCGTCGTACGGGGGCATGGGGAAGTCGCGGAGGGTGGCGGGTTCCGCCACGGCCCCGGCCTCGCGCACCATCGCGGCGACGAGGGCCGCGAGCCGGACGTTGACCGAGCCCGTGCGGGAGGACCCGGACAGGACGAGCGCGCGCAGCGACGTACGGGGGTGCTCCCCGTCGTGCGGACGGCCTGGGTCCGTCGGGAAGTGGTCGGGGTCTGTCGGGTTCATCCGTCTCCTGCCCTCGCCTCGCGGCTCTCGGCCCTCGGCTATCGGTTCGCAGTTCTTTGCTCTCGGTTCTTTGCTCCGGGACCTGCGGATGCCCGGCGGGCGACGCGCGGCGGGACCCGCACACGCCGGTGTGCGGGTCCCGTCCGGGCCGCCGGGTCACTTCGCGCCGGGGTTCTCCCAGCGGTAGAACTCGTGGGCCATCGCGTCCTTCGGGCTGCGCCAGGTCTCCGGGTTGTGCGGGCTGATGAACGCCTGGAGCCGGTCGCTCAGCCTGCGGAACTCCGGGTGGTCGGTGACCTGGGCGATGGCCGGGCCGGGCGCCCGGTCCGCCTCGATGAAGTGCATGTAGACGTCGCCGAACTGGAAGAGGCTCCGGCGTGTGACCCCTACCAGGTGCGGCAGTTCACCCGCGTCCGAGTCCGCGAACAGCTCGGCGATGTCGGGGCCCGATCCCGGCGCCATGCGGGCGACGATGAGAGCGCGGTGCGTGTCGTTCATCCGACTGCTTGCCTTTCGTTTCACAGAGGTCGTCCGACGTCGTCGGACGTCAGAGACGGCTGACGGCGGGGGCGCGGCTCTCACGTTCGCGCTGCTCGATCTTGTCCCGGATGAGCGCCATCTGGATCGGGGAGTTGCGGTTGATGTTGTCGGTCATCCACGCGTCGTCCACGGGCGCGTCGGGCTTCATCGCGAAGTCCTGGGTCCACTTCATCCGAGTGCCGCCGGGCACCTTGAAGTACTGCCAGTGGATGTCCATGTGGGCGAAGGGGCCCGTCTCCACCCGCCGGGCGCGGACCGTGAGGCCCTTGCGGTCGACGGTCCGCTCCGAGACCCAGCTCCACACCTTGCCGTTCTCGTCGGGGTGCATGGTCAGGCGGAAGGTGGTCGTGTCCCCCTTCTGCTCGAGGATCTCCAGCGAGGCGTACTCGCTGAACAGCTGGGGCCAGCTGGGGAGGTCGTTGGTCATCTCCCAGACGAGCTCCACGGGCGCGTTGACGGTGATCTCGTTCTCGGTGTGTCCTGGCATGTCAGGCTCCTGTCATCAGGCTGTTGTTGACGAGGTCGAGGAATTCCCCGGGGGTCTTGCAGCGGTCGGCGTCGGTGGGCAGGGCCCGTCCGCGCCGGTTCTCCAGCTCACCGACGATGCCGAGCAGGCCCAGCGAATCGAGGCCGTACTCGTCGAAGGACGAGTCCGGACGGCTCGCCATCTCGGCGGGGTCGACGGTGATACCGGCGGTCTTCATCAGGGCCGCCAGCTCCTCCACGGTCAGTCGGTCGGACATGTGGGTGCTCTTTTCCTTGGGGGGACCGCTCGGGGTCCGGCGGACTAGGAGTCCGTCGGGGAGCCCTTGCGGACGACGAGCGCGGAGTTGGATCCCATCCGGCCGCGGCTGAGCACGAGCGCCGTGCGCAGCTGGGCCGGCCGGGCGCTGCCCGTCACCACGTCGAGGTCGTGGCACACGTCGTAGACGTTCGGGGTCGGCGGGACGACGCCGTGTTCCAGTGCCAGGACCGCGGCCGCGGTGTCGAGGGCGGGAGCGGCGCAGTACGCCCGGCCGGTACCGGACTTGGGCGCCGTGACCGGCACCTTGTGTCCGTGGTCGCCCAGGGCGTGGAGGATCGCGGCCGCTTCGGCCGCGTCGGCCTCCGGGGTCCCGAGGGCGTCGGCGAAGACCACGTCGATGTCCTCGGGGGCGCAGCCGGCTTCCCGGAGGGCGCCGCGGACGGCATGGGCCAGCCCCTCGCCGGCCTCGTCCCGGCGCCGGGTGCCGCTGAACGTCGCGGCGTGGCCCGCCAGTACGGCGCGTACGGTGGCGCCGCGGCGGCGGGCTTCGGCCTCGTCCTCGACGACGAACATGGCGCCGCCCTCGGCGGGGACGTAGCCGCAGGCCTGGTCGGTGAACGGCCGGTAGGCGCGCTCCGGGTCGTCCCGCGTGCTCAGTCCCTCGTACTCCAGCTGACAGACGATGGAGTACGGCGCGAGGGGCGCCTCCGTCGCTCCGACCAGCATGGCCCGGCTGCCCTGGCGGATCGCCCTGACGGCGTGCGCGAAGGCGTCGAGCCCGCCCGCCTCGTCGCTGCAGACGACGCCGCAAGGCCCCTTCAGCCCGCGGCGGATGGAGATCTGGCCGGTGCTCGCGGCGTAGAACCAGGCGATCGACTGGTACGGGCCCACGAAGCGCGGCCCCTGTTCCCAGAGGTGCTGCAGTTCGCGCTGGCCGAACTCGCCGCCGCCGGAGCCGGCGGCGGTGACGACGCCGAAGGAGAAGGGGTCGCCCTCGTAGTCGGCGCGGCCCAGCCGGGCGTCCTCCAGGGCGAGGTCGGCCGCGGCGAGGGCGTGGTGGGTGAACCGGTCGGTCTGGACGAGGAAGCGGTCCTCGACCAGCGCGCCGGGGTCGAAGCCCCTGACCTCGCCCGCGACGCGCAGCGGCAGGTGCTCGCAGCCCGGCCTGGTGACGCGGTCGAGGACGCTGACGCCGGACTGGGTCGCCTTCCAGAAGGCGTCGGCGCCGACGCCGTTGGGGGCGACGACCCCGATGCCCGTGATGACCGTACGGCTGGTCACGAGACCTCCTCCTTCGGCCGGGTCATGACCACGGCGGACTGGAAGCCGCCGAAGCCGCTGCCCACGGAGAGCACGCTGCGCAGCTTCCGGTCCCGGGCGGTCTTGGGCACGTAGTCCAGGTCGCATTCGGGGTCGGGCGTCTCGTAGTTGGCGGTCGGCGGGACCACCTGGTGGACCATGGCGAGGACGCAGGCGGCGAGTTCGATGGCCCCGATGGCGCCGAGGGAGTGCCCCACCATGGATTTGATGGAGGTCATCGGCGTCCTGTAGGCGTGCTCGCCCAGGACCTTCTTGACCGCCGCGGTCTCGTGGCGGTCGTTCTGCTTGGTGCCGGAGCCGTGCGCGTTGACGTAGTCGATCTCGTCGGCGGCGATTCCGGCCTGGGCGAGGGCGGTTTCGATGGCCCGGGCCATCTCCAGGCCCTCGGTGGTCAGCCCGGTCATGTGGTGGGCGTTGCCGAAGGTGGCGTAGCCGCCGATCTCGCAGTAGACGGTCGCGCCGCGGGCGCGGGCGCGTTCCAGCTCTTCGAGCACGAGGACGGCGCCGCCCTCGCCGAGGACGAATCCGTCCCGGTCGGCGTCGAACGGCCGGGAGGCGTGGGCGGGGTCGTCGTTGTTCGGCGAGGTCGCCTTGATGGCGTCGAAGCAGGCCACGGTGATCGGCGATATCGGGGAGTCCGAGGCTCCGGCGATGCACGCGTCCATCCGGCCCTCGGCGATGGCGTGCACGGCGTACCCGATGGCGTCGAGGCCCGAGGTGCAGCCGGTGGAGACGGTCTGGACGGGTCCGCGTGCTCCCGTCTGCTCCGCGACGGCGGAGGCGAGGGTGGCCGGCGTGAACGCCCGGTGCAGGTGCGGGCCGGCCAGCTTGTGGTCGACGTCCCACCAGGAGCCGGACTGGCTCACGGCGACGTAGTCGTGCTCCAGACGGGTGGTGCCGCCGACGGCGGTGCCGAGGGAGACACCGGTCCGCCAGGCCTCGTCCGCGGTGAGGTCGAGTCCGGCGTCGCGCACCGCCTCGCGGGCGGCGACCAGGGCGAACTGGATGTACCGGTCCGCGCGCGCCGCCTCCTCCTCGTCGAGGCCGTGCTCGGCGGGGTCGAAGTCGACCTCGGCGGCTATCCGCGAGCGGAATCCCGTCGGGTCGAAGAGGCTGATGCCCCGTGTCGCCGTGCGCCCGTTGGACAGCAGGTCCCAGAAGTCGCGGACGCCGATGCCGCCGGGCGCGACGACGCCCACTCCGGTGACGGCCACCCGCCGGCGGGTCACGAGACCGCTCCTGTGCGGTCCGGCGGCTGCTCCCATGCGGTTCCCTCCGGGTTCGGGGCCTGCTCGGTGTCCACGTGGCCCAGTTCGGGGCGCGGGGCGAGGGGGCCGAGGTGGAAGACCATGCGGGCTTCGGTGTCCCCGACGTTGCGGAAGCGGTGGCGTGTGTTCAGGGGGACGAGCAGCCCCTGGTCCGTGCGCAGCGGGTGGGGTTCCCCGTCGAGGTCGACCTCCAGCCGGCCGCTGACGACGTACACGAACTCCTCGGAGTACGGGTGGTAGTGCTCGGCGATCGACTCTCCGGGGGCCATGATGGCCAGGCCCATGAAGCCGCTGGTCGAACCCACCGATGTCGGGGTGAGAACGGCCCGCAGGTCGCCACCGCGCCGGCGGTTGGGCGGCGTCTCGCTCAGGTCCACGATGCGTGGGCGCTGTTGGGTCATGGTGGGTGCCTCCTGGCGTGTGGGGAGAGCCTCGACGGAGATCGGGGTGGGGGGTGGGGTCGGTGGGGGCCGGGGTGGGGCGGGCCGGTGGGGCCGGAGCGGGAGCGGTCGAAGCACGGCCCCGGTGCGGATCAGGACTGCGCGGGTGCCCGGCGGTCGGTGATCAGGTCCATGGTCCGGTGCGCGGCGCGGTCCCGCCCGCCGGGCGCGAGCGTCAGCCGGTCGAGCACCGCGGCCTTGCGCGGACCCGAGATGCCGTAGACGGTCTCGGGGTCGGCCTCCAGTGGGCCGCGTACGTCGATCAGCCGTACGACGATGTCGTCGCGCTGGAAGATGCTGCTGCTGAGAACGGGGTTCGCGGGCCGGTGTGCGGCCGCCTCGTCCTGCCGGGCCAGGAACCTGGCGAGTGCCTGGCCGCAGCCGGGCTTCGCCGGGTAGAAGACCGCGTGCCGCTGCACCTCGGCGGACTCGGGTTCCGGTGCGGCGATGTGGTGGACGGCCGGTACGGCGGCACGCATGAAGAACATGCGGGCCGATTCCGGGTCGCCGAGGTCGCGGTCCTGTTCGAGGTAGGGGTTGATGGCCTCCTCGACGGCGCGTACCTCGGGCTGTTCCGAGACGTGCCGCAGGGCCGCCATCAGGTCGCCCTGGACCTCGACCGTCCGTACCACCCGGTTGCCGTGCATGAACAGCGAGGTGCGGCACAGGCGGGTGTGGTCGTCGACGCGGGCCGCCGGGGAGGCGTAGCTGGAGAGGATGGACGCGACCTCCTTCTCGCTGCCCGGCTTGACCGTGAAGGTGAGGGCGTGGCGCACGATGCCGGCGCCCAGGCGGGGCGTCGCCTGCAGGCGCGCCGTGGACGGGCGGGCCGCCTGGTCGTAGCCCCGTCCGGTCTCGCGCAGGACGGTGAACTTGAGCGGGCGCATGGAGCGCGCGCACGCGCCCAGCGGCCGCACCTGCTCGGCGTGGTGCTCGCTGTTGACCCAGGCGAGGTACTGCGGGGCGCTCTCCCACTCGCTCGTGATCAGCCACTGCGAGGGGTTCTCGAAGGACTGGCACAGCTGGTCGCTGATGTGGCCCGGGACCGACGCGATGTCGTTGCGGAGCTTTTCGTACGCCTCGAAGAACTGCTGCTGGGTCCCCTCGTGGAGATCCATCAGAAGGACGACCCGGAGCATGGAGCCGTCGAA
Source organism: Streptomyces sp. NPDC060232 (assembly GCF_042726555.1). Lineage (NCBI taxonomy): Bacteria > Bacillati > Actinomycetota > Actinomycetes > Kitasatosporales > Streptomycetaceae > Streptomyces > Streptomyces sp. NPDC060232. Next base: position 480,403 of record NZ_JBHXAG010000001.1, on the reverse strand, counting down.
GGCTGACTGCGACACCCGTTCGGACAGGGTGGTTGTCATCTACTCACTCCTTCATGAGGGGGTGGAGATCCATCGCGTACGGACCCCTCGTCCGTCACCGGTGGCGTCCGCCCGGGCCGGCGGCCGCCTCTGGGGAACGGCAGGCCGGCGCGTCTCAGGGGGAGCCGCTGTCGCTCATCGTCATCCGGGGAGGGGCGTACCGCTACATGTCGGGATCAAGCGGGTGACAACGGGCGAATCAACTGGGCCTCATCGCGGATCGGGGGCATAAAGAGTCCACTCCCCCACACAGAAAACAGGAGCCCGCAGCTGATGGAAGACAACGCCGATGTTCGCGTACCGGTTCTCGTCGTGGGCGGCTCCCTCGTGGGCCTGTCCACCTCGCTTTTCCTGAGCCGCCACGGAGTAAGGCACCTGCTGGTCGAGAAGCACTCCGGTACCTCCGCGCACCCGCGCGGCCGAGGCATCAACGCCCGGACGATGGAGCTGTTCCGCACGGCAGGGGCGGAGCACGCGATCCGCCGGGCGGCGTCCGTACTGGAGGGCATTCAGGGCATTCTGCAGGCGCACTCACTGACCGACACCGCCGACCACAACTGGCTGATCAAGTCGATCGACCCGTCCGGCGCGCTGGCGCGTTTCAGCCCGACGGAGTGGTGCCTGTGCAGCCAGAACAACATCGAGCCCGTGCTGGCCGAACAGAGCCGGGCTCAGGGCGCCGACATCCGCTTCGGCAACGAGCTGATGAGCTTCGACCAGGACTCCACCGGGGTGAACGCCGTGGTGAAGGACCGCACGACGGGTGAGCACATCACGGTGCGCGCGGACTTCCTGATCGCGGCGGACGGACCGCGCAGCCCCGTCCGCGAGCAGCTGCGGATCCCCCAGACGGGCAACGGCGAGCTGTTCCACAACGTGAGCGTCACCTTCCGCTCGGAACGGCTCGTGAAGGTGCTGGGCGACCTGCGCTTCATCGTCTGCTACCTGATGCGCCCGGGTGCCGACGGGGCGCTGCTGCCCGTGGACAACGACACGCAGTGGGTCTTCCACGCCCCCTGGCACCCCGACCAGGGCGAAACCCTGGAGGACTTCACCGACGAGCGGTGCGTGGACCAGATCCGCGAGGCGGTGGGCGTCCCCGACCTGGACGTGGAGATCGGCGGCAAGGCGCCGTGGCACGCGGCCGAACGGGTGGCGGAGCGGTATTCGGCCGGTCGGGTGTTCCTGGCCGGGGACGCCGCCCACGAGATGTCGCCCACCGGGGCCTTCGGCTCCAACACGGGTATCCAGGACGCGCACAACCTGGCGTGGAAGATCGCCGCGGTGCTGGAGGGGTCGGCGGGCATCGAGCTGCTCGACACCTACCAGGCCGAGCGGCTTCCGGTGGCCAGGGCCACGAGCGAGCGGGCGTCCGCCCGTTCGGCCGAACACAGCCACCCGGGGTACGTGCCTCCGCCCACGATGGGCGGCGGACCGGGCAGCGGTGTCCTGACGACGGCGATGGCCTACTGCTACACGCAGGGCGCGCTCGTCGGAGGCGACCCGGCGCGGCCCGTCATCCCGGAGACGCTGCGGTCGATGGGCGACACCGGGACCCGGGCCCCGCACATGTGGCTGACCAGGGCCGGTGAGCGGATCTCCACCCTGGACCTGTACGAGCGTTCCTTCGTGCTGCTCAGCGGCGCGGGTACGCCGTGGCAGGCGGCCGCGCAGGAGGCGGCCCGGCAGCTGGGGGTGCGGCTGGACGCGTACACGATCGGCTCCGGGCCGGGCGCGGACCTGGTCCCGGAGGGCGGCGCGCCGTGGACCGAGGTCCACCGGCTGGGCGCCGACGGCGCCGTGCTCGTCCGCCCTGACGGGTTCGTGGCCTGGCGCTCGGAAGGCGCCGTGGCCGACCCCGCGTCGGTGCTGCGCGAGGTCCTCTCGACGGTGCTGCGCCGGGCGTGACCACCCACTCCTCCCGTCCGCCGGCCGTGCGCGCGGCCGGCGGACGGGGTTCAGCGGCAGGTCCAGCAGCCTGCCCAGCAGCCGGCGTGGGGCTGGACGGTACGGCGGCGGCCGAAGCCGCTGCCGGCCGTCTTCCCGGCGCCGCCCGTCGCGCGGCGGCCACGCTCATCACGGTCACGGTCACGGTCGCGGTCGCGGTCCAGGGAGGTCCGGTGGGCGTAACAGGCGATGACGACCGCGATCGCGGCCACTTCCTCCGGGGCGGCGACGCCCTTCTCCACACGCAGCAGGCTCGCTATCGGAACATCGTTCGACATCGGCACGGCCTCTCTCACGGGGGCTGCGCGTGCGCCCTGTCGCGTCGCGAGGGGCGGACCGGCTCGGCGTCGGCGCGGGCGGCACACGGGTGGCTCGGCGCGCTGACGGGACGTGTTCCGCATGCGCGAACCGGCCTGTGGGGTCCTGTCGAATCTCCAGGACTCCTGTCGCGACCGACGGTACAAGCGCCCGGCGGCCGCGGCACGCCGGGACGCCGGCACCCCGAGGGCTGCCCGGCGGGCTGCCCGGCGGGGCGCTCGTGAAGGGCCACCAGCCCCTGCTCTGCCGGGGGTGCGCCGGCCACCTGTACGCCGTCTGCACGACGGACCACACCGGCGGGAACAAGGTCGGGCAGTGGGAGGTCGACCACGAGATGCCCGTGTCGTGCCCGCTCGCGGGCCTGCTGCCGCTGACCGGCCGGGGCGTCTGCGTCCACGACCTGCCCGGCGCCGAGGAGGTGCTCGGCCCGCCGCGCTGAAACGGACGGCGCGTTGGGCCGACCGGGTGAGCCCGTCCGCCACGTGAGCCGCCGCGGCGGACGGGGCCGTGTCGCGCGCATCGCGTCGTATCTCGTGTCGGGTCGTGTCGTGGAACGGCCCGCCGCCCTCAGGGGCGGGCTACGCGCGAAACGGTCCCGGCACGGTCCGGAGGTCGTAGAGGTAGGAGCGGTCGTTCTTGAAACTGCGCCAGACGGTGGCCGGGGGTACGGGACCGTCGGCGCGGCCGTCGACGGGGTGCGCGGTGACGAGACCGCCGGAGATCTCGCAGTGCCAGCCCTCGGCCGCCGACCAGACACACCGCACGTTCCCGTCCGTCCGGCGGTAGGCCGGGCGCCCGTTGTGCTCGCCGTCGCGTTCGAAGTGGTGGCGGAGCCCGTCGCAATGGCGCACGAAGGTGAAGGATGCGAGTGCCGTCATGGTCGCAAGGGCGTGGTGCGGGACGCGGAAACGCGCCCGTCCGCGCCGCTCATCCCGCCCGCCGGGCGGCGGTCCCGGTCGGCCTGGTCCGCCACTGGTCCGCCGTCATCCGCCGGATGACGGTGATCCCCGATTCGCCGGGGGCGACCGGGCCTTCGGGTGGCCGTACGCGCTCGACCTCGGTGAATCCCAGGCGTCGGGCGACGGCCCCGCTGGCGTGGTTGGCGGCGTCGTGGTGGATCTCGATCCGGTCGATGCCCGGCAGTTGGAAACCCTGGGCGACGAGAGCCGTGCAGGCCATGGTGGCCAGGCCCCGTCCGGTCCAGGCCGGGTGGAGCCAGTAGCCGATTTCGAGACCGCCCGCTCCGATCCTGCGCATGAGGACGCAGGTGCCGATCACTTCGGCGTCCGAGGTGATCGCGTAGCCGTAGGCCTCCCCGGACTCCCACTTCTGCTGCATCTTGGTGAGGAAATCCGCGGTCTGCTGTCGGCCGGGGTCGGCCGCCCAGGGCATCCACGGCACCAGATGGTCGAGCGACTCGTAGATCGCCCGTTCCAGGGCGTCGAGATGACTCGTGCGCCATCGGTGCAGGTCAACCTGGTCTGAACTGAGGCTTTCGGCGGGTGGTTGCATACACTGCATGCTCTCTCGGCCCGGCCGCCGGCGACAACGCATTAACAATGCGGTCCGGCCCGGGACGCCGAGACCCGATCAGCGCTGCGCGGGGTGGTAGAGCGCGTGCACACGGGCCATGTCCACCGGCTCGTCCCCGGACAGCCGGAGGAAGTGTTCCACCTGCCAGGCCTGCGTACTGCCCGCCTGGCGGCTGGTGGTGGCCACCCACGGCGGATAGACGCGGAACGCCCGCTTCCCGCCCGAGCCGTTCGTCGACACGACACCCCGTTCGCGGAGCACGTCCCGCGGGAACACGAATTGCCCGAACCGCTCGCCCTCGCAGGTACTGATCACGAACAGGTCGACGGCATCCGCGGCGTCGAAGGGCCGGATCGGTCCGCCCGCGGACCTCTTCCACACCGTGACGAACTGGCCCGCCTTCGTCGGGGTCGTCCGCGCCACCCGGAACCTGACGGCGAGGCCGTCCACGGTGAATCCGCACGCCCCGTAGTCGGCGCTCTCCGCCTCGGGCACCGGCCGTGAGCACGTGAACCCACCCGGGTCGTACGCCAGTGTCTTCGCCCGCAACAGGTCACCGGGGATCCCCGGCTCGCACGGCCACGCTTCACGTTCCATCGCCATGCACCCATCCTGCCAGATTTCGAACGTGCGACCGAATTCATCCGGGGGGTCCGATCGCAGGGCGTCAGGCGGCCCGCCCGCGAGCAGGCGGTCGGGCCGCGGTCGGGTCGCGGTCGGGTCGCGGTCAGGCCGTCTTCCCGGCCAGGAAGCGGCGCAGCCTCGCCAGCGGCCAGGCGTTGACGACGTCGTCCGCCGTCAGCCAGCCGCGCTGCGCCGTCCCCACCCCGTAGCGCATGTAGGGCAGGTGCGTGGTGGCGTGGGCGTCGGAGTTCACCGCGAACTTCACGCCGTACCGCTTCGCCCGCAGGATGTCCTCGTCGCACAGGTCGAGCCGCTCGGGGTGGGCGTTGATCTCCAGAGCGGTGCCCGACCGTGCGCACGCCTCGAACACGGCGTCGAAGTCGGCGTCGATGCCCGGGCGTTTGCCGATCAGGCGGGTCGTCGGATGGCCGATCACGGCGACGTGCGGGTTCTCGCAGGCACGGATCAGGCGGCGGGTCAGTTCCCGCCGGCTCTGGTTGAAGCGCGGGTGGACCGAGGCCACGCAGAGGTCGAAGCCGGCGAGGAACTCGTCTGGCCAGTCCAGCGAGCCGTCCGGGCCGATGTTGAGTTCCGTTCCGTGCAGCAGCCGCATCCCGCGCTGCCTGCCGTCGAGTTCGCGCACCCGCTCGCGCTGGGCGAGGATCTTCTCTCTGGTCATGCGCTGCATGGAGAGGTCCGGCGCGTGGTCGGTGACCGCGTAGCAGGCGTATCCCCGGGCGGCAGCGGCGGCGACCATGTCCTCCAGCGGGGCGAGCCCGTCCGTGAGGTCGGTGTGGGTGTGGAGGTCGCCGCGGATGTCCTTCTCCGTGAGGAGGTCCGGCCGCGATCTCGCCGCGGTCCTCGCGCAGGGTCGGGGGTATCCAGGGCAGGCCGAGCCGTGCGTAGACGGCCTCCTCGGTCTCGGAGGTGACGCTCTCGCCGCTCTCGGCGTCGAAGAGCCCGTACTCGGAGAGCTTCAGACCCTGGCGCACGGCGAGTTCGCGGGTGCGGATGTTGTGCTCCTTGGACCCGGTGAAGTACTGCAGGCCCGCGCCCCAGGAGGCGGGTGGGAGGACCCTGAGGTCCACCTGGAGGCCCGTGGTGGTGCGTACGGAGGTCTTCTTCTCGCCGCGCGCGATGACCTCGGCGCTGTACGGGAGGGAGGTGAGGGTCTCCATGAACGGCGCCGACCGGCGCGCGGCCACCAGGATGTCGACGTCGCCGATGGTCTCCCGCATGCGGCGCAGGGATCCCGCGTACGTGCACCGGACGCAGCCGCGGACGGCGGACAGATCGGCGACGAGCTGTCGGCGGCGTCCATGGCGGCGCCGACGAGGATCCGGCCGGTCCGCAGGTATTCGAGGATCTTGTCGGCGACCGACCGGCCGACGCCCGGTATCTCGCGCAACCCCTCGGCGTCCAGGGTGGCGACGTCCTGCGGGTGGCCCCCGACGGCGCGGGCGGCCTTTTCGTAGGCGCGGGCCTTGAAGGCCTCCCCGCCCCGGATCGCGATGAGGTCCGCGTACTCCTGGAGCATCGCCTCGACCTGGTCGTTGGCTCGGACCGTGCCTCCAGGGTGCCCCGCGGGCTCCGGACGGGCACTCCGGACCGCCGCGCGGAGGCGGGCCCGGACCCTGCCCGGGCCGCGCCATGGCGGCCCCTGGTTTGGCCGACGGCAGCGGGGGCAGCCGCGTGACACACAGGCGAAGGCCCCGGAAATGGAGTGCGGACATGTCTACAACCACACTCGTAGTGGTGATCGTCATCGCGGCGGTCGTGGTGCTCGCGCTCATCGCGACGCTGTGGCTGTCGGCCCGGCGACGGCACCTGCGCGAACGGTTCGGCCCGGAGTACGAGCGCACCGTGCGGGAGGAGGGCGGCGCGAGGGCCGCCGAGCGCGACCTGCGGGCCCGCGAGCAGCGGCACGACCAGCTCGACATCAAGGAACTCCCCGCCAAGCGCCGGCGCGAGTACGCCGAGGCCTGGAGCGACGTCCAGGAGCACTTCGTGGACCGTCCGGAGAACTCCGTGGCGGAAGCGGACGAACTGGTCTCCAGGCTGCTGGACGAGCGCGGATACCCCACGGCGGGGTACGAGGACCGGCTGCGCGACCTCTCCGTCGAGCACGGGCGCACCCTCGACCACTACCGGGCCGCGCACGACGTCAAGGTGCGCAGCGGCGGTGGCGGGGCGACGACGGAGGAACTGCGCGGGGCGATGGTGCACTACCGCGCCCTGTTCGAAGAGCTTCTGACGGACCAGAGGAGTCGTTGACATGCGTATACGTGGAGACAAGGAGGCCCGGGACACCGAATCCGGTCCGACCACGGAAGACATCATGCATTCGGGTGAGGCCGAGGAACGGCAGGCGCCGGTATACCCGGGTGAGGCAACGTCCGAGCGGACGGCGGGCCTGGGGACCGAGGACCCGGCCGGGACGGCTCGGACGGCCGAGACGGCAGAGACGGCCGACAGGGCCGGGACGGACGGGCCGGCCGCCCGGGCCGACGCCCCGGGCCAGGTCGGCGCCGACACGGAGGAGCCGCTGCTCGGCACGACGGAGACCGAGGAGTACCGCAGGAAGTGGAGCGAGATCCAGGGCCGGTTCGTCGACGATCCGCAGGACGCCGTGAGGTCCGCGGACACCCTGGTGGCGGAGGTCATGCAGGCCCTGGCCGGCAGCTTCTCCACGCGCAAGCAGGGGCTGGAGGGCCAGTGGAGCCGTGGTGAGCAGGTGGCGACGGAGGACCTGCGCGTCTCGCTGCAGCACTACCGCTCGTTCTTCAACCGGCTCCTCAACACCTGAACCAACCCCGCATCACCGTCTGCACCACCAGGTGAGCACCACGTCCCGGACGACGCCGCACGTCACTCGGCGTCGTCCGGGACGTGTATGTCCAGCACGCACATGTCGTCGAAGTTGCTCGCCCGCTGCGCCGCCAGCGTGCGGGCGAGCTCGCCGCCCACACCGTCCCGCAGCAGCTGCAGAGCGGTGTTCGCGAGTCTGCCCAGTCCCAGGTCGATGTCCTCACCCGGCTGCTCCACGAGCCCGTCGGTGTAGAGCAGGAGATGGTCGCCGGGCTGGAGGTCGATGACGGCCTGCCCGTACACGGAGTCGCGGGCGGCGCCCAGGAGGCAGCCGTCGGGCTGAGCCAGGAAGTCGGCCCGGCCCCCTCGGATCAGCAGCGGCGGCAGGTGTCCGGCCCGCGCCCAGGTCAGGCGGCGGACATCCGGCTGATAGCGGCCGATGAACATGGTCGCCGTGGCGGACGGTTCCGAATCGGTGTGCAGCAGGAGGTTGTTGAGCCGGCGCAGGACGTCGAGGAGGGCCGAGCCGGTGGTGGCCATGCCCTTGGCGGTGAACCTCAGCTGTGCCATGGTGCCGACGGCGGCCAGGCCGTGGCCGGCCACGTCCCCGACGACGAAGAGGGCGCTCCTGTCGGGCAGTTCGACGGCGCTGTACCAGTCGCCCCCGACGTTCACCCCGCTGTCGGAGGGCACGTAGGCCACCTCGACGCACAGCCCCGCGAGTTCCACGGACTGTTCGGGGATCGGCAGCAGGGTCGCCTGGAGGCGGGCGGCGAGCGCGCGTTCGGCTTGCAGCATGCCGGACTGGACCAGGACGGCCCGCTCGCTCTCGCGCCGGGCGTGTTCGGCGTCGCGCAGCGCGGTGACGTCCTGGAAGAACCCGTGCACCTCGACGGGCGTGCCGTTGGCGTCCGCCTGGGACTCGACGACGATCCGCAGGTGCCGTACGCCGTCGGCGGTGCTGATCCGGAACTGCTGGTCGACGGCCCGTTGTCCCAGTCGCAGCAGCCGGTGGACGGCGGCGGCCATGCGCGGCTGGTCGTCGGGCAGGACGTGGCGGGGCAGCTCCTCCAGCTCGATCGGCCCCAGCGCGGGATCCCGGTCGAAGATGGCGTAGACGTGGTCGGACCACGTGATGCGGTCCGTCGTCAGCTGCCAGCCGACCCAGCCGAGGTTGCCCAGGCGCTGCATGTCGGTCAGCCTGCGGGCCTCGCGCTCGCTGATGTCGTGGCGGATCCAGGAGACGACCAGGCGCTCTCCGAGCCGCGTCGCCCGGACCGAGTACACGGTCTCCTGGGGGAACCCGGCGCCCACCTCCTGGTAGGTGAAGGGCTCGCCCTCGTACACGGTTCCGGTGGCGAGGGTGTCCTCGTAGCCCTCCCACAGCGCGGTGCCCGCCACGGTGGGGTACGTCTCCAGGACCCGTCGGCCCACGAGTTCCTTGCCCCGGCGTCCCCGCACGTCGACGGATTCCGGCGCGGCCGCGTCGATCCGGTAGTCCTCGATCCCCCCGGTCGCCGAACGCAGGGGGGTGAGCAGGACGGCGGGCCCGGACAGCACGTCCAGGATCGCCTGGACGGACGCGACGTCGTCGGGGACGGTGGTCTCCGCGGCGCCGTCGCCGCGTTGCCCGCCGTTGCGCAGCTGGGCGGCGCACAGCCGGACGGCCTGGCACAGCACCGTACGGGTGTCCTTGGCGAAGGGGCCCGGACGGCTCCGCATGAAGCCGATGGCGCTGCGCACGCGTCCACCGGACGGTACGGGGATCCAGGCGCGGGACGGCCACTGTCCGGGGTGATCGCCGATCAGCAGGTAGCGGCGGGCGTCCGTCGCCGGGTCCTCAAGCCATACGGCCTGTCTCGCGGCGACGGCTTCGAGGGCGGCGACACCGCTGAGCGGGGGTACGTGGCTCCACTGGTCGGCCAGCGACTCGGCGATGCCGGCGTGGCCCGTCAGCTCCAGGCTGCCGGCGGGCGTCACGCTGTAGATCATCACGGCGTCGACGCCCACCGGCTCGCCCAGCACGACACGCAGCAGTTCCGCGATGTCCGCCTCGTGGTCGGCCTCGGCGAGGCCTTCGGCCAGCCGGGGCAGCAGTGCCCGCAGGCTTTCGTCGGCCGGCGCGGCGACGGCGTCGCTCCCGGTCCGGGCGGCCGGCTGCGCCGGTTGCCGCCGCTGCCCGGTCCCGCCCGGCGCGGACGCCGTCGCGGGCGGCACGGCGGCTCTGGGCGTCGGCCTGGACCGGACCTGGCCCAGGGTGAGCCAGCACTCCTCCATGAGGGTCCTGCCCCACCGGGTGCCGCGCGCGAGCAGCGTCTCGTAGGCCTCCTCGGCGGAGACCCCCGTCTGGGCCATCAGCACGCCCTTGGCGCGCTCCACGACGGCGGTGGCCGCGGCGATGCCCTGCAGGTCCGCGATCTCCGACCGCAGCCTGGCCACCACCTTGGCCAACGCGAGCACCTCGGGTGAGGCGCCTTCGTCGGGAGGCACGACGTCGTGCGTCATACCTTGAGGATGGCACGCCGGTGCCGGGGTACGCGCCCGCCTACGGGCCTCGGCGCCCGCGGCCCCGCGGGAAGGGCGCGGCCCGCCGAGTTACCCTCGGAGAAGCCGTGAAAGGGATGGTGCGCATGTGTCGGTGGCTCGCCTACTCGGGTACGCCTGTCCTGCTCGACACCGTGCTCTACCGCCCCGAGCACTCGCTGATCAACCAGAGCCTGAAGTCCCGGATGGGTGTGGAATCGACCAACGGCGACGGGTTCGGTCTGGGCTGGTACAGCGCGGACGGCAACGGCACGCCCGCGGTCTTCCGTGACATCGGCCCCGCCTGGAACAACCGGAACCTCCAGGAACTGGCCGCACACGTCCGCTCGCCGCTGTTCTTCGCACATGTCCGCGCTTCGACCGGTTCGGCCATCCAGCAGACGAACTGCCACCCGTTCCGCCACGGTCGCTGGCTGTGGATGCACAACGGGGCGATCGGGGACTTCGCCCGGCTCCAGCGCGATCTGTGCATGGCCGTCGACCCGGCCCTCTTCTCGAGCATCGAGGGGTCCACGGACTCCGAGGTGATGTTCTATCTCGCGGTCACCTTCGGGCTCGACCAGGACGTTCCCGGCGCGGTGGCGCGGATGGCGGGCCTCGTGGAACGGCTCGGCAAGGAGCACGGCGTGGCGGAGCCGCTGCAGATGACGGTGGCGGTGAGCGACGGCGAGACCGTATGGGCCTTCCGGTACTCCAGCCAGGGGAAGTCCCGGTCGCTCTACTACAGCAGCAGGGCCGACACGGTCCGGGACCTCTACCCGGAGCTGGACTACCTCAGGGAGGTCTCCGACGACACGCGCATCGTGGTCTCCGAACCGCTGGGAGACCTGCCGGGCGTGTGGAACGAGCTCCCCGAGAGCAGCTACGCGGTCATCCCGTCCGGTCCGGACGCGGACTACCTCCCCTTCATCCCGGAGTTCTAGTGCGGTGAGCCTCGGCGGTCACAGCCAGCGGGCCCGGGCCCCCGAGTGAGAGGGGATCCGGCGGGTAGGCGAAGCACAGGAGGAGGGCCTGAAGGACGGCAACACCGCCTCGGGCGGCCGGTCGCAACCGGTCGCCGGCGGCGCCCACCCTCACCGAAAGGACCCCAGATGTCACTGGCCGTGTCCACATCGGCGCCCCACCCCGGGAGCCGGACCCTCGCGCCCCTCGGATCGGGAGGCAGCCATCTCGCCGCGGCCGTCGTGCCGACCATGGGCGTGGAGGAGGAGTTCCTGCTCGTCGACCGCCGCAGCAGGGCCCCGGTGGGGCGCGCGGCAGAGGTCATCGGGGCCGCTTCGGGCAGACTCGGACCGCTGGTCCAGCCGGAGCTCTTCACCGCCCAGGTCGAGTCGTGCACGAGCCCCACGTCGAGCACGGCCGTGCTGCGGGCCGAGCTGGCGTGGCTGCGGGCCGAACTGGTCCGGGCGGCGGATGCGCACGACTGCCTGCTCGTCGGGACCGGCACCGCGGTGATACCGCCGGAGCATCCGCTGGCCCTCACCCCGGACGAGCGCTACCGGCGCATGGCGGTCCGCTTCGCGTCCGCCATGGGAGGCTACGACCAGCCGGTCTGCGGATGCCATGTCCACATCGGCGTGTCCTCCCGGGCGGAGGCCCTGGACCTGGCCAACCGGATCCGGCCCTGGCTGCCCACCCTGCAGGCCCTCAGCGCCAACTCCCCCTTCGACCGCGGCAGGGACAGCGGCCATGCCAGCTGGCGGGCGGTCGAACACGCCCGCTGGCCCACGGTGGGGCCCGCTCCCTTCCTCGACGAGGCCTCGTACGAGCGCATCGCCCACGACCTGGTGCAGTGCGGGGCCCTGCTGGACCGGCGGATGATCTACTGGTACGCCCGCCCGTCCGAGCACGTGCCGACGCTGGAGATCCGCGTCGCCGACGTGAACGCCCGCCTCGACACCGTCGTCCTGCTGGCCGCGCTCGTCCGCGGGCTGGCCGGCGTACTGCTGCCGGAGGGCGACGAGGGCAGGCCGCCGCCGTACCTGGAGTGCGGGCGGCTACGGGAAGCGCACCGGCTCGCCGCCGTGCACGGGCTGTGCGGCGAAGGCCTCGATCCGGTCGGCGGGGCCCGCGTCCCGGTGTGGGACATGCTGGACCGGCTGCGCGAGCGGGCCGCTCCGGGACTGGCCGCGGCCGGCGACCTCCTCCTGGTGGACACCCTGCTCGACCGGCTGCGCGCGGAGGGCGGCGGGGCGGCCCGGCAGCGCGCCGCCCATGCCCGGCGCGGAAGGCTGAGCGACGTGGTGGACAGCCTGGCGAGGACGACCGCGGCCGTGTGAGAAGACGTGTGAGACGAGAGGGAAGGAACTGTCATGGACGACCAGGGCGGCGCAGGCGGAGTACCGCTGCACCACGACGACGACGAAGCCCGGCGCCGGGCTCCGCACGCAAGGCCGCATGCCCGGAAGCCGCGCAAGGACGACGGCACCACCCGGGCCGCGGACACGGACGAGGCGAGCCGCCTCGACCGGCCGGTGGAGTCCGGCGGGCCCGGCGCGGCCACCCGCTGGACGGGGCCGGACGACGACCGGCCGGCCACTCCCCGACGAGCGCCCTGAGGAGGCCGGAGTGAACCGGAGCCACAGGCCGCCCACGGGCCGCGCGCCCACCTTCCTGGCCATCTACCTCAACGACCACCTGACCGGCGCGAACGGCGGCGTCGAGTTGCTCCGCCGGGCCGCCGCGGCCCATCAGGGGGGCGTCCTGGGCACCTCGCTGCGGTCGCTGGGCGAGCAGGTGGCACAGGACCGGCAGAGCCTGCTCACCCTGATGGCCGATCTCGACGTCCCCGTCATGCGGGCCAGGGCCGCCCTCGGCCGGATCGCCGAGAGGATGGGCCGGCTCAAACTGAACGGCCGGGTCCTGTCCCGGTCCCCGCTGAGCGACGTCCTGGAGCTCGAAGCGATGCGCCTGGGCGTGGAGGGCAAGGCGGCCTGCTGGCGTTCCCTGCGGAGCCTGGCGCGCACCGACCCGCGGATCGACGTCGCCCAGATCGAGGAGCTCATCGGCCGGGCCGAGCAGCAGATCCGCGCCCTGGAGGCCATGCGCAGCGCCTGCGCGTCACAGCTCTTCGCCCGGGAGGCGCGCGGCCGGGCCGCGACCCCACACGCCGCGGAGGCCGTGTGGCGCCGCGGCCACCTGCGCGGCCTGCCGGGGACCGGCCCGACCTGACCGCCCTCGGGCCCGGCCCTCCGACCCGGCCACCCACCTGCGCCGCCTCAGATCCGCCCCCGGGACCGCGCGAAGCGGCGGGCGGCCTTCGGGTCCGAGGCGAGTGGGGCGGTGTCCATGCCCGCGCCTCTCGCCCGCCGGTGCCCGCTGCGTCGTCATCGTGTCGGCTCCTCTTGCGCAGGACGGTCATGGAGGCGTGTCCCGCCGGTCGTGCCGGGCCAGGGGGTCCTGCCCGATCGACACGGCCCGCCCGGGCTCGCAGAGCGCCTACCCGTGCCGCCGCACCGCATGCGCGGGCCGGGGCGGCCGGGCCGGGCCCGCGCGGGAGCGCGAACGCTCCGGCATGCTGGGCGTGAGCCGGTCTTTTGTGGGGAGGTGCCTGAGTGCCCCTCCCGCCCGGCTCCCGGGGCGGGCGCAGGCACTGGCACACGTACGGGTACAGAGAGGCGAGAGCCGTGACCGAGAAGGACATCTGGGCCTACCACGAGGACTCCGGCCACCACAGCGGCATCGATCTCGTCGGCTACAAGGTCGAAGCCACCGACGGCCACATCGGGAAGGTCGACGAGCACTCCGCCGACTTCCGGGCCTCCCACATCGTCGTCGACACGGGCGTCTGGATCTTCGGCAAGCACGTCCTCCTGCCGGCGGGCACCATCGAACGCATCGACACGGCCGAGGAGAAGGTCTACCTCGGCCTGACCAAGGAACAGATCAAGAACGCGCCCGACTACGACGCGGCCAAGTACGCGGGCGAGCCCAACTTCATGGACCGGTTCGGCCACTACTACGGCCAGTCCCACATGTAGGGGCGCGCATGAGGTACGTGAGTCCTGGCAGGGAGTACGCGCGGGACAGCCGCTATCTCACCACCCGGATCACCGCCGACGGGCGCGACGGCTTCCCCGTGGAGCCCGGCCGTTACCGGCTGGTGGTGGCCCGGGCCTGCCCCTGGGCGAGCCGGGCCGTCATCGTACGGCGGCTCCTCGGGCTGGAGGGGGCGCTGCCTATGGCCGTGGCGGGTCCGACGCACGACGACCGCAGCTGGACCTTTGAGCTGGACCCTGGCGGACGCGACCCCGTGCTCGGCATCGAGCGGCTCCAGGAGGCCTACCTCGCCCGCGATCCCGGCTACGACCGGGGTATCACGGTGCCGGCGATCGTCGACGTGCCGACCGGGCAGGTGGTCACCAACGACTTCGCGCGGATCACGCTCGACCTGTCGCTGGAGTGGTCGGCGCACCACCGTGCGGGTGCCCCCTACCCCTACTCGCGGGCGCTGCGGCCGGAGATCGACGCCGTGAACGAGGTGGTCTACGAGGAGGTCAACAACGGTGTCTACCGGGCCGGTTTCGCCGGGTCCCAGCAGGCCTACGCGTCGGCGTACGAGCGCCTGTTCGCGCGCCTGGACCTGCTCGCCGAGCGGCTCGCGGCGTCCCGCTACCTGGTGGGCGACACCATCACCGAGGCGGACGTCCGGCTGTTCACCACCCTCGTACGCTTCGACGCCGTCTACCACGGACACTTCAAGTGCAACCGGCGCAAGCTCTCGGAGACTCCGGTCCTGTGGGCGTACGCGCGGGACCTCTTCCAGACGCCCGGCTTCGGCGACACCGTGGACTTCGACCACATCAAGCGGCACTACTACCTGGTCCACGACGACATCAACCCGACCGGGATCGTGCCGGCCGGCCCGGACCTGTCCGGCTGGCTCACGCCCCACGGCCGGGAGGCGCTCGGCGGGCGCCCCTTCGGCGACGGAAGCCCGCCCGCGCCGGTGAGCGCCGAGGAGAGCGTGCCGGCCGACCACACACCGATGCCCTCCTGACGCCTTACGGTGATCACCCGTTACCCTTCTGTTCGACCTGGCCGTCCCTTTCGATCTTGCCGGGCCCGCCTGTGGACCATGGAGGAAAGTCACGTGCCCGAACCGCGTTCCGGCAGCCGCCCCACTCTGGAGGCCGTCGCGGCGCTCGCGGGCGTGTCGAGGGCCACGGTCTCCCGCGTGGTCAACGGCGGCGACGGGGTCCGCCCGCATCTGGCCGACCGGGTGCAGACGGCGATCCAGGAGCTGGGCTACATCCCGAACCACGCGGCGCGCACGCTGGTCACCCGGCGCACCGGCGCCGTCGCGGTGATCATCCCCGAGCCCGAGGCCCGGGTCTTCTCGGATCCCTTCTTCTCCCGTCAGATACGCGGCATCAGCAAGGAGTTGACCGCGCACGACACCCAGCTGGTGCTGCTGCTGGTGGAGGACCACGGCGACTACGACCGCATCGAGCGGTACCTGGCCGGCGGCCACGTCGACGGGGCGCTCGCCTTCTCCCTGCACACCGACGATCCGCTGCCCGCCATCGCCGGCCGCCTCGGCATGCCCACGGTCTACGGCGGCCGTCCCGGCTGGACCGCCGGGCCCGGGGAGCGGGACAGGGTGACGTACGTCGACGCGGACAACCGCGAGGGCGCCCGGGAGGCCGTACGGCACCTGCTGGCGCAGGGGCGGCGGCGGATCGCGCACATCTGCGGCCCGCTCGACCAGACTTCGGCGGCCGACCGGCTGAGCGGCTACCACGACGTGCTGCCCGCCGCCGGGCCCGAGCTGGTCGCCGTGGGGGACTTCACCGCGGCGGGCGGGGCGCACGCGATGGCCGAACTGCTGGACCGGGACCCCTCGATCGACGCGGTGTTCGCCGGCAACGACCTGATGGCGACCGGTGCGCTGCGCGTGCTGCGGGAGCGCGGCCGGACGGTCCCCGGTGACGTGGCGGTGGTGGGCTTCGACGACGCCGAGCCGGTGGCGGAGAGTGCCGACCCGCCGCTGACGACGGTGCGCCAGGACATCGAGGGCATGGGGCGGATGATGGCGCGGCTGCTGATGGAACGGCTGGGCGACGGCCGCGAGGGCCGCAACGCGCCGAGCCCGGTGATAACCGAGACGGCTCTGGTGCGGCGCGCGTCGGCCTGACGCGGGGCCCGCGCGGCGGGCGCGGGCCCCGGGTCCCGTCCGGTCAGCGCGCGGGGCACTGCTTCCAGGAGAAGTGGTAGACGCTGTTGATGCTCCCGTCCGTGGAGTCGAGTGCCATGAAGCTGGTCTTCGACGGGTCGGAGGTGCCCACCTCCGCACGCAGTTCGGTGTTGATGTTGAAGTTGCGCTGCTCGCCGCAGGGCGACCAGGCCAGGGCCTCGATGCCGGTGGTGTCGGTGGCCTGCCAGTTGTCGTCGAGGGCGCCGTCGAACCGGTGGGTCCGGTAGGCGGTCTGGCTCATGCCCTGGAAGTAGTAGCTGGCCTTCTGCGTGCCGATCGCGCCCGGCTGGAGGCTGCCGAAGCCCCGGTAGTCGACCTGCGCGATGGCGTAGGTGTAGCCCTGCGGGACGTGCACGACGAGGGACAGCAGACAGTTCTTGCGGCCCTCGACGGCGGGGGCGCCGCCGCCGGCCTGGGCCAGGTACTCGCTGTAGGTGACGGTGAAGGCCGAGTTGTCGGGTGACACGGCGACGGTGGCGCTGCCGGGGCGGCAGCCCGATCCGTTGACCGTGGCGACGTCGACGGTCACCTGGTCGAGGGGGGCCGAGGCGGAGGCCCCGGCGGAGGGGCTGAGCGTGACGAGCGTCGCGGTCACGGCGGCTGCGGTGAATCCGGTACGGAGCGATTTGATCACACCGATATGGATAGCCGTCCGCCGCGGGCGGGGCCGGCCGACGGGTACGCGGTCTCACCTCGACGGCCGAAACGATTCACCGCAGAAACGATAAATCGCCAGATATCGACCGGCCGAACGGCCCCAAGGCGCCGCCGGAAAGGACCGATCGGGCCCGGTCGCACCTGTTCCACCATGCGCTCTGTCCTAATATCACCGGGTTCCTTCAGGTCATCAGCGGGCTCCGGCGTCGGCCTCGGCGCGGGCCCTCCTGCGGTGAGGAGTCCCATGTCCCGCGCATCCCGGTCCGCCGTCCTGTCGGTGCTTGCCCTCGCCGCAGCCCTGGCCGTACCGGCGGCCGGGACCGCACCTGCCCGTGCGATGGTCCACCACGCCGGCGACGAGGCCGTCGTTCTCGGCGAGGACCACGCCCGCGCCCACGCCCGGCTGCGCCAGGCCGCCCAGGGCACCCGGGGATATCCGCAGTCGAAGCGGACGGCCGGCCTGGCCGCGCTGGAGAAGTCCCAGCGCGAAGCCAACGCCCGCTTCGACCCGGCCCGGTTCGGCCGCTTCGCGCAGTTCTTCCCGTCACCCGACTTCGGCGTCCACGTGGCCCTGCTGCCCACGGGCAAGGTGCTGCTGTTCTCCTTCGAACGCGTCGAGGCCGACCCCACGAAGGAGACCGGGCCGACGAACACCGTCGGCCGGACCAACGCCGGCCGCGCCTGGCTCTGGGACCCCGCCAGGGGGACCGGGGCCCGCGCCTTCAAGAACGTGCCGCCCCCGGTGGTGCTGATGCCCGACGGCACCTACGCCCCCCGCCCGGCGCCGTTCTTCTGCGCCGGGCACTCGTACCTGCCCAACGGGATGGTCGGCGTCTTCGGCGGCAACGTCGGCGGCAAGGGCGGCAGCGGCGCCAAGCTGTCCTTCGTCTTCGACCCGTGGACCGAGACGTGGTTCCGCAACCGCGACATGTCCGTCGGCCGCTGGTACCCCTCCGTCGTGACCGGGGCCGACGGCCGGCAGATCATCATGTCCGGCCAGTCCGAACGCGGCACGGGCACCCCCACCCCGGTGGTGGAGCGCTTCCCCGCGCTCGGGCACCGCGTGCCCTGGCGGCCGTACGACATCCCGGCCGGTGTCCCCGCCGAGCGGCTCCGCGCGGACGCCCCCTTCCGCAACGACTATCCGCACCTCTTCTCGCTGCGCGACGGGATGATCTACGGCCTCGGCCGCGACGCCGACCAGCAGTGGCTCTTCGACCCGGTCAGGGACGTACGCAGCGACCTGCCGCGGCGGCCCGCCGACTTCCGCGGCTACGGCTCGGCCGTGCCGCTGCCGGCCGGCTTCCGGGGACCGGACTCCGTGCTGGTCCTCGGCGGCGACCCGCGCGACCCGCACACGTACCGGCTGTCCGGCGGGCGCTGGACCACCGAGGAGCCGAGGGCCTTCGGACGCACCCAGGACGGCACCCTGATCCTGCCGGACGGCACGCTGATCACCGTGAACGGGGCCCTGGACACCCGGGACTACGGCCATGGCCCGTTCAATCCGAAGGCGGACCTGAAGTACCGGCAGATCGAGCTGCGCGACACGCGGGGCCACTGGAGGCTGGGGCCCGCCCAACGGCTGCCGCGCGGCTACCACTCCAACGCCCTCGTCCTGCCGGACGGCCGGATGATGGTCACCGGCGACGAACTCCAGCAGATCGCCAACGACCCCGACATCAAGGACGGGATGGACGGCAGCATCGAGCTGTACGAGCCGGCCTACCTGCACCGGGGCGCCCGGCCGGCCCTCGACCGGGTCCCGGCGGGCGACCTGCGGTACGACGCGGCCTTCCACGTGTCCAGCTCGACGGCGAAGGACGTCAGGCGCGCCGTCCTGCTGGCGCCGACCACCGTCACCCACTCGGTGAACACCAGCCAGCGCCACCTGGACCTGCGCCTCACCGGCGTGCAGGGCGACCGGATCGGGCTGCGGACCCCGCCGGGCGCGGCCGATGCCCCGCCCGGCCACTACATGCTCTTCCTGCTCGACGCGAAGGGCGTGCCCAGCACCGCGAAGTGGATCAAGATCGGCGTCCGCTGAGCCGCGCCCGGCGGGCACCCGGCGGGGTGGGTCGGTCAGCAGCGGGGGATGCCGGGGGCCGGGTCGGCGCCCACGTTCACGTTGCCGCCCCACATCCACACGTTGCTGTAGATGTGGCCGATGTCGTAGTCGATGACGGTGCCGAAGTACCAGACGTCCGTGGTGTATCCGCCCGCGGTGACGCGCTGACCGCGGGTGTAGCACGCGACGCCGGCCTCGGTCACCTCTGTCGTGGTGCCCCAGATCCGGCTGCTGGTGTTGGGGGCGTCGCGCAGATTGCTGTGGGCCTGCACGGTCGTCGCGTAGCCGCTGGTACCGGAAGGCGCCGCCCCGGCCGTCCCGGCGGTGCCGAGGAGGGAGAGAGCCGCGCCGAGCGCCAGTCCCGTCGCCGCCAGCCTGGTGGATCGCTGCGCCATTGTTTTCCCCTCTGTCATGAACGCTTGCCGTTCGTCTCTACGACGGGAGGGGCGGTGCGTCCGTATGACCGTGTCGCGGGCCACCTCCACGGATTCCTTTCCGGTCAGAACGTGCAGTCGCTGACGTGCGCCAGGTGCTCGTCCCCCGTGATGTACACGTTGTTCACCCAGCCCCACGGTCCGCTCGGTGACTTCACGTACGTCCACCACCGGCTGCTGTAGCCCGAGTCGCTGATGGGCTCTCCCTGCTTCTGGCAGTAGGCGGTCACGGTGGTCCGGGACACCGTTGCCACGACCTGGCAGTTCTGTCGGGAGGGAAAGGTCTTGCACGTTTCGAAGGGGACTCCCGAGTCGGCGTTGCGGACGTTGACTCCGGTCGCCCACACGTGGACCTCCGTGAAGTCCATCGCCGCGGCCCCGGCCGCGGCGGGCCGCACGGTCGCCGCCGGCTGCCCGGTCGCCGAAGCGGTCGCGGGACCGGCCAGCGCCGCCGCGGCGACGAGGAAGGCCGTGGTCAGCGCTCGGAGCGTGCGTGGTGACGTGTTCGTCATGGTGGGGGCCTCTTCCGGCAGTGGTCGCGGGCGGCGGGTGCCGCGCCGTTCACACCGGCGACGGGGGGTGGTCGCCTCTCGTATGAGTGCCGGTGCCTGGCGGGCCGATTGCCCCGGCGTACGGTGGCTGCCTCAGTGCCCCGGGGCGTCCCCCGGTTCCGGGAGTTCCAGCGCTTCGCGGGTGGCGAGCCGGCGGAAGACCTCGTACGCCTCCTGTTCGAACTCGCGTGCCGTTCCGGTCCGGCCCTGGGCCCGTGCGGCGCCGGCCAGGTCCCGCAGGGTGCGTGCACGCCACAGCGGCAGTTGCAGCTTGTCCCACAGTCCGAGGGCCTGCCGCAGGGTCCCGGTCGCCGTCTCCCAGTCGGACGCGGCGAGATGCCACTCGCCGATGGTGCGCAGGACGAGGGCTTCGCCGAACATGTCCTGCCGCTGGCGGGTGATCTCCAGACACCGGTCGAGCCGCTGACGGGGCTCGGTCATCCGGCCCTGCCGGAACTCGACCTTGGCCAGCGACAGGCTCGCGTACATGACGCCGTAGGCGTCGTCCGTCTCCTCGAAGATGCCGAGGGATTGCCGCAGCAGGACCTCCGCACCCGCCAGATCACCCCGCGCCCGGTGACACAGGCCCAGTGAGCGCAGCGCGAGCGCCTCGCCGTGCCGATCCCGGGCGGTGACGTACAGGCGGTGGGCGCGGGAGAGTGCCTCCCACGCCTCGTCGTCGCGGCCCTGCTCCCGGTGGACGAACCCGATGCCGTACAGCACATGGGCCATGGACGAGATGTCCTCCGGCTCCCGGTACTGTTCGAGCGCCGAGGTCAGCAGGGGCAGCGCCTCGTCGAAACGTCCCTGTTCGCGGCGGGCCGCGCCCATGCCGGCTCGCGCGTCCGCGCAGCCGGTGCGTACGGACCGCTCCTCGAACAGACGCAGTGCCAGGGCGAAGAACGCGTACGCCTCGTCGAAGCGGTCCTGCTCCAGGCGGAGTTGGCCCAGACCGTTCAGCAGCCAGGCCTCGCCCTCGACGTCCCCGCCCCGACGTACCGCCGCCAGGGCCACGTCGTGGGAACGGGACCATGCGTCGAACTGGTTGTAGAGGGCCACGGAGGCGGCCATGAGGGTGGCGGCGAGTTCGCGGGCGGCGTCGAACATCCCCTGGTCCGCGCAGTGGATGACGGCGGCCAGCAGACACGGCTGCTCGGCGGCGAACCATGCGGCCGGCTCGTCCGTCAGGTGGGCCGGCGGCTGCGTCGGCGGGACCGGCCGGGCCGATACCCGTGTCGGCCCGCCCGAGACCCCTGGCGATCCGTCCGCGCCCCCTTCCGACCCGTCCGCGCCCCGCCGCGCACCGCCGGCAGCGCTGACGGGGAGGAGCCGTGACGCGCCGCCCGGGCCGTGTGCCGCGGCGACGCGGGCCATGTTCAGCCAGCGGTCGACCAGTCTGCGAACCGCCGTCTCCCGTTCCTCCCGGGCCTCGTCGGCCAAGCAGCGCTCCCGGGCGTACTCGCGCGCCAGGTCGTGGATCCGGTAGCGCGTCCTGCCCGTCTCGTCGGTGCCCACGACCTCCACGAAGTGGCAGTCCACGAGGCGTTCGACCGCGTCCTCCGCGTCGTCCTCACCCACGTCCAGGAGCGGCCCGGCGACCCACGCGGCGAAGTCGGGCAGGTCCATCAGGGCCAGGCGGCGCAGGGCGCGCTGCTCCTGCCCGTCCAGGTCCGCGTAGCCCATACCGAGGCTCGCCCGCACTTCCAGGTCGCCCGCCTGCAGTTCGTCCAGCCGACGGCGCTCGTCCCTCAGGCGCGCCACGAGTCGCGCCGGTGTCCAGTGGGGGCGGGCGGCGAGGCGGGCACCGGCGATACGGACGGCGAGCGGAAGCCGACCGCACAGCGCGACGATCTCGGCGGCCCGGTCGGGATCCAGCGCGGGCCGGGTCGGCCCGGCCACGCGGGCCAGCAGGTCCAGTGCCTCCGTTTCGGACGGCACCCCCAGATCGAGGTGGGCGGCGCCCTCCAGCGCGACGAGCCGGCGGCGGGCGGTGACCAGCACGGCCGAGCCGCCGCCCGGCGGGAGCAGCGGGCGCAGCAGGGCCTCGCTGACAGCGTTGTCGAGGACGAGCAGGACCCGGCGGCGCGCGATGTGCGTGCGGTACAGCCCGAGGAGGTCCTCCTCGGGCTGTACTGCGGTCTCCGTCCCCACCCCGAGGGCGCGCAGCAGTCTGGCCAGGGCGTCCGGGGTCCGTACCGGCTCGGAGTCCGAGGCACGCAGGTCCACGAAGAGCTGTCCGTCGGGGAAGAGGGCGGCGGCGCGATGGCCCACGTGGACGGCCAGGGCGGTCTTGCCGGTGCCCGACCGGCCGGAGATCACCCCGATGGGCGGCGCGGTGCGCAGCGGGTTGCGCACCTCCTCCAGCAGTGCGGTCGCCCAGGCGGTCTGTTCGCTGCGGCCTATGAAGTCAGCTGCATCGGGGGGAAGTTGGGTGGGCGCGGGATGTCCGGTGCCGCCGTGGGACCGCTCGGCACGGCGGATTGCCGGTGTGTCCCCACCCGAGCGCGGGAGAGCCACCGCCGGTGCGGGGACGGTTCCCTGCCCGGCGCGCGCGGCTCTTCGGGCAGCGGGCGCTCCCAGCACCGTCGTGTCCGCCCGGAGCAGGGCCTGGTGCAGCGCGCGCAGTTCCGGGCCGGGGTCCGCGCCCAGTTCCGTACGGAGCAGCCGGCGGCCCTCGTCGTAGCAGCGCAATGCGTCGGGCATCCGGCCGGTGCGGAACAGGGCGGTCATCAGCTGGCCGCGCGGGCGCTCCCTGAGAGGGTGGGCGGCGACATGGGCGACGAGTTCGGAGACGAGATCCGTACGACGGTCCAGGTCCAGTTCGGCGGAGAAGCGGAACTCCTGTGCCTCCAGTCGGAGTTCCGTCAGGCGCATGGCCTCGACCCGGGCGAAGGACTGACCGAGCCCTTCCAGGGCGTCCCGGCCGCGCCACAGGCGCGACGCCGCTTGCAGGATCTCGACGGCCTCCTCGGCCCGCCCGTCGAGGGCCGCCTTCCGGCCGGCTGCGAACGCCTTCTCGAAACAACGGGCGTCCACGGCGGCGGGCGCGAACTCGGCGACATAACCCGGGGTGCGGGTACGGATGGCCTCCGCGCCCTCCGTACCGGCCAGGGCCCGGCGCAGTCCGGAGACGTGCGACGCGACGACCCCCCGCGCGGTGGCGGGCGGCTCCTCCTCCCAGACCAGATCGACCAGTCGCTCGACGGACAGCACCTCACCGAGATGCACGACGAGAGCCGCGAGGATCGCGGTCGGTTTGGCGCCCTTCAGCGCGATCCGGTGTCCCCCGCTCAACACCTCGACCGGACCCAGAAGGCAAACGTCCACCGTGTCCCCCGATTCCACGTTCCGCATCCGGGGACAACGTGTCGGCCCCCACTGAGGTTTACGCCCGACACCGGACTCCGGTTTCAGGGATGACCGATGTGGCGCACGGGTGACCGAAACCCGTCAGGTCTACCGATGCCGGTGGCCCGTTCCCGGCGTTGCATACGTCCTGCAGAGGATCTGCATCGATCCTGCAACGCCCGCCTCGACGCTGTGAGCGTGACGGACATCATCCTGCTCTCGGACCCCCGGGTCGCCGCCACGCGTGTCACCGACAACGGTGAACCCCTGGTCGACGCCCGGGAGGTCGCCGCACTGCGGGTCGACGCGCGGAAGACCGACCACGACGGCTCGTACGCGCATCTGCGCGCCGACGTGCTGCGCCGGCTCCTGCTCGCACAGGAGGCGCTGCCCCCGGGCATCCGCCTGCTGATGGTGGAGGGCTTCCGGCCGCCCGCCCTGCAGCGCCGCTACTTCGACGAGTACGCGGCGACGCTGCGCACGGCGCATCCGGACGCCGCACCGGACCGGATTCGCGAGCTGGCCAGCGCGTACATCTCGCCCCCGGAGGTCGCCCCGCACGTCAGCGGCGGTGCGGTGGACCTGACGCTGTGCACCGACGACGGCGCCGAACTGCCTCTCGGTACGGAGGTCAACGCCACTCCCGAGGAGAGCGGGGGCGGCTGCCGCACCGCCGCGCTCAATGTCGGCACCGACGCCCGTGCCAACCGGGCGGCGATGGGCCGCGCCATGACGGCCGCGGGGTTCGTCAACTACCCGACCGAGTGGTGGCACTGGTCGTACGGGGACCGGTACTGGGCGCTCCTGACCGATGCGCCGGCGGCCAAGTACGGTCCCGCCTCGCTGAGCCCAACCACAGACTGAGACAGCCGGCCCCGGGGGGACACCGTGGAGAACACCCGCATCGCAACGCCGACGACCACGTCGTCCGAGACTTCCGAGACCACGACGCCGAGCGCGAGCACGACGGCATTCACCGACCACATGACCACCGCCGAGTTCGACGAGGCGTTCACCGCCGTGATGCCGAGGCTGCGGCGCCGACTGCTGGCCCTGACCGGCAATCCGCACGACGCCGACGACCTGCTGCAGGAGACGTACCTGAGACTCTCCCGCCGGGCACGCGCCCACACCCTGACGCGTCAGCAGCAGCCGTACGCCTACACCTGCGCGGCGGCGCAGAACCTGCTGCGCGATCGGTGGCGGCACCCCTCGCGCCAGGAGCGCTGCACCGACCGGCTGCCGGAACGCGGCTGGGACGGCGGCTTCGCCGGCAGGGAGGCCGAGGCGGTGACGGCCGCGCTGCTGCGCGGGCTGTCCCCCAAGGAGGCGGCGGCCGTGATCCTGGTCGACATCGAGGGCCTGACCCACGACATGGCGGGGGAACGGCTCGGCGCACACCGCGGCACGGTGCAGCGCAACCGTATGCGCGGCCTCGCCAAGATCCGCGCCGCGCTCGCCACATAGGAACCGGACGCCGCCGACCCGTACAGCACCTGCGCACATCGCACCGACCACCCGAGGGGGAACCCATGCACCGCTCCAACCGCACACTCGCGACGGCAGGAGGGCTGCTGCTCGCCACCGCGTTGACCTGTACCGGTACGGCGATGGCCGCCTCATCGCCGGTCTCCTCGGCGGCCGCGGCCGCCGCCTGCCGTCCCCTGGCGGACGCGCCCGCCCAGGCACAGGCGATCGTCAACGCCGCGTGCTCACAGATCGGGGTGCCGTACTCATGGGGTGGCGGTTCCGTCCACGGGCCGACGTACGGTCAGGACTATCCCGGCGGCGGCCCCGGCGCCCACGACAGCCAGGTGAGGGGCTTCGACTGCTCGCACCTGGTGCAGTACGCGGCCTGGCAGGGAGCCGGCATCGCCCTGCCCGAGGGGACGTGGAACCAGGCCCGGTGGAGCGGCGCCACCGCCCGGTTCACCGGCGCCCAGGGGACCGCCCCGTTGCAGCCGGGCGATCTGCTGCTGTGGGGGTCGGACCCGGCCAACCTCGGCAGCGTCCACCACATCGCCGTCTACCTCGGCAACGGCAAGATGGTCGAGGCCCGGGAGTCGGGGACGCTCGTGATGGTCAGCGACGTACGGCTGAACTCCCAGTACGCGGGCGCCCTGCGCATCGCCGGCACCGGGCAGCCGCCCGCGGACACCAAGCGGTTCATGACCTGGGGCACCGATGTGAGCCTGCGTCCCGATCCCGGCACCCAGCGGCCTCCCGTCGCCCGGCTGCCCGGCCCCACGGCCGTGGACGTGCTGTGCCAGGTACACGGGGAGATGGTCACCGCCGAGGGCTACTCCAACGACGCCTGGTCGTACCTGCCCCAGTACAAGGCATGGATCTCGAACATCTACATCAACGACCCGGCGGCCTGGCTGCCCGGGGTTCCCAACTGCTGACCCACCGCATCCCTCACGCCTCACCTATCCCTCATATCGCCTATATCGCTCACAGAGGAGATTCCGCCATGCGCGCACTCAAGCGCACCACGTCCATCGGCATGCTCGTCGCCACGGTCGCCGCGGCCGGGCTGGTCCCGCTCGCGGCCGGCCAGGCGGCCGCCGCCCCGCCCGCCAAGGCCGCCGGCTACGCCGGTTCCTGCCCGACGGCCGGCACGGTGACCCAGGGGTGGCACTCCGGCCACGACGGCGTCGACATCGCCAACAGCCTGGGTACGCCGATCCACTCCACCGGGCCCGGCACCGTCATCGTCTCCGGCACCGCCAGCGGCTACGGCCAGTGGATCCGCATCAAGCACGACGACGGCACCGTCACCGAGTACGGCCACATGTACGAGCGTCTCGTCTCCGTGAACCAGCGGGTGAGCAGCGGTCAGCTGATCGCGCGCATGGGCTCCGAGGGCCAGTCCACGGGGCCGCACCTGCACTTCGAGGCGCACGCCTCCACGGCCAGCACCCGGGGCATGGACCCCGTCGCCTATCTGGCCGCGCGCGGTGTGAGCCTGCCGTGCACCCCGGGCAGCGGAACGCCCGGCACGAACTTCACCACCTGGGGCACATCGGTCCGGGTGCGCGCCGACGCCCGGCTGGGCGCGGCGGTCGTGCGCACGCTGACCGGGCCGACGCCGGTCTACGTGCAGTGCCAGAAGCGCGGCGACACGGTCACCGCCGAGGGCTACACCAACGACGCCTGGTCCTACATCCCGGCGCTCGGCGGCTACGTCTCCAACATCTACATCGACCACCCCGCCGCCTGGCTGCCGGGGGTGGGCACATGCTGACCGCCGCTCACGCCGCTACGAGCGGTGCCGCGGCGGTGGCTCTGGCCGCCGCGCTGCTCCTCTCCCCCGGCCTCACCTCGTCCGCGCGGGCCGCCGACTCGGCGCCCTGCACCCCCGACCGGAACTACCCGGGCACGTTCCTGTGCCCGATCTGGGGCTCGAACGTCAATCTGCGTTCCGCCCCCGATCCGCAGGCCCCGGTCACCTCCACGTCGCCCGCCGGCGGCGTCCTCAGGGTGCAGTGCCAGGTCAAGGGCGGCCGTGCGACCTACGGCGGCTACTGGCACACCTGGTGGGTCAAGACCCCGGCGGTGGGCATGGCCCCGTCCGCATACATGAGCGAGATCTTCCTCGTCGGAGGCGGCAACGACGAGCCGGACTCGGGTCTGCCGAACTGCTGAACGACGGCCCGCACCGACCGGATGCCCCCGGGACCATGCCAGGCCCGGGGGCATCCGGCGTTCCGGCTCTCGTTCCGGCTCTCGTTCGGGCTCTCGTTCGGGCTTCATACGGCGCGGGGCGCGCCCCCGTCCTGCGTGGGGGGCGGGCGACGCGTCTCCGGCTCCACCGCCACCACCAGCTCCACTTCCCTCTCCACCGATCCCGAGGACGACCATGATGACCTTGAGCAGCACACGGAGCGCGGTGCGGGCGGCCGGGCTGACCGCCGCCCTCGCCGCGCTCCTGTGCACCACCGCGACCACCGTCTCCGTCGTCGCCGCCGCCGAGGCCCCGTCGGCGCGCCCGGCGGCGGTTCAAGCCGACGTGCCTGCCGGGGTGACGGCGGGCGTCGCCGTCTTCGACCGCCAGACCGGCACCTTCACCGAACAGCTGAACACCGCCGCACAGTTCAGGTCCGCGTCGGTGGTGAAGCTGCTGATCGCCCTGGACGTGCTCTGGAACCGCAGCCCCGACGCCCTGTCGGCCGCCGACCGGGCCCGGATCGACACCATGCTGCGCGGCAGCGACGACACGGCTGCGAGCACGTTCTGGTCGAACAACGGCTCGGGGGCGATCGTCGACCGGATGGTCACCCGGCTCGGCCTGACGGACACCGCCCGGCCGCCGTCCACCCACCCCGGCTACTGGGGCTACACGGCTCTCTCGGCCCGTGACACCGTGAAGATCTACCGCTATCTGCTGGACTCCGCCCCGGCGGCGACACGCGACTACCTCCTCGGTGACCTGCGGCAGTCCACCCGCTGCGCCGCCGACGGCTACGACCAGCACTTCGGCATCGCCGGCTCCTTCAACCGCCCCTGGGCCGTCAAGCAAGGCTGGTCGGGCTTCAGTTCGGGCGGCTGCACGGCACCGACCGCGAAGGCCGCCGAGGCCGCCGGGGAACCGGCGGGAACGGCTGCCCGGACGTCGGCGGGCGCCGAGGTCGTGGACCTCTCCCGTCCGGCACTGCACACGACGGGCGTGGTGGGCGCGGGCGACCGTTCCATCGTGGCGGTCTTCACCCTGCACCCCGGCGGAACGTCCTACGGCAAGGCCTACACGGACATCGGGCGGCTGACCCGTTCGCTGAACGTCCCCGGCGCCTCCCGCCCCGCCGGTACGTGGATCGGCACCTGGGGCAGCGGGGTCCGGGTCCGCACGCAGGCGACGACCACCTCCGGCGCGATCACCACGCTGCCCGCGGGAGTCGAGGTCCTGGTCGGCTGCCAGAAGCGCGGGCAGCAGGTCAGCCAACCGCCCTACGTCAACGACTGGTGGGCGCAACTGCCGCAGTACGGCGGCTACATGACCAACATCTATCTCAGCGTGCCGGAGAACCAGGTGCCCGGAGTGCCGGTCTGCTGACCGGGCGGTGGGAACGGCCCGGGCTCATACGGCTCGTGCCGACCTGCCGTCCCCCGTGGTGAGACAACCCTCGACAAGGAGAACTGTGATGAACAAGCATGCACGTGGAGCCCTGGCCGCGGCGGCGGCGACCGCCTGCGTACTGGGGGCGGCGCCGACGGCCTCGGCCGCGGGGGTTCCGCCGGGCTGTGACAAGGGCTACTTCTGCATCTACTCGGGTGACTACGGGACGGGGCAGCTCGTCCTGAAGTCGGACGGCAACTGGTCGGGCAGGGTGACCGGCCGGTCCATCTTCAACAACGGCGCACCCCTTCCCGGCCTCGACCACATCCAGGTCGAGTGGAAGGGCATCGGTAGCGGCTCGGAGTGTGTCCACTACTACCCCGGCCCGGGCCACTACGGCCTGAACTTCAACCACGACGCCGTCATCAACAAGGTGACGTGGCGCGGAGAGTGCTAGGTCCTGCGTGACGCGCGTGCAAGTTGGTGCGGGCGACCGGACACGACCTACCGCAGGCGGACCACGGCCGCGCGGCCGTCGGTCCGCAGGCGTCCGGTGAACGCACCCCGCGCGAGGGCCGCGTCGTACGGGCCCAGGGTGTGGCCCGGGCCCCACGCGGCTTCGAGCGTCGCCGGGCCGTCGAGGGCGACGACCAGCAGGGTCTCGCCGGGTTCGGCGGCCGCGGTGAGCCGGCCCCGGACGACCGCGGTCTCGGCCGTCGCCGCGCCCCGGCGGTACATCACGTTGAAGTTCACGACGGGGCCGGAGATGAGCCGGCAGTCGGTCGGCTCGTCCCCCGCGAAGTCCTGCGGCGCGAAGCGTTCGTCCACGAGCCGGTGCACGCCGCCCACCACGAGGTCCATGCCCGCGCCCTCGGCGAGCGTGAGGGTGCGGTCGATCCCGGGGAAGGCCGAGAAGGGGCCGTCCGCGGCCACCTCGGCCAGGCTCGCCCGCCAGCGGAAGGAGTCCATGCCCGCGCCCACGGGCCACGCGGCGATCTCCCGGGTGACTCCTCCGCCGTTCTTCCACACGGCGGCGGGGCGGTCGGCCGCGCGCAGGACGCGGACTTCGCCGCCGTTCACGCTCCCGTCCCGGACCCGACCCCGGTACCGGCCCCGGTCAGCCGCTCGCGCAGTTCCTCGGCGTCGGCGAGGAACCACGTCTGCCGCCCCCGGTTGCACTCGCGGACGAAGTCCCGCAGCGCCGCGCTGGCCGCCGTGTGAGGGGAGATGTCGCCGAGGACCACGACGCCCACCCGGTACTGGGCGAACTTCTGGATGATGTCGCCCGCGACCCGGGTGCTCAGCCGGAAGAACGCCTCGTCGAAGCGTTCCACGGGGATGACCGCCCACTCGGCGCCCTGGTACGAGGCGTTGCCGATACAGTCCAGGGCCTCGCGTTCACCCGCGATGGTCTCGCCTTCGGCCCCGCACATCAGGACGGGCACGTCGTTGATCGTCTGAAGAGTGTCCACGGGGGTCGAGACTAGCTCTTCTCCATTGACGGGCGCAGGCGGGCCAGCAGGGCGTAGAGCGTAGCGCTCTCGGCCTCGTCGAGGGTGTCGAGCGCCCCGTGGGCCGCCTGCATCTCCTCGCGTACGCGGCGGATGACCTGTCGGCCCGCCTCCGTCGCCACCACGTTCTTGACGCGCCGGTCGGCGGGGTCCGGCTCGCGGCGCACCAGCTCGCGGGCCTCCAGGCGGTCCACGATGCCCGTCACATTGGACGCGTCACAGACCAGCAGGACGGCGAGGCCCCGCATGGGCACGGGGCCGTCCAGCTGCGCGAGCACCCGGGCCTGGGTGGGAGTGAGGCCGTGCTGGGCCGCGGCCGCGGCGAACTCGCGCCACTGGGCGGTGCCGATGGCGGCGAGCAGCTCCAGCAGCTGGACCTTCGTGGGGGCGTGTGTGGCGGTCTCGCTCATACTCCGAGCCTACTCAGGATGCTTGACATTATCAATTGTTTACTTGACTACATCAAATATCGACCCCTACCTTCGATCAAGTTACTTGATGACATCAATCATCGCCGTTCCGAAGCTCTTCAGCTCCGAAACACGAAGAAGGTCCCCGCAGCCATGAGCACCCCCTTCCCAGCCACCCCGGCCTCCGGACAGCGGGGCGAGACGGTCGTCGTCCTCGCCCTGAGCCTCGCCGCGATGGTCGTGTCGATGATGCAGACCCTGCCGGTCCCCATCCTCGGCCTGATCCGCGACGACCTGGGCACCTCGACGGCCGGCGTGAGCTGGGTGACCACCGCCACCCTGCTGTCGGCGGCCGTCTTCACCCCGCTCCTCGGCCGGTTCGGCGACCAGCACGGCAAGAAGCCCACGCTGGTGGCCGTCCTCGGCGTGATGGTCGCCGGCTCCGTCCTCACGGCGCTGGCCTCCTCGCTCCCGCTGCTGATCGTGGGCCGCGTCCTCCAGGGCGCCGCCACCGCGATCTTCCCGCTGGCGCTCTCGGTACTGCGCGAGGAAGTCCGCCCGCAGAAGCTGCCCGGTGCGATGGCGTTGGTCAGCGGCACGCTCGCGTTCGGCAGCGGCCTTGCGCTCGTCGCGACCGGACTGCTCACCTCCGGCCCCGGCTCGGACTACCGCAACGCCTTCTGGATGGCGACCGGCCTCGCGGTCCTCGCCCTGCTCGCGGTGGTCGTACTCGTTCCCGCCACCCGCACCAAGACGGGCGGCCGCACCGACGTCCT
The DNA here is from genome assembly GCF_042726555.1 of Streptomyces sp. NPDC060232. Lineage (NCBI taxonomy): Bacteria > Bacillati > Actinomycetota > Actinomycetes > Kitasatosporales > Streptomycetaceae > Streptomyces > Streptomyces sp. NPDC060232. The sequence goes on along the minus strand of NZ_JBHXAG010000001.1, from coordinate 449,583 downwards.
CGGCGCGCTGACCCTCGGTGCCGCGCTGCTGCTGCTCCTGCTGGCGATCTCGCAGGGCCACGAGTGGGGCTGGACCTCCGGCCGCACGCTGGGCAGCTTCGCCGGCGCCGCCGTCATGGCCGCCGTGTGGGTCGTCACCGAGCTCAGGGTCCGCGAGCCCCTGGTCGACATGAAGATGTTCGTGCACCGCCCCGTCCTCATGGCCAACCTGTCCGGTCTCCTCGTCGGCTTCGGCATGTTCGCGAGCTTCCTCGGCGTCTCGTACCTCGTACAGATGCCCGAGGCGCTCACCGGCTACGGCTTCGACGCGTCGATCCTGCGCGCCTCCGTGGAGTTCCTGCTGCCCAGCGCGATCGTCTCGCTGCTCGCCTCGCCCGTCGGCGGCCGGATCGTGCGGCACCGCGGGCCGCGCGTGGCGCTGGGCATGGCCGCCGCGCTGGGCGCGGTCGGCTTCGCCTGGCTCGTCGTCGACCACAGCCACGCCTTCTCGGTGATCGGCTCCGGCCTGGTCGTCGGTGCGGCCGTCAGCTTCGGCTACGCCGCCATGCCCGCCGTGATCATGTCGAGCGTCCCGCCGCACCAGAGCGGCATCGCCAACGGCATCAACTCGATCTCCCGCTCGACGGGCAGTGCGATCGGCAGTGCCGTCGTGACCACGATCCTGGCGTCCAAGAGCATCGAGCACCTGCCCGCGGGGGTTCCCCCGCTGCCCGCCGAGTCGGGCTTCACCCTCACCTTCGCGGTCGGGGCCGTGGCCTTCGCCCTGGTCGGGGTGATCGGCTGGCTCGGCCTGCGCGACGGCCACAAGCCCGTCGGTGCGACCCCCGAGCGGCTCGCCGCATCCGAACCGGCCGCATCCGAACCGGCCGCGACCGAAGCTGCAGCGACCGGCGCCGCGGCAACCGAGGCGGCAGCGACCGCCGCGCCCCCGAAGGCCGACGCCGTCGGCTGACCCCGTGACCGCCGGCCCGGCGGCCCGCCCCCGCGTGTCGTTCGCGCCGGGCGGGCCGCCGGGCCTTGCATGGTGGGTGCATGAAGGCTACGGACGTCATCGCGGACGGGTTCGGTCGGATCCGGGAGGTCGTGCACGAGGCGGTGGACGGGGTGCCGGCGGAGCTCCTGGACGCCCGCGTCGACCCGGAGGCGAACTCGATCACCTGGCTGGTCTGGCACCTGACCCGGATCCAGGACGACCACATCGCGGCCGCCGCGGGCCTGGAACAGGTGTGGCTGACCGGGGGCTGGGCGGACCGGTTCGGCCTGCCGCTGCCCGCCGCGGCCACCGGCTACGGCCAGTCCGCGCAGCAGGCGGGCACCGTCCGGGTGGACTCGGGCGAACTGCTCCTGGGCTACTTCGACGAGGTTCACGAACAGACCCTCGGGTTCGTCCGGGGGCTCTCGGCCGCCGACCTGGACCGGGTGGTCGACGAGCGCTGGGACCCCCCGGTCACTCTCGGGGTGCGCCTGGTCAGCGTGCTCGCCGACGACCTCCAGCATGCCGGTCAGGCGGCCTACGTACGCGGCGTACTGGAGCGGCGCCGCGGATCCTGAACCGCCCGCGGGTCCCGTCCCACCCCTCGGCACGCGAAGGGGGCGGTCACCCGTTCGGGCGGCCGCCCCCTCGTGGGTCAGGCCCCGCTCGCGTCGAGCATCTCCTCGCGCTCCACGATCTTCACGCGCGCACGGCCCTGGGGCTCGCCGAGGGCCTTCTCGGCCGCGTCCAGCCGGTACCAGCCCTCCCACGTCGTGTAGCGGACGCTGCGCTCGGCGAGGAAGTCCTCCACCGCGGCCGGCTCGGGCGACGCCGGCGTGCCCAGGCGGCCCTCCGCGTGGTCGGCGAGCAGGTTCGCGACGGTCTCGTTCGCGTCGCCCTTGGTGTGGCCGATCAGGCCGATCGGGCCGCGCCGGATCCAGCCGGTGACGTACGTCGACTGCATGGGGCCGCCGGCGTCGATGACGCGGCCGCCCTCGTCCGGGACCGTGCCGGACTCGACGTCCCAGGGAAGCTTGGGCAGCTCGTCGGAGAGGTAGCCGACCGCGCGGTACACGGACTGCACGTCCCAGTCGGTGAACCGGCCGGTGCCCTTGACGTTGCCGGTGCCGTCCAGCTCGGTGCGCTCGGTCCGCAGACCCACGACCTTGCCGTCCTCGCCGAGGATCTCGGAGGGCGACTCGAAGAAGTGCAGGAACAGCTTGTGCGGCCGGTCGCCGATGTCGCGGATCGCCCAGTTCTCCAGGGTCTTGGCGACCATGTCGGTCTGCTTGTTCCCGCGCCGCTCGGCAATCGAGCCGTCGTCGTAGTCGATGTCCTCGGGGTTGACGATGACCTCGATGTTGGGCGAGTGGTCCAGTTCGCGCAGCTCCATGGGGCTGAACTTGGCCTGGGCCGGACCGCGGCGGCCGAAGACGTGCACCTCAAGGGCCTTGTTGGCCTTGAGGCCGTCGTAGACGTTGGCCGGGATCTCGGTGGGCAGCAGTTCGTCGGCCGTCTTCGCGAGGATGCGCGCGACGTCCAGGGCCACGTTGCCGACGCCGAGCACGGCGACCTTCTCGGCCTCCAGCGGCCAGGTGCGCGGCACGTCCGGGTGGCCGTCGTACCAGGAGACGAAGTCGGCGGCACCGTAGGAGCCGTCGAGGTCGACGCCGGGGATGTCGAGGGAGCGGTCGGCCGTGGCGCCCGTGGAGAAGATCACGGCGTCGTAGAAGGACCGCAGCTCGTCAAGGCTGATGTCGCCCGGGTAGTCGACGTTGCCGAAGAGGCGGACCTGCGGCTTGTCGAGCACCTGGTGCAGGGCCGTGATGATGCCCTTGATGCGCGGGTGGTCGGGGGCGACGCCGTAGCGGATCAGGCCGAAGGGGGCGGGCATGCGCTCGAAGATGTCTATGGACACACCGGGATCGACGGCGGCCTCGGACTTCAGCAGCGCGTCGGCGGCGTAGATGCCGGCCGGGCCGGCTCCGACGATTGCTACCCGCAGAGGGCGAGGCATGGCAGGGGTTCCCTTCGAGCGACGGCAAGGTGGATCAAGGCGGATCAAAGGGAACCCTAAACGAAGGTAAACCTAACCCGGCACCCGGTGTCGCTTTATGACCCCATAATCCAATCTTATGACCTCCCCAAGTCATCCTTGGGTCTCAAGGAACTCGCTGGTCAGCACGTACAGCGGCTGACAGACTGGGGCGGCTTGATCACTCCAGGAGGACGAATGGCTGACGAAGCAGGCACCCCGCAGGACGAGTCCCCGGCCGAAGCGGCCAAGCGCCGGTTCCGGGAGGCCCTGGAGCGCAACGCCGCGAAGGCGCACTCACAGCAGTCCCATCAGAACCGGGCCAAGGTCCAGGGCTCCAGCAGCGCCGCGAGCGGCAAGAACAAGAAGGTCCGCCGCAAGAGCGGCTGAGCCCCCGAACGCCGGGAGCCCGGCCCGGCCCGCCCGCGGCGGCGGGGCCGGGTCGGCCCGGCGGACCACTGGGCCACTCGGGTGAGGGGGCATAACCCCGGGCACCGTCAGCAGTTGATCAGCACGTCCCGCCGTGGGCAGCTATCTCACGCGACAGTGCGACCGAAGGATCCCCCAGATGCTCAAGAAGTTCATGGCCACCGCCGCCGCCACCGCCGCCGTGCTCGGCGCGGGTGCCGCCGTCGCCTCGCCCGCGATGGCGATCGGCAACGACAACGGCGTCAACACCGTGAACGGCAACGACGCGGCGCAGATCTACGGCAACCAGGAGACCCGCGGCAACATGAGCCCGCAGCTCGGTGCGATCCAGGGCTCCCTCAACAAGCTCTGCGTCGGCCTGCCGGCCAAGGTCAACGCCCAGTCCCTGCTCGCGATCATCGCCAACGTCGGCGTCCAGGACGTCAACGTCCTGTCCAACCCGCAGAACCAGCAGTGCGCCGAGAACTCCACCCAGGCCAAGGGCGACGAGTCCCTCTCGCACATCGCCAGCAACATCCCGGTCCTCTCCGGCAACCTCTCCGCCGGCAGCTGATCGGATCATCCGCGCCGGTGTCACGCGTGACGCGTGACACCGGCGCTTTCCTTTGGTCTAGACCTTGACAGGTTCAGACCATTCCGTTTCAGTGGGCGTCATTGCCTCTCCCCCAAGTCCCCCCACTGAAGGAGCAGTTACGTGATACGTGCGCTTCGCCGCCGCGCCCTCAGCCTGGTCGCCGCCGCGGCTGTCACGGCTGGTCTCGCCATCGCCCTCCCCGCCTCCCACGCCGCCGCCGCGGCCCCCTGCTCCTCCCCCTGGGCCTCGTCGGCCGTCTACACGAACGGCATGAGCGCCTCGTACGGCGGCCACAACTGGCAGGCCAAGTGGTGGACCCAGGGCGAGACCCCCGGCACCACCGGCCAGTGGGGCGTCTGGTCGGACCAGGGCGTCTGCGGCGGCGGGGGCCAGGACCCGGACCCCGATCCGTCCGGATTCGTGGTCTCCGAGGCCCAGTTCCACCAGATGTTCCCGAACCGGAACCCCTTCTACACCTACAACGGCCTGGTCGCGGCACTGTCCGCCTACCCCGGCTTCGCCAAGACCGGCGACGACACCGTGAAGCGGCGCGAGGCCGCCGCGTTCCTCGCGAACGTCTCCCACGAGACCGGCGGCCTCGTCCACATCGTGGAGCAGAACACCGCCAACTACCCCCACTACTGCGACGCGACCCAGCCGTACGGCTGTCCTGCCGGTCAGGCCGCCTACTACGGCCGCGGCCCCATCCAGCTCAGCTGGAACTTCAACTACAAGGCGGCCGGTGACGCCCTCGGCATCAACCTCCTGGCCAACCCCTACCTCGTGGAGCAGGACCCGGCCGTCGCCATGAAGACGGCGCTCTGGTACTGGAACACCCAGAACGGCCCGGGCACGATGACCGCCCACGCCGCCATGGTGAACGGCGCGGGCTTCGGCGAGACGATCCGCTCGATCAACGGCTCCCTGGAGTGCAACGGCGGCAACCCCTCCCAGGTCCAGAGCCGGATCTCGAAGTACCAGAGCTTCACCCAGCTGCTCGGCGTCACCCCGGGCGACAACCTCAGCTGCTGACGGGCGGCCCGGCCGCGGTCACCGCGTGCGCAGCGCGGTGGCCAGCTGGGCCCGCGACCGTACGTCGAGCTTCTGGTAGATGCGGGTGAGCCGGGCCTCCACGGTCTTGACGCTGAGGAACAGCTTGGCCGCGGCCTCCTGGTTGCTGGCGCCCTGGCTGACGAGCAGCGCGAGGCGCGTCTCGGCGTCGGTCAGGGCCGCGGCCGTGGCCGCGGAGGCCAGGGCGCCGGCCCCGTCGCCCGGGGCGGGCTCCCGCGCCAGTTCGCTCCAGGGGCCGGCTCCGGCTCTCTCGAACACCTCGGCCGCGGCCCGGAGCGCCGCGCGGGCCGGTGCCCGGCGCCGGCGGCGGCGCTCCACCCGGGCGAGGGCGAGCAGGGTGCGGCCCCGTTCCAGCGGCAGCCGGAGGGCTTCGAAACGCTCCGCCGTGTCCTCCAGGAGCCGGACGGCGGCGTCCGCGTCGCCCTGGGCGGACAGCCGGAGGGCGTCGGCCCGGTCGAGGGCGGCGACGACACCGGTACGGCCGAGCCCGACGGCGACCCTGCGGACGGACTCGATCAGTTCGGCCGCCTCGCCGGGCGCGTCGGCGGCGATCAGGGCCTCGGCGAGTTCACCGTGCCAGCGCAGGATCGACGGGTCCACCACCTGCTGGGCGGCCTCCAGTTCGGCGACACGGCGCAGGGTGGCGACCGCCTTCGCCGCCTCCCCCGTGGCCAGTTCGACGAGTCCGAGCGCGTGCAGGCTGCGGGAGAGGAAGACCTGGTCCTGTTCCTCCTGGGAGGCCTGGATGCCGCGGCGCGCGTAGCCCTCGGCGCGTGCGAAGCTGCCGCCCATGGTCTCGGCCGTCGCCGCGACGTACCAGGCGGGGCCGGGTGAGAGGCCCGCCTCGATGGTCAGATCCAGGGCGCGGCGGGCGTGCACCGAGGCGGATTCGCACCGGCCGCTGCGCAGTTCCACCTCGGTGAGGCTGCGCAGGACCTCGAAGACGTCCTCGGCGGAACCGGTGCGCTGGACGGCCGGCAGCAGCACCATCAGCTGGCGGCGGGCGTCGTCGAGGCGGTCGTCGAAGAGGGCGTGCCGGACGGCGAGGTACTGCGGCGCGTTGCGCATGCCGAGCGGCACCTGGGGGGCGGGCAGGGCGAGCGCCTCGGCGAGGATCTTCTCGGCTCCGGCGTCTCCGAGGATGCGGCCCATGCGGGCCCGTACGGTCAGGGCCATGGCCTCGGCGGTCTGGTCGCCGCCGAGTGCCGCGAGGGCGCCCGCCGCGGCCGCGGCATCCCGGGAGCGCACGGGGTCGCCGTCGCTGAGGTTGTGCTTCCAGGCGACCCGGAGCTGGACGGCGGCCTGCAGGGCGGGGTCCCCGGCCGCCTCGTCCATGGCGTACGCGAAGGTCTCGTCGAGGGCTCCGAGGGCCTGGCCGGCGGCGTCGATGACGGCGAGCCGGGCCCGTACCCGGTCGGCGGGCGAGGCGTCGCGGGCCAGGACGGCCCGGGTGGCGCGGCGGGCGAGGTCGGCGCGGCCGGCCCAGCCGGCGTCCTCGGCGGCGGTGACGAGGCGGGCCAGTTCCTCGCCGGGCAGCGAGGACGGTGTGCGTTCGGCGGCGAGCAGGCCCAGTTCGGCGGCGAGGGCCCGCTGGCCGCGACTGCGGCAGACCGCGGCGGCCTCGGTGATCTCCGCCGCGAGCCACTGGTCGGGGGTGTCGACGGCCAGCGCCCGGTGGCGTACGGCCTGGACGGGGTCGTCTACGGCGGCGGCCAGTGCCGCGTGCCCGGCGGCGCGTTCGGGCCAGCCGGCGTCGGCGGCGAGCGCGGTGGGCAGGGCTCCGGCGGTGAACTCGACGGTGCCGTCCTCGCCGACCCGGACGAGTGCGGCCCGCTCCGCTTCCGCCAGCTCGGCCTCGGCGTCGGGGCGGCCGGCCCGCCGCAGCAGGGAGATGGTGGGGCGGGAGGCGAGGGCGGCGAGCAGCAGGGTGCGGCGGGCCTGGGCAGGGGCTCCGGCCAGGAGCCGGCGGGCGACCTCGCGGGCCTGTCCGGAAATGGGCAGGGGGTCGGCGTGGTGGGCGTTGCTGTCGCGGGCCTCGGCGGCTTCGGCGAGGGAGTGGCCGAGGGCGAGCGCGAGGCGCGGGTTCCCGCCGCTGGCCTGGTGGATGCGGCCGGCGAGGCGGGCGGGCAGGCCGTGGCGCAGGAGGAGCTCGGCGACCTCGTCGGCGCCGAGCGGGGGCACCCGTACGGCGGGGACGCCGGGGCCGCAGAGGGGTTCGCCGACCGGTGCTCCGCCTTGGACGTGCTCGGCGGCCAGGACCCGCACGCGGGGCGGGGTGAGGCGCAGCGCGAAGCGGAGCAGGTCGGTGCTCTCGGCGTCGAGCCACTGGGCGTTGTCGATCACGAGCAGGACGGGCTGGCGGGCGGCGAGGGTACGGAGCACCTCGACGACGGCCAGGCGCAGCGCGACGTGGTCACGCCCGGCGCGGGGTGCGTCGGCCTCGCGGCGCAGGAGGGCGATGGCGGTGCGCTGGGGGCCGGAGAGCTGTTCCAGGGCGGTGGCGGGCACGGAGGCGAGGAGGGCCGCGGCGGAGGCCTCGGATATCCATTGGTCGGCGGCCTCGGGAGCCAGGCGCAGTACGGTCTCGCGGCGGGATTCGGCCGCGGCCGCGACGGCGCGGACCACCTCGGTCTTGCCCGCGCCGGCGGGTCCGGTCAGGAGGGCCCGTCCGTGCGTGGTCAACGCGCGGTCGACCGCCTTGATCAGTTCTCCGTGTCCGACACTTGTGTCAGCGTGCCCCGTCGCCGCCACCACGCACAGCCACCAGCCTTCCAGTCCCCAGCTCCTGTGCCCTTCCTGTGAGAGGCGAGAATACGAGGTCGGGCGGCTGATGGACCCGCATTGTGACGCAGAATTCAGTCACAGGACACGGAAAACCCGGCGGACCTGCCGATACCCGGAGTATCGGCAGGCCCGGGGATTCAATTGGTCCGTACTATCGCTCCGTCAGGCGGAGTTGGTGCCGGACCCCGAGTCGGCGGAAGCCGTCTCAGAAGGTGAGATTCCAGGAGTCGATCCTGCCGGTGTCGCCGCCGGCGTTGTCGTTGACCCGGAGCTTCCAGGTGCCGTTCGCGACCTCGGAGGAGGCGTTGACGGTGTAGACCTGGTTGATGTTGTCGGCGCTGCCGCCCGAGCGGTTGTGCAGCGTGTAGACGGAGCCGTCCGGGGCGACCAGGTCGACCTTCAGGTCACCGATGTAGGTGTGCACGATGTTCACGCCGACCTTGAGGGCGGACGGGGCGTTGCCGGTCTTCCCGGTGACGGTGATCGGGCTCTCCACGGTGGTGTTGTCACCGATGGCGAAGTCCGTGGTGTTCTCGAAGGCCGGGGTGGGCGGGGTCGAGGTCACGGCGGCGACGGTCGCGGCGGCGTCGGCGAGACCGGCGCCGCAGCCACCGGTGCAGGTGCCGGCGAGCGGACGGGCGTTGTTCTTGATCGCCGACTCGATCTGGGCCGGGGTCAGCGCGGAGTTCGCCGACTTCAGCAGCGCGGCGAGGCCCGCCACGTGCGGGGCGGCCATGCTGGTGCCCTGGTAGGGCTTGTAGATCTCGGCGCCCGGGGTGGTGGTGCCCGCGTTCAGGGTCGAGAGGATCGCGTTCTCGGGGGTGGTGACGGTGCCGGGCGTGTCGGTGGCGCGGCGGGTCTCACCGCCCGGGGCGGCGATGTCGATGATCGCGCCGTAGTTGGAGTAGTACGAGCGGTCGCCGGCGCGGTTGCTGGCGGCGACGTTGATCACGTTGTTGCAGCTGGCGGGCGAGTAGCCGGCGGCGTCGGCGTTGCTGTTGCCGGCGGCGACGACGACGGTCGTGCCGCGGGCGACGGCCGCGTTGATCGCGTTCTGGTAGCTGGTGCCGCAGGCGCCCGGGCCGCCGAGGCTCATGTTGATGACCTTGGCCGGGGTGGCGTTGGCCGGCACGCCGGCGACGGAGCCGCCGGAGGCCCAGGTGATGGCGTCGACGATGTCCGAGGTGGAACCGCCGCACTTGCCGAGGACGCGGACGTGCTGGACCTTCGCACCGTAGGCGATGCCCGCGATGCCCTTGGAGTTGTTCGTGGCCGCGGCGATGGTGCCCGCGACGTGGGTGCCGTGCCAGGACGAGTTGCTCGCCTTGGAGCCGACGCCGCACTCGCCGTCGGTGGCGTTCCAGTCGCCCTCGTCGGCGGGGTTGCTGTCGCGGCCGCCGCCGTCACGGGCGTAGGTGGCGCTGCTGATGAAGTCGTAGCCGGCGACCGTGTTGGACGCGAGGTCGGAGTGGGCGACGTAGCCGGTGTCGATCACGGCGACGGTGACGCCGGAGCCGGTGGTCTTGTCCCAGGCGGCCGGGACGTTCATGCCCGCGGTGGACTCGAAGAGGTCCCACTGCTTGGCGTACTCGGTGTCGTTCGGGGTCACGGCCGTGGCGTAGGCGCGGGTGTCGGGCTCGACGTAGGCGACGTCCGGGTCGGCGCGGAACTGGGCCATCACGTCGGCGGCCTCGGCGGGAGCGACGGTTCCGCCGAGGTTGACCAGCGCGGCACCGGTGCCCAGGCGGCGGTCGAACTTCGCCTTCTTGCCGGCCTTCTTGCCCTTGGCGGCGGCGTCGTCGGCGGCCGCGGTGTTCGAGCTGGCCTCGGTGGCGGACGACTTGTAGCCGACGATGAGGTTCTCGACGGGCGCGGTCGGGGCGAGCGCGGCGGCCGGGGCCGCGGCGGGGCCCTCGGAGGCCACGGCCACGGAGGCGGTGGCGGTGCCGGCGAGCAGGGTGACGGACATGGCCACGACGGATATGAGCCTGCGTCTCGTTGCGTGCACGTGATCCCTTTCGAGGGCCGGTTCCGGGCAGGCCGGAGCGGCCGGTCGGTGCAGTGTGGGGGTGGTCGGCGGCCGCGGGGCCGGAAGCGAGTTGGTCGGTCTCGCCCCGGCTGCCGCCGCACGCCACGTTGTCCCGGCCGCAACGGCGAGGCAGGGGCAACGGCGGTCCCGGCGCGCTTCCCCCGGCCGGTCGGCCTACACGCCATGTGGGGTTGGCGTGTGAACCGCCCGGCCTGGGGAAGATCGCCGGTGGGCAGACAGTAGGCAACGCGGGGGTGAACCGGATACGGGGAAAACCCTTGTCCACCCCCTGCGACTCCCCCCGCAGGTCCCTCAGCAGACGGTGTGACCAGGGCGTTCGCCGCACATGCCAGGCAACGGCGGCGAGGGTGCGGCCCGAGGGGCGGGGGTGCTCAGGACTCGCTCCGGTCCGGCGGGAAGAGCCTGCGGAAGTACGTCCAGCTCGTCTCGTTCGGTTCGCTCCACTTCTCCGGTGCGTGGGCGAATTCGGGGTGGTGGCCGGCGATGTACGCGCGGGTGCGTTCGGGAACCTGCTCGTAGGCGTCGAGCTTGCGGCCGCGGCAGTGGAAGGTGAGGCCACCGGGGCGCGCGCCCTGCTCCATCCACGGCAGCCACGGGGACATACGGGTCCAGGACATCGTCGCCGGGACGCTCGCCCGGTCGGTGCTCAGCGCGGTCGCGGGTGCGAAGAACTGGAAGAGTTCCAGCGCCCGGTAGGTGTCGTCGGCCGAGTGGTGCGGGTACTCCTCGACCGGCAGCGGCGAGGGGTAGGCGAGCGGGATCTCCAGGCTGAAGCAGATCTGGTCGCCCAGTTCGGTCACGGGGACGGGGAAGGGGCGCCACTTCTGGTTGGCCGGGTCGTTCCAGACGTGGACCACGGGCTTGTCCTGCCAGGTCTCCATGATCTCCCGGGTCACCGGGTCCAGGTAGAACGCGGCCTCCCGGGACAGCAACTGGTAGCCGCCGCTCTCCTCGTCCGCCACGAGGCGGGCGACGTTGAGCCCTTCGAAGCCGAAGAGCCGCCGGTAGGGCTCGCCCGGCGCCCAGGAGTGGACGTCGCCGGTCCACCAGTAGGTGACCTCGCCGCCGTCGAGTCGGGCGCGGGTGCGGGCGAACGCGTCCAGGAGCTCGGCGGGTGTCACGGCGGGCGGCACGGCGGGTGTCATACGCCCACTGTGTCCGGTCGGCACGCGGGCGGACAAGCCGCCCGACGGACAACCCCGGCCACTTCACGGCCGGTTGTGACGCCCGGCCGGCGCTCGGGCCCCTGCCCGCCCGCCGGACCCGCCCGGACCCGTCCGGACGCCCGCACGCGGTCCCGCGACCGTCATGCGGATGCCGGGTTGACGGCGGGGTCGCCACCGGTAACCGTGACCGCCATGGGGAAAGAACGCCGACTGCTGACTCTGGTCATCTGCCTGGTCCTGGGTGGTGGACTGGCCGCCGCGGTGCTCGGCGCCACGCGCGCCGCCGGCCCGCACGCGGGAGCGACGGCCGGGGCCCCGGCGCCGTCCGACTACGTGGACATACGCGATGTTCCGCCCGTCCCCGCCGCCGCTGAGGCCCGGCCCGCCGAGGCGGGCGACGGATCGCCGGGGTCGATGGCGGTGGATTGCGGCCGCAACGAGGGGCGGCACCACAACGAGGACAACCTCGTGGTCTCGCCCGGCCTGCCGGCCGGCGCCCACCACACGCACTCCTACGTCGGCAACCTGTCCACGGACGCCATGTCCACCGAAGCCTCGCTGGCCGCCGCCGCCACGAGCTGTACGGGCGGCGACCGGTCGGCGTACTACTGGCCCGTCCTGCGCCGCCTGGACCGGCCGGGCATGCGCCCGCACGAGAGGTCCGCTGGGCACGGGAACAGCGGCGAGATCGTGCCCGAGTCCTCGGTCCGCCTGGAGTTCCGCGGCAACCCGGTCAGCAAGGTCGTGGCGATGCCGCCCTTCCTGCACGCGCTGACGGGCGACGCGGTCGCCCGCACCGCGGGCAGCGACGCCCACGTCCGGGCCCGCTGGGGGTGCTCCGGCTCCCCCGACCGCTCCACCACCAGCTACCCGCGCTGCCCCGAGGGCGACCGCGTCACCCGCAGCCTGGTCTTCCCCAGCTGCTGGAACGGCCTCGACACCGCGAGCCCGGGGCACCGCTCGCACCTGCTGTTCCCCGGCGGCAACGGAGTCTGCCCCACGAACACCTTCCCCGTACCCGAACTGCGCGTCTCGCTCGCCTACGAGGTCCCCGCCGGGGTGCCCGTGGCCGTCGACTCCTTCCCCGAGCAGCGGCACAGCCCCAGGACGGACCACGCGATGTTCGTGAACGCGATGACCGAGCGCCAGATGGCCGCGGTCGTCGCATGCCTCAACGAGGGCCGCACCTGCCGGACTTGAGCGCCCACCGGCCCGAGTGACGCAGGTCACGTGAACCGGATCGGCCCTGCCGGCGTGTTCCGACCGCACCACGCAAGCGAGGGAAGACGGAGAGGGTGAGATGGCCGGACCACTGTGGCCCCGAACTCGGCGGGGCTCGACCGATGAGGCACTGATCAAGTCGGTGTACGAGGAGCACGGCCAAGCCCTGCTCGCGTACGCCACCCGGCTGACCGGGGACCGGGCCACCGCCGAGGACGTCGTACAGGAGACGCTGATCCGTGCCTGGCGGCACTCCGAGGTCCTGGTCAACGGAAAGGGTTCGGTGCGCGGCTGGCTGCTCACCGTGGCCCGGAACATCATCACCGACCGCTATCGGGCCAGGGCCGCCCGGCCGCCGGAGGTCTCCGGTTCGTCGGCCGCTCCCCCGGTGGAGGCGGACCACGCCGACTCGGTGGTGGACAGCATGACGGTGCTGGGCGCCCTCGACCGGCTGTCCCCGGAACACCGGGACGTATTGAAGGAGTTGTACTACCGGCAGCTCAGCGTGGCGGAGGCCGCCGACACGCTCGGCATCCCGGCGGGTACGGTCAAGTCGCGCTCGCACTACGCGCTCAAGGCCCTGCGCGACGTGTTCAGGGACGACGGCTTCCGGGAGAGCGGCACAAGAGACGGAAAACGATCGGGCAGGCCGCCCCAGCAGCCGGCCGGACTGCGTGAGGTGGTGGCATGAACCGGCAGCGGCACGAGGAGGAACTGCTCGGCCCCTACGTGCTCGGCGTCCTGGACGCCGAGGAGGTCCGCCGGGTCGAGGGACACATGAGCGGATGTGTGCAGTGCCGGGAGGAGGTGGCCGCGTTGCGCGAGATGGAGGCGGCGCTGGGCGAGGTGCCCGAAGAGGCGTTCCTCGACGGACCGCCGCAGGGCGGTGACCTGCTGCTCCAGCGCACCCTGCGGCAGATGCGGGGCGAGCGGGCCGGTGCGGCGCGCCGACGCGCGGGGTTCACGGGCCTGGCCGTCGCGGCGTCCCTGGCCGCCGTCTTCTGGGCCGGCACCCAGCTGGGCCCGGGCGACCCGGCAGGCGTCGCGCTGCCTGCTCCCCCGTCCCCGACCGCTTCGGCGGACCCCTCGCCCCCGCCCAAGGGGACCACGCTGCACTCGGCGACCGACACGGGCACGGGCGCCCGGATGACGGTGCAGATGACGCCTGCCACGAAGTGGGTGCGGTTGCGGGCGGCGGTCACGGGCCTGCCGCCGGGCGAGCGCTGCCGCCTGATCGTGGTCTCCAAGGACGGTACGCGCACCACGGCGGGCAGCTGGGTCGTGGGCAGCCAGGAGAACGGCGAGGCCAAGGGCGCCGGGCTGGACGGCTCGGCGGCCGTCGACCGGTCGGACGTCAAGGCCGTCATGGTCGAGAACGAGGCCGGCCGGAGGTTCGTGTCCGTGCCCGTGTGACGGTCCCCGCGGGACGGTCTCGGGTGAAGTGACCGATGACCGTGCCCGGGTCACCGTGCCCGGGTGACCGCGGGGCGAACGTGACGGAGCCCGGGAGCATATCCAGCTCCCGGGCTCCTGTTTGCCACCCAATTGCGCACACCGGCACGTTTAAGAGTCGCGGATCATTCTGAGATCGACGTGTTCTACCTTTGAACTACCGTGCCATGAAAGAGGCACAGGAGGGACTTGAACCCCCGTCCATCGATGGTCGTCCACGCTCGGTCGATCCGGTGTTCGGCGGCGAATACTGAGACTGGAGCGAGAATCTGAGATTCAAGGGGCCGCCTCTACCAGCTTGGGCCACCCCGGCACGCAATGCCGGGGGAGGGATTCGAACCCCCAACTGACACCCCTGTTCAGCTTCAACATCAGTTTCAGCTTGCGCTCTCGCGCACCCCCTGCAGACATACAGGAGGGGTTCTGTGGGCTACCCGAACAGGTAGCCGAACACCGCGTCCCCGACCCGCTGGTCGGTGACCTCGGCGCTGTTGGCCTCCTCGCGGGCGAACTTGACGGCCTGCTGGAGCTTCTCGACGCGGTCGAGCAGCTCGTTCACCCGGCGGGCGGGCAGCGCGCCGGAGAACTTCACGGTCGTCCAGTACCCGACCGGCACGTCCTCGTAGTACACCTCGACCTGGGCCGGGTGCTTCTCGGTGGCCTCGGCCTTGACGTGGTTGCGCGGCACCTTCTTGGTGCGGATCGTGCGCACCGGGTCCGTCTTCCAGGAGTCCGTCGACGGGTCCAGGTTCCAGGACTCGGAGGCGTCCAGCACCGGCAGCTTCCGCACGAAGGTGTGCAGGTCCGTGAGCTGCTTCTCCAGGAAGAGCAGGTACGGCACGGGCACCTGCGCCAGCAGGACCGTTCCGTCCACGACCACGTCCGCGGCCGCGCTGCGGTTCGCCCAGTCCTTGGTGGCGGTCACGTCGAAGAGCCGCGTGAGCGTCCCGGCCGTCGCACGCAGCACGTCCTCCGCCTTGACCTGCACCCGGGTGGACTCGGGCGGCAACTGCTCGCCCTCCTCGTCCTTGGGCTGGTACGTCCGCGAGATACCGGCCAGCAGGGCGGGCTTCTGCACGTCGTGGTGGGCCTGGGTGAGTTCCTGGAGCGACTTGGACTTGACGCCCTTTTCGACTGCGATGATCTGATTCAGCTTCGGCACGTGATCAACCTAGCAGCCGCTTGTCCGATCATTCACCCGGATTTCCGGCACGCCGGCCCTGTCCAGGAGCCGGTGCATGTCCTCGGGCGGGAGCGAGGGGTTGGCGGCGATCGTCGCGAGCCGTTCGCCCTCGGCGACCAGGCGTCCGGCGAGTTCCCGGGTGAGCCCGCCGGTCTGCAGGACGTCGACGGGCCGCCAGGAGCCGTCCCGTTTCCCGATGAGCCAGGCGGTCCGTTCCTCGTCCTCGTCGCGGACCTGTTCGGCGGCCGCCAGCCGCACCTCGCGGTCGTCGTCGTGGAGGAGGCGCCGACGCGCTTCGTCCGAGAACTCCTGCCAGGCGCCCTGGCAGGCGGCCTGACGGAACAGCGGGTCCTCGTGGTCCGCGAGGCCCGCCAGGATGTGGGCCGGCGGCACATCCCCGTTGAACACTTCCTGGCGCACCAGGGCCTGTATCGAGTTGCCCCGTGGAGCAAGGAGCGGCGTTCGGTGCGTGCCCTCGGCGTACGGGACGAATGTCCTCGTAGCGGAGCTACCAGGGCATCTGGCTCGTGCGCCGAGGGTGCGTGCCGGGCGTCGCGACGCCGCGGGGCAACTCGATACAGACCCTAGGGCCTCGGGGTGGTTCAGCAGCCCCTCGTACGCCCGGTCGGGCAACGGGGGCACCGGCTCCCGGTAGGGCATGGGACCGGTCGCGACACGCGCTTTCCCCCCGGCGAGCCGAAACGGGAAGCCTGACAAGCAAAGCCGTGCGAGGGGCCGTAGAGAGGTCCGGACGGTTGGTCGGTCGGCCGGAAGGCCGGAAGGCCACACGAAGCCCACACGCGGACTGATCATCACATTGCGGTCCATGACATCCTGTGATGTCACAACTCGCCGGGCGGATTCGGCGGACGTCCGGGATTTTGGGGAAGGTCGATGAGGCTCTGCTTCCTGGTGGAGGAGCACTACCGCCACGACGGTATGCCGAACGAGGTGATCGGACAGCTGACCGCGTGGGGCCACCGTGTGGACGTCGTGCGGCCGGGCGGCTCGCTGCTGCGCATGACCGAGGCGGTCGACGCGGGGGCCCACGACGCCTGGGTGCTCAAGACGGTGTCGGGCGGCCCCGGGCTGACCCTCCTCGAAGCCGCCGCCGCGGCCGGGTTGACCACCGTCAACGACGCCCGGTCGATCCGCGGAGTACGGGACAAGGCGCTGGCCGCCGCCCTCGGGCGCGGGCGCGGACTCCCGCTGCCGCCCACGTACGCGGTCGCCCGCCCCGAACTGCTCCGGGAGGTGCCGGCGGCCGAGTTCCCCCTCGTCGTCAAGCCCGCCGACGGCAGCTCCGGGCGGGCCGTGCACCTGGTGTCCTCGCCCGACCGGCTGGAGGCACTGCTGCCCGCGCTCGCCGGCGAGGGCATGCTCATCGCCCAGCCGTACGTGCCCAACTCGGGTACGGACATCAAGGTGTACGCGGTCGGCGGGGAGCTGTTCGCGACCGAGCGCTGCTCCCCGCTGCACCCGGATCCCTCGGTCCGCGAGCGCCGGGTGCCGCTGTCGGCGGAGGTGGCGGCGATCGCCGCCCAGGTGGGCGAGGTCTACGGGCTGGACCTGTACGGGGCGGATGTGCTGCTCGGTCCCGACGGGCCGGTGGTCGTCGACGTCAACGACTTCCCGAGCTTCCGCCAGGTGCCGGACGCGGCGGCGCGGGTGGCCCGCGCCGTCCTGGGGCTGGCCCGGGCCGGCGGCCCCGCGCCGGTGGCGGCGCCCGTGGCGCTCCCCTGCACGCTCCCCCTGGCGATCCCGTCCCAGACGCCGGCGCAGATCACGGCGCAGTTCGCCGCCCCTGCGGGTGACGCCCTGTGAAGATCGGCCTGATCACCCCGCAACCGGAACATCCGCTGCTGGCGGACACCACTGCCCTGCTCGCTTCGGAGCACGAGGTGGAAGTGCTCGATCCGGGCACCCTCGGGGACGTACCCCTGCCCCTGGCCGGGGTGTACCTGCTGAAGTCGCGGACGCCGCACGCACTGGGACTCGCGCGGTACCTGGAGCGGCAGGGGGCGCCGGTGGTCAACTCCGCTGCGGCCACCGCCCTGTGCCAGGACCGGACCACGATGGCGGAAGTCGCCCTGCGGGCCGGGCTGCCGTTCGCGGCGACCCGTACCGTCGGCGCCCTGGGGGTGTGGGCGCGGGAGGCACGGCCGTCGGCCCCCCTGGTGGTCAAGAGCAGGCGCAGCCGGCGCGGCGACCTGGTCGCGCGCGCCGACGACACCGCACGACTGCGGGAGTTGGCCCGGGAATGGCCGCAGGAGCCCGTCGTGGTGCAGGAGTACGCGCCCAACAACGGCTGGGACCACAAGCTGTGGGCCATCGGCGACCGGGTCTTCTCGGCTCTGCGCCGGTCCGAGCTCTCCCCCGGGGGGCGCGGCCCCACCCGCCCTCTGGCACCGGACGAACTGCCCGCCGGATGGGCCGATCTGGTGCGCCGGGTCGGGACGGTGTTCGCCCTGGACGTCTACGGCGTGGACATCATCGACACCGGCGGCGGAACGCCCCTGATCGTGGACGTCAACGCCTTCCCCGGCATCCGCGGCCAGGCCGGCGCCCCGGAGGCCCTCGCGGCCCTGGCCCTGCACCGGGCGGCGGCCGCGGCGCGCCGCTGAGGAGGCTCTCCGGCAGGTCCGCACGGGGGAATGCGGGCGCCGCGACGCCCGCGGCCCGGTGTCGCGGCGCGGCCGGGCGGCGGGCGCGGTGAGGATCGGGGCATGGGCGTCGTCCTACCGGTCCTCTTCGCGCTGTTCGCGGCCCTCAGCAACGCGCTGGCCACCGTGCTCCAGCGGCGGGCCGCGCTCACCGTGCCACAGAGCGAGGGCTTCCGCCTCGGTCTGGTCCTGGACCTGCTGCGCCGGCCCGTCTGGGTCGTGGGCATCCTGGCGGTGATCGCCGCCGGGGTCGGGCAGGCCGCGGCCCTGGCCACGGGCGCGCTGGCCCTCGTACAGCCCTTGTTCGTGCTGGAGCTGCCGCTGGCCCTGCTGATCGCCTCCCTGCTGACGCGGCGGCGGCTGCCGGGGGCGCTGTGGCTGGCCGTGGCGGGGGTGGTGGCGGGGCTCGGGCTCGCGCTGGTGGCCGCCTCACCCGCGGGCAACCGCACCGACGTGCCGACCGAACGGTGGGTGGTGGCGCTGCCGGCCTGCGCGGTGGTCGTCGCACTGCTCGCCGTGGCGGGCCTGCGGCGTCCGCCCGGCCGTTCGCGGGCCGGCTGCCTGGGCGCCGCCACCGCCGTCTGCTACGCGCTCACCGCCGCCCTGATGAAGTCCTCCGTGCACGTCCTCGACGACGACGGCCTCGGCGGGTTCCTCACCACCTGGGAGACGTACGCCTTCGGTGCGAGCGGCATCTGCGCCCTGCTGCTGCTCGAACACGCCATGCAGGGCGGTCCACTCGTCGCCTCGCAGCCCGCGCTGACCCTCGGCGACGCGAGCATCAGCATCGCGCTGGGGGTGGTCCTGTACGAGGAACACCTCCGGTCGGGCTGGTGGCTGCTCCCCCAACTGCTGGGCGTGGCCCTGGTGTGCGCCGGGGTGCTCACCCTGGCCCGGGCGGGCGAGGGCGCGCCGTGACTACGGGCCCTGGTGCCACTGCTGCGAGGGCCAGATGTGGTTCTGCGGGCCCGGCGCCGCGGGGTGCGACGCCCAGGAGGGGTCCGTGTCGTAGCCGCCGTACGGGGGTGCGGCAGGCTCGGCCGAGGGTTCGCCCCAGGGCTCGGCGGCCGGCCGGGCCCCGGGCACGTACTGCGGCTCGGCGTGGGGCTCGGCAAGGGGTCCGGCAGGGGTCTCGGAGGTGGTGACGGGCACCTGGAGACTGCCGTATCGCTCCATCCGCTGCCAGCGCAGGCGCGAGCCGGCGACCGCGGTGAAGACGGACTGGATCACGACCAGGTACATGAGCTGGCGGTAGACGAACTGCTGGAGCGGCAGGCTCCACAGCGGCCCGGGACGCTCACCGTCCAGGCGGAAGGCGTACAGGCCCATCAGGACCTGGAGCAGCAGGAAGGCCGTCCACAAGCCGACGATGCGCAACGGGTCGAGGAAGACCAGGCCGTAGACGGCGAAGACGTCCACGACGGGCGCGAGCAGCGGCAGCAGGACCTGGAACATCAGCAGGTAGACCAGGCCGCGTCGGCCGAGCTTGCCGGCCTGCCCGCGCTGGGCGAGGGCTCCGCGGTGCTTCCACATGGCCTGGAGGGTGCCGTAGCACCACCGGTAGCGCTGCTTCCACAGGGCGCCGAGGGAGGCGGGGGCTTCCGTCCACGCCTTGGCGCGCTCCTCGTAGACCACGCGCCAGCCGTCCCGGCACAGGGCCATGGTGAGATCGGTGTCCTCGGCCAGGGTGGTGTCGCTGACACCGCCGACCCTCAGCAGGGCTTCGCGGCGGAACGCGCCGACGGCCCCGGGGACGGTGGGCATGCACTCGGCGAGGTCGAACAGACGGCGGTCGAGGTTGAATCCGACGACGTACTCGATGTGCTGCCAGCGGCCGAGCAGACCGCCCCGGTTGACCACCTTGGCGTTGCCGGAGACCGCGCCCACACGGCGGTGGGCGAAAGGCTGGACGATCATGCGGACGGCGTCGGGTTCGAAGACGGTGTCACCGTCGACCATGACGAGCAGGTCACAGGAGGCCGCGGCGATCCCGGTGTTGAGCGCGGCGGGCTTTCCGGCGTTCTGCTGCCGGATGACCCGTACGCCGGGCAGCCGGAGCGCCTCGACGATGTCGGCCGTTCCGTCGGTGGAGCCGTCGTCGACCACGATGACCTCGACGGGGTGGTCGGACGCCAGCAGTGAGCGGACGGCCGCCTCGATTCCGGCGCTCTCGTTGTAGGCGGGGACGATCACGCTCACCGGCTGGGTGACCGGAGCGCCCCAGGGCTTGCGCCGCATCCGCACGTGTCGCCGGGCGGCCACGAACACGGCGACCGCACGGAGCAGGCTGATCGCGCCCGCCGCCCACAGCAGCCACGACAGCACGTCGAGGATCCAGCCGCTGGAGCGGATCGCGGTGATCAACGCCATCCCCTGCCACCGGTCGGCGGTGCCGGCGCTCTGCACGGCGGCCGGGAGGGCGACCGCGTCGCCCACGGTGGCGAACGTCCAACCGGACGCCTTCAGTCGAGGGACGAGTTGTTCGAGGGCGGCGACCGTCTGCGTGCGGTCCCCTCCCGCGTCGTGCAGCAGCACGATCTGCCCGGCGGAGTCCGAGGGGGTGGAGGCGGCGACGATCGCTTCGACGCCGGGGCGCCGCCAGTCCTGGCTGTCCAGGGTCGTCAGGACGGTCAGGTATCCCTCCTGTCCGGCCTGGACGACCGCGTTCCAGTCGGAGTCGCCGAGCGCCTTGCTGGTGGAGGAGTACGGCGGGCGCAGCAGGGGCGTGGTGACCCCGGTGGCGCCGGCGATGACGAGCTGGGTCTCGCGCAGTTCGAGGGAGCGGCGCCAGGCGGACGCGGTGCCGAGGTCGGTATGGGTGAAGCTGTGCAGCCCGATCTGGTGGCCCTCGGCGACGATCCGGCGGGCCAGGTCCGGGTTCTCGGCGACGCGGGTGCCGACGGTGAAGAAGGTCGCGCGCACGTCGTTGCGGCGCAGTACGTCGAGGATCTTCGGGGTCCAGACGGGGTCGGGGCCGTCGTCGAAGGTGAGGGCGATCGTGCGGGGCGCCGGGGAGGCGGTGCGGCCGGCCGCACCCTCGATCACCGGGCCGCCGGAGCTGATAGCGGCCGGTACGGACGTGCCGGCCCGCTGCTCGCGGACCGCCCCGTCGGGGCGGGAGTCGAACAGGTGCTGGGTGTAGCCCTCAAGGAGCAGCGCCGCCGAGAGGGTGAGCACGAGGGTGGTGAGCAGCAGCCAGTGGGTGCGCAGAGGGACGTTGCGTACGGAGGTGTGCCTGCCCTGCGAGCGGCGACGGCGGTTCTTCGACACGGGGGTGGGGCTTCCTGCCTGCTGCGTCGGGTGGTGCGGTACGTGTGGTGCGCGGTACGTGTGGTGCGGACGGTGCCGGCCGACGGGGCTCAGGGGCGGCTGGTGGGCTTGCCGGCGCCCTGGCCGGGCGGAGTGGAGAAGCGGCCGCGGCCGCCGCCGGGCGGCGACGGGGCCGGGTCCGCCGGTCCGCCGGTGGCCTTGGTCGCGCCGGTGACGGGTGCGGTGCTGCCGGTCCCGGGGGTGGCCGCCGGGGCGGGCGCGCTGGTTCGTGCGGCTGCCGGAGTGGCCCGGGGGACTCCGCTCTCCGTGCCGCGGGGCGACGGGCCGGTCGGTGCGGCCCTGGACGGCTCGCCGGGCGTCGGGGTCTGCGGGGCCTGGGCGGAGGGGAGGAACGGCGATCGGAAGGTGGGTCCGCCCATCAGCGTGCTCAGGAGCAGGATGACGTAGGCGGCGGCTGGTATCACCAGCAGGAGGCCCCATCGGCGTACGCGACGCTGCCTGCGCCCCGAGCTGTCCACGAAAACGGGTGCCTCGGCCCTGGGAGGGGCCTTCGGCCCCTGTGCCGCGCTGATGTCACCGAGGAAGAGCTCCACCGTGTCCTGGTCGGACGTGCCGGGCGATGGGTGCATGCGTCGTGGCCTCTGGGGGATCGGGCGACGGGTGTCGGAGGTCGGGCAGATCGTGGCCGCCGGGAGACGACCCGTGCCCTTCAGCGCTGGAGCCGCCGCTGGTGTCACTCCCGGCAGGGCGAATCGGGCCCTTTCCACACGTTGCGGTACGCCCGGGGGCGCGCGGCCCCGTCCGGTGCGCCCGCCTGAGCTACGATCGCCCGCATCGAACGCACTGACCGTGCGGGAGCGGGCGGTGGGCATGGGATCGAGAGCCGGAGTGGCCGCTGTCGTGGCGCTGGGCGGCGTGCTGGCGCTGGGCGGCTGCTCGGGCGGACCGGACGGGGCGGAGCCGGCCGGGCCGGTTCCCGCCTCCACGCCGGCCGGCGCGCCGCAGACCCCCTCCCCCTCGGAGCCGGCGGCCGGGCAGCCGTCCGCTGCGCCCTCGACTCCGGCCGCCGAGCCGAGGCCTGCGGCCACCGGCGGACCGGCCCCGCAGCGGACCCCCGAGGGCCCGTCGGCCGTCCCGCAGAACCCCGACCGGGGCCCCAACCCGCCGCCGGCGCCCGACCGGCCGCCGCTGCCG
This sequence comes from Streptomyces sp. NPDC060232, assembly GCF_042726555.1. Taxonomy (NCBI): domain Bacteria; kingdom Bacillati; phylum Actinomycetota; class Actinomycetes; order Kitasatosporales; family Streptomycetaceae; genus Streptomyces; species Streptomyces sp. NPDC060232. Next base: position 427,518 of record NZ_JBHXAG010000001.1, on the reverse strand, counting down.
ACCTGGAAGCCGAGCCCCTTCGACCCGAAGGACCCGTCGATCCCGAACTACACGGTGCCGCCGCCGATGCGGTAGCCCGCCCCGTGGGGTGCTCCGGCCGCGGGGTCCGCGCGTAGGCGCCGGAGAGCAGGTGGCCCTGGGCGGCGGCGTCCGCGTCGGAGTACGCCGGCGCCCGTGCCAGGCCGGCCGGCGGGCCGGGTCGTGGGCGGCGATGTCGGTTGTCCGGGTCTCCAGGGCCTCGTAGTCGACCACCTCGATGCCCTCGTGGGTGAGGTAGTCCACGACGGTCCGTGTCAGCGGCCCAATGGACGGCGTGAGCAGGGCGATCTTGCGGGCGCCGATGGTGTGCACGCATCGGACGCCGCTCCTGAGGGGCAAACGCTGCCTGGCGCGGCACTGGTTGTAGAGCCGTGACCGCAGAGGTTCACCGGGCCGCGGCGGCCGGACTGCGACGACTACGCCGGCGGCGGGTCATGGTGCAGGCGGTGGCGGCGAGGGCCACGGCGGCTGCCGAGACCGTCAGGAGCCATACCGGAATGCCGTCCCCCACCGTGAGCAGCTCGTTGCGGTAGACGGCCCGGCGGTAGGGGGTGTCCTTCGCCGTCGCGCGCAGTTCGTGGTCGGAGTCGATCCGGCCGGGGTGCGGGAACTCCTGGTCGATCGCCGTGAGGAACACCGGCTTTCCGCCGGCGAGGGCGGCGAGCGGGCCGTCCTTCGGCTCGATGGTGCCCGCGAAGGTCACCTCGGGGGCGGAGCCGCCGATGGCGGTGGCGGGTTCCATGCGGTGGTCCGCCAGGACGTACAGGCCGAGCGACTGCGGGGTCCTGGCCATGCGCGAGAGCCGCATCGGATAGACCAGCCGGTCGCTGTCGAAGCGGATCTTCAGCGGGTCCAGGTCGCCGCGGAGCACCTCGCCCTTTCCGCCGTCGCGCGGGGCGAGGCGTACCGCCACGTACTCCCAGTGCTGGTCGACGTACGGCTTGACCTCGGTGGCGAGACGGTCGGGGAACTCGAAGCCGTTGCTCTCCAGCCAGTTCCTGAGGGCGTCGGGGTCGGTGGCGGTCAGCCGGGCCACGTCGAAGTCGCCGAGCTGCTCGCGGCCGACGACCCCGACGGGCGGCGCGGCACCGGGCGCCGGGGCGCCCGCACCGGCGCCGTCGACCTGGGAGAAGGGCCAGTCGCCGGCCCGCGGCCAGAAGTGGGTGCGGGTCTTGCGTTCCGGCCGGGTCAGCTCGCGCAGTTCGTCGAACAAGTCGCCGTCGCCCAGCTCCACCGTGGCACGTCCCGGTACCGGCATGATCCAGGCGGCCCGCTGTGCGTTCCCGCCGACGGTGAAGCGCATGACGATCTGTTCCGTACGGCCGTCCCAGCGCACGACGGAAGTCTCCCGGTTGACGCCGATGGCGGTCTTGCCGTCGGGGATCATCGCCCCGCAGCCGCAGGCGTAGGCGGGGTTGACGAGCGAGCCCACCTGGGTCGCGAGCAGGGCGAACAGCAGAAAAAGTACTCTTCGTTTCATCCACACGGGGTCTCAGACGGCCGTCCGTGTGATCCGGTTCCGCCCCCTCTCGCTGCGCGATCCGGCCTGGCTCATACTGTGGCGCATGAGGGGGAGTGAGAAGCCGCATGCTCTGCGGCGCCAGAGCGCGCTACCGCGCAGCCCGATGGTTCCGGACTCCGTGGTGGCGGAGATCGCGCGGCACGACTGGGAGGGCATCGAGTGCGGCTGCGGCCGGTCCGCGGGCCATCTCGTGGACGCCGTGTACGACGCCGCGGAGGGGCATCCCGCCGCGTTCCACGCGCTGGAGGGCCATGCCTTCTTCGCGCAGCACCTGAAGCCGCCGGCACCGGCGGTGTGCGCCGTGCTGATGGCGGTGTGGTCGGCGCGGCCGCCCCGGCGGGCGACCCGCGAGGCGCTGCTGTGGAGCCTGCTGGCCCTGCTGTGCACGGTGGACGACGGCGGCACCCACGAGGCCGGGCTGCACGGGCAGTGTGCCGCCTTCATCCGTACCGGCGTGGACGGTTTCCGCCGGGAACTGGCCGCCGTCCCGGGCTCCGGTACGGCGGCGTACGCGGAGGGCATCCTGGAGATCCTCGGCCTGCCCGCGTCCTGACACCCCGCCGTCACACGGTCTCGTCGACGGCCCCGGGCAGCCAGTCGGAGACCCGGCCGAAGGCGAAGCCCAGGGCCTCGGCCCGGCCGTTGTCCATGGCGTAGGCGCGGTCGAAGGAGAAGGGCGAGGCGTCGGCGCCCGCCTCGACGACCCGGTACCGGGGCCGCCGTCCGAGACGTTCCGCGACCACCGCACAGAGCGCGAGCACGTCCGGGGCGCCGTGCGAGGCGGCGTTGACGGGCCCGGTGAAGGTCTGCCGCGAGGTCCAGTCGAGGAAGTCGGCCATCTCCAGGTGGTGGATGAACGAGGTGCCGTACGGGGCTTGGTGGACGTCGACCGGTTGCCCGGCGCCGATCCGCTCGACGTAGTGGGCGAGGCGCCCGGTGAACTCCGCCCGGCCGCCTCCGAGGACGTGCGCGGTGCGCACGCAGACGTACGGGAAGGGCGGCTCGCGCAGGAAGACGGCCTCGGCCCGCCGCTTGCCCTCCGCGTACGCGTAGGCGTCGCTGTGCGCGGGGCCGGGCCCCTGCCGGTGCGGAAGGGGCGGCGCGAGCGGCGGGCGCGCGGGGTCCAGGGCCTCCTCGGTCACAGGCACGGTGTGCGGCGCGGAGCCGACGGCGAGGGTGGCCGGGTCGTACACCTCCATCGTCGAGGTCATCACGTAGCGCCCGGTCCGCGCGGTGAACACCCGGCGGGCGACGGCGGCCTGGAGCGGCGTGTAGCAGACCTGGTCGACGACCACGTCGAAGTCGCGTCGGCCCAGTGCCTGCCGTAGGCCGGTTTCGTCGTCGCGGTCGGCGAGGAGACGGCCGACGCCGGCCGGGGGCGGGGGGCTGGAGCCCCGGTTGAGGACCGTGACCTCGTCGCCCGCGTCGCGCATCCGCGTGACCAGGGACTTCCCGAAGTACCGGCTGCCGCCGATGACAAGAATCCGCTTCATGCGTCCGACTCTGGCGTTGTATCGTCCCCAGCGGAACTGACCATCTGCTGAACGGGTCGTAAGGAATACTGATGATCGATGTGCAGCGGTTGCGGGTCCTGCGGGCGGTGGCCGAGCACGGCAGCTTCAACAAGGCGGCCGGGGCCCTGCTGCTGACCCCGTCGGCCGTCTCCCAGCACATCGCCGTGCTGGAGCGCACCCTCGGCCACCCCGTGGCGGTCCGCAGCACGCGCGGTGTCACGCTCACGGAGCCGGGGCGGCTGCTCGTGGAGGCGGCGGAGACGATCTCCGCCGAGTTGGACCAGGTGCGCCGTGCGATCGACCGGTTGGCACAGGAGCGGCCGCGGCTGGCCGTCGCCACGTTCACCAGTGGCGGCCGGCATCTGCTGCCGGCGGCGCTCTCCCGGTTCGTACAGGCGCATCCGGAGGTGGAGCTGACGGTGCTGGAGAGCGAACCGGAAGAGGCCGTGCCGATGGTGCGCGGCGGCGCCGCGGATCTCGCGCTGGCCTATCACTTCGACGGCCCGCCCCCGGTGGGCCCGGGCGGGAGCCGGGACCTTGCCTGGCAGCCGCTGATGGAGGATCCGCTGTGGGTGGTGCTGCCGCGCGGCCACCGCTTGGCCGGCCGGTCCTCGGTGGGCCTCGGCGAGCTGGCCGCCGACCGGTGGGTGCTGGGCTGTCTCAAGACGGAGGCGTTCCTGCGCCGCTACGCGGAGCTCGCCGGTTTCGACCTGCGCGTGGGAGCCTCCACCACCGACTACTTCTTCGCCCAGACACTCGTCGCGGCGGAGGTCGGGGTGTCACTCGTCCCCCAGGTCGCGCTCGCCGGCCCCGCGGGGGCGGTGTCGGTCCGTGTCGAACCTCCGCGTCCCGCCCGGCACATCGGCCTGGTCCTGCCGGGCCGGCGCCGCATGAACCCCTGTACCGCGGCGCTGGCCGAAGCCCTGGCGGCCGCTGCCACCGCCGCCTCCACCTCCACCCCCACACAGATCGGAACCCGGGCAGCGGCCCCGAGGTGAGCCGTGTCCTGGCCACCGACCCGGGCGTCAAGGTACGGCGGGCCGTCGCGCACCATCCCCGGGTGCCGTTCGACGCGCTGGCGCGGCTGACCCCCACGACCCGGCTGGGCCCGGCTCCGCTGCCGCGGATCCGCGCCGCCACCGGAGAGGAGCTCACGGAGGCGGCCGCGTCGGCGCACGCGCGCGTACGGATGCTCGTTGGCCGGCGGCGCGATCTGCCGCCGGAACTGCGCGACGCGCTGGCCGCCGATCCGGACGCCTCGGTGGCCAAGGCCGTGGCCCCGCATCCGGGACTGTCGCCGGAGCGGCTGCGGGCCATGGTCGCGCGGCACGGCGTACAGGTCCTCGCGGCGGTCGCGGCCAACCCGGACGCGCCCGGGGACCTGCTGGCCGAGCTGGCCCGGCACGAGCCGCCGGGACGGCGGGCGCTGCGGGAGATCGCCTCGCATCCGAACGCGACCGCCGAGGCGCTGCTGCCGTGCACGGCCGACGGGAAGTCGCGGGTGCGTGCCGCCTCCCATCCGGCGCTCCCGCCGACGGTGGTCGTGGAACTGCTCGCCGATCCGGACCCGGCGGTGGTGGAGGCTGCGGCCGGCAACCCCGCACTGCCGCCGGCCGTGCTGGCCGACCTGGTGCCGTGACGGCCGGTCAGCCTCCCGCTTGCGAGCCCTGCAGCTTCCCGAGCCCGGCGTCACAAGGCCGCTCTCGTAGGCGAGGACCACGGCCTGGGCCCGGTCGCGCAGCGACAACTTCGCGAAGATGCGGGCCACATGGGTCTTCACCGTGGCTTCGCTGAGCGTCAGCTCCCGTGCCAGTTCGGAGTTGGAGCGGCCGTGGCCCATCAGGGTCAGCACCTCGCGCTCGCGCGGCGTCAGGGCGGCCAGTCCGCGGCGGGTGTCGGCGGTCGTGACCCGGTCCCGGGCGCCGGCCCCCGGGGCGCAGCGCTCCACCAGGCGGCGGGTGATCGACGGGGCGAGCAGTGCGTCGCCGGCATATGGGACGTGCCCCAGTTGTCCGGCCTGCTGCTCGCGGGCTCGTGATCGCCGTCATGGGTGCGCTGGTTCCGGCCCGGTCGGCGGCTCGGATGACGATCGCGGCGGCCCTGCACACCGAGTAGCACGGCGAATCCCGGATGCGCCGGGCGCACAGGGCTTCGTAGGCTCTCCCCCGGCGCGTGATCGCACAACGATCCCGACGCCCGGCCACCCCGGCACCCCGGCACCCCGGCACCCTGCCCCCGGCACAGGGAGACCCGGACTCCCCGCCACCCGGACACCTCAGGAAGGAGCCTCGGATGCCTCGCAACCCGAGGAAGGCCCGACGCCTCGTCGTGGACGGGGACACCTACACACGGTCGGTGCGGCACTCCCACAGCAGACCGGGCGGCGGTGCAGGCGACTGCCGCGAGTCCCTGACCCTCCACCTGGCCGGGGCGCGGGGGCACCTGCGCATCGTGTTCCGGGAGGGGCCCGGAAGGCTCGTCCCGCAGGGCTACCCGATGGTCTCCGGGGAGGTGTCCCTCACCGCAACCAAGTCCCTCTACCTGCACGAACCCGGCACGGTCCGGGCCCTGTTGGAAGAGGCCCGGACCCACGGGTGGCGTCCCGACGGCCCGTCGGGCATGGAGATCGACGGCTGGACCCTCTTCGAGGCCGCCCTGCGCAGGCGGAACGCCGGCGCCCCTCGCCGTCCCGCCCCGCAGGAGTGATTCCGTCACCTCCCCGGGCCGGGGGTCGTTAGGGCCTGGGGGTTGACTCGGGGGGCGAAGGGATGGCGGTATGCGGCAGTTTCCTCTGGAGATGCACCACGTGGCACCCGGCAGGGTGGTCGAGTGGCGGCTCAGGTCCACGGCGGCGGAGGCCGGCGGGCCGGATACCGACGCTCCGGCTGACCCGGCGAGCCGGAAAGCGTCCTTCAACCAGGACAAGCACTTCACCGTCGCCGAGGAGAGCCGGGCCGCCGACGACCCCGTCGCGTCCTGGGTCGCGGTCACCTTCGAGGTGAGGGGCCCGCTGGACGAGCAGGCGCTGGCCCGGGCCCTGCTCTCCTTCGTCCAGCGGCACGAGGTCCTGCGCTGCGCGTTCCGCAGGCTGGCGGGTGAGCTGGCCTGCGAGCCGTTCGACCCGGCCGCCCTCACCCTCGATCCCGGGCTCGTGGGCACCTTCGACGACGCCGAGGCGCTGTCCGACTTCCTCGTCGAACGGTTCAAGCGGAGCATCGACACCCTGTCCTGGCCGCTGTTCATCATGGGCGCGGTGGTCCGCGAGGACTCGGCGACGGTGTACCTCGCCTTCGACCACATCGTCTGCGACGGCATGTCGATGCCCATCGTCGCCCGCGAGGTGCTGACCGCCTACGAAGGCCTGTGCCGCGGCGAGGCAGCCGAACTGGCGCCCGCGCCCAGCTATCTCGACTTCGCCGACGAGCAGCGCCGCCGCTACCTGTCCATCGACGCCCGCGACAGCCGGCTGGACCACTGGAAGGCCTTCATGGGGCCCGCCGGCGAGTTCTTCCCGCGCTTCCCCCTCGACCTCGGCGTCGAGCCGGGACACATGTACCCCATCGTCAACGAGGCCTCCATGCTGCTGGACGCCGGTGAGGCGGAGGTCTTCGAGAAGACCTGCCTGGCGGTCGGCGGCAAGCCGTTCATGGGCGTGCTCGGCTCGGTGGCCGTGTGTCTGCGCGATGCCGGGGGTCCGGGCGTCTACCGGGGCCTGATGCCGGTCAGCGAGCGCGGCCGGGGCACCTGGACGAACTCGGTGGGCTGGTTCGTCAACACCCTGCCGATCGAGTTCGACGCCTCACCCGGCCGGGACTTCGCCCAGGTGATGGCCTCCGTCCGGGCCGGGTTCGCCGAGATGATCGCCCATTGCGATGTGCCGTTCGTCCGGGCGTGGGAGCTGCTGGCACCAGAGGAGTTCGCCGCCCGCTCCTGGCCGTACCCGGTGAACTTCTTCTCGTACATCGACATGCGCAAGTGCCCGGGCGCCGAGCGCCACGACGAGTGGCGGCCCACCACCCACGTGTGGTCGGCGCGCGCCAACGGTGCCTGCTCGTGGTTCCAGCGCGACACGGACGGCCTGCACATGAACTCCATCTACGTCGACACCCGCGCGGCCCGCCGGACCATGGGCGACTTCCAGGAGGCACTGCGCCTGACGGTCCAGGAGGTCGCCCGCTCCGGCGGTTTCCGCCGGCCCGTCGCCCTCACGCCGCAGCGCCGGCCGGTACGGGGGATCCCGCTGGACGTGGCCGCGTTCGCACGGCGCGGCTGAGCGGGGCTCCGGGGCGCGGCTCAGAGGCGGGCCGCGCGCCGCAGGAGCAGGGTGCGTTCCTGCTCGTTGCGGGTGAGCGAGGCCGCTCGTTCGAACTCCGCCCGGGCCTCGCGCGGCCGGCCGAGGCGCTCCAGCAGGTCGCCCCGTACGCTCGACAGCAAGTGGTAGGCGCTCAGGGCCGGTTCCCGCGCCAGGGCGTCGACGAGCGGCAGGGCGGCCGCCGGTCCCTCGGCCATCGAGACCGCCACCGCCCGGTTGAGCTCCACCACCGGTGAGGGGGTCAGCTGGACCAGCCGCCCGTAGAGGGTGGAGATCGCGGCCCAGTCCGTGTCCTCGTAGCGGACGGCCGCCGCGTGGCAGCCGGCGATGGCCGCCTGGAGGGCGTACGGGCCGCTGCCGGCGCGGCTCATCGCCCTGGCGCCCCTGGCGATGAGCATGCGGTTCCACCTGGCCCGGTTCTGGTCGGCGAGCAGCACCGGTTCGCCGTCGGGGCCGGTGCGGGTGGCGATCCGGGACGCCTGGAACTCCAGCAGAGCGGCGAGGCCGTGCGCCTCGCCCTCCTCGGGCATGAGGGCCGCCAGCACGCGGGCCAGGCGCAGAGCGTCCTCGCAGAGGGCGGGTCGGACCAGGTCGTCCCCGGAGGTGGCCGAGTAGCCCTCGTTGAAGACCAGGTAGATGACCTCCAGGACCGAGGAGAGCCGTGCCTCCCGGTCCGCTCCGTACGGGACCTCGAAGGGCACCGCGGCCTTGGCCAGGGTCCGCTTCGCACGCACGATGCGCTGGGCGACCGTGCTCTCGGAGGCGAGGAAGGCGCGGGCGATCTCCTGGGTCGTCAGTCCGCCGATCAGGCGCAGGGTGAGCGCGATGCGGGCTTCGGTGGCGAGGACGGGGTGGCAGGCCGTGAAGACCAGGCGCAGCAGGTCGTCGTCGATGTCGTCGGGTCCGGCCGGTTCGGCGGGTGGCGGCTCGTCCTCCAGGGTCCGGCCGACCTCGGCGAGCTTGCGCGCGTACGTCTCCCTGCGGCGGACGAGGTCGATCGCGCGGTGCTTGGCCGTCGCCGTGAGCCAGGCGCCCGGGCGGTCCGGGACACCCGACTCGGGCCATTGCTCCAGTGCGGTGACGAGGGCGTCCTGTGCGATCTCCTCGGCGATGCCGACGTCCCGCACGATGCGGGTGACGCCGGCGATGATCCGCGCCGACTCGATCCTGAACACCGCTTCGACCGCCTGGGCCGTATCCACTGCCGTCACGGCCACCCATCAGAGCAGCCGTGACGAGGCAGGGCAAACACCACGCGAGCGAGCGGGATCACATCTCCTGGATCTCACGGACCTCGGCGCTGACGTTCCACTCCGCCGGGTGGATCTCCAGGAACCGCCGGGTCCACTCGATGGCCTCGGCCTTGTCCTTGCACTGGCTGAGGGAGTAGCCGCCGACGACCTCCTTGGTCTCGGTGAAGGGGCCGTCGGTGTAGCTGATCTTCCCCCCGGACCAGCTGAGACGGGTCGCTTCGGAGGTGGGGAGCAGTCCTGCGGTGTCGAGCATGACGCCCGCCTTGGTGATCTCCTCCAACAGGGCGCCCATGCGCTGCTCGAACTCCGGCGGGAACTCGTCGGGGGGAAGGTCCTGCTCGTTGATGCGGATCATCGTCAGGAAGCGCGGCATGGTGACTCCTCGGTCGCGGGGCGGGGTCCTTCCCCGCCTCTCACCCTTGCGTCGAACGGGAGGCGCCCGGATCGACAGCTCTGCGGAAATACTTCGAGGAACTTTTCGCGGCGGCCATTGGGGGCTCCGGCGGCCGTCCGGCAGGCGGTGCACGGGGCTGCGGCTCCGCCGGTCAGCGGGGCAGCAGGTCAGCGGCTGTCGCCGGTCCAGTCCCAGTGCCCCGGGTCCCCCGCCCTACGGCGGTAGTGGGCCCGGCCGCCCGCTCCGTAGCGTCCTATCTCGGTGGGGAGGCGGGCCTCCTCGTCGAGCTGGGACACGCTCCAGCCCGTGATGTCCAGGAGGAGCCCGTCGAGCGGGCCCCCGACCAGTTCGCCGTAGACGTGGCCGGAGCGCGGGCCGGGGTCGGGGTCCTCGTGGTCGGCGCCGTAGACCCGGCGCCGGAGCATCCTGTCGTCCATGCTGATCAGCTTCACAGGCGGCACTGACAACGGCCCGGCGGCCGCCCGCCCCGGCGGCGGCGATGATGGGTGCCGCGCTCCCGGCGGAGGGGCGCACGAGCGAGGAGCGACACGCATGGCACGTGGGGTGCACCGGCCACAGGAGGACGAGGAGTTCGACTTCGTCCTGTCGATGACGGCGGGACCCGTTCTCGCCTACTTCTGCGGCACCTGGCCCAAGGCGGTGGAGGCCTGCCGTGCGATGGACGCGGTCGTCGGCGAGCTGGCACGGGAGTACGGGGCCCGGTTCACGGCCGTCCGCACCGACATGACCCGCTGCCCCGGGGCGACGAAGCGCTTCGGCGTGACGGGCGCGCCGACCGCCGTACTCATCGAGGAGGGCGAGGCGGTCGCGAGCCAGGCGGGCCCGATGAGCCACGAGGAGTTCAGGGCGTTCCTCGACGCCCATCTCTGACATCGCGGACTGAGCGGACTGGGCGTCGAGGACGGCGTGTACGCGGTCCCGGCGCGGCCTGGCGCCGGGACCGCCTCGTAGGTGGATGGCACCCCGGGCCGAAGCCCTCGTACACCAGCATGCGCATCACGGTGGTGGCATGGCGGCGTGGCGGGGCCCGTACGGCGACTTCCTGTACAGTTGTCCAGGAAGTTGCCTCCCCCTTGACCCTGTCCTTGAGAAGTGGAGACGGCCATGCAGACGGTCGCTCAGATCCTGGTCGGCCTGGTGGCCGCGCTGCACGCGTACATCCTGATCCTGGAGATGTTCCTGTGGCAGCGACCGCCGGGCCGGGCTCTGTCGGGCTTCGACGCGGACACCGCCCGGCTGACCGCGCCGCTCGCCGCCAACCAGGGCCTGTACAACGGCTTCCTCGCCGCCGGCCTGGTCTGGGGGCTGGTCACCGGCGCGCTCGCCACGCAGGTCTTCTTCCTCGTCTGCGTGATCGTGGCCGGCGTGTTCGGGGCCGCGACCGCCAACCGCCGGATCCTCGTCGCCCAGGCCGTGCCGGGGGCCCTCGCGCTCGGCGCCGCGCTGCTGGCCGCGTGAGCCCGCAGGCACCGGACCCACAGGCACCGGACCCACGGGAACCGGACCCGCGAACCCGTCCGGAGGACCCCCGCACGGCCCGGACCAGGGCGCGGCTGCGCGAGAGCCTGCTGGCGGAGTGCGCCGGACGGCCGCTCGCCGAGGTCAGCGTCTCGGCGGTGGTCCGCCGGGCCGGCGTCGGCCGCGCCACCTTCTACCTGCACTACGAGGACCTCACCGCGCTCGCCGTCGACGCGTGCGCGGACGTCGTGCACGCGGCGGTCGACGCCCTGCACGCCTGGCAGACCGGCCCCTCCCCCCTCCCCCCGGTCCGACCTCCGGCGGCGCTGGCCGAGTTCCTGACGGGGGCGGCGGAGCGGGCGCCGCTCTACCGGACCCTGCTGCTGCCGGGCGGCAGCGGCCCCCTCGGCGACCGCCTGCACCGGGAGCTGCGCGCCCGCGCCCGCGCCGAACGCGCGGCGGTGGGCGCTCCTCAGCCCGAGCTCGTCGCCTCGGCGGTCGCCGCAGCCTTCACCGGGGTGCTCGCGGACTGGCTGCACGGGGAGGTCCCGGCGGATCCGGCCGCGCTGGCCGACCACCTGTGGCCGCTGCTCCTGGCGCTGCACCGGGCGGTCGGGCCGCAGTAGGCCCGGACGCGACAGTGCCGCGAAACGCAGCCCCGTCGGCGGACCGGCGGGGCTGCGTTTCGCGGCACGGCTCGTGGTGGTGGCTACCCGATGGGGACCACGTTCTCGGCCTGGGGGCCCTTGGGACCCTGGGTGACGGTGTAGTCGACCCGCGCGTTCTCCTCCAGCGACTTGAACCCTGTCGTCTGGATCGCGGAGAAGTGCACGAACACATCAGGACCGCCGTCGTCCTGCTGGATGAAGCCGAACCCCTTCTCCGAGTTGAACCACTTCACGACACCTGTTGCCATCTTGCTGATCCTTCACAACGGTCCACTGCGGGCCGCACACGCGGCCGTCTCGATCCTGCCCAAGGGTCCCTCACAGCACACGCCGAACGCGGCCAACCGGGGCGCGTCGCATATTCGAACTTGCGATCACCTTGTCCGCGAAACGGGTGATCCGCCTCGCCTGTACGGCTTCAGGCCCCCTCTTCGGCACCGAGGCCGATCAGGATCCCGGGCGGCCGGGCCGCACACAGGGCGGCCCCCGGTGCGCTCGGCGAACGGGACGCCTCGATGGGTCCGCCCCCCGCTGGTACCATGGGCGGTTGACCATCTTCTTTCCTTCTTCTCTCCGTACTTCGAAAGGTCCTGCATGAGGAACCCGTCAGCTCATGGGCGCTTCGGTGTGAAGGGCGGTGCCAAGGCCGGTTCCAAGACCGCCGCCAAGGCCCCCCGGAGCCTCGGGCCGCAGGGTGAGTTCGCGATGCCCGAGCCGAAGTCGCCGGCGCTGGCGCCGGTGGAGTCGTTCTCCGAGCTCGACCTGCCCGTGGAGCTGACGGAGACCATGGCCTCCCTGTCGGTGACGCAGCCGTTCCCGATCCAGGCCGCGACCCTCCCGAACGCCCTCGCCGGGCGTGACGTCCTGGGGCGCGGTCGGACCGGTTCCGGCAAGACCCTCGCCTTCGGCCTGGCGCTGCTCGCGCGGACGGCGGGCCGGCAGGCCGATCCGAAGCGACCGCTGGCGCTGGTCCTCGTACCGACGCGCGAGCTGGCGCAGCAGGTGACCGAGGCGCTGGAGCCGTACGCGGCGGCCCTGCGGCTGCGGATGGCCACCGTGGTCGGCGGGCTGTCCATCGGCCGCCAGGTGAGCGCCCTGCGGGCCGGTGCCGAGGTCGTCGTGGCCACCCCGGGGCGGCTGAGCGACCTGGTCGGACGGCGGGACGTGCACCTGGAGCGGGTACGGATCACCGTGCTCGACGAGGCCGACCAGATGTGCGACATGGGGTTCATGCCGCAGGTCACGGAGATCCTGGACCAGGTGCACCACGCGGGGCAGCGGATGCTGTTCTCGGCGACCCTGGACCGCAATGTCGACCAGCTGGTGCGCAGGTACCTGAAGGACCCGGTCTCCTCGTCCGTGGACCCGCAGGCGGGCGCGGTGACCACGATGGACCACCACGTGCTGCACATCCACGCGGCCGACAAGGTCTCGGCGGCGACCGAGATCGCGGCGCGCGACAACCGGGTGCTGATGTTCCTCGACACCAAGCACGGGGTCGACCAGTTCGTGAAGCACCTGCGCGCCATGGGCGTACGGGCGGAGGGGCTGCACAGCGGAAAGTCGCAGCCTCAGCGCACCCGCACCCTGGCCCAGTTCAAGGCCGGGGCCGTCACCGTGCTGGTCGCGACGAACGTCGCGGCGCGCGGCATCCACATCGACGACCTCGATCTCGTGGTCAACGTCGACCCGCCGGCCGACCACAAGGACTACCTGCACCGCGGCGGACGTACCGCCCGGGCCGGGGAGTCGGGCCGGGTCGTCACCCTCGTCACGCCGAACCAGCGCCGGGACATGGTCCGGCTGCTGTCCGACGCCCGGATCCGGCCGACGATCACACAGGTGCGCTCCGGTGAGGCGGCGCTCAGCAGGATCACCGGCGCGAAGGCCCCCTCCGGGGTGCCGCTGTCCGGCTCGGCGCCGACCGACGCCAAGGGCAGGCCGTCGGGGACGGAGCTCGGCTTCCGTGGCATCGGCACCCGGCCGGGCCGGCCCGGGAAGGGCAAGGAGTCCCGCAAGACGCTGGAGGCCCGTCAGCAGGCCGAGGCCCGCCGCGCCGCCAGGGTCCGCCGCGGCATCTGAGCCCCCGGCGGGCCCGTCGGCCCGCCCCGGCCCGCGGTCACTCGCGTTCGAAGGCGTGGGAGTGGCCGATGACGCGGAAGCCGCGGCGCTCGTACCAGTGGCGCGGCCAGTCCGTCGCGTCGGCGGTCAGGAAGCGGGTGTCGCAGCCCGCCTCGGCGGCCAGGTGCAGGGCGGTGGCCACGACGGCGTCGGCGTGGCCGCGGCGGAAGTGGGCCTCAGAGGTCATCAGGTCCTCTATCTGGGCCGTTCCGGCCGCGGGGTCGAGATAGAGGTCGGCCCAGGAGGCGACCTCGCCGTCCTGCGTGCGGGAGCCGATGAAGCGGACGTGGTCGGCGCCGCGCAGGCGGGCCTCGCGCCGGTCGACGAGCTGGCGCACGACCTCGTCGTCGACGTCCGGGAGGATGCCGCGCCAGCGGGTGGTCAGCGGGCCGCGCAGGGCGTCGAGGCCGACCTCCTGCGCGGCCGCACGGGACGGCACCGGCCCGGTGTGGAGCATCACCAGATAGGTGGAGTGGGTGTAGCCGGCGCGGACCAGCGGTCCGGCACACGCCCGCGCGGTCTCGTCGTCGAGCACGGAGACCAGGCGGTGCGGCAGGTGGCCGAGGGCCTGCTCCGCGAGGGCGGGGAGCGCCTCGGGATCGACCTCCCCGTCGATGACGACCTGGTTGTTCGCGCGGGACTGCGCGAAGGTGTCGTCGTAGGCGGCGAACCCGCCGGGCAGCCCGACGGTACGGGCCGCCTGGCGGCGGGCGAAGGCCGCCATGAAGCGGTTGATGCGGGAGAGCTGCGTGCTGGGCATCCGGGCAGCCTAAGCCGACGGCGGGCGGCGGGTCACTCGGATTGCGGGGCGGCGGGCCGTCTGCGCAGGCGCTCGGCTGCGGCGTTGCGGACGCGGCGGGTGCGGGCGTCTGCGGCGAGCAGCTCCAGGGCCTGGTACGAGTCGAGCAGCCGGACCGCGGTGCGCTGGCACCAGTCGGACGCGCCGGTCAGCTCGTCGGCGGACCAGGGCTCGCCGCGCGTGACGGCCTTGAGCAGGCTCCACTCCCGCAGTCGGCGCTCGGGGAAGACCCGGCCGGCGAGCACGCCTGACATGGCCCGCGCCCAGGCGGTGAACCCGTCGTCGGCGAGCAGGCCCGCCGCCCGGCGGTCGAGGTGGGTGACGACCGCGCTCTCGGCCATCACGCGGTCGGGGTCGTGCAGGACGGCCGCCACGGCTTCGGCCTCGGCGCTCTCGCCGGGTGTCGCGGCCAGGGCTTGGAGGTGGCGGGCGTAGCGCCAGTGCTCGGGGGGCGTGTCCGAGGCGGAGTCGGGCACGCTCATGGGGCGGCGTCCGCGGCCTGGACGGCCTCGCCGGCAGACGGGTCGGGTCGGCCGCAGCCGACACCCGTGATCGACGCCGCCCAGCCGCCGGCGACCGGTGGGGCCGGCGCCCTCGGCGGCATGCCTATGGCGGGTCGCCGTTGTCCTGTGCCTCTCCGCATGGCGCTTATTCCACACGACCGCAGTTGAGGGCCGGTGGCCAGGGTGCCGTCAGGGGTGTCTCGCCGATCGGGAGGCGCGATCGGGGCCTTGTGCTCCGGCCGGCCGGCAGCCGGCCACGGGCCCGGGTCAGGCCTTGCGAACGCCGGGCGGCCGCTCGGGTTCGGGGAGCGGCGCGCCGGTCTCCAACAGGGTCTTCAGGCTCGACGCGAGCATCGGCCAGGCCTGCCCGCACATGCCGATCAGGGTGCCGCCCGGCGCGAAGCCCTCGTGGCGGATCGTCAGCCGGGAGAGGGTTTCGCCGACCGGCTCGATCTCGTACGTCACCTTCGTACGGGGCTCCTTCGCCAGCTCGGAGCGGAGCTCCTCGTCGATCCCGGCCGCGGCCGCCCACTGCGGGGTGAAGGTGTGCCAGGTGTAGGACAGCAGGCGGTCCGGGACGCAGCCGAGGACGAGCTGGCCGGGGTCGCTGGTACGGGCCCCCCGTTCGACCCAGTCCATCGCCGAGCCGACCGCCCAGTCGGTCTCGAAGCTCAGCCCCCAGTACCGGCGGGTGACGGCGGGGTCGGTGAGGGCCTGCCAGACCCGGGACGGATCGGCCTGGATGTAAAGGGTGTAGGTGATCGCGCTGTCGCTCATGGCCCCATGCTGCGGGACCGCGGACCGCGCACGACGGATTTCACGGCCACGGCGCCGGCGGGCGGTCCCGCCGGCCGGTCACCAGCGCAGGCCCTCCTCGGGGAGCTCCGTGAGCGGGGTGCGGGCCGGCGCGGGCAGTCCCAGACGGGCACGGGCCGCGTGGACCGCGGCGAGCTCGTCCTCGCCGGCCGGGCCCCAGTCGCTCAGTTCGCGGACCTGTTCCGGGGTGGCCAGCAGGCGGGCGTACGCCGGGTCCGCGGCGGGCGGGAGGCCGGTGAGGCGGGCCGCGACACGGGCGTACGCGCCGTCCTCGCCGTAGCGGTAGCCGAGCGGGGCGGATCCCGTGGCGGTCGCGGCGTCCGGGGGCGGGAGGTGGGCGGCGCCGCTGGCCCGGGCGATCAGGAGCAGGACCCGGCCGTCGGGGGCGAACAGCCAGCCGGTGAGGTCGCGTACGGGCCGCTGCGCGGGGACCGGCCCCCCGTGCCAGGCACCGCGCTGCGGGATCCGGCGGGCGCGCAGGACGCCGAGGCGGTCGAGGGCGGTCGGTGCGGTGGGTCGGCCGCCTTCCAGGAGGGCGGCGCCGGAGCCGTTGATGCGGGCGCGCAGCGCGGACAGGGCACGGCGGGCGTCGCCGGGGTCCATCAGGGCGGGCAGGTCGGCCGGCTCGGCGAAGTGGATGCCGGTGATCTCCTGTGCCGGAAGACGGACGGCGTCGATCCGGTCCGCTGTCCAGGTCCCGCCGTCGTAGACGTGCAGGATCTCGCCGGGGAAGCGCATCTCCGGGGGGAAGCCGGGGGTGTCGGCGGGAATCCAGTCCACGGCCAGGCCGCGCGGGTAGCGGCCGTCGACGCCGAGCTCCTCGCGCAGCTCGCGGGCGGCCGCCGCGGACGGCGCCTCGCCGGCGTCGACCGCCCCGCCGGGCAGCAGCCGATCGGCGCGGTAGTCGACGCTCTGGACGAGGATCCGCCCGTCGGTGTCGGTGACGAGGACGACGGCCGCGGTCCAGACGGCGGCCCGGGAGGCGCCGTACTCCTCCGGGGCCATCCAGGTCCCGGCGCCGCACTCACGGTCGTCGGTCGCGCTGTGGTCGGTCAGCTGCGGCATCGGGACTCCGTTCGCCTGGGTGGACCCGTGTGGACCCGTGTGGACCCGCCGCCTGTGCAACAGCGCGGACGGCCCGCGGGTTACGGCGGGCCGTGCAGCCGGCGGCGAGCAGGCGCTTTGCCACCGCAATACCTCCTTATTACTTGGTTATGCCGCCGTTGGTACCGTGCGGGAGCGGGCTGGCGGCCTGAACACCGCTGGTCCGACCAACTTCAGAGCGGGAACAGCAGTGGCGGGGACAGCGGTGGGAACAAGGGCTGGGGCAGGGGCGGGGACGGGGGCGGAAGCCGGGACGAAAGCGACGGCGGGCAGGCGGATCGGCGGCGGCTCCGGCCGGCTGGCCGGGGTGGACGCCGTGCGCGGCATCGCCGTCCTCGGCATGTTCGCCGTGCACGTGGGCCCGAGCCCCCAGCCCGAGGGCGCCGGCTACCTGCTCCTCGCCGCCGACGGGCGGGCCCCGGCCCTCTTCACCCTCCTCGCGGGCTTCTCCCTCGTTCTCGCGCAGCGCGGCACCGACCCGGCGCGGCGTCCCGAGGGCTGGGCGGCGCGGTGGCGTCCGCTTCTGATCCGCTGCGCCGTCCTGGCCGTACTCGGTCTGTCCCTGGCCTCGTTGTGGCCCGGGATCCTGGTGATCCTGGCCTTCTTCGCCGTGTACTTCCTGGCCGCGGAGCCCTTCACCCGGCTCTCCACGCCGGTGCTCACCGCGGTGGCGGGCGCCTCGGTGGTGGTGGGGCCGCTGCTGTCGTTCCTGCTGGGACCGCTGTTCGGGTACGGGTCGTCCGGGCGCGGCCTGGTCCCCGAGGCCGCGGATCTGACCAGCTGGCCGGGGCTGGCGGCGGCGGTGTGCGAGCTGCTGCTGACCGGGGCGTATCCGCTGGCCACGTACTTCCCGTACGTCCTGGTCGGGATGGCCCTCGCCCGCCTGTGCGACGTGCGGGAGCGGGCGATGGCCCGGCGGATGGCCGTGTGGGGAACGGCCGCCGCGACCGCCGGCTACGGCTCCGCCTGGCTGGCCGGCCACGCTTTCGGGACCCGGCAGCGCCTGCTGGAGGCGATAGCGGTCCACCACCCGGAGGCGATGGCCGCCGCCGACCCCGTACGGGAGGTGTTGAACAGCCAGTTCGGCGCCGTGCCGAGCACCTCCTGGGACTGGCTGCTGCTGGCCGACCCCTACAGCCAGACCCCGCTGGAGACCCTGGGCAACGCGGGGGTGGGGTGCGCCCTCATCGGCCTGTGCGCACTGGCCGCACGGCACGCGGTGGGCGCCCGCCTGCTGCGGCCGCTCACGGTGCTGGGGGCGATGGCACTGAGCGCGTACGTCGTCCACGCGCTGGTCCTGGCCGGTCCGGCGCACGGCGCAGCCTCCTGGTCGGCGTGGATCGCCTTCAGCGGCGCGGCGCTGGCGCTGACCTGGGTCTGGCAGCAGGTCTGGGCGGACAGCCCGCTGCGCCGCGGCCCGCTGGAGCACGCCCTGCGGCTGGCCACGCAGGTGGGCGCCCGGGCATAGCGCCGGGGCCGACGCGGGTGTCAGCCGTCCAGGAGGACGGACATCAGGATCGAGACGGTCTCATCGGTGTCGGTGCGGCGGATGGCCGGCGGCGCCGTACCGATGCTGCGCATCCCGTTCTCCACACCCGGAACTCTGCGCCCTCCACCAGGTCGGGGCTCGAACGGCGGTCCGGACCCGGGAGGTGGGTCCCGGCGGCGGATCCCGAGCCCCCCACCCCCGTGGGGGAGCTCCGATCCGGCCGTGACCTCCCGTGCGCCTGCGGGCGCCGGGGCACCCTGCGAGAACGATCACAACGCTAGGGCCGGACGGCCTCTTTCACCCATGGCAGCAGACGTCAGCAAGGGGACCGAACGCGCCACGGGGGGACCCTCGACGCCGTATGGGGGACATCAGGACCCGGACTGCGGCGAAGGGCTGGCCTTTCACGCTGCGTCTATGCTCACCCCCTGTGGTCTCGCATGCGCACCAGGGGACAACGTCCTCCGCCCTCACCCGCCTGAACGTCAATGCCGCACGTGCACTCGACATACCCCCCACCGGGTACGCGCACCTGCTGGGCACGGCACCCGAGCACCTCAACGACGACCTGTGCCGGCCCCCCGTCGTCACGAGCGTCCGCATCGCCGAACTCGCGACCGTCCACGCCCCCTGGACCGAGGTGTCCCTGCTGCTCGCGCAGCAGGCACCCGTCGGGAGCCTCGGGGTCTGGGACTACCTGATCACCTCCGCGCCCACTCCCCTCGAAGGGATCCGGGACGCCGGGGTCTACCTCGGCACCGTCCTCGACACCAGCACGGACGACCTCCGGATCACCGAGGACGGCGACCTCGTCACCCTCAGCCACCTCAACCAGGGCGACCTGGCGCACGAGGCGGCCTGCGCCGTCCTCGCCTGCGCGCTCGGCCTGTACCTGCGCCGCCTGAGCGAAGCCGCGCAGCGGCGCCTCGTTCCCCTCCACGTGGCGCTGGCCGCCGAGGCACCCCGCCGGCACGACGCGTTGATCGAGCTCTACGGCACCCGCAGCATCGAGTTCGAGGCCCCGGTCAGCTCCCTCACCTTCCGTACCGCCGACCTGACCGCGGCGGCGCCGCACGCCCAGCCCGGGCTGTCGGCCGTGCTGCGACGGCACGCCGACCAGACCCTCGCGGCCGCGGTTCCACTGCGCGACTGGCTGGACCTGTTCCGCGGCGTCCTGGCCTCCGTCCAGGACGAAGCCGCCCCGGCCCTCGCCACCGTGGCGCGGCGCATGGCCGTCAGCCCGCGAACCCTCCAGCGCCGCCTCGACGAACACGGCACGACGTGGAGCGCCGAGGTCGAGACGGTACGCCGGGACCACATCTCGCGGCTGCTGTACACCACCGGTCTGAGCATCGAGGCCATCGCCGCCCGCAGCGGCTACGCCGACGCCCGCGCCCTGCGCCGGGCCGTCCAGCGCTGGTACGGAATGACACCTGCGGCCCTGCGCCGCGCCCCCAGCCTCCGCTGACGCCGTCGGCGGGGACCGCCGCTCAGCAGATCCGCTCCGGCTCGCCGCGGAGCGTGCGCCCGCCCTCCGCGTCACCCGACCGTGTGATCGGCGCGGCCGACGCGGCGGCGGTACGGCAGGGTGGTCGGATGCAGCTGCGCCGGGCCCTTCCCCTGACACTTGCCGCGCTCGTCATGGCCTCCGGATGCGTGACGGTCCGTCCCGCTCCCGCACCGGACGCACCGCAGCCGGCGCCCGCGCCGGCCGGGGAGCCGGGGCAGCCGCGTGAACCCACAACCGACGCGCGGCCGTTGGTGCGGCTGCCGACCGTGGGCGCCGAAGCAGGGGCGGCGGAGCCGACCGGGCCCGGGTCCGTACCCGCGCCGGCGCCCCGCCGGGCGGCGGCTGCCGGCGTACAGCCGCACCGGCCGGCGCTCCCTCCGCGCAGGGCCAAGCCGCCCAGGGCCGTGAAACCGGCGCAGCGGGCGAAGCCCGCGCCCCGGGCGAAGGCGCGCCGGCAGGCGGCGGCACCGGCGAAGTCCCGCCCCGCACCCGGGCGTTCGTACGACATGGCTCCCCTGTGCGAGGCGGCCAAGGGCACGGTGTCGCCGGCCATCGTGGCCCTCTGCCGCTGAATTGGGTGGATCCGCCCGCTCCGCGTACCTACAGTGACGGCTTACCCCGTCGTCGAGCCGGAGCGGATCATGCGCACCCACTACCCCCGTACGCCCCACCTGCCCTGGTCGCCCGGGGCGTCGGCGGACGACGTGCGGGCCGTCGGCCTGGCCGGGCTGACCGGACGCGAGGTCGTGGTCACCGAGAAGCTCGACGGGGAGAACACCACCCTGTACGCGGACGGGCTGCACGCCCGCTCGCTCGACTCCGGGCACCACCCCTCACGGGCCTGGGTCAAGGGCCTCCAGGGACGGATCGGCCCCGGCATCCCGGCCGGGTGGCGGGTGTGCGGGGAGAACCTCTACGCCCGGCACTCGATCCCGTACGAGGACCTGGACAGCTGGTTCTACGGGTTCTCGGTGTGGGACGGGGAGCACTGCCTCGACTGGGACCGGACGGTGCCGTTCCTGCGGGGCCTGGGGGTGCCCGCCCCGCGTGTGCTGTGGCGGGGCACCTTCGACGAGCGGGCGCTGCGCAAGCTGAGGCTCGACACCGCCCGGCAGGAGGGCTATGTCGTGCGGACGGCCGCCGGTTTCTCCCGTGCGGACTTCGGGCGGTGCGTGGCCAAGTGGGTGCGGGGCGGCCACGTGCAGACCGACACGCACTGGATGTACACGGAGGTCGTGCCCAACGGGCTCGGTCCGGCAGCCCCGTTGTGGGCGGTGCGCTCGGGGGCGCAGCCCGATGCCGCCGCCCTGTCGGCCGCCGTGGGCGAGGACGTGGACGCGTCGACGGGCGCGTCCGCGGGCGCCGAGCCGGACGGGCACGAGGTCGCCGAGGTCACCGCCCGGATCGACGCGACGGGGCGGACCGGCGACGACAGGCTGGCCGGGGTGCTCGCCGCCGTGCTGCGCCGCGCACCGCGGGGCCGGGTCGCCGCGCGGCTCGCGGCGGGGCCGGCCGGGATGGGCCTCGCACGGCGGGTCGGCGACCTGCTGGGACTGTACCCGTACCTCCAGCGACCGTTCCCCGACACGGACCGGCGGGCCGGGCTCGTCCGGATGGCCGCCGCGGCCGATCTCGGGGTGCTGCACGCGCTCGCCGGGGCGCTGGCCGACGGCCCCGAGGCTCGGGAGTACGTCGAGTGGTCCGCACTGTGGGCCGAGGAGGCGGGGCTGCTCGGCGGCCCCGATCCGCTGGAGTCTCTGCGCGGCGCGCTGCGCGAGCCCCTCGCCGGGCTGGACGCGGCCGCGGCCGACCGCTGCTGGGCGGAGGCCCGGCGCGCGTTCGCGCACGGCCGGATCTCCGGATCCTCGGTGGAGGAGGCGGTGGCGGCCACGTGGCAGTGGCGCGACGGATCGTTTCCCCGGCTGGTGCAGCTGTGCGGGCCCTCGGGCAGCGGGAAGAGCACCTTCGGCCGCGGGCTGCCCGGCGTGGACACGTACATCGGTCTTGACGACCTGCGCACCGCCCGGGGTTCGCGTACGGACCAGAGGGCCAACGCGGAGGTGCTCGGCGAGGGCCTGGAGCGGCTCGACGCCGCCCTGGCCCGTGGCGGGACGGTGGTGTGGGACGCCACCTCTCTCACCGACCAGCAGCGAGGGCTGGCCGGTTCGGTCGCGCGCCGCCGCGACGCGCTGGTCACGCACGCCGTGGTGCTGGTGGAGGAGGCGGAGCTGGTGCGCCGCAACGCTGTGCGCCCGCACCCGGTGCCGCCGCAGGTGCTGGCCTCGCAGCTGCACCGGTTCAGCCCGCCGTACGCGGGCCGGGCGCACCGTACGTGGTACGTCGGCGCGGGCGGGCACGTGGAGGACACGGCGGGCGCCCTCGCGCCCGGCACGGTGACGGCAGGCGCAGGCGGCGGCGATGCGCACCAGTGAGCAGCTCTACCACCAGGTCCGCTGGGACCCACGGTTCGATCCGGCGCGGTTCGTCCTCGGCCTGCTCCAGCGCGGGGCAGCGCCCAAGCGGGTTCCGCTGCCCTCCTTCGTACCGGGCGGGGACATCCCCTGGCACCGGGTGCTGTTCGTCGAGGCCGACGGCGAGCTCGTGTGGGACCGGGCCACCGGCGTGGACCTGATCGACGTGACGGCGGCAGGCCGGGTCCGTGATCCGCGCCTGCTGCGGGCCCCGTTCTTCACCGCGCGGACCCCGTACGCGTGGGATCCCGCGGGCGGCGCATGGCGTCCCGCGCAGGCCGGCCCCGTGGACGCGGCGGCGGCGCCGTCCTCGGTGCGGCTGTTGACCTGGAACACGCTCTGGGACCGCTACGACGCCCCGCGCATCGCCACCGCCCGGCGCAGGCCGCTCCTGCTGGACGATCTGGCCGTCGCGGACGCCGACGTCATCGCGCTGCAGGAGGTCGAGCCGGAGCTGCTGGGCATGCTGCTGGCGGCGCCGTGGGTGCGGGGCGGGTACACCCTGGGCACGGATCCCGGCGGCCGGGACGTCGCCGAGTGCGGGCTGCTGGTGCTGAGCCGGCTGCCGGTGCGGGAGGCGGGCCTGCACATGTTCCGCGCGCACAAGGCGGTCACGGCCGTGACGGTGGACACCACGGCCGGGCCGCTGGTCGTCGCCGCCACCCACCTGACCAGCGACCACACCGAGAACGGGCACGAGCGGCGGGAGGCCGAACTGGCCCGGCTCGCGGAGGGTCTGGGCGGCGTCGAGGCCGGTGTGGCCCTGCTGGGCGACTTCAACGACGGCCGGCACGGGGCCGAGGGGCCCGCGCCCGCGCTCGGTATGCGGGACGCCTGGTGCGAGGTGCACGGGGCGGCGGACACCACGCCGACCTTCGACCCGGCGTCCAACCCGCTGGCCGCGGTGGGTTCGCTGACGGGGCGCGCCGCCCGGCTGGACCGGATCCTGCTGGGCTCCACCCCCGCCCGGGTGACGAGGGCGGCGCTGCGCGGCGACTCCCCGGCTCCCGACGGCCTGTTCGTCTCCGACCACTTCGGGGTGGAGGCGACGGTGGAGTTCGGGCCGCTCGGCGCGGGGCCGACGCGGCTGGACGTGCCGGCGACGGTACGGACGGCGGTGGCGTGGCTGCCGCCGCGGCTGCCGGACGCGGTGGGGGAACTGCGCCGCGCACACGACCCGGCGCACGGGCGCTGGCCCGCGCACGTGAACCTGCTCTTCGGCTTCGTGCCGGAGTCCTCCTTCGCCGAGGCCGTCCCGCTGCTGGCCGAAGTGGCCGCCGGGACGGCGCCGTTCGAGGCCCGGCTGGAGGGTGTGTACAGCTTCGGGCACCGCGAGGAGGCCACGCTCTGGCTGGACCCGGCGGCGGCCGGTGAGGCGCCGTGGCAGGAACTGCGGCGCGCGCTGGCGGAGCGGTTCCCCGGATGCCGGGGGCGTTCCGGCGAGCACCGGGGCTACACGCCTCATCTGACGCTGGGGCGCAGCGGCGACCCGCAGCGGGCGGCCAGCGCGTTCACGGCGCGCCTCGGTGGGCCGGCGTCCGCGCGGGTCGGGGAACTCGCCGTGCTCTCGCGGCGCGGGGACGGGCCGATGCGGGTCCGTGCGACGGTGGCGCTGGGCACGGGCGAGGTGCGCTGGGTACCCGAACCCCTGCTCGAAGCCCCGCAGGGGCCCGGGGACGGTCACGCCGAGTCGGTCACCGCGCTCATTCGCGCCGCGCTGCCCGGCGCGCACGTACATGTGGTCGGCTCGCGCCGGATGGGCTGCGCGCTGCCGGGCGCCGATCTGGACCTGGTGGCGGCGGTCCCGGGGACGGTGGACGTCGGCCGGGTACGCGACCGGGTGGCGGCCGCGCTGGCGCAGGCGGGACTGTGCGGCCACGACCTGGGCGTGCGCGAGGTGTCGGGGGCCCGTGTTCCGGGCCTGCGCTTCCGTGTCGGGGCGCTGTCCGTGGACCTGGTGGTGGTCGCCACCGGCGAACTGGATCCGGCGCGGGCGGTGGAGCGGCGGGCCGAGCTGGGTGAGGCGGCCGCCGTGGCGCTGAGCGCGGTGAGCGACGCCGACGCCGTACGGGAGGCGGTGGGCGCGGAGCATGCCGCGTTCGCCGGGCTCGCGCGGCGGGTGAAGGCGTGGGCCCGGGCCAGGGGGCTGGACTCGGCGCCGTTCGGGGGCCTGCCGGGAGTGGCCTGGTCGGTCCTCGCGGCGCGTACGGTCCGGGAGGCGGGGGCGCTGCCGCCCGACGCCCTGGTGCGGGAGTTCTTCGGGCGGTGGGCCGCCTGGGACTGGCGCGAGCCGGTCGCGCTGACGGCCCCCGGTCCGGGTCCTGGGCCGGAGACGGGGCCGGAGACGGGGCCGGATCCGGTCACGGTCCTCACCCCTTCGGAGCCGGTGCGCAGTTGCACCGCCCAGGTGACACCGGGCCTGCGGGACCTGCTGGTGCAGGAGCTGTACGGGGCGTGGGAGCTGCTGGAGCCGGGGCTCGCGGCGGACGTTCTGGCGGCGGCCGCGGCCGCGCCGGCGCCGCACCGGCGGCACGCCGCCTGGGCGGTGGTGACCGTACGGGCGGCCGAGGCGGAGTTCGAGGAGGTACGGAGCCGGGTGCGCGGGCGGCTGCGGGCGCTGCTCGGCGCGCTGGAGGAGGCCGGTGTCACCGACGCGCACGCCTGGCCCCGCCCGTTCGAGTCGGCACCGGGCCTCGCCCGGTACGCGATCGGCCTGGGGGCCGCGCCGCCGGACGCGGCGCGGCCGGCCGCGGCGGCCGACCGGTGGCGAGCCGGCCTGCGGGGCGTCGAGGTGTCCTGGGCGGCGGGCGGTGAGGTGCCGGACCTCGGCGCCTGAACCGCCGGCCGGCCGGAGGGGCAGCGGGGTGTGACGGGTCAGACCTCGATGATGATCTTTCCGGCGGTGTGGCCGCCCTGGCTGAGCTCGAAGGCCGCCGCCAGCTCGGCCAGCGGGAAGGTCTTGGCGACGGGCACCTTCAGCCGGCCGCTGTCGGCGAGCCGGCCCAGTTCGGCCAGGTCGCTGCCGACGGGGCGGACCCAAATCCATTCACCGCCCGAGCCGAGGACGCTGGGGTCGGCGATGGACGCGTGCCGCCCGTCGTCGTGGAGGACCTCCCGGGTGACGCCGCCGACTCCGCCGACGAAGTCCGCGACGACGGTGGGCCCGTCGGGCACGAGGGCGCGGACGCGTTCGGCGAGCCCGTCGCCGTATGCGACGGGCTCGGCGCCGAGTTCACGCACCCGGTCGTGGTTGCGGGGTGACGCCGTGCCGATGACGCGGGCGCCCAGCGCGCGGGCGATCTGCACGCCGAGGGAGCCGACGCCGCCGGCGGCGCCGTGGATGAGGACGGTGTCGTCCTTGCCGGTGCCCAGGCGGGTGAGCAGCTGGTAGGCGGTGAGACCGGCGAGCGGGAGCCCGGCGGCCTCGGCCCAGCTCAGCGAAGCGGGCTTGTGCGCGAGGGCGCGTACGGGCACCGTGACGAACTCGGCGAAGGTCCCGCCGTGCACGTAGTCCTTGCGGGCGTAGGCGATGACCTCGTCGCCTTCGGCGTACTCGGGCACGTCGATGCCGACCTTCTCGACGGTGCCGGCGACGTCCCAGCCGGGGACGACGGGATAGACGACGTCCATCAGGGAGTCGAGCCCGCCCGCCATGATCTTCCAGTCGACGGGATTGACAGCGGCGCACTTCACCCTGACGAGGACCTCGCCGGGGCCGAATTTGGGCAGCGGGAGCCGGGTCTCGGAGAGCACCTCCGTCCCGCCGTACGTCTCGTACGCCATCGCCCGCATGGTTTCCTGGCTGCCCCGGCCCGACTCGGACATGTCCCCGACCTCTCCGTGTGCTGTGCTGATGGAATCCACCTGCCCTCCATCCCACCACGCACACGGCGCCCCGGCCGTTCGGACACGACCGGCCGGGCCGCGACCGCCCGGTCAGGGGTGCACGGGAACGGCGGCCCGGAAGGCCGGCCGGCCAGCCGCCCCTTCGGCGATCCGCCCGAGCACACCGCCGAGCTCCAGGTACGCGGCCCAGCGCCCGGTACCGGTACCGAGGCCGGCCGGCCCGCCGACAGGCCCTCCGGATCCGGGACCCGCCTGCCCTTCCACGCTGTGTCAGCGGCGCTGACCAGCAGCTCCTCGACGCTCACGCAGTCCCCGCGCCCCGGGGGCAGGGCACCGGTGGCCGCCATCGGACCACCCTACGCCGCCTCCTCCGCAGGGGATGATCACTCGTACTCCGTGCCGCCCTTGCGGGTCAGGTAGGCCGGGCTGACCGCCTTGGCGATGGCGCGGCCGCCCACGACGGGGCTGTACCGCTCGGAGGCGGGGCGGATGACCACGCCCTCCCGCAGGTGGACGGCGCGCCCGGACACCGTCTCGCGGCCGCTCGCGTGCTCCAGCACCGTGTCCAGGTCGTACGGGCCCTCGTACAGCCTTGGCACCAGGGGGAGTTCGCCGTCCGGCAGGACGTCGGACGGGTCCAGCCAGCGGACCTGGCCGCCGATCTCCGCGCAGACGTCGAAGACGGCGTATCCGGGCGGCGTGTCGGCGGTGCGTACGTCGGTTCCGTAGGCCAGGTCCTGGACGCCGGCGCCGTACACCTCGGCGAAGATCCCGATCCGGGTCGCGCCGAGACGGCCGGCCAGCGCCTCGGCGACGGCCGGTACACCGTGGCCGCGCACCGCGCGCCAGTAGAGGTTGCGCTCGTCCTCCTTGAGGGCGAGTCCCTTCGCGCCGAAGCCCTTGGAGGAGACGATGGAGCGTCCGCCCTCGACGACGTACGTGTACAGGCTGGCCGTTCCGTGCAGCTTCTCGGTGAGGACGACGGGCTCGCCGGGCTCGAAGATGTGCGGATAGCGCTGGAGGTTCTCGATGTCCACCCACGGCAACAGGTCGGCGGCCGCCTCGACGTCGCCGCTCATGGTGGTGGGGACGGGCGGGGCCCATTTGGTGATGCCGAGGAGCCCGGCGAAGTCCGTGCCCTCCTTGGCGGCCTGTACGAGGTCGACGTCGGCCAGCGCGCGGGGCCGGCACACCAGGCCCTGGGAGAGTTCGCCGCGCAGCCGCACCGCCTTGACCCGGTCGGCGGAGCCGCCGGCGAGCCGCCCGGTGAGGCCCAGCTCCTCGATCAGCGCGGCGGGCAGCACGGCCTGTTCGGGTATGTAGAGCGCGACGTCACCGGTGCGGTATGCACCCTTGGCGATCACCGCGCGGTAGAGGCCCACCTGGGCCAGCTCCAACGCATCGGCGTTCGGGTGTTCATGGACGGTCAGCTCTTCGGCTGTGACGCGCAAGGTCGACATGGTGGGCTCCAACGGGTCGTCATGGACAGGCCCGACACGCGCACTTGCGGCCGCCAAGTCGTGCGGCGCATCGGTCACGCCACTGTCCGTCTCGGCATTTGCGCTGGTCCAGCGATTATCCCGGTGTTAGCCTGCCCCACCGTGCGACGCGTCGGCCGCCCACACGCCCCCACTCCGCGTCCGCGTCCGCGTCCCACAGGAGGTCCGCATGTCACGCCGTCCGGTCACCGGCGGCAGCAGGGGCACGGCGCGGGGCGCGGGGTGTCTCTACCCCATGGCCGCCTGGGTGTTCGGCCCGTAGACGCCCTGGGGGTCGCCCGTGATGGACCGGTCGCGCTGGAGCTGGCCGACACCGCGCTTGGTCTGGCCGTCGTAGACACCGGTGACGGAGACATAGGTGAACCCCTGCCGGTAGAGCATCTCCTGGAGGGCGCGCACCTCGGGCCCTCTGTCGCCCATGCGCAGGGTCACGTACGCGTTCGACGGCCGCGGGGCCGACGCGCTCGGGGTGGTGGGCGGTTTCGGCCCGGGGCTCGTCGGCGCGGCGGTGGCCGAGGCCCGGGCCGACGGGTCGGCGGACCGGGCGGACGGCGTGGCACCGGGTGATTCGGTAACGGCGTGCGCGCCGCCCGGGAGCGCCGGCACGGACAGGTCGGCCGGCGGCTCGGCCCGGGGCGGCTGCGGGTCGGGCCCGGTCAGCAGGAGCACCAGGGCGCCGACGGCCGTGAGCGCGAGCACAGTGGCCACGGTCAGCGGGAGCCGGCTGCGGCGGCCGGCCGCGCCGGACGGCCCGACTCCGCGCGTGGCGGCCGCGGGAGCCGCGGCGGGCACGGTCACCGGTGCGGCAACACCGCCGTCCAGGCCCTGCGACGGGCTGCGCGACGGGCCGTGCGCCGGGCCGGGGAAGGCGAAGGGCCCGCTCTGCGGCCAGGGGGGAGCCGCCGCGCGGGGCGGCGGACCCGAGGGGCCGACGTACGGGCGTACGAACAGGGCGTCGTCGGCGGCGACGAGCCCGCTCTCATCAGGATCCTGGGACATGGCGGTCTCCGGGCGGGGACGGGAGCCAGCGCAGCGGTGCGCTGCCGGCCTCCGCCCGGCCGGTCAGGCTCTGCGCCGCCGGGCGGCGGGAGCCTGGGCCGCGCCGCCGTGGGCGCGGGGCGTGCCGAGTGCCGGAGAACCGCCGATCGCGGGCGGGGCGAGCGGTGAGCGAACCGGTATGGACATCTGAGGTATCTCCAGGGTGCGGCTCGAACGGTGGTTCTGATCGGGCGCACTCTCGCCGTCCGGGCCGGGCCGGGTCAAGCCGGATGCCCGATCTGCTCCTTAACCGCCCGGTCTGTCGGGTGCGATCCGTCAGCCCAGGCGGTCGGGCCGGCGGCGGATCGCAATGGCCCGGACGGTGACGGCGGACAGCAGCACCAGGGCGGCTCCGCCGAGCGGGGCCGGCGGGGACGCGGACTCCGTCGACCGCGAGGCCGCCGGACAGCGCGCTCCGGCCGCTTTGGATCGGTACTCCGTAAGGGTCGATCGGCGGGCAGGACTCGGCCGCACGGGGCGCCGGAGGTCGCGCCTCCCGCGCCGCCCGTACGTGCGGGCCGGTCTTCCCCACGCCGCGGCCGTTCCCGGCGGCGCCCGGGTCACCCGGACGCGAGGCGGGGACCGGGACTGGGCGGGCCGTACGGCAAGGTGGTCGGATGCAGTTACGCCGGGCCCTGCCCCTCTCCCTCGTCGCGCTCCTGGCGAGCGCCGGCTGTGTCTCCGTCGCCCCGCAGGACCCGGCCCAGGCCGCGGCCCCGTCCCCCGTACGAGGATCCGTGCCGTCCGCCGACGCATCCGCGCGGCCGGTGCAGCCGGCGCTCCCCCTGGGGGAACTGCCCGCGCCCGCCGCGCCCGAGCCGGCCCCGGCCGCCGGCCGCGGACCGGCCGCGGACTCCGGCCGGGCCCCGACCACGGCCCCACCCCGGGACCGGGCGCACGCGAAGCAGGCGGCCCCGCCCCGGCGGACGCGGCTGCCCGGATCCGCGACCGCCCACCCGCGCCGGCGCCCGATGGCGCCGCCCCGCGTGGACGAGCTGTGCGCGGCCGCCGACGGCGTCGTACCGCCGTCCATCGTCGACCTGTGCCTGCGGCAGTACGGCCGCTGACCTCACGCGCCGTGGACTCGCCCCCGGGGGCGAGTCCGGGAGACGCAGGCGCGGGCGCAGCGGCGGGCCGTGTCACGGCGGGCGGTGCGCAGCCGGTGCAGGGTGTTGTGGCCGCGCCGCTTCCACTCGCCGCGCGGCAGCGCGGCCCGCTGGCCGCCGCCCGCGATGAGGGCGTTGACGGGGGTCATCGGATCGGCGGCCATCGCCTTGGCGAACAGGACGCCGACCACGAGCGGGACCAGGGCCACGGCAAGGGCCGAGCCGGCGGTGGTCACGTGCTGCATGCGCGGGCGGACGGTCGCGCTGCGCGGGGCGTCGTTGTTCATGGCCCCATTCGACCAGTGGCGGCGCTGCGGGGAATCGGGGCGGATACTCAGGCCGTTGGGTGCGGGGTACTCAGACGGGCGGGTGGTGGGTGATGACGGATCCGGGGCGGGGCTTCGAGCCGGCGACCGGCGACGGTGCCGAGTCGCCGTCCGGGCGGCGGGCGGCCGAGCTGCACACCGCGTACGAGGGGCTGCTGCAGATCCGCCGCCTGGTCAACGGCCCGGCGGGAGCGGCGGTTCCCGCGCCGTGGGAGGTACGGCAGCTGCCGCGCGCGGTGGCCCTCGTACTGGAGGCGGCGGGGATCCCGCCGTCGGCGCTGGACGCGGAGGGGCGCCGTACGCGTACGGGCTACCGGGTGGCCGCCGGGTCGGGACCTGCGGCGGGGGCGGGGCGGGTGGAGGTGACCTGGGTCGGCCCGCCGGGCGGGGGCGCCGCGGCGGAGGAGCAGGAGCGGCTGACGGCCTGCGCGGCCGTGCTGGGGGAGCTGGGCTGGGTGTGTCTGCTGTACCGGGGCCCGCGCCGGCGCCGGTTTTTGGAGGTGGAGCCCCCGCGCTGACCGTGCGTCGGCCGGGGCGTGATGCCGGGACGGCGAGGTCCGCCGGCAGCTCTCCGGTCTCCGGGACGGCGAGGTCCGCCGGCAGTCCTCCGGTCTCCGGGACGGCGCTCAGGCGTAGCGGTCGGCGAGGGCGGTCACCGTCGCGGCGAGGGCGCGGCGCAGCTCGGGCGGGGCGAGCACCTCGGCCTCCGTGCCCAGGCGGAGGAGGTCGCCGACTGCGACGGCTTCGGACTCGACGGCGAGGCTGACCCGGACCCAGCCGTCCTCGTCCGGCGGTCCGGCATCGGCGAGGGCCCTGGTGCCCGCCGCCCCGAACTGCATCGGCAGCAGCTGCCGGCCGCGGGGGGAGAGGCGCAGTTGCGCGGTGTGCCGGTGGAGGGCGGCGTCCAGTCGGCGGGTGGACTCCTGCCAGTACGAGGCGAGTTCGAAGCCGGCGGGCCGTTCGAAGCCCTGCTCGGCGGTGTCCACCGCGAGGAACCGGGCGACGCGGTAGGTCCGTACGGCGTCCTCCTCGACCCCGGCGACCAGATACCAGATGCCGCTCTTGAGGACGAGGCCCAGCGGGTGGAGCTCGCGCCTCACCTCGCCGCGCCAGCGGCGGTAGTGGGCGTGCAGGACCCGCTGGTCCCAGACGGCCTGGGCGATCCGGGCGAGGTGCGGGACGGGGTCGGCGTCCCGGAACCAGGCGGTGGCGTCGAGGTGGAAGCGGTCCTGGATCCGCCGGGCCCGGCCGGCGAGCTGGGTGGGCAGCGCGGCCTGGAGCTTGAGCTGGGCGGCGGCCAGGTCCGCGCCGAGCCCGAGGTCCTGCGCGGGTCCGGGGGCGCCGGCCAGGAAGAGCGAGCCGGCCTGGGTGTCGGTGAGCCCGGTGAGGCGGGTGCGGTAGCCGTCGGCGAGCCGGTAGCCGCCCGCCGGGCCGCGGTCGGCGAGGACGGGGACGCCGGAGGCGCCGAGCGCGTCGATGTCGCGGTAGACGGTGCGCACGGACACCTCCAGCTCGGCGGCGAGCTCGGGGGCGGTCATCCGGCCGCGGTTCTGGAGCAGCAGGAGCAGGCAGAGGAGCCGGTCGGCGCGCATGGGGCCATTCTCTCCGTACCTGGCAGCCGTACCTGACAGAAGGTGTCAGGTACGCCTGCCAGCCTGGGTCGCGGAACGCCGGGCGGATGGTCCGTCCGGCCCGCCGAGAGGACTGTCATGACCGCGCCCGTAGAGACCCGTGGCCGCTTCACCTTCGCCGACTGGGAGGAGAACCCCGTGGGGCCGTCGCAAGTAACCCCTCGGCTCGCGCATGCCCGCGTCACCAACACCTTCAGCGGCGGTATCGAGGCGGCCGGTACCAGCTGTGACTACACGATCGCCTACACCGGTGAGAACACCGGGAGTTACGGCGGTATGGAGCTGCTGTCGGGCAGTGTCGACGGCCGCAAGGGCAGCTTCGTGCTGGAGGAGCGCGGCTCCTTCGACGCGGGCGGCACCGTCTGCCGCTTCGAGGTGGTGCCCGGCTCCGGCACCGGGGACCTCGCGGGCCTGACGGGCTCCGGCGGCTTCACCCACCGCCACGGGGACACCTCCGTCGAGTACGCGTTCACGTACGCGCTGGCCTGAGACCGCACCGGCCCCCGGACCTGCCTGGGGCGCGGACCGGTGTGGTCCGCGCCCCAGGTCTGCGTAGCCGGTCGGCGGCCTCAGGTCACGGCGCGCCGAAGGTGAGCGTCAGCTGCGGCGTGCCCTCGTTGGCCTGCGCCTCGGAGGACCACAGCCACAGGGCGTCCGTACCGGAGCTGCTCAGCGCCAGGCCGAGGCTGCCGCCGAGCGCCGCCGCGACGGATCCCGTCGTCAGCGTGGTGGTGTGCACGGCCGAGCCGTCCGGGATCCCCGGGTAGGCGCCGAGGGCCGGACCGCCCAGGGCGGGGCGGTTGTTGTACGTCGTGGTGCCTTCGCTCCACGCGCCGGTGACCGGGACGACCGAGACGGTGTCCGTCGTGCCGGCGCCGCTCGTCGTGCTCGTCTTCACGCTGAGGGTGGCCGACTTCAGCACCGTGCCCGCGGGAGCCGCCGGCAGGTCGAAGCGCAGGTAGCTCGCGTAGAACGAGGTGCCGCGCACGGCGAGCGAGGAGGAGGTGCCGTAGTTGGTACCGGGGGCTCCCGCGTTGGCGTAGGTGTCCTCCGCGGCGGTGGCCTGGATCACCGAGTCCGCGGGAGCGGTGGCCAGGGCGTAGTGGTTCTGCACCTGGGCCGCGCTCAGCACGGTCGGGTAGACGGCGCTCTCGTCGAGCTGTCCCGCCCACATGTCGCTGGTCGGGCGGTTGGGCCAGCCCCCGAGGCTGTCGCCGCCCGCGTGCCAGTAGCCGGAGTAGTTCTCGTGGGCGGTGACGGCGAGGGTGCCCCGCTGGACGCCGTCCACGTAGAGGGTCATCCCGCCGGGGCCCTGGGTCGCGACCGCGTGGTGCCACTGGTTGTCGTTGTACGCGCCGCTGGTGGTGATGGTGCGGGTGGCGCCGGTGTAGACGCCAAAGACCAGTCGGCCGTCATTGGTCATGTAGAGGTGCTTGTCGTACTGGTAGCTGCCGCGGTCCTGGTTGCTGCCGAAGCCGAAGAGCTTGCCGCCGCGGGTGGTGTTCGTCCTGAACCAGGTCTCGACGGTGTAGGCGCTGCCGATCGTCTGCCGCTTGTCCGCGTAGATCCGGGAGTCCGTGCCGTTGAAGCCGATCGCCGTGCTCGCGCCGGAGACAGCGCCCGGCGTCTGCCGCAGGGCGGGGCCGTTCATGTGCACGCCGTTCTCGTTGCCGCCGGCCGAGGAGTCCGCGGCGTAGGGCAGGATCGCGTCGTCGTAGCGCCAGTACAGCCGGGCCCCGTCGGCGCGGACCTGGCTCGGGTAGCTCTCCGGCCGGGTCGGCACGGTCACGCTCGCCGTGGCGGACAAGGCGCTGGTGTTGCCGGCCGCGTCGGTGGCCGTCACCCGGTAGGTGTACGACTGGCCCGCGGCGACGGTGGTGTCGGTCCAGGAGGCCTGCGGGCGCTTGAAGAAGAGCGAGTCCGCCGCGACCGTGGCGATCGGCGTGGCCGCGCCGTTGCGGTAGATCCGGTAGGTCAGCGCGCTGTCGTCGAGGTCGAGGCTGGTGCGCCAGCGCACCTGGACCTCGCCCGGCTTGAAGCTGACGGCGCTCGCCACGGGCACGGTGGGCGCTCCGGTGTCCCCGGTGGAGGCGAACCGCGTCAGGCTCTGCTGCGCCGCGCCGTTGACGGTGGTGAACTCGCCGCCGACCCACAGGTACTGCACACCGCCCTTGGAGCCGACCGTCATCACACGCGGGCCGATGCCCTCTCCGATGCCGTCGTTGGTGTCGGGGGCCCAGCCGAGTTTTCCGACGGCGGTGGTGGGCTGGGCGAGCAGGTGGTGGCGCCGGCCGTCGGGGAACTCGCCGACGCCGGCGCAGTCGTGCGCGTGCGAGGCGCTGTAGAGGACGTTCTGGTACGGCAGCACCGCCTGGGTGGCGCCCAGGCAGGTGTCGCGCCAGCGCTGGCCGAAGCCGGGGAGGTCGAGCGCGATCCGGCCGTCGAAGACGCCGCCGCCGGTGCCCTCGTTGGCCGTGTAGAAGCCGGTCGCGTCGGTCGCGATGTCCTTGACGACGGAGTTGGTCTCGATGAAGCCGGGGTAGGACTTGGTGAGTGCGCCGCTCGTGGCGTCGACGACGGCGAGCGCGTGGCTGTTCGTGCCGTTGACGGTGAAGAAGTCCCCGCCGAGGACCACGTTCCCGCCGTCGGGGGTGACCTCTACGGCGCGTCCGGGCTCGTCGGCGTCGGCCCTGAAGCCCTTGAGCGCCCCGTCGGCGGCGCCGACGGCGGCGAACCGCGCGCGCGGCTGGCCCGCGACGGTGAGGAAGTCGCCGCCGGCGTAGACCGTGTCGCCGGTGACGGCGAGGGCGCGGACGGTGGCCGCGAAGGCCGGACGGAACGCCGTCTTCACGGTGCAGCTGGCCACGTCGATGGCGGCGAGGCTGGAGACCGCGGTGCCGTTGACCGCGCCGAAGTACCCGCCGGCGTAGAGGGTCGACTTGTCCGGTGAGAGGGCGAGTGCCCGGACCGTCGCGGTGCCGGACCCGATGGTGAAGGACAGTTTGCAGGAGGTCGGCGCGCCCGTGGCGGCGTCCAGCGCCACGAAGTTCACGGCCTGCTGCTCGCTGCCGGCGCCGCCCGCGGGCGGGCGCACGGTGGAGAAGGTGCCGCCGGCGAAGACCTGTCCGCCGGCCTCGGCGAGGGCCCATACGACGCCGTTGGGCTGCCACGTGGACAATGCGTCGGCGGTGAAGGCCACGGGCGGGGTGAGTGCCGCCGCCTGTGGGGCGAGGGCGAGACCCAGCCCTGCTCCGGTTCCGGTCAGGGACAGGGCGAGAGAAAGCGCCAGCCCACGGTATCTGCGCATGAACCCCCCAGTTCGGTGTGCGGTGCGACCGTGGGGCACGGTCGGCGGCTCATGGCCGGAAACCGCCGTACTTACGTACACGGCCATGCTTACGGCGCACCCTAGAGCGAAACGGCGAGCAGTTCACCCTTCTTGACGCATTGGATGCCGAACCGCACGGGGCTTGGCACGGACGTGCACGCGCTCCCCCTGCCGCCCGAACA
This sequence comes from Streptomyces sp. NPDC060232, assembly GCF_042726555.1. Classification (NCBI taxonomy): domain Bacteria; kingdom Bacillati; phylum Actinomycetota; class Actinomycetes; order Kitasatosporales; family Streptomycetaceae; genus Streptomyces; species Streptomyces sp. NPDC060232. The sequence continues at coordinate 392,568 of NZ_JBHXAG010000001.1, read as the reverse complement.
GGCTGAGGATCTCCCCCGGGGCGCCCGTCGTCGCTGGTGAACCGGTGCGGCAGCCGTGTGTCGCACTCGGCCACCCCGCCAGCGCCGAGGACCAGGTGGTGCCCGGCCCGGGGCTCCTCGGACGACGGGCCCGGTTGTTCGGCGAGACCGCCCTATCAGGGTCCGTCGGGACCCGGCAGCGGGCGGCAGAGCAGGGCGGCCGGGGACGGGCGCGAAGCGAACCGGGTCGTGAAGGCGATGCCCGCCGCGTACTCCGTGGGCAGGCACTGGCCCTTGTGGCTCCCGAAGGCGAAGTCACCGCCCGGGCCGCCCGGTGGGCGGTTGTCCCCGCGGTCGAACCAGAGTGTCCGGCCGCCCGCGGGCAGGACCGTACGGGCCGGCGCGCACAGCGCGGCCGAGACCCGCTCACCCCGCAGGCTGTAGCCGGTCATGAACTGGCCGGCCGGGCACTGGAACTTCGTGTACCCGGTGGCCCAGTCCCCGCCGGCGGGCACGTACCTCTCGTCGCGGACCACGGTGTGCCCGCCGCTCGGGGCTCGCAGATCGGAGCTGGTGCACAGGCCGCGGCCGCCGGTGTGGGCGAGGCCGGTGAGGCGGGCGCCGTCGGGGCAGACCGCCTTGCGGGCGCCGCTGTCCCAGTCTCCGCCGGCCCGGGTGAGCAGCGAGGCGTTGTGATCGCGGTGGTCGGTGGTCAGCTGGTACCAGGAGGTGCCGGCGCTGACGGGACCGGTGCGGCCGGGAGCGGTGAGGAGCCCGGACCAGCGTGCGGTGCGCCAGTCCCCCGGGTCCAGGACGCCGGAGCGGCGCCCGGCCGTGTCGTAGCGGAGCAGGGCCCAGGTGTCGCCGCCGGGGGCGCCCTGGGCGGTGGTGCTCCAGCCGACGAGGGGCCAGTAGGCGAAGTCCGCGTCGTTGCGGGCCAGTTGTCCGGTGAGGCGGTCGAACCAGGTGCGCGGGGCGGCGCCGCTCTCGTCGGCCCCGATGCCGAACTCGCTGATCCAGACGGGGGCGGTGAAGTGCGCGCCGGTCTCCGCGGAGACGAAGAAGGCCTGGTCGTAGAGGGTCTGTTCCAGTTCCGACGCGGTCATGTCCTGGTAGCGGGCGTCGTGGGTCTCGCCGATGCCGGTGGCCCCGCTGTGCCGGGGGCCGGTGTATCCGTAGAAGTGGGCGGCGTAGACGAGCTTGTTCGAGACGACCAGGGTGTGCGAGAGGGTCCGTACGGGGGTGAGGGTGGGGCGGCCGTGCGGGAAGCCGTCCACGGGCAGGCCGAACCAGTTGATGCCCTCGACCACGATCAGCAGGTTCGGGTTGGCCTCGGTGAGGATGCGGTCGGCGGCCTCCTGGGCTGCCGCGTGCCAGTCGTGGTTGTCGCCGAGGCCCCAGTTGGGGTCGTCCCAGACGTCGCGGCGGACCTCGTTGTACAGGTCGGCGCCGACCACGCGCGGGTTGTCGCGGTAGCGGCGGGTGAGGAAGACCCAGTCGTCGGCCCACTGGGCCGTGGAGCGGCCACTGTTCCAGCGTTCGTTGCCGTCGAGGCCGCAGCACCAACGGGTGGTGACGGTGTGGTTGTTGAGGATGACCGCGAACCCGGCGTCGGTGAGGGCGGCGACCACGGCGTCGTAGACCTGGAGGGGGGTGCGGCCGCGCAGCGACGGGTTGGCTGCGACGGCCGCGTCCGGGACCGGGGTGGTGGTGCGCAGCATCTCGTTGGAGAAGGGCAGCCGGATACTGTTCAGGCCGAGGGCGCGGAAGTCGGCGAGCAGGGTGGGCAGCGGGACCCGGTCCAGGCCGAGGGGGATGCCGTGGGCGTTCTGGCCGCTGTGGTGCGTGGCGGGGTCGTTGCGGTCGCCGGAGCCGTTCCAGGAGCCCTGGGCTCCGTCCCAGTTGCCGGAGCGCAGGCGGAACCGGTTGCCGTTCGCGTCGACGACGTACCGGCCGCGCGTGGAGAGCGGCGGGGTCCAGGCCTCGGCGGCGGCGGCCGGAGGCGCCCCGGCTGCTCGGGCCGCCTGGGGCGCTTGTGCTGCCTGGGCGGCTTGTGCTGCCTGGGCGGGCACGGTGCCGGCCGTCAGCAGGAGGGCGCACAGGACGGCGCGTAACAGGCTTCTCATCTCACTCCTGCCGGGTTCGGCCCCCCGGTCGGGCGGCTGCCGCGGGCCAAGTTACCGGCGGGTCGCGTCCGGGGGAAGGCGAACGCCCGCACGCTTTCGACGGGACTCCGCCGCTGTCGCGAGCCGGCCGGAGCCGGCCGGAGCCGCCGGACCTGCCGGACCCACCGGATCCGGCCGACCGCGCCCGCTCACGCACGGTCACCCTGCGGAAACGGCCCCGCGTGGGGCCGCGCCCCTCTACCGTGCCCTGAGTGGACGGGGCCGGCGGCGGAAGGCGGGGCGGATGAACGAGGAAGAGGACATGCGGCTGGCGGGGATGACTCCGGAGATCTCCCGCCGCACCCTCGTCATGCTGCGCGGCCTCGCGGGCCTGGAGCCGCCCGAGCAGGTCCCGGAGGAGGCCATGGTCGTCGCCGACGCGGTCCTGGCCGAGTACGGCACGGACGGGCTGCGGGTCCTGGTGATGACGCTGGCGGCCTGGGCCACGGCCCAGATCGAGAACGTCGCGGAACTGAGCGGGCGCAGCCACGAGGCCGTACTGGACGCGATGGAGCTGGCGTGCATGGAGGCGAACGCGGACGATTGAGAGGGTCTCCGGCGCAGTGAAGGGGCGATCCCGGCGGGAAAGAAAGGAGTGTCGCAGGCCGATCCGGATCGGGCCGCGTCAGCGACACTGGGAGCAGCAGGAGCGTCGCGGGGGGTCCGATCGGAGGCCGTCGTGAGCACACCTTCCACCATCCGCATAGCCGCCGTGTTGTCCACGGAGCACCGTGAACGGCTGATGGCGCAGGCCCGTGAGGTCAATTTCCCGGAGAACGCACGGATCTTCGACGAGGGCCGCCGGGCGGACTCCTTCTGGATCGTGCGCTCGGGCACGGTGACCCTGGAGGTGCCGGTGGCCGGCCGCCGACCCGCGCAGGTGGAGAACCTCGGCCCCGGCGAGCTGGTCGGCTGGTCGTGGCTGTTCCCTCCGTACGTGTGGCAGCTCAGTGCGGAGGCGATGACACCGGTGCGCGCGTACGAGTTCGACGCGGCGGCCGTACGGATGCTGATGGACGCCGATCCCGCCTTCGGGTCCGCGGTCGGGCACTGGGTCGGTCGCGTGCTCGCGATGCGACTCCAGCAGACGCGCACCCGGCTGCTGGACCTGTACGCCCCGCGCCTGGGCGGGCCCGGCTAGGGTCTGTATCGAGTTGCCCCGTGGAGCAAGGAGCGGCGTTCGGTGCGCCGAGGGTGCGTGCCGGGCGTCGCGACGCCGCGGGGCAACTCGATGCACTGGAAACCCCGCGAAGTACCGGACCGGGTCGGTGACCCGGCCGCGACGAGGGGTATGCCGGCGGCGCGGGCTCCGGAGCGGATCAACGCGACGCCCTCCCCCCATACGTGCCGGGCACCGCCCGCACGCGTTCCACGGCGCGACGCGATCCGACTCCGGCGCGCCGGCCGGGTCCACACGGCCGGCCGCCGCCCGGCGGATCAGGGTGGGGCCTGGGCCGTCGGGTCGGTTACGGCGGGCTCGGCCGGGCCGGTTCCGTGTCCCGACCCGGCCCCGCCGCAGGGCCGCTACACCCCTCCGGCCCTCCGTTTCGGGCGGATGACGGCGGGCCGCCGCATGTTTCGGGGAGGTCTTCCGGTCGGTGTTCGGCCGATTCGGCTGCCCGCTGCCGCACAGGTCACGCCTCCGCCGCGGCTGCGGTCTGCACTCATCCGTACACGATCGGTGACGAAAAATGGGGGGCCGAACGGGCGTTCGCGGCTCCCGTCGGCAAGACTCTGTCCGCTATCCGCAACACCAACCCAAGGGAGTGTTCGAAATGCGGTCCATCGCAAGGGGTCTCGGACTCGGTTCCGCCGCCATGGCGCTCACCGCGCTCACCGCGCTGGCCTGGCCCGGGACGGCCGGCGCGGCGCCGGCCGGTACGCAGAGTCTGTACGCGCCGTCCGCGCTGGTGCTCAGCGTGACGGCCGGCCCGGACGCCGACACCGGCACGGTGCTGCGGGCGGTGACGCTCGTCTGCTCGCCCGGGCCCGGCGGGACCCACCCGAACGCGGCAGCCGCGTGCCGTGAGTTACGTGCGGCCGACGCGCAGCTCGACCCGCTCGCGGCGCCCGCCGCCGACGCCGTCTGTACCAGGGAGTGGAACCCGATGACGGTGACGGCCGACGGGGTCTGGCAGGGCCGTCGGCTCAACTACACCTACACCTTCGCCAATCCGTGCGGCCTGCGGAACACCACGGGCGCGCTCTTCGGCTTCTGATCCCGCGTGACGCGATGGGCCGGGCGACGCCGTGCGACCGCCGCCCGGCCCCCAGCGGTCCGCATCCTCAGCGGCCCGCATCTCCACGGACCCGGCGCACAACGGTTTCTGGCCTCAGCCCAGTTCGAGGCTGGTCACGCCGAACAGCTCGGCCAGGGCGAGGTCCGGGACCGGGCCGGTGTACATCCGGGCGGTCTCGAAGGTCGGGACCAGGCCCAGGTCCTTGAAGAGCGCGGTCGCCTCCGGGTTCGCGTCGGGTACGTCCACGGAAACCAGCCCGCCCGGAGCGTGCCGCGCCAGCCGCCGCAGCAGGGTCGCCGCCACCGCGGGAGTGGCCGCGTACAGGGGGCCGATCCGGTGGGCGGCACTGCACGGGCGGATCACCCCCAGGCCCTCGATCCGGCCGTCGCGTACGGCCGCCAGGGCGGTCCGTCCGGGCAGCCCGGTCCAGGCGGACAGGAAGGCGTCCCGCGGTGCGGGGAAGAACCGCCGGTCGTAGGCGGCGAGCAGGCCGAAGGGGAGCGTGGCGGCGTCGACGATCTCGACGCCGTCGCCGGTGTCCGCGGCGTCGTCGCCCTGGGGCACGCCTTCGACGCGGATGTTGTTCCATGCGGAACGGAAGCCGGACTTGCGGTAGTTCTCCTGCTGCTCGACGACGCCGTCCAGGCCGACGAGCCGCCCGTCGAGGCGTTCCATCCCGGCCCGCCAGAGCCGGATGCCGTAGCCGCGGCCGCGGAAGGCGGGGCGGGCGATGTAGAGGCCGATGAAGCCGAAGCCGGCTCCGTAGCGGACGGCGGAGATGCAGGCCACCGGTTCCCCGTCGAGCCGGCCGACGAGGAAGCCGCCGGGGTCGGCCACGGCGAAGGCGAAGCGGTCCGAGTCCCCCGGGTTCCAGCCCTCCTCCTCGGCCCAGCCGCGGATCATCTCCATGTCGGCGGCGCTCGCCCCGGTGATCTCGAATCCCGTCATAGCGGTGTTGTACCAGATGCCGCCCGTGTACGCAGGGGTGCCTGACCGGCCGCCAAAATCCGGATGAAGGCGTCGAGATCGGCCCCGTGGTGCAGGTCGCTGACCTGCCCGTCGCCCACTTCGACGACGCGCCAGACGCCGTCGGCGCGCAGGGCCAGGTCGGTGGTCACGAAGGGGCATCCGAGCGCCTCGACGGCCTCGCGGACCGGTCCGAGGTCAGGGGTCACGACGTCGGCGACCGGGCTGTCGGGGTGGGCGGTCACCAGCCGCGGCTCCGCGTCCCGCCACCACACGCGCACCTCCGCGGCGACCGCCGTACCCGCTCGCGTCGGCGGCGCGACGAAGTCCTCGAAGACCCTCAGGACCACGCCGCCCGCCAGGAACTCCTCCTGGAGCGCGACGAACCGGCCGACCACCCGGTGCAGAGCGGCCGCGTCGCCGAGGTCGGGCACGTAACAGGCCTCGTCCCACTCGTGCTTGCGGGACTTCACGTAGTCCTTGACCACGCCGGCACCGGGCGGGAGGCCCGCGGCGAGGGCCGCGAGCCGCTGCGGGTCCGGCGTCCGCCCCGGATCCGCCGGGAGCCAGGCGCTGGCCGGGGTGAGGTCGGCGAAGGCCCCGTACCAGCCGGGGAGTTCATGCGCCCGGCGGTATTCCTCCGCGGTGACGGCGAGCCGGCCGCCGCGGCGGCGCAGGGCGGCGTCCAGTGCCCCGTACCGGTCCGCGGGCACCATCCAGCCCCGGTACCAGACCGCACCCGCGCCGTCAGGCACCCGGGCGAGGGCCCGCTCGGCGTCCCTGGCGAGCAGCGCGTCGTGGTCCACGAGCAGCACCCTGCCCCCGGCGGCGCGCAACCGCCGGGCCTCCTGCGCGAAGTGGGCATCGACCCGGCGCCCGTTCAGCGGGTCGCGGCAGTACAGGACGGTGGCGGTCGCGTCCTCGGTCGTCGTGGGCATGCGCCCACCTTACGGAGGACGGCGCGGACCGCCGCCGAACGGCCGGACTCAGCCCGCGCAGATCACGTCGTCGATCCGGATCGGCTTGGAGTCGAGGCGTACGTACGCGGTGAAGGTGTCGGTCCTGTCCGCGTCCCAGTGGGTGGTGACGGTGGCCCAGCCGACCCCGGCCGCCTGGGCGACGGTGACCGGGCCGATACCGATGTCCCGCGGTTCGTTCTGCGCGCAGAGCAGGACGTCGGACTGCGTGGTCGCCTGTCTTTCCAGGAGCACCTGCGAGACGTGGTGGCGGCGGTCGTGCGCGGACGGCCCGTGCGTCCTGTAGAAGCGGGCGAGGAAGCGGCCGATCTGGTCCGCGGTGTGCCCTCCGGGGGCGGCGGCGGGCGCTACGGGCGCGGCTGCGGCGGGGCCGGGGTCGGCGAAGGCGACGGCGGGGGCGGGCGCCATCACCGGCAGGGCCGACAGGGTCAGCAGCAGGGCACCAAGGCTGTGGGGCTTCAGCATCATGTCCGGTGTGTACCCGCCCCGCCGGCCCACCGGGAACCCCTGGCCCGGATCTCACTCCTGCGGGGGTCGGGATTCACCGCAGAAACGCCCCTGCCTCCCCCGTGCGGTCGGCGCGCGGTAATGGGGTCGCGGGCGGGCGGAAATCCTCCGTAGGGTCGGGCGCATGGGGAAGCCGCTCGTCGCAGTGTTCAGTGGGGCCGGGATGTCCACCGACTCCGGAATTCCGGACTACCGGGGGCCGCAGGGCCTGTGGCGCCGTGACCCGGACGCCGAGAAGCTCGTGACCTACGAGTACTACATGGCCGATCCGGAGGTCCGGCGGCGGTCCTGGCTGATGCGGGCCGAGATCGGCGCGCTCGGAGCGCGGCCGAACGCCGCACACGTGGCCGTGGCCGAGCTGGAACGCGGCGGCACCCCGGTACGGGTCATCACCCAGAACGTGGACGGACTGCACCAGCTCGCCGGGATGCCCGCGCGGAAGGTGTTCGAGCTGCACGGAACCGCCCGGTCCGTGGTGTGCACGGCGTGCCACGCGCGGTCGGAGATGGACGCGGCGCTGGCCCGGATCGCCGCCGGGGAACCGGATCCCGCTTGCCTGGCGTGCGGCGGGATCCTCAAGGCGGCGACCGTGATGTTCGGCCAGCGGCTCGACCCCGTGGTGCTGGGGCAGGCGATGGCCGTGGCCAAGGGATGCCAGGTCTTCGTCGCCGCCGGGTCGACGCTGCGGGTGCAGCCGGCCGCCTCCCTGGCCGGAATGGCCGCGGAGGCAGGAGCCCGGCTGATCATCGTGAACGCGGAGGAGACCCCGTACGACACCCTCGCCCACGAGGTCGTCCGCGAACCGATCGGCACCGCCCTCCCGGCCCTCCTGACCAGGATCGCCGCAGGCGCGGCGTAGCCGGTGCCGTGACCGCAGACGTTCGCTAGTGGACCTAGTGCCGCGTCAGGCAACGTTCGCCCCGTCGGGCAAACGTTGCCTGGCGCGGCACTAGCCTGCGTCGGCTGCGCGGCGCATCTCCGCCACGTCCAGCTTCTTCATCTTCAGCATCGCGGCCGTGGCCCGGGCGGCACGCCCCGGGTCCGGGTCGCTGACGAGCTCGACGGCACCGGGCGGGACGACCTGCCAGGACACCCCGAACTTATCCTTGACCCAGCCGCAGGCTGACTCCTGGCCGCCGTCCCGGGTCAGCGCGTCGTAGTAGTAGTCCGCCTCGGACTCGTCGGCGCAGTCGATCTGAAAGGAGATCGCCTCGGTGAAGGGGAACTGCGGTCCGCCGTTGAGGCCGACGAACCTCTGCCCGTTGATTTCGAACTCGACGGTCATCACCGAGCCCTCCTGCTCGGGGGTCGCGTGCGTGTAGCGCGCGATCCGCCCGATCCCGCCGTCCTTGAAGACGGACAGGTAGTAGTCGGCCGCCGCTTCCGCGTCGCCGTCGAACCACAGACACGTGGTGAAACCGTTGCCGCTCATCTCTGCCTCCAGGCCGGTGTATGGACGGTGGATACCGCTTCCACACATACAGACCGGCCCCGGGCCCGAAATTCATCGGTGGGCCCGGGGCCGGTCGTCATTCGGCCGGGAATTCGACCGTACGGCCTACTTCGCGGGCTCCGCGCCCAGGGCGAGCATCCGGTCGACGACGCGCTCGGCGGCGTCGCCGTTGTCCAGGTCGCAGAACTCCTCGCGGAACGCCGCCCGCGCCGCCGCGTACTCGGTTCCGACCGCGTCCGCGTTGCGCACGGCCTCGATCAGGCTGTCCGAGTCGGCCAGCAGCGGTCCGGGCGCCTTCTCCTCCAGGTCGAAGTTGAAACCGCGCAGCGTGTCGCGGTAGTGCTCCAGGTCGTACGTGAAGAGCAGGATCGGCCGGTCGGTGAGCGCGAAGTCGAAGATCGCGGAGGAGTAGTCCGAGATCAGCACGTCGGCGACGAGCAGCAGGTCGGCGGCGTCGGGCCAGCGGGACACGTCGACGACGAAACCGTCGCGGACGCCTTCGCGGACCTGCTCGGTGACGTGGTGGTGGCCGCGGATCAGCAGGACGTGGTCCTCGGCCAGCTCGCGGCGGGCCCGGTCCAGGTCGATCCGCTGGTCGAGCTTGTAGCCACCGGACCAGCCCTCGCAGTTCTCACGCCAGGTGGGCATGTAGAGGACGACCTTCTTGCCCTCGGGCAGGCCCAGCCGGCGCCGGACCTCGGCGATCCGCTCAGCGTCGGGCCGCACCAGCGCGTCGGTGCGCGGGCTGCCGGCCTCGATGACCTCGCCCTCGTAGCCGAGGGCGCGCTTGAGCAGGGGCGTCGCGTAGGAGCTCGGGGAGGCGAGCAGGGTCCACTGGGCACTGTCGTGCGCGAGGCCCTCCAGGATCTCCGGGCTCGTGTAGTAGTCGTGCACGAAGTCGTGGCCGATCTGCTTGATCGGCGTACCGTGCCAGGTCTGGACGACGACCTGGCCGGGGCGGCGCTGGAACAGGGCCGGCACGCTGTCGTTGGTCACGAAGTAGCGGGCGCGGGCGAGGACCTCCCAGGACTCCACGCTGCCGTACTGCACGGCGCGGGCGGTCGCGGGGACCTCGGCGCGGCCGTCGCGGACCAGCCAGACGTGCTCCAGCTTCTCGCCGCGGCGCAGCAGTTCCTCGTGGATGGCGCGGGGTGCGTCGCCGGCGCCCTGCCCCTGGAAGGTGTCGTAGACGACGATGTCCCTGACCGGCAGGGCGCGCTGCGCCGGGTACGTCTCGAAGCGGGCGACGCGCTGGGCGTAGCGGGAGCGGTCGTGCGGGCTCAGCAGCGGGTCGGCGACGAGGGCCATGCGGTCGTGGAAGCGGGTCTCGATCCGCATCCGGCGGCCCTGCGCGGTGAGGGGGTGCGGGCCGGCGAAGAGGAGGCCGGGTGCCATCTGGACCGGGGCCCCGCGGTCCACGCCGAGCAGGCCGGCGGTGGTGCCGCCCTGGGCGACCGGACGCAGGGTGGGCCACCAGCGGCCCTCGGGGAGCGTGGTGCGGCCTGCGAACGGCTCGGGGAGCACGGGCTTGAAGGTGGTCTCGAAGCCGTCGCCGTCGCGGGTGACCGGGTAGCTGAACTCCATGCCGTGCGCGTTGTGCAGGACGAGTTCGTAGGGCTCGTCGGTCGGCGCGACGAACCGGCCCCGCAGGGTCAGGGCGCCGTCCTCGACCTCGACGGCGTCGACGAGCGGCGGGGAGGGCTGCACGGAGAGGGTGAGGTGACCGGTGTTGCCGCGCTTGACGAACAGGGTGCGGCCCGCGGCCCCGCCGGGCAGGGGCACGACCAGGCCGTTGAAGCCGCCGCGCTCGTCGTGGACCAGGCGGTGCTCGGTGCCGTCGGCGCCGATCACGGAGAGGCTCCACGGCTCGGGGGTCCATTCGCCGGGCTCGCACTCGGCGTCCGGTACGGCGGCCAGGTCGGCCAGGGTGACGCGGGCGGTGAAGGGGGTGCGCCCGGCGGTGGCGGCGCCCTTCTCCACCGGGAAGTCGACGGTGGTGCCGGTGGAGACGTGGACGGCCTTGAGGCGGGCGGCCTCGACGCCGGCGGAGAGCTCGCCGACGATCTCCACGGCGTCGCCGCCGGCGGGCCGGGCGCCCAGGGCGCGGGCGCGGGCGATCTCGACCTGGATGGTGAGGGCGCCGGAGACCGCCGGGACGATCCGGACGTCGGGGGCGACCCAGAAGGGGGGCGGGTTCTGGCCGGTGTCGTGCTCACCGCCGCGGAGGCGGGCGCGGTGCAGGCCGCCGGCGCCGGTGACGGCGATGGACGTCGTCCATATCCCGTCGTTCCACTTGCCGCCCGACTGGAAGATGGAGGGGTCGACGACGGCGGTGAAGCCGGCCCAGTCGGCGTGCCGCAGCGCGAGGTGCGGGGACTTCACGGTGGCCATCGGGGAGGCCACCGTACGGGTGCTGACGACGGAGCGGCGGCGCTTGCCACCCTCGCGGAAGATCAGCATCTTGCGGGAGCCGAGGCGGCTCTCCGCACCGAGGTGGCCGGGCAGGGCGTAGCCGCGCAGCAGCAGCTTGCCGTCGGACCAGGCCGCCTGCTCCAGGCGGCTGACGACGCGGCGCTCGCGCGTGCCGAGGGTGAGGATCTTGGCGGGGACCGGCGGGCGGCCCTGCAGGAAGGGGTAGTCGGCCTGCGGGCGGGCGAGGCCCTTGACCGGCACGCTGTAGTGGTAGTCGCGCTGGTGGTGCAGGAGCGCGATGAAGTCCTCGACGCGGCCCTCTCCGGCGAGGTAGGCCTTGAGGCGGTCGGCGACGGTCAGGTCGGGCCAGGGGCCGGTGCCGATCTCGCGGACGAGGCCGCCGACCTCCTTGACGAACGCTGCGCGGAAGTCGGGGCCGCCCTCGGCGACGTACTTGTAGATGAGCGGGAGTTCCTCGCTCAGCACGTTGTAGTCGTAGTCGCGCAGGTAGCGGACGTACTTGGGGCCCTGCTTGGCCTTGAGGGACTCGCGGACCAGGCGGACGGACTTCACGCGGTCGATGAGGGAGATCGGGTCGGTGGAGCGCTGGGTGATGGAGCGCTCTCCGGTCTCGCGGACGCGCCAGTGGTAGACGCAGTCGCTGAGGATGTCGACGCTGGAGGCGAAGTAGTGCGCGGGGATGCTGACGGGGGCGTCCTCGTAGAGGATGCCCTCCGGGTACTGGAAGCCGTGCTCGTCCCAGAAGGTGCGCCGGTAGACCTTGTTCCAGGCGGTACGGTCGGTGACCAGCGCCGGGAACTTGGAGATGTGGGTCTTGAGCTGGGTCTTGGCGAAGGCTGCCCGGTGGCCCCACGACTGGTTCATGCCGACCGAGCGGAAGCGCTTGACGTTGCCGCCGGCGAAGTCCGAGCCCGTCTCGTCCAGGGCTTCGATCAGGCGCTGGTAGGCGTAGTCCGGCATGGTGTCGTCGCTGTCGACGAAGGCCAGGTACTCGCTGTCCGGGTGGATGTGGCGGGCGCCGGCGTTTCGGGCGGCGCCGAGGCCGGCGTTCTCCTGCATGACGACCCGGAAGCGCTTGTCGCGCGCCGCGAAGGCCTTGGCTATGACGGCGCTGGTGTCCGTGGAGCCGTCGTCCACGAGGATGGCCTCGAAGTCGCCGAAGGTCTGAGCGGCGATGGATTCCAGGCACTCGTCGAGGTAGAGCTCGACGTTGTAGACGGGGACGACGATGCTCAGGCGCGGGGGCATGGGTGGCGGTTTCTCCAGCGTTTTTTTTGCTTTTTCGATGATCAGCTCACAGCATCTTACTCTGTAACAGAGCTATAAACTCCACCCATATGGGGCATAGGGCGCTGATCGCCGGGGCGGACGGCAAAGAATTCAGCCGTCCGCCACTTCGCCGCTGTGGATGGGACGCGATCTGTCCCGGCCGGTGACCCGCTCAGATCTCCAGTTCGGCTTCGATCTTCTTCAGCTGATGGCGCGCCATGGCGAGGTTGGCCCGCTTCTTGTCGAGGGCCAGATAGAGGAAGAAGCCCACGGAGCCCCGTCCCTTCATGAGCCGGATCAGGTGGTACTGGCTGCCGAGGGTGATCAGGATGTCCTCGATCTCGTCCTTGAGGCCGAGGAGCTCCATCGTGCGGACCTTGGCGCGCACCACGTCCGTGTTGCCGGCTGCCGCGACCGCGAGGTCGAGGTCCTTGCCGCCGCCGATGGTGCCCAGGGCCATGCCGCTGCCGTAGTCCACCAGGGCCGCGCCGAGCGCACCCTCGATGACGGTGGTGGCTTCCTTGAGCGCGGTCTCCACATTGACCATGAGAGGTTCCTCTTTCCGTTTCGCTGTAGCTGGTTGCTGTTTCGAGATGACTGGCTGTAGTTGTCTGGAATGCGACGGTCCGCCCCTGCGGTCGGCCCGTGCGCGGATCAGTCGGGCGCGGTGCCGGAGCCCCTGCGCGCGAGGGTGTGTTCGATGAGTTCCGCTATGCGCAGGCTGGAGCGCCGGGCCTCCAGATGGAGGCGCCCGACGTTGACCCGCGGCTCGGCGGTCAGGGTGAGCACGGCCGCCATGCCCGCGGCGTAGGTCGCGACGTATCCGTCGGACCCTCGCACGAGAAGTTCGCGGAACGCGCCCTGTCCGGTGCTGTCGCTGAGCCGCTGGGCCACGCCGAGGGCGGCGGCGGTCAGGGCGGCGACGGCCTCTGCCTCGGCGGCGGCGCTGTCCTGGGCGAGGACGAAGCCGTCGGTACTCGCGGCGAGGGCGCCGGTGAGCTGGGGTAGGCGGGCCCGCAGCCTGCGGAGCTCGGCGAGTATCTCGGCCTCCGCCTCGGGGGGCAGCGTACTCATGTCCTTTCTCCTTTCGGGCTGCCTACGCTCGGAGCGGTCGGCGCGCAAGGCCGGTCGCAGCGGGAGCCTCACAGGCTTGCCTCCAGTGCGTCGCGTAACCGGCGGAGCAGCGCCACGTCCGGGGATTGGGCCTGGGTCATCCAGTCGGGCAGGGGTACCTCGACCGGTGGGGGGGCCGGGCTGTGCGGCGTTTCGACCAGTCCGGCAGCCGCGAGGCGGCGTACGTCGAGCAGTGTGTGGAAGGCGGGCCTGCCCAGCGCCCAGGCCAGGTCCGCCGGGGTGCGCACGCCGTCGGCCCGGTCCAGCAGCATCCGCTGCCGGGCGGTGACGGTCTGGCCCGGCGCGGCCGCGCGGGCCACCACCGGGGCGGTGTCGAGCAGGGGGTACGGCCAGACGGCGTCGAGCAGTTCGCGGCGGCGCCGCGTCTCGCGTTCGACGGCGGCGGCCGCGACGGAGCGGAGGGAGCCGATCCAGTGGGTGGCCCCGCGGCGGAACCGGGAAGGTCCGCTGCCCGGGGACAGTGCGAAGAAGGCGGCGTCGAAGATGGCGGCGAGGTGGCATATCTCAAGCTCCCCGTCGGCGAGCCCGCCGCTGTCCACGAGGAAGCGGGCGACCTGCCGGCGGGCCCCGGCCCGGTCCACCGCCTCGCGCCACCTTTCAGGGGCGAGGCCGCCGCCGGTGGTGAGGAGGACGTCGAGGCCGGGGGTGGCGGGGCTCTCCGCGTGGACTATTCGCCCGTCCTCCAGGAAGAGGGTGCCGCGGTCGCGGAGCAGAGCGCCGGTGGCCCGCTCCGCGGCGAGCCGGGTGAGGAGGGGGGAGACGGCCGCGAAGGTGCTCGGGGCCGTTGCCGGGACGGTCATCTGAGCACCAGTCCCTCGGCCAGGGCCCTGAGTCTGAGGCGGGCGAGGGCGAGGTTCCCGTCCGCCCGGTCGAGCCAGACGTGCAGGAAGACGCTGCTGTCGAAGCTCGTCTCGACGAAGCGCAGGAGGTGGAAGCCGCCGCGGGTCGTGACGATCAGGTCCTCGACGGCCGGGCCGGCGGTGCCCGCCCCGTCACCGGGACCCGTCTCCGCGCGGGCGAAGGACTCGTACTCCGCGGCCGCGCGGGCCAGCTCGGCGGTCTCGGCGGCGGTGGTCTCGTGGTCCCCCACGGGGGATTCCCCGATGGTGCCGAGAGCCAGACCGCTGCTCCAGTCGACCAGCGCGGCCCCCCGCGCACCAGGCAGGGCCATGGCTTCGAGCAGGCATTCGTCGATCCCGGGCACGCGGGCTCCCCTCCCGGCCGGACGTGCGGTGTGCACGGTAGTGCGGCGCGACAGGAGGGAACTTACTCAAGTTCCGCAGGGCGAAAGGGCGTTCTGGCATTTTCCGCTGGAACATGCCATTCAGCGTGTATGAGCTTGGCCGGAACGCGTCGGAATCTGATCACGAAGCCAGTGGAAGATCGTCCGCGAGACGGAACGACCCGCCCTCCCGCTCCACGTAGCCCTCGTGGCTGAGGGTGCGGAGCAGGTGGTAGACGGTCGGCAGGGGGATCCCGGTGACCCGCGCGAGCCGTTTGGCGGTCGCCCCGCCTTCCGCGTACATCGCTTCCACAAGGCGCAGCGCGCGCTGCACGGAACCGATCAGGGTAGGTGTGCTGTCCTTCTGGATGCGGTCGGTTCCCATGACTGGTCCCCCTGCTCCGGTGCGAGGCCTGGCACACCCATCAAAGTCGCTCGCCGCCCCCAAAACCAGCGGACGCGCGTAAACCCGAGCATAAGATCACCGGACCCGGTGGCTCCGGCCATCGCGTGCGGGTGACATATGCGGAAGCGGGAACCCCGGCCGGCGGCCGCCGCGGCCGGCACTCCGCGCCGAGACCGCATCTCCTTCGGTGAACATCCCCTTCACGGCGTGAGTCCCCCGGCGAGCTCTTCGGCCCGGTGGGCCAGCCACAGGTCGTACCGGACGCTCGGGGACTGCAGCAGCGAGCGCTCCAACAGGGTCTCGACCCGGGCCAGCCGCTTGCGGGCGCCGGGGACGGAGACCCCGAGCGCGGCGGCGGCCGGTGCGAGCCGGGCGTCGTGCTCCAGCCAGGTGCGGACGGTGGTCCGGGCGCCGGCCGGGGCGTCCGGGCCGGTCAGCCGGCTCAGGTGGGCGCGGGCCCACTCGGTCAGCCGCGGATCGCGCAGGACCGCGTCCAGCTCGGGGGCGGCCGCCGGGGCCGCGGTGCCGCTCCCCCGCCCCGCGGCCGGGGTCAGCCGGAGCGCCAGGGAGAGCGCCGCCTGGTCGCCGAGGCGGCCGAGGTCCAGCCCGAGCAGCGTCTCGACCAACCGGACCCTTGCGGCCAGGGTGTTGCGGTGGACCTTCAGCAGCCGGGTGGCGTGCGGGCCGAAGTCCAGCCAGGCGTGGGCGGTGGCGCGCAGTTCCTGCCCGCCGGGGTCCTGGGGGCGCCGGGGTGCGTACGAGTGGAGGGGCGCGAGCAGGGCTCCGGCCCAGTCGGCCCCGGCCTCGTGGGCCGCGAGAGCCAGCTCCGGACCGGGACCGAACCGGGCGTGCCGTTCGTCGCGGCCGCGGGCGACGGCCAGGGCGTGGAAGGCCTGGGTGTAGGCGGTGGGAGCCTGCCCCAGGGCCAGCTCCCCGCTGACCCCGACCGCACAGTCCGGGGCGGTCGCCGTCAGCGCCCCGGCCAGGGGGTCGTGCTCGGCGGACACCGCTTCCGCGTCGGCCGGGACCAGGATGATGAGGTGGCGCACGTAGACCGGGCAGCGCACGACCCAGGCCCGACCGCCGGTCAACTCCTGACACAGGCGGGCCACTTCGGCGCGCCGGCCGGTGCGGCACTCGGCGACGTACATCCGCATCGGGTCGGGCAGCGGGGGCCGCAGCGCCTCGGCGATCTGGTGGGCGGTGGAGAGCCGGTCGTTCATCAGCAGGTGGAGCACGGCCTCGCGGGCACGCGCCTCGGCGATCAGGGCCCTCTCCTCCCGCCGTTGGGCCTCCTCGGCACGCAGCACGAGGGCCAGCGGTACGGCCGCGTCCGCCAGCAGCGCGGGCGCGTCGGGCGGGTGCGGCAGCGGCAGTACGGCAGCCAGCGCACGTCCGGTGTCCCCTGCCCGCCCCGCGTCCAGCGCGAACAGCAGGGTGGCGGACCCGTCGCCGTGCAGGACGGCCGACCGTACGCCGCGGGCGCTCATCTCGGCGGCGCCCCGGACGGCGGCCGCGGGCGCTTGCCCGGCCTGCTCCCGGTCCGCCTCGGCAGCGCCGGGACCGCCTGCGCGCACCACCCCGGCCCATCCGCCGAGGCGGGCGGCGAGCCACTCCAGCAGCGCGGCCGACCCTCCGGTGTGGGCGAGCCGGTGGACCTTGAGTACGTCGTCGGACCGTGACACCGGCGCATTGAACCACCCGCCGCACACTGTGCGCTGTGATACCGGTCTCGGCCGGTCACTGGGCACACCGAACCCTGCGGACGGCCGCGCGCCCGCATAGGTTGGTCCACGAGCGGACGGATCCCGGCGCCCATGAGTACGAACACGGGGGAGGCACCGGGATCCGCCGCTCACATCCCGGCGGGCCGGCCCTGCGCAGGCGCCCCGGGCCTCTCGGGCCTCCCGGGCCTCCCGGGCCTATTACCGGCGCGTAGGGTAGCGGCTGGGACACCTGCCGGGAAGCCCCGATCACGCCGCCGTACCGGGCGCGGGGGTCCTCCGTTCGGGGGTACTGCGGTGCGCGCCCTGAACCGGTCCCGGCATGGACGGCGCGGCCGAACACCTCGTACACATCGGGCTTCTGATCGAGTCACAGCGTTCGGACGGCCGGATTCCGGCCATCGGTTCCCCGACGCACCTTCCGCCCCACCAGCAGACCCGCGCACCACGGCCCCGAAGCCCCTGACCGGATTCGTTCGCACACGGCGGCGGGCCCGCAAGGCCTGGGGCATATACCAGAAGCAAGAACGTAGCGGATGTTGCCAAACGTCTTACACAGTGTCGCCGCCTGTGCAACAGTCGTTACCGGTCCTTCCTTCAGACTTGGCCGTGCCGCGCCTGTATCGGAGTTCTCATGCCGTCCCACCTGTTCGCGGACCGTCCCGCGCAGCCGCCCGAGCCGGGGTCGGTGGACGCACTGATCTCTCAGACCCGGCGCCTCCGGGGGGACGTGGACGCGGTCCGCCGCGACACCGTCGTGGACGACGACGACGCCCAGGGCCGCTGGCAGCGCGCGCTGTGCGATCTCGCCGTGCACCACCTCGACGACCTCCGCGAGCACCTCGGCCAGCTCAAGGAGGGCCTGCCTCCGGTCCCCGAGGCAGCCGCGGCGTTCCCGCAGGCGGCTCCCGAAGCCGCGCCCGAGGCCCAGACGCGGGTCGGCAGCGCCGAGTGGAACCTGCTGACCGACGAGGTCAGTTGGTCCGACGAGCTGTTCCAGATCTTCGGCCGGTCCCCCGAGGCGGGTGCACTCCCCCTCGACGAACTGGGCTCCACCCTGTTCTCCGAGGACCAGCCGCTGCTCACCGCATGGGTCACCGCCTGCCTGGTGGACGGCAGGCCCATCGACGGGGAGTTCCGCATCGTCCGCGCCGACGGCCGGGTCCGGACGCTGCACATGAGGGGCGAGCCGGTACTCGACTCCGACGGCTGCGCGGCCTCCATGTGGGCCGTGCTGCGGGACGTGAGTGAACTGCGCCGCAGCCAGCGGGCGGTGCGCGAGTCCCGTGACTCGCTGCAGCGCCAGCGGGAGATCGCGCAGACCGAGCACCGGCTGGCGGTCGAGCTGCAGGAAGCCGTGCTCCCCCCGTGGCGCGGCTCCCTGCGGTTCCCGCACAGCGACGCCGGCTCGCTGGACGTGGCCGCGCACTACCTGCCCTCCGCGACGAGCGCACTGATCGGCGGGGACTGGTACGACGCGCTCGAACTCCCGGACGGCTCCTCGCTGCTGACGGTCGGCGACCTGACGGGACACGGCGTGACCGCCACCTCCGGCATGGCGATGATGCTCGGCGCCCTGCGCGGCATGGCCATGGCCGGGATCGCGCCGGGGCCGCTGATGGGCTGGCTCAACCAGCTCCTGGAGACCTCCGTCCAGCCCGCCCTCGGCTCGGCCGTGTGCTGCAGCTACGACCCCGTGCGCCGGGTACTGACCTGGGCCCAGGCGGGCCACCCGGCCCCCCTGCTGTTCCGCCGCGGATCGGGCCGCGCCCTGGCGCCGCCGGAGGGCATCCTGCTGGGCGCGACCTCCGGGGCCTCGTACGGGCAGGCCGAGGAGCGGCTTGAGGTCGGCGACCTGTTGGTCCTGCACACGGACGGCCTGACGCCGCGCAGCATCGAGTTCAGCCGGGCGGACGGGACCGAGCGGCTGCTCGCCCTCGCACCGCGGCTGTCGGCGGCGCGGTCGGCGCAGGACTGCGTACGGCTCGTGGTCGAGGAGTTCGGCGAGGCCGAGCGGGAGGACGACGCCTGCGTGCTCGTCGCACGGGTCGGCGGATAGGGCACCGGGCCGGCCGCGGGACCGTTCGTCCGCACTTCAGGGCCGCGCCGGACGGCGCGGCCTCTCTCGTCTCTTTCGTCTCGTGTGCGCTCTCGTGGTCTCGTGTGTGCGCTCTCGTGTCTGCGCACCCGTCGTCGACACGTCGGCGTACCCGGACTCGCAGGGCCCGGTCTCGACGTGCCGGTCTCGTCCTCGCACCGGCCGTGGAGGGCATGTGGAACCCGATGCGGCGCGGGGGCCGGCCGGGGGTCTTACGCCCCCGCCGACCGGCCGCTCGACGCCGGGGTGTCGGGGAGGGCCAGCTCGATCTCCTGGCGCAGGTCCTCGATGCGTGCGTACCCCGCGTACTGGGCGGTGAGCCGGTACATCTCGCGCAGCCGGTCCCAGGTCCGGTGCGAGGAGGTCTCGTTCATCGAGACGAGGGCCAGGCGCGCGTAGCGGTCAGCCTGTTCCGGCTCGTCGGCGATGAAGCAGGCGGAGGCCAGGGAGATGTAGTCGAAGATCTGCGAGCGCTGGTAGCCCTCGCCGCGCAGCCGCAGGGCTTCCTTGGCGTGGCGCGCCGCGATCGGCGCCGCCGTGGCGTCGTGGTCGGCGAGGGTCCGGTAGGCGAGCGCCTGCATGCCGTGCAGGTCCGCCTCGTCGAAGTGCTGCATCCAACTCGGCGGCGGGACGTCGCCCTTGTCGGAGACGAACAGCTCCTCCGCCTCGCCCAGGGTGCGGCGCATGGCCTGGCCCTTGCCCATGGCGGCCTGCGCCCACGCCTCGATGGTGTGCAGCATGGCGCGGGTGCGCGGGAGGGTCTGCTCGCCGGAGCCGGACTGGGCGAGCTTCATCAGGTCCAGGGCCTCGTTCGGCTTGCCGAGGTGGACCATCTGGCGGGCGGCGCGGGACAGCGCCTCACCCGCGCGCGGGCGGTCGCCGCCCTCGCGGGCCGCGTGCGCGGCGATGACGAAGTACTTCTGCGCGGTGGGTTCGAGGCCCACGTCGTGCGACATCCAGCCCGCGAGGACCGCCAGGTTGGCCGCCACCCCCCACAGCCTCCGCTGGAGGTGGTCGGGGTGGTGGTAGGCGAGCATCCCGCCGACCTCGTTGAGCTGCCCGACGACGGCCTTGCGCTGCAACCCCCCTCCTCTGGAGGCGTCCCAGGCGCGGAACACCTCGACGGACCGCTCCAGCGCCTCGATCTCCTGGGAGCCGATCGGGGCGGCCTCGTAGCGGTCGTAGCCCGCTGGGTCGGCCTGGAAGGAGTCCCCGAAGCGCGCCGGGGTCGTCTTCGCCAGGGCGGGGTCGGTGTGCAGCCAGTCGTACATGGCGTTGCTGAGGGCGGAGCCGGCGGTGAGCACGGCGCCCGCGCCCATCAGACCGCGACGGTTGAGCATGAGGTCCATTCCCGTGAATTCGGTGAGGACCGCGGCTGTGCGTTCGGGCGCCCAGGGCATGCCGTCGGGGTTCTCGCGAGCCCCGTCCGGCTGCCGTCTCGAGGTGCGCCGCTGCCGTACGAACCCGAGGTCCTCGATGGTCACGACACGACCGAGCCGCTCGGTGAACAGTGCTGCCAGTACCGTGGGCACCGGTTCGCGGGGGCTTTCCCCCATGTCGATCCAGCGCCGCACCCGCGAGGTGTCGGTGGCCAGTTGGGGGTGGCCCATGGCCGCCGCCTGCCGGTTCACCATCCTCGCCAGTTCGCCCTTCGACCAGCCGGCCAGGCCGAACAGGTCGTTCAAGCGGGTGTTTGGACCTTTGCTCACGTCAAGCCCCCAGGTTCTCGGCTGAGTTGACAGTAGCCCCCCGTCAGATGCCCAGCGACTATTCGCCAGGCTTCGCCAGGGCACGCCCGATGGTTCGCCACCTTGCGCCGGGTGTCAGGTAGGAATGCGCCTCCCCGCCCCGGTCACCGGCGGAACTCCCCAGGGTGAAGCACGGGATCGGCGGGGTGGCGTACGCAACTCGTCGGCGCACGAAGGGATCCGTATCACCATGTACGCAGCAACGTCCTCCGTGTCCGCACCGGTCCGGTCGCACCGCACGCTCCCGGCGGGCGGCGGCCCCTACCTCGAGCCGGGCCGCACGTCGGCCGCGGCGCAGGGCACACTCCGGGCGCGGCGGATGCCGAGCGCCGGGTCCCAGCCCGTCAGCGGAAGAATCGATCTCTCGGGGCCGCAGGGTGCGCAACTGCGCACCGCGCTCGCCTCGGTGCAGCGGATCTGTCCGGAGTTCGCGCCGGTACAGGTGCTGCGGCGCAGCGGCCGCTCGGTCCTCCTGGTGGGCACCACCGGGCGCATGACCGCCGTGGCGAAGGTTTTACTGGACCACTCGCCCGAGTGGCGTGAGCGCTACCGGCACGAAATAGCGGCATACCGGACGTTCGTCCGGCACCGCCCGCCGGTCCGGGTGCCGCGCCTGATCGCCGCCGACCCGGAGAACTGCACGCTCGTGGTCGAGAGGATGGCGGGCCGGGTCGCGGCGCTCCAGCGGCACCCGGTGGAGCCGCCGCCGCGGGTGGACCTCCGTGCGGCCCTGGGCGCGGTGTGCCGGGTCAACCAGTGGCAGCCGCCGGCCGAGCTGTTCGGCACCCCGATGAACTACGCCCGGCGGATCGCCCGCGACTACGAGTTGGGCCTGCTCACCGACCGGGACCTCGGCGACCTGCAGAAGCTGCTGCACGGGGTCAAGGTGTCGGGAACCGCGCTCCAGTTCAACCACGGCGACGCGCTGCTGTCGAACCTGCTGCTGTCCCCCGCCGGTCCGGTGCTGCTCGACTGGGAGCACGCGGGCTGGTACCTGCCGGGCTACGACCTCGCCACCCTGTGGACGGTGCTCGGTGACGCCCCCGCCGCCCGCGCCCAGATCAGCCGGCTCGCCCAGTCCGCCGGTCCGGTGGCCCGGGACGCCTTCCTGATCAACCTGATGCTGGTGCTGACGCGGGAGATCCGGATGTCCGAGACGGCGGTGCAGCGCTCGATGCTGGCGACCGCCCCGGCCCAGCCGCTGCCGATGGGCGCCCTGTCCTCCGGGGAGGAGCAGCGGCTGCTGCTCCGCCGCCTGCACGACGACGCCGGGATGGCGCGCAGAGCGGTGCGCGCGGCGGTCGGCACGCGCTGACCGTCCCCCGTACGCGAAGTCCTGTGGCCCCCACCGCCACGGGACTTCGCTCGTGCGCGGGCGCGTACGCCGCGAGGCTGATCCTCCTCCCCCGTACGGTGGCAGCGAATCCGTCCGGCGGGCGATCCGCGCGCACCGGGGCGGCTGCGATCTTCGGAGCAGACCGGGCAAGCAGTGCCCGCCGCTCCGGAGGAAGTCATGTCCGTTCATGCCGATGCCCGCCCGGCGGGCGGTCGCGTCAGCGCCGCCTGGAAGGCCGCGCACACGCCGGTGGCGGGGGTCCCGCGCTGGGCGCGGATCGCCGCGTACGCCATCCCCTTCGCCGTCCTGCCGTCCGGCCTCTGGCGGCTGGGCCTCCTCTTCGTGGACCACTCCGCGGCGGACAGCGGGAGTCTGCCGGACTGGCTGCCGCTCGAAATGTACGTCGTCATCCTTTCGGTCCTCTCCGAGCTGCTGGCGTTCACCGCGGTCGGGCTGGTGGCCGCGTGGGGGGAAGTGGTCCCCCGCCGGCTCCCGCTGCTGGGCGGCCGGCGGATCCCGGTGGCGGCCGCCGTCGTCCCCGCCGCGCTCGGCGCTCTCGCACTGACCGCCCTGTGGACCGTACTCGCGCCGGTGACCCAGGTGGCCGGTACCACCCTCCAGGGCGATCCGATGCCCGCCGACTTCCCCAGCGAGGCGGGAGGCTGGACCGCCCTCTGGTTCTACGTCTGCTACGCCCCGCTGGTGCTGTGGGGCCCGCTGCTGGGCGTGGTGACGGTGGCGTACTGGAAGCGGCGTACGGCAGACGCGGGCGCCGGATGCCTTGACATCACATGATCCCCCGAACACCTTTTCTGACTCAGCATCAGACATGCTGGAGTCTTCCCCTTCCCCCGACACCGCTGGAGCCTGCCCATGTCCGCAAGCGCTTCCCGCACATCCCCCGCCGCCCTCCCGTCCAGACGCGCCGTCCTCGCCGGTACGGGGGCCGGGGTGCTCGCCGCCACCGTGCTGCCGTCCGCCGCGGCGCGGGCCGACGGGGCCCAGGAGGGGCCTCCGCTCGGCGAGTACGACGTCGTCGTGGTGGGATCCGGGGCCGCCGGGATGACCGCCGCGCTCACCGCCGCGAAGCGCGGGCTGAGCGTGCTGGTGGTCGAGAAGGCGCCCACCTTCGGCGGATCGGCGGCGCGCTCCGGGGCCGGTATCTGGCTGCCGAACAATGCGGTGATCCTGGGCGCGGGCGTGCCGGACACCCCGCAGAAGGCGGCGACGTACCTCGCGGCCGTGGTCGGGCCGGAGGTTCCGGCCGACCGCCAGGCCGCGTTCCTCGCCAACGGGCCCCGGATGCTGGACTTCGTGATGGCCAACAGCCCCCTCGGGTTCCGTTTCATGGAGGGGTACAGCGACTACTACCCGAATCTGCCGGGCGGGCTGCCGAACGGCCGGTCCATCGAGCCGGACCAGATCGACGGCCGTCTCCTGGGCGGCGAACTGGCCCACCTGAACCCGGCGTACCTACCGGTGCCGGCCGGGATGGTGGTCTTCAGCCAGGACTACAAGTGGCTGAACCTCGCGGCGGTCAGCGCCAAGGGGCTGGCCGTGTCCACCGAGTGCCTGGCACGCGGGACGAAGGCGGCGCTGCGCGGCGAGAAGCCGCTGACGATGGGGCAGGCCCTGGCGGCCGGGCTGCGCGTCGGACTGCAGCGGGCAGGGGTGCCGGTATGGCTGAACAGCCCGCTGGTCGATCTGGTCCAGGAGGGCGGCGCGGTGACCGGGGTGGTGGTGGAGAAGGAGGGCGTCCGGGGCACCGTACGGGCCCGGCGCGGGGTGATCGTCGGCTCGGGCGGCTTCGAGCACAACGCGGCGATGCGGGCGCATTACCAGCAGCAGCCGATCGGCACGCAGTGGTCGGTGGGCGCGAAGGAGAACACGGGCGACGGCATCCTGGCGGGTCAGCGGGCCGGGGCGGCGCTGGCCCTGATGGAGGACGCGTGGTGGGGGCCGTCGATCCCGCTGCCCGGGGAGCCGTACTTCTGCCTGGCCGAACGGACCCTGCCGGGCGGGCTGATCGTGAACGCGAACGGCACGCGCTTCGTCAACGAGGCGGCGCCGTACAGCGACGTGGTGCACGTGATGTACGAGAAGGACCGGGGCGCGGCCGGGTCGCACATTCCGGCATGGCTGATCGTGGATCAGAACTACCGCAACAAGTACCTGTTCAAGGACATCCTGCCGACGCTTCCCTTCCCGGATTCGTGGTACCAGGCGGGCGCGGCGAAGAAGGCGTGGACGTGGGACGCGCTGGCCGGCCAGATCGGGGTGCCGGCGGCTGCGCTGCGGGCGACCCTGGGCCGGTTCAACGCGCAGGCGTGGAGCGGGACCGACTCCGACTTCCACCGGGGCGACACGGCGTACGACCACTACTACACGGACCCGAACGTGCTGCCGAACTCGTGCCTGGCGCCGGTCTGGGTGCCGCCGTTCTACGCGTTCAAGATCGTGCCGGGGGATCTCGGTACGAAGGGCGGCATCGTCACCGACGCACGGGCCCGGGCGCTGCGGGCGGACGGCTCGGTGATCCGCGGCCTGTACGCGGCCGGCAATGCCAGTGCCGCGGTGATGGGCCACAGCTATGCGGGGGCCGGGTCGACGATCGGCCCCGCGATGACGTTCGGCTACGTGGCGGCCAACGACATCGCGGACGCGTGACGTGATCGGACCCGGCCGCGGGCTCGGTCCGGGCAGCGCGCCCGGCCTGGGGGCCAGGGGTCCGGCCCGGGGGGTGAGGCGGGTCAGCCCTGCTGGAAGAGCTCGGCGGGGAGCGGCTTCAGGAGCGCGTAGAGGTCATCGGTGATCGGGCGGTCCCAGCTGGCGATGGTGACCAGCACGTTGTCGCTGCGGTCGAACTGCACGCACGAGATGCGGGACTCCGACAGCTTGATCTTCCGGACGATGAGGAGGTTGTCGCCCTGCATGACGGGGCAGTCCTCGACGCCCGTGACCTCGACGTCCTCGTCGTTCTCCAGCGCGTCGAGGAGCTGGGCCACCTCGAAGGGGACCTGGCCGTCGGTGAGGTCCCGGGCCGGGGACCCCTCGGGCAGGTTTCCGATGATCATCGCGGGGCCGCGTCCGCCGAACAGGTCGTAGCGGAGGAAGACCCCCTGGCAGCTGCCGTCGGGCGCGGGCAGCAGCCCGGCCCCGAGATTGCCCGGCCAGTCCCCCGGGTCCATGGCCAGGACATCGAAGTCCGGGCCGGCGGGTGTGGCGGCGCGGTGGCGGCGGAGGAAGGACATGCGGCCATGGTACGTGGCCGCGCGGGTTTTCCGGCCCGGGGGTCCGCATCCCGGGACCTGCCCAGGCCGGGTCCGACGGTCCGGGCCGTCGGACCGGCGGGACCAGGGTGAACCCGTGCGTGAGCAGTCCGGTGTCACCTGTGACGTGCAGGGTGGTGGGCGGTGGGCGGTGGGCGGCCCAGAGGAACAGGGCGAGGCCGCCAGGCCGTGCCCGCGACCTCGACGTCCGCCGATGAGGTGAGAGCGGGCACCGTGCGGACATCGTCACCCGAGAAGAGGACCCTCCAGGATTCCGGACCGTCGGTACGCCGGAAGCGGTACGTCTTGTCCGGCCCTAGGTCCTGTCCGCCGGGCGGCGGCTCCGATCATGCTGAGCTACGGGCGAAGGCCTCCAGTGCGGCGCGCAGCCCGGACCGGTCGGTGCCGAGTTTGCGGCAGGCGGCCGACAGCACCCAGTCGGGGGACGCCGGCCCGGGCTCCTTCTCCGACCGTACGGCCAGGTCGGCAGCCCGGATCTCCTCCTCGGTGACCCAGTCCGCACGGGGCCGCGCGGCGGGCAGGGCGCCGCCCATGCCCGTCAGGATCTCGGTCGCCTCCTCCACCAGCCCGTCGGCACCGCATTCCCGGGCCGTGACCACGGACGCCGCCAGCAGGTCCGCGTCGCGCAGCCCGTAGCCGAGGGCGGCCAGGGCGCGGGCGAGTTCGTAGCCGGCGGGTGAGGCCGAGAGCAGGGTGACGGCCTCCCGGAGGAGCTCGGTGCGGTCCCGTGGCGCGGCGACCTCCGCCGCGACCCTGAGGGCCTGGCCGATGGCGGACGGGGCGCCGAAGGCCCTGGCCCGGCGGACGGCGTCGGCGGCGAGGGCGCGGGCCCGCTGCGGATCTTCGGAGGCGACGGCCCGCGCGAGGTGCAGCTGCCACGGGCACCAGGCCGGGTTCTGGATGCCGCGCGGGGTCAGCCGCCGGTCCACCGACTCCAGTTCGGTGACGGCCGCGCGCACCTCGCCGCGGGCGAGCAGCAGTTCGGCGTAGACGGTCTGCGAGTCGGGGAAGACCACGGCGGCCGGGAAGGGGGCGCCGAACTGGTGCTCCTGTGCGAGCTCCCAGGCCTCGTCGACGCGGCCCCGGGCGAGCAGGGTCGTGAGGAGGATCGCTATGGCGTACCAGTGCACGGGGGTGCGCCGGCCCACGCGCTCGGCGAGGCGCAGTCCGGAACGGGCCAGTTCCTCGGCCTCCACGAGCCGTCCGCGCCGGTAGCGGATGTAGGCGCGCAGGCTGTACGCGAAGGACAGGTGGGCGCCGCGCCAGCCCTGGCGCTCGAACTCGGCGGTGCCCGCCTCGAACAGCTCCTCCGCGCGGCCGGGGCGGTCGGCGTACATGTGCACCATGGCGGCGAGTACCGGGACCTCGAAGCCGCGGTCCTCGTGGGCCCAGCTGAAGGGGCGCTCCAGCACCCGGCCGGCGTGGTGCAGGACCACGTCCACCGGTTCGCCCCGCAGGCAGGCGTCCCAGGCGCGCAGTGCGATCACGTACCGCTCGGTGAGGTCGCGGCCGGTGAGGCGGTCGGCGAGCCGGGCGAGGCGGCGGGAGCGGGCCGGGGAGTCGGTCTCGGCGGCGTTGAAGGCGTCCCACATGAACTGCTCGGACTGCAGGCGCAGGCGGGCGCGTACGTCCGAGGTCTGCGCGATCTCGCGGGCGAGTGATTCCGAGGCCTCGGCGAGGCGGTCGCTGTGCGCGAGGACCTGGGCGAGCCGGATGACGATGCCCTGGCGCAGCGCCGGGTCGTCGAAGGGCTCGGCGAGGGCCGCCCGCAGGTGGTTGACGGTGTTGGCGGGCTCGGTCAGCAGTGAGGCGCAGCCCAGTTCGTACAGTACGGCGGCTCGTTCGTCGAAGTCGGGTGGCTCGCGCAGGGCGCGGGCGAGCTGCCGGCGGGCGGCGTCGGGGGCTCCGGCGCGGAGGTTCTCCGCGGCTGCCTCGCGCAGGGTGCGCACCACCCAGGGGTCGTTCTCGGGGTGGGTCTCCAGCAGGTGGCGGGCTGCTGCGGAGGAGCCGAGGCCCGCGTCGACGACGGCCGCCGCGGCCTTGCCGTGCAGGGCGACGCGCAGTGCGTCGGGGATGGCCTGGTAGATGGCGGTGGCGATGAGGGGGTGGACGAACTCCAGCCCCGTCCCGGGTTCGTGGTCGGACGGGGATCCGGCGGCGGACAGGATGCGGGCGGCCCGCAGGCGTGCGGTGGCGCCCGCGGCTTCCTCGGTGCCGAGGGCGGCGACCCGGGCGGCGATGTCCTGCGGGATGGCGGTGCCGAGGACGGCGCAGGCCCAGGCGAAGCGGACGGTGGAGGGGCCGAGGCGTTCGAGGCGGGCGACGAGGCCGCTGCCGCGCTGGGCGGCGGCGAGGTCGGCCAGCTGCGGGGCGTTCTCCTCGACGGGCCGCAGTCCCCTGCCGCGGATCTTGGCGGTGAGTTCGACGGCTTCGAAGGGGTTGCCGCCGGTGACGGCCCAGGCTTCCTTGCAGAACGCGTCGTCGGCCTGGTCGCCGAGGGCCTCGCGGACCAGGGCGGCGACGGCGGCCGGGGTGAGCGGGGCGAGGGGCAGCGGAGTCTGTCCCGCCCGGCCGGGCAGCGTACGGAAGGCGTCGGCGTGCGCGGGCAGTTCGTCGGGCCGGTAGGCGACGACGAGGAGCAGCGGGAGGAGTTCGGCGCGCGGGGCGAAGGCGGCGAGCCAGCTGAGGGACTCGGGGTCGGCCCAGTGCGCGTCGTCGAGGACGAGGGCGACGGGGGCGCGTTTGACGACGAGGTGGGTGAGGACCCAGTCGAGCCCGTCGCGCAGGCCCTGGGGGTCGGGCGGGGCACCTTGTTCGGGGGCGCAGAGTCCGAGGGCGGGGCCGACGATGGAGTACCAGCTGCCGAGGGCGGCGCGCAGCTCCTGCTCGGAGGTGCCGGCCAGTTGTGGCTGGATGAGCTGGCGGGCGACGTGGAAGGGCTGGCTCTGCTCCTGTTCGCCGCCGCGTGCGGCGAGGACGGTGCAGGAGCGGGCGTGGGCGCGGCGGCGCAGTTCGGCGAGCAGGGTGGTCTTGCCGAAGCCGGCGGGCCCGGAGAAGGCCAGCAGCGCGCCGCCGGCGTCCGGCCCGGGACCGGTGAGCTGGTCCAGGGCCTCGTCGACGATCGCGAGTTCGGCATCGCGTTCGACCATGGTGCGCCGTATGCGCATCCGGTGGTCCGTCATGGCTGGTACCCCCCAGGCCTGTTCTGGGAGATCAGCGTACGCCCGCGCACATCGCGGGGTGTCCCACTGTCGGAAAGAATCCGATCTTCTTTTCCGACGGGGTTCCGAGAAGGATCCGAGCGCGATCAGTCCTGCCCGGAACGTGTCGCGAGGCGTTCGAGGAGGGCGACGGCCTCGGCGGCCCGGTCGGCCGCCACGAAGAGGTGGTCGTGGTGGTATCCGGCGATGACGTTGCAGCTCAGGCCGTGGGAGCCGAGTTCGGCGGCGAAGGCCGCGGTGAGGCCGACGGCGTCGAGCGCGGAGTGGATCCGCAGGGTGATCCACCCGGCGGTGTAGTCGTAGGCGAGACCGGCCGCGTCGGCGTCCTCCTGGCGCAGGACGAGGGTGAGGCCCTCGGGTTCCAGGACGGTGGCGACCGGTGCGGTCCCGGCGGGAACGGCTCCCCCGGGGACCGTGCAGAACACGTACACGCCGTCGTTCAGCTCGGGGCGCATCCCGCTCAGCAGCTTCCGCAGGTCGCTCTCTCCACTCATGCGGCAACTCTAGTGCCGCGCCAGGCAACGTTTGCCTGTAAGGAGCGGCGTCCGGTGCGTGCTCTCGGCGTGCCGGCCGGAAGCGCTCGTACGGGACGTACGTGGCTTTCGGCCGGTGCGCCGAGAGCACGCACCGGACGCCGCTCCTTGCTCCACGGGGCAACTCGTGGCGGGCGGTCAGGTGAGGTCGAACTCCCCGCCCCGGGCGTTCAGCACGAACTTGTGCCACTCGTCGGGCGAGAAGATCAGGGAGGGGCTCTCGGGGCGCTCGCTGTTGCGCATCGCGATGAAGCCCTCGACGAAGGCGATCTGGACGTCGCCCGCTCCCCGACTGCTCGACTGCCAGTCCGCCTCGGTGAGATCGAGGTCCGGCTTCCCCCAGCCGGCCAGGGGCTGTGAAGTCATGCTCTCGGCCACGTGCGTGCTCCTCCCGGTACGTCGTCCGGGGGCCAGGTTAACCATCGCGGCGGGTGCCGCACAGGCCACGGTGCGTCACTCGTGACCGGTCCGGCACCCGGGCGGGGCCGGCGGCTGCGTTCAGGAGGCGGGCTCCTGCGCCCCCACCAGCCACATGGCGAAGAACTGCGCGCCGCCGCCGTAGGCGTGCCCCAGTGCCCGGCGGGCTCCCGGCACCTGGTGTTCCCCGGCCTGGCCGCGTACCTGGAGGGCCGCCTCCGCGAAGCGGATCATGCCGGACGCGCCGATCGGGTTGGTGGACAGCACGCCCCCGGACGGGTTGACCGGGAGGTCCCCGTCGATCTCGGTGACTCCGGCCTCGGTGAGCTTCCAGCCCTCGCCCTCCTCGGCGAAGCCCAGGTTCTCCAGCCACATCGGCTCGTACCAGGAGAAGGGCACGTACATCTCGACGGCGTCGATCTCCCGGCGCAGGTCGGTGATCCCGGCCTGCCGGTAGACGTCGGCGGCGCAGTCCTTGCCGGCCTGCGGGGAGACGAAGTCCTTTCCGGCGAAGAGGGTGGGTTCGCTGCGCATCGCCCCGCCGTGCACCCAGGCGGGCGGCTTCGGCGAACGGGACGCGCCCGCCCGGTCGGTGAGGACCATCGCGCATGCCCCGTCGGAGGACGGGCAGGTCTCGGAGTAGCGGATCGGGTCCCACAGCATCGGCGAGGCCCGGACCTTCTCCAGGGTGATGCCGTGCTCGTGCAGGTGCGCGTACGGGTTCTTCAGCGCGTTGCGCCGGTCCTTGTACGCCACCAGCGAGCCGACCGCGTCGGGCGCGCCGGTGCGCCGCATGTAGGCGCGCACGTGCGGGGCGAAGAAGCCGCCGGCGCCGGCGAGCAGGGGCTGCTGGAAGGGGACGGGGAGGGAGAGCCCCCACATGGCATTCGATTCGGACTGTTTCTCGAAGGCGAGGGTGAGGACGGTCCGGTGGACGCGGGCGGCGACGAGGTTGGCGGCGACGAGCGCGGTGGACCCGCCGACCGAGCCGGCCGTGTGCACGCGCAGCATCGGTTTTCCGACGGCGCCGAGCGCGTCCGCCAGGTACAGCTCCGGCATCATCACCCCCTCGAAGAAGTCGGGGGCCTTGCCGATGACGACCGCGTCGATGTCGGCCCAGGTCAGTTCGGCGTCGGCGAGGGCGCGTACCGCGGCCTCGCGGACGAGTCCGGCGATGGACACGTCGCGGCGGGCGGCCACGTGCTTGGTCTGGCCGATTCCGACGACGGCCACGGGCTCTTTGCTCACCTTGCGTCCCCTTCCAGGACGGCGACCAGGTTCTGCTGGAGGCAGGGGCCGGAGGTGGCGTGGGCGACGGCCCGGTCGGATGCGCCGCGGTGGATGCGGGCGGCGGCCTCGCCGATGCGGATCAGGCCGGCGGCCATCATCGGGTTGGCGGCGAGCGCCCCGCCGGAGGGGTTGACGGCGACGGTGTCGCCGAGCCCGAGGGCCTTGCGGAGCACCACCTCCTGGGAGGAGAACGGCGCGTGCAGTTCCGCAGTGTCCACGGGGGCGTCGAAGAGCCCGGCGTGCCGCGCCGCGATCCGGGTGGACGGGGAGTCGGTGAGGTCGCGCAGGCCCAGGCCGTGCGCCTCGATGCGGTGGTCGATGCCGGTGATCCAGGCGGGGCGCTCGCACAGCTGCCGCGCGAGGTCGCCGGCGGCCAGGATCACCGCGGCCACGCCGTCGCCGACGGGCGGGCAGTCGCCGGTTCGCAGCGGCCGGACCTGGTAGTCGCCCTGCGGGACGGCGCCGCGCAGCTGGGCGTGCGGGTTGGCCTCGGCGTCGGCCCGGCTGCGCGCCGCGATGGCGGCCAGGGCGGGCTCGTCGGTCTCGCCCGCGTCGACGAGGGCCTGGGCCTGGAGGGCGGCCAGGGCCACCGAGTCGGGCCAGAGCGGGGCGAGGTAGTACGGGTCGAGCTGGCGGGTGAGCACGTCGCGTACGGATCCGGGCGAGGACTTCCCGTACGAGTAGACGAGCGCGGTGTCCGCCTCGCCGGTCTGGATCTTGACCCAGGCCTCGTAGAGGGCCCAGGCACCGTCCATCTCGACGTGGGACTCGGAGATCGGCGGCCAGGCGCCGACCCCGTCGAGGGTCATGGTGAAGGAGAAGGCGCGGCCCGCCAGGTAGTCGCTGGAGCCGGAGCAGGTGAAGCCGATCTCGCCGGCCTTCAGTCCGGTGGCGGCGAGCACCTGGTGGAGGACCGGCATGACCATCTCGACTTCGCTGAGCTCGTCGGTGCGGCGCAGGTGGTCGCTCTGCGCGAAGGCGACGACGGCCACGTCGCGTGCGTACCTGCTCGTCCTGGGCCCGGTCATCAGATGAGCTCCTTGTACGCGTCGTAGTCCGCGTCCGGTTCGCCGGTGGGGCGGTAGTGGTCGGGGTAGCGGCCGCCTTCGGTCCAGACGGGCTCGACGCGCAGCCCCATGCGGACCTGGTCGTACGGGATGCCGCCGATCCTTCCGTGGAGGGCGAGGCCGGCGCCGTCGAGGGCGATGTGGGCGTAGACGTAGGGGACTTCGATGTCGAGGTTCCTGGCTTTGATGTTGACGATGCAGAAGGTGGTGACGGTGCCGGCCGGGCCGACCTCCACCTGGTCGGTGGTGGCGACCCCGCAGGTGGGGCAGGCGCCGCGCGGCGGGACGTACACCTTGTGGCAGGAGGGGCAGCGCTCGCCGACGGTCCGCTGTTCGCAGAGGGCGTCGATGTAGGCGGTCTGGGCGCGGCCGGGGCTGTAGACGTAGTCCAGGCGGGCCTCGGCGACGATGCCGGTGACGGGGTCCTGGAAGACGCCGTCGTGCGGTGCGGGCGCGGCTCCGGCGGCCGGCCCGGCTTCGGGGGTGGGGTCGTCGTACGGTTCGAAGCAGGCGATGTCGGTGATGGCGCCGGTGCGTTCGGCGGCCCAGCGGACGCGTACGCGCATGCCGGTGCGCACTGCTTCGGGGCCGGGGGCGTCGAGGGCGTGCAGGAGGGCGGTGTCGGCGCCGTCGAGCGTGACCAGGACCCAGGCGAAGGGCGTGGCCAGGGGCTGGTGGGGTCGGGGCCGTTCGTTCCAGGCCCAGGTGGTGACGGTGCCGGTGGCGGCGACCTCGACGAGCTCGCGGATCTCCTCGGAGGTGACGGGGTCGTACTCGACGGGCGGGACCACCACCCTGCCGTCCGCGGTCTTCACGCCGAGGAGGGTGCTTTCGCGCAGGCCGGTGAGGAAGGCGCTCTGGACGGGCCCGAGGGACCGGGTGAAGGGGAACTCGACGACGAGAGGCGCGCGGAGCACCTCCGGTGGGGAGGCAGCTGTCATGGTGGCTCTCCGTTGCGGTTGATTCCGGTGATTCCAAACCCAGCGGCGTTCGAGGCGCCGCTCCCAGCCCCGCCGGCGCTCGTAGCGCCCTTCAGCCCCGCCGGCGTTCGAGGCGCGGGAGTCCGGGGGCGGATCCCCCCGCTACGGCGCCGCACCCGGGCACAGGCGCAGCCACGGGTCGGGGCACAGGCGCAGCCACGGGTCCGGGCCCGGGCCGACGGGGCCCGGCCCGGCCCGGCTCGACCCGGCCCGGCCCGGACTACTCGCGCCGGTACACCGGCGGCCGCTTCTCGGCGAAGGCCCGCGCCCCCTCCTTGGCGTCCGCGGTGTCGAAGACCGGCCAGCCGCGCAGAAGTTCGCAGGCCAGGCCCTCCGTCTCCGTGAGCTCGGCGGTCTCGTAGACCGACGCCTTGACCGCCTCGACAGCCAGCGGCCCGCACGCGTTGATCCGCTCGGCGATCTCCAGGGCCGCGTCGAGTGCCGTCCCGTCCGGGACGACCCGCCCGACGAGCCCGATCCGTGCAGCCTCCTCGGCGGAGTACGGGCGTCCGGTCAGCAGCATCTCCAGGGCGTGCGTGCGCGGGATCTGCCGGGGCAGCCGTACGGTGGAGCCGCCGATCGGGAAGAGCCCTCGCTTGACCTCGAAGAGCCCGAAGGTGGCCCCCTCGGCCGCCACCCGGATGTCGGTGCCCTGGAGGATCTCGGTGCCGCCGGCGACGCAGTAGCCCTCCACCGCCGCGATCACCGGCTTGCGCGGCCGGTGGTGGCGGAGCATCGCCTTCCAGTGGAGGTCGGGGTCGGCCTTGAGGCGGTCCCGGTACCGGTCGCCCGCCATGCCCTTGCCGGCCAGGGCCTTGAGGTCCATGCCGGCGCAGAAGTCTCCGCCCGCGCCGGTCAGGACCACGGAGCGGATCTCGTGGTCGGCGTCCGCCTCCAGCCAGCCGTCGTACAGCCCCACCAGCAGTGGCAGCGAGAGCGCGTTCTTCGCCTCGGGCCTGTTCATGGTGAGCACCAGCGTGGCGCCGCGGCGTTCCACGGTGAGGTGTTCCGTCCCACCCATTGCCGTCCTCCCATCTCAAGACCTAGAACAGGTTGCAGTAGGGGAGGGTGCAGTTCAATAGTTTTCTGACACCCAGTCAGATTTCTTGCGTGGCGCCCCTTCCCAGTTGCCGGCCGCGGCGCTCTAATGACCGCCGAGCAGCCGGCCACGGGGCCAGTCGTCGGGAACAACGGGGTCAGGAGGAACGGTGGAGTACAACCTTGCCGACCTGTTCGAATCGGTCGTGGACGTGGTCCCGGACCGCGAGGCCCTCGTGTACGTGGACCACCCCGGTACGGGCGCCGAGCGCCGCCTCACGTACGCGGAGCTGGACGCGGCGGCGAACCGGATCGCGCACCACCTCCTGGACAGCGGCCTGACGGCCGGTGAGCACCTGGGCCTGCACCTCTACAACGGGATCGAGTACCTCCAGACCGTCCTGGCCTGCCTGAAGGCCCGGCTGGTCCCCGTGAACGTCAACTACCGGTACGTGGAGGAGGAGCTGGTCTACCTCTACAACGACGCCGACCTCGCCGCGCTCGTCTTCGAGGGCGAGTTCACGGAGCGGGTGGCGGCCGCCCTGCCGAGGACGCCGAAGCTGCGTCACCTCATCAGGGTCGGCGAGGCGCCCGAGGGGGCTGCGGAGCCGTCGATCGCGCCGGTCGCGTACCCGGACGCGGAGGCGGCCGGGGCGCCGGGGCGCGGATTCCCGGCGCGCAGCGCCGACGACCTGTTCATCATCTACACCGGCGGGACCACGGGCATGCCCAAGGGCGTGATGTGGCGGGCCGAGGACCTCTTCTTCGCGGGGCTCTTCGGCGGCGAGCCCTCGGGCGAGCCGGTGAAGCGGCCGGAGGAGCTGGCGGAGCGGGTGGCGGCGCGCGGCGCCGGGCTCACCTTCTTCCCGGCTCCCCCGCTGATGCACGGAACGTCGACGCTGACCTCGTTCATCGCCTTCAACTACGGCCAGCGGGTGGTCATCCACCGCAAGTACGCCCCCGAGGAGGTGCTGCGCACGATCGAGAAGGAGAAGGTGTCGAGCGTGTCGCTGGTCGGCGACGCGATGCTCCGGCCGCTCATCGACGCGCTGAACGGCCCGCTGCGGGGGACGGACCTGTCGTCGCTGTTCAGCGTCTCCTCGTCGGGGGCGATCATGTCCGAGACGGTGCGCGCAGAGTTCCAGAGGCTGGTGCCGGACGTCCTGCTCCTGAACAACTTCGGGTCCTCCGAGTCCGGGTCCAACGGCCGGGCCACGGACGACTCCGGCCCCGAGAAGGGCTTCCGACTGGAGGTCAACGACCGCACCCGGGTGGTGGACCCGGTGACGCACGAGCCGGTGGCGGTCGGCGAGCCGGGGCGCCTCGCGCAGCGCGGCCATGTGCCGCTCGGCTACTACAACGACCCGGAGAAGACCGCCGACACCTTCTTCCAGAAGGACGGGGAGCGCTGGGTGCTCCTCGGCGACATGGCGACCGTCGACGAGCAGGGCATCGTCACGGTGCTCGGCCGCGGCTCGCAATGCATCAACACGGGCGGCGAGAAGGTCTATCCGGAAGAGGTCGAGCAGGCGCTGAAGTCGCATCCCGACGTGTACGACGCCCTGGTGGCCGGGGTCCCGGACCCGACCTGGGGCAGCCACGTGGCGGCGGTGGTGCAGGTGAGGCCGGGTGCCGAGGCGCCGACGCTGGACGCGATCCAGAGCCACTGCCGCACGAGACTGGCGGGTTACAAGATCCCGCGGCAGCTGGTCGTCACCCCGGCCATACAGCGTTCCCCGAGCGGCAAGGCGGACTACCGCTGGGCGCAGGCGGTCGCGGCGCAGGCGGTCGCGGCGGAGGCGGACACCGACACGGGGACGGTGCGCTGAGACCACGGGCGGGTTGCCCGTCCAGTGCGACCGCCAGGACCAGCGCCTCCCCCGCGAGCCTGCGATGGGCCGCGCGGGTGGCGGGAGGACCGCAGGCGCCGGGGCCGGCGCGGGCGCGCCCCGGGGCGGGCCGCCGCCCGGCGGGGCCTCCTCGGGGCGTCCTCGCGAGGTCTCGCCGACGCCGCGCAGATCGAGGACGTGCGGAGTGCGATCGGCAGCCCCTCGGATCAGACGACCACTCGTTCGAGTCATTGATTTCACCTGCGGAGTCCTGGCAATCTACCGAATGATCGGTCGGTATCCGGGTCTTCTCACCATGAGGTGACGACATGGCGGCGCAGGCGGGATTCCACGACGAGGGCGAGCGGCTGAGCCGCGACGAGCTGGCGGCCCTGCAGCTCACCCGGCTGCGGGCGACCCTGCACCGCGCGTACGAACGGGTGCCGTTCTACCGGCAGGCCTTCGACAAGGCCGGTGTGCATCCCGGCGACTGCCGCTCCCTGGCCGATCTCCCCCTGTTCCCCTTCACCACCAAGGCCGATCTGCGCGACCAGTACCCCTTCGGGATGTTCGCGGTGCCACGTTCCGAGGTGCGCCGCATCCACGCCTCCAGCGGTACCACCGGGCGTCCGACCGTCGTCGGATACACCGACGGGGACCTCTCCACCTGGTCCGACGTGGTGGCCCGTTCGATACGTGCGGCCGGCGGCAGACCCGGGCAGATGGTCCACATCGCCTACGGCTACGGCCTGTTCACGGGCGGCCTGGGCGCGCACTACGGAGCGGAGCGCCTCGGCTGCACGGTCGTGCCCGCCTCGGGCGGGATGACGGACCGCCAGGTCCGCCTCATCGAGGACTTCCGTCCGGAGGTCATCATGGTGACGCCCTCCTACATGCTGACCCTGCTGGACGAGATGGAGCGCCAGGGCATCGACCCGCGCACCACCTCGCTGCGGACGGGGATCTTCGGTGCGGAACCATGGACCGAGGAGATGCGCCGGGAGATCGAGGAGCGCCTCGACATGGACGCAGTGGACATCTACGGCCTGTCCGAGGTCATCGGTCCCGGCGTGGCACAGGAATGCGTCGAGACCAAGGACGGCCTCCACATCTGGGAGGACCACTTCTATCCCGAGGTGGTCGATCCCCTGACGGGCGCGGTGCTGCCGGAGGGCGAGCTGGGGGAGTTGGTGTTCACCTCTCTCACCAAGGAGGCCATGCCGGTCATCCGCTACCGCACCCGGGACCTGACGCGGCTGCTCCCGGGCACGGCACGGCCGTCCTTCCGCCGGATGGAGAAGATCACAGGTCGCAGCGACGACATGATCATCCTGCGTGGGGTGAACCTGTATCCGACCCAGATCGAGGAGATCCTCCTGCGGACAGCGGGGCTGGCACCGCACTTCCAGCTGAGGCTGGCCCGGGAGGGCCGGCTGGACACCTTGACGGTCCGGGTGGAGGCCCGCCGGGAGTCGGACGCCGCCCTGCGGAAGGCAGCGGCGGCCGAAGTGGTCCACGGGGTCAAGGCAGGGATCGGCGTCTCCGTCAGGGTCGAGGTGGTCGACCCGGAGACCCTGGAACGCTCGGTGGGCAAGATCAGAAGACTCGTCGACCTCCGCGCCGTGGACCATCCCCCGACCGGCTGACGACCGCCTCGCAGCACCCCGGTGCGAAGGCCGTCGCGCGGTGGGCGATATCCGCTTGCACGCCGCCGGCCACCCCCGTGGGCAGGGTCGGCTGACACCCGATGAAGGCAGAGCAGATGACCACTCGAAAGCACCACGTCGACCGCGAGCTCGTCGATGCGGCGGCCGACGCAGCCCGCACCCGCTGCCGGGGCGACCACCACACCATGACGGCCGCAGCCCGCGCGCGGGACGGCCGGATCGTCACCGCGGTGAACGCCTACCACTTCACGGGCGGGCCGTGCGCCGAGCTGGTCCTCATCGGCACTGCGGCCGCCCAGGGCGTCTACGCGCTGGACACGATCGTCGCCGTGGGCGACCGCGACCGGGGGGTCGTCGCGCCGTGCGGCCGGTGCCGCCAGGTCCTCCTCGACCACTTCCCCGCCATCGAGGTCATCGTCGGCGAGGGCGACCACGTCAGGAGCGTCCCCATCACGGACCTGCTCCCCGCACGCTACGTCTGGGCCGACCACCGACTGGACACTGCATAAGGGCCGGAGTCGTCTACGCCGAGGAGCCGACGCCGCACCGGCCAACGGTCCGTCGGGCACGACCCTGCGGCTCGCTGACCAGGCATGACGGTCTATCGTGTGCCGATGCAGCCCTCCCCACCGCTCCAGATACCGGCGAACGAACTCCGGCCCGGCCGTCACTGGTATGCCACGGCTGCCGCGATCACGGTCGTCCTGTTCGTGCTGGGGGTGGCCATCGGTGTGTACCGGTTCACGGACGCGTTCAACGCGGTGGATACGGAGCATCGCTTCGCCAACGGTGACACCGTCACACTGCGGCTCGATCCGGAACACGAGAAGGCGATCTGGATCAAGGAGCGAGGCCCCTCACCCGACCAGGCGTGCGACATCACCGGTGCGGCCGACGCCCGTCTCACCGATCCGGGGATCGACGTGTTCATCACCCGCGACGCGTCCTGGAACCCGCTCTACTCCATCCACGTAGCCCGGGCCGGCGACTACAAGATCACCTGTACCTCACAAGAGCCGTCCCAGTACGCCATCGGGGACCCTGGAGGAGTGGTGACGCTTGGAGGTTGGCTGATCCTGGCCGTCCTCCTCCCGCTGCTCGGGCTCGGCGTCGGCGCCGCCATCACCCTCATCACCGCCCTCCGCCGCAGGGGCCATCGCAAGCGGCTGCTCTCCGAACACTGAGCCTCCGCCGACGACCACCCCGCCAAACACACGACCCCAGCCCCCGGCGGCGGTTCGCCCTCCGGGCAGGCCATAATCCCGCCATGAACATGATTGCCGGGCGGGCCCTGTTGGCGTTCCTGCTCATAGGGACCAGCCTGAGCGGATGTTCCGTCCTTCCCCCGTACGAGACGTGCGAGGGAACGGAGGCGGCCGTGGCGGAGCTCGACCAGCTGCCCGCGCTGGACCTGCGCCCGAAGGGTGCCGCGTCCGTCGGCGGCGCGCCGTGGGCCGGTGCCGAATGCGTCGACGACACCGGCGGCGCCTGGCTCTCCGCGACGCGGTTCTACGCCTTCGGCGGGACCAGGAAGGACGTGCTGGAGTACTACGGCCGGGAGGCGTCGGCGGCGGGATGGCGTCCGGTGGACGCCCTGGACACGGGACCGGACGGCCGCGTCGCCGTCTTCTGCTTCGAATCCCCCGACCGCCCGAGCATCACCCTCGCCTTCGACTCACCCCAGGACCTCCGCGAGATCTACGGCAAGGAACCGCACCCCGCGGCTCTGCTCGGAGTGGCCGCCCGCACCTGGTTCTCGCTGTCCGCAGAAGCGGAAACCGACGGCTCGCGCATCAGCTGCTTCTAGGCAGTGCGGCCCCTCCGGCCCTCTCGGACGAGGTCGTCCACCGCGTCCTGGGCGAGGCCCCACGGGTACGGTTCCGCGCCGGCCCGGCCCGGCGGGTGCAGGGTGAAGCCGTCTTCGCCGTACAGCACCCGGACGCCCGCGCCGCGCAGGACGGCGATGCTCTGCTCGAACTGCGGGTGCCGTACGTACGCCGGGTTCGCGCACGGCATGACGGCCGGCGGGGTTCCCTTGCCGATGGCCTCGGCGGCCACGCCGACGACGAACCGGTCCGTGCGTCCGAGCGCCCAGCCGTTGACCGTGTTGAACGTGGCTGGGCGACGAGGATCGCGTCCGCCGCGGGCCACACGTCCGGGTCCGTCGGCCGCTTGTAGCAGCTGCGGACCGGGTGCCCGCTGAGCGCCGCCGGGCCGTCGGTGCCTCCCGCGAGCCAGTCGGCCGCCGTCGGGGTCAGCCCCAGGCACACGTTCCGGCCGTGCGCCTGCGCGCCCTCGATCACGCGGGCGACATCGAAGACCGGGCGGCCGAACCGAAAAGGTACAGGGTGCGCGTCGTGCCCCCCAGTTGACCAGACGGCCCGGCTCGCGTGAGCAGGCGGGTCGGCGCCAGACCGGCCGGGCGAAACCACCCCTTCGGGCCCAATTCGGTCCGGCTCCCGGGAGTGGGTGAGCCTGCCCGGGTAGTGCATGAGGCGTGACCTCGACCCTCCGGCAGCTCCACGACCGGCTCCAGGGCTCCTACGTCGGGCTGGCCTGGAGCCGCGGCCGGGAGATGGAGCTGATGCACCGGGCGATGGGCTTCGCGGCCCTCGGGTTCCTCACCCTGGTGCCGCTGCTGGTGGTCGTGGCGGCCGCGGCGCCCGGGAGCGGCTCCGGCTTCGGCCGCTGGCTCGGCCAGGCCCTCGGGGTGACGGAGTCCTCGCGGACCAGGATCGAGATGGTCTTCGGCGCTGCGGACCTGGCGCTGGAGCGGACCACCGCCTTCGGGCTGGCCGCCCTGGCCGTGTTCGGCCTGACCTTCGGGTCGGCCGTGCAGACCGGCTACGAGAAGGTGTGGGACCTGCCGACGGCACGCTGGCACACCATGTGGCGGCACGTGGTCTGGCTCGCCCTGCTGGTCTGCTACCTCGCCCTGCTCGTGGAGATCCCCGCGCCATCGGACGACACCTTCGGCACGGTCCTCGGCGCGCTCGGCGACCTCTTCGGCACCTGCCTGTTCTTCGTCGGCTCTCAGCGCCTGCTGCTCGGCGGCCGGGTCCGCTGGCGGGCCCTGGTACCGGGAGCGGTGACCACCAGCATCGGGTTGCTCGGGCTGCGGATCTTCTCGCAGCTGGTGTTCTCGCCGCTCATCGCGTCCAACGCCGTGACCTACGGACCCTTCGGGACGCTGCTGGTCGTCCAGTCCTGGCTCGTCGGCGTCGGCTTCGTGGTCTACGGCGGCGCGCTCGTCGGCCGCCTCGTGCACGAGCACCTCACCCTGCGGCGCCTGCGGCGAAGCGGCCTCCTCCCCGAGCACACCGCCCACCACCCTCCACAACCGGAGTGACGGCAGCGGAGCGGCCGGACCCGGCTGTCAGCGCCCCCGGACAACCCCAACATCACGGTACGGGTTCGCCGGCCGTGCCTCGCCTGTCGCAGACGTGGCCGGGACCCCTGACGCTGCGCGGCCGGTCAGGGGCCCTCCATGCTCGTCCTACAGCGCCGGCCGGGCCGGACATGCCCCTTACGCTCCTCCGGGAGTCGCCTCAGGTGTGACTGCGGCTGTTGGTGCCGTTGCGCTGGTCGGCGTGTTCGTCGTCGAACCAGTAGTCGCCTGCCGCGAGGTAGCGGAAGGAGTGCGCGCTGCGGGCGGGCAGGGACACCCGGGCGGCGCGGGCGCGGTCATCGCGGGGTTCACGGGGGTGCGCCGCGGGGCTGCCCTCGGGCAGGGCGAAGGTGACCTGGGGCCGGCCCTTGAGCCGCTTGCGTTCGAGCACGATGATCTCCAGCCGTGGACGTCAGTTGGGGCCCGGGCGTAGTCGCCTGCACGGCATCAGACGCGGGCGTGACGCGCCCGCGACCCTGGCCGTCGGCCACCCGGTCGGTCTCCTGGTCGGTCTCCTGGTCGGTCTCCCGCGATGGCCGCACTGGGCGGACAGCCACGACAGCCGAGGAGGGGCGACGTTCCTGGGGCCGTTGCGGGGCCCGGCCGGGGGCTTCGTCGACCGGCCGGGCCCCGCTTCCATGGACCCTCTCGTCGCCCTGCCACCGTGACACGGCCCGGCCCGCCCCGCCGCACCAGAGCCTGCCGGAGTAGGCCGGTCGGGCGACCCCACCGGAGCGCGGTCGACCACAACCGCCGGTGAAGGCGTACGACATCGCGAGGCTGCCGGCCCGTAGCCATGCCGATGCGGCGCTCTCCCGCCTCGTGCGGGCGTCTTCCCGCCCGGCAGCCACCACGACGGGCAGGGCGGCGCCCCCGTGGCCGAGGTCAATCGGGGCGGGGCCGCGGCCTCTTCCCGGCCCGGCCCGCCCGTCACGGGCTGACGGCCAGGAAGAGGTAAGCGGCCAGCAGGACGATGTGCACCCCGCCCTGGAGCAGCGTGGCGCGGCCGGGGGCGAGGGTGAGTGCGCTGACCACGACGGTCAGGGCGAGCAGCACCATGTGGACCGGGCCCAGACCGAGCAGGAGGGGGCCGGAGAGCCAGATCGAGGCCAGCGCGATCGCCGGGATGGTCAGCCCGATACTGGCGATGGCGGATCCGTAGGCCAGGTTGAGGCTGGTCTGTACGCGGTCGCGGCGGGCGGCGCGGACGGCGGCGAGGGTCTCGGGCAGCAGGACGAGCAGGGCAATGATCACGCCGACGACGGCCTGGGGCAGGCCGGCCTTGGCCACCACCGCCTCGATGGTCGGAGAGACGGCCTTGGCGTCGCCGACCACCGCGACGAGCGCGACCAGCAGCAGGCCGAGGCTGACCATGGCGGCACGGGCGGTGGGCGGCGCCGCGTGGTCGTCCTGCCGGTCCGGGTCCCGCCTGGGATCCGTGCCGCGGCCCGGATCCGCTGCCCGGCCCGGGTTGGCCGCCCGGCCCGGGTCCGCGGCCGGGCCGACGTCCACGGGCAGGAAGTAGTCGCGGTGGCGGACCGTCTGGACGGCGATGAACAGCCCGTAGAGGGCGAGCGACGCGACCGCGGCGAAGGTCAGCTGCGCGGTGGAGAACTCCGGGCCGGGCTTGCTCGTGGTGAAGGTCGGCAGGACCAGGCTGAGGGTGGCGAGGGTCGCGACGGTGGCCAGCGCCGCGCCGGACCCTTCGGGGTTGAAGACGGCCACCCGGTTGCGCAGGGCGCCGACGAGCAGGGACACGCCGACGATGCCGTTGCAGGTGATCATGGCGGCGGCGAAGACGGTGTCCCGGGCGAGGGAGGCGGACTTGTCGCCGCCGTCGGCCATCAGGGTGACGATGAGGGCCACTTCGATGACCGTGACCGCGACGGCGAGGATGAGGGAGCCGAAGGGTTCGCCCACCCGGTGGGCGACGACCTCGGCGTGGTGGACGGCCGCCAGGACCGCGCCGGCCAGGCACAGGGCGACGAGCACCACCACGAGGCCGGGTAGGTCCCGCCCCCAGCTGAAGACCAGCGCGACCAGCGCCACCACGGGGACCAGGACGGTCCAGTCAGCCAGGGGGGATCTGCGCTTCGTACCCATATCAGCCAACTTGCCAGATACGCCCCTCCGGTGCGTCGCACGGCGCGCCTCCGCCCGCTTGACGTGGCATTGCTCGCGGATCCACGCGGCCTGGCCCCCGAGGGCGGGGGCACGGCCTCAGTGGACATTCGTCGGACCGGACCGGACCGACCGGACCGGACCGAGGACGGACCGACGAGGGACCGAGGACGGACCGGCCGGCCTGCACCGCACGGTGCTCCGGGCGCTGCTCAGCCACGTCTCCCCGGCGCCGCGGACCGAACGGGCGGGTAGGGGCCGGTCGCTGCGGGGCGCGCCGCGGCCGCCCGGGTGACCGGAGCCCGCCCGGTGGGCCTGTGGGACGGCCACGACCCGGGTGCGTGCGGTCGCCCACACCTCGGCCGGTGCTCGGCGGGTTCCCGCCGGCCCGGCCCGACACCGTACGGCTGTACGGGGACCCGAGGGGTGACGCGACCGGCCCGCGCACACGCCTGCGGGGCTCACATCGCGCGCTCGCGGCCCTCCCAGTACGGGTCGCGCAGCCGCCGCTTGTAGAGCTTGCCGTTCGGGTCGCGCGGCATCGTCTCGATGAAGTCGACGGTCTTGGGCCGCTTGTACCCGGCGAGCTGCCGCTCGCAGTGGTGCAGGATCTCCGCGGCCAGGGCGTCGCCGGCCGCGAAGCCCTCCGCCGGTTCGATGACGGCCTTGACCTCCTCGCCCCAGTCGGCGTGCGGGATGCCGAAGGCGGCGGCGTCCGCGACGGCCGGGTGGGTGAGCAGGGCCGACTCGATCTCGGCCGGGTAGATGTTGACCCCGCCGGAGATGATCATGTCGATCTTGCGGTCGCGGAGGAAGAGGTAGCCCTCCTCGTCCATCAGCCCGAGGTCGCCGACGGTGAAGAAGTCCCCGATGCGGTTCTTCCTCGTCTTGCCCTCGTCCTTGTGGTAGCTGAAGCCGCCGGTGTTCATCTTCATGTAGACGGTGCCCAGTTCGCCCGGGGCCAGCCGGTTGCCGTCATCGTCGAAGACGGCCAGCTCGCTGATCGGCCAGGCCTTGCCGACGGTTCCCGGCTTCTTCAGCCAGTCCTCGGCGGTCGCGAAGGCGCCGCCGCCCTCGCTCGCCGCGTAGTACTCCTCCACGCAGCCGCCCCACCAGTCGATCATCGCCCGCTTGACGTGGTCGGGGCAGGGCGCGGCGCCGTGGATGGCGTGCCGCATCGAGGAGACGTCGTAGGCGTCCTTCGTCTCCTGCGGGAGGGCGAGCAGCCGGTGGAACTGGGTCGGCACCATGTGGGTGTGGGTGCAGCCGTGGGCCTCGATCAGGCGCAGCATCTCCTGCGGGGTCCACTTGTCCATGAGGACGAGTGGGTGCCCGATGTGCAGGGCGGCGCCCGCGAACTGCAGGACGGCCGTGTGGTAGAGCGGTGAGCAGACCAGGTGGACGTTGCCGTCGAAGGGCCGGATCCCGAAAATGCCGAGGAAGCCGCCGAGGTACGTCTCCTCCGGGAGCTTGCCGGGCAGGGGGCGGCGGATGCCGCGCGGGCGGCCGGTGGTGCCGGAGGTGTAGTTCATGACCCAGCCGAGGGTGCGCTCCGCCGGGGCTGTGGCCGGCTGCCCGTCGAGGAGTTCGGCGTACGCCCGGAAGCCCGGCACCGCTCCGACCGCGTAGCGGTGGCTCGCGGGCAGGGCGGCCTCGTCGGCCGCGGCGGTGGCGGCGTCGGCGAAGCGCTCGTGGGCGATCAGGACCTTGGCGCCGGAGTCGGAGACGATCCAGGCGATCTCGGGGCCCACGAGGTGGTGGTTGACGGGGACGAGGTAGAAGCCGGCCTGTGAGGCGGCGAGGTAGGCGGCGAGGAACTCGACGCCGTTGGGGAGGACGACGGCGAAGACGTCGCCCTTCTCCAGCCCTGCGGCGCGCAGCCCGTGGACGAGCCGGTTGACCTCGCTGTGCAGCCGGTCGGCGCTCCACTTCTCGCCGCCGGGGGCGGTCAGGACGGTGCGTCCGGGGTCGGCGGCGGCCTGGGCCCAGAAGCCGTTGGGGGGCTGCTGGCCGGCGGCGGGGGGCGTGGACGTGGTGGCGGTCATGGCGGTCACGCCTCTCGGACTCGGCCGGCGATGCGGTTGATGCGGTCGATCGCCTTCTCGAAGCCGCTGGTGAGCTCGTCGAAGACGGCCTGGACGCTGCGTTCGCTGTTCATCCGGCCGACGATCTGGCCGACGGGCGTACCGAGCAGAGGCTGGACCTCGTACTTCTGGATGCGGGAGACGGCGTCGGCGACGAGGAGGCCCTGGAGCGGCATGGGGAGCGCACCGGGGCCCTCCGGGTCGTCCCAGGCGTCGGTCCACTCGGTGCGCAGTTGGCGGGCAGGCTTGCCGGTGAGGG
Source organism: Streptomyces sp. NPDC060232 (assembly GCF_042726555.1). Classification (NCBI taxonomy): domain Bacteria; kingdom Bacillati; phylum Actinomycetota; class Actinomycetes; order Kitasatosporales; family Streptomycetaceae; genus Streptomyces; species Streptomyces sp. NPDC060232. The sequence goes on along the minus strand of NZ_JBHXAG010000001.1, from coordinate 347,727 downwards.
CGCGGGAGCGGACGGTGTCGCCGGAGCCGGCGGCGAGGAGTTTCTCGGTGAGGGCGCGCGAGTGGAGGTCGGCCTCGGTGGTGGTGAGCCAGAGCGAGCCGAGCCAGGCGCCCTGGGCGCCGAGGGCGAGGCCGGCGGCGATCTGCTCGCCGCTGCCGATGCCGCCGGCGGCGAGGACCGGGAGCGGTGCGACGGCTTCGGCGATCTCCGGGACCAGGACCATGGTGGCGATGTCGCCGGTGTGGCCGCCGGCCTCGTAGCCCTGGGCGACCACGACGTCGATGCCGGCCTCGGCATGGCGGCGGGCGTGTTTGGCACTGCCGGCTAGGGCGGCGACGAGGATGCCGTGGTCGTGGGCGCGGGCGACGACGTCGGCGGGTGGGGAACCGAGGGCGTTCGCCAGGAGTTTGATCGGGTAGTCGAAGGCGACGTCGAGCTGGTTGCGGGCGACCTGCTCCATCCACCCGGTGATGCGCCAGCCGGAGGCCTCGCCCTCGGCGAGCTCGGGCACGTGGTGTTTGGCGAGGGTGTCGCGTACGAAGGCGCGGTGCCCGGCCGGGATCATCGCCTCGATGTCGGCTTCGCTGATGCCGTCGACGGCCTTCTTGGCGGGCATGACGACGTCCAGGCCGTAGGGCTTGCCGTCGGTGTGCGCCTGCATCCAGTCGAGGTCGCGCCCCAGGTCGTCGGGCGCGGTGTAGCGGACCGCGCCGAGTACGCCGAAACCACCCGCCCGGGTGATCGCGGCGGCGACCGCCGGGAAGGGCGTGAAGCCGAAGATGGCGTGCTCGACTCCCAGTTTCCTACTCAGCTCCGTCTCCATGGGCGGCAGGATGCCGCAGCCCGGCGAGCGAGGGAAGGGATTTCCTGATGCAGTGTCAGATTCTTTACGGGTCCGCCGGTGCGGGGGCTGCCCGGCGGGCGGGCAGATACCCGTTAGCCTGCGGCACGCTCGGCAGGCTCGGGAAGCCCGGGGCCCGTTCGCCTGCGGCGGGCTCGGCAGGTGCCGAGGCCGCCCCACCGGTGCGCACGCAGGACGACGCACATCCGGAAGGGACTGCGGGCGCGGGTCGCGGGTGGGTCGCGGGTCGGCGGGTCGGCGGAGTTGGCGGGTTGGCGGGTTGGCGGGTTGCGGACGAGGAGGCCGGACATGGCAGTACACACGGGGGCCGAAGCGATGGCGGAGGTCGACGCGACGGATCGGACGGAACGGGCGGGCACCACCGGCCACAGGCAGTCGCACGAGCGCGCCGGCGCCCCCGAGGCCGCGCGGCGGCACGACCGCGGGCAGCGGTCGGAGCAGGAGCGCGGTGGCGTGCGCGGGTCCCGGCGCGGGCTGAGCCGGCGGCGACTCGGGGCGCGGCTGCTCGCGCTCGGCGGGGTGCTCGTCCTGCACGCCGCGCTGCCGGGGGCGGCGGGCGCGGCGGGTGCGGGCAGCCCGGCCGAGCGGCGCGCCCTGCAGGGGCTGCGCCTGCGGTACGGGTCCGCCCGGCAGGCCGGGCTGCTGGAGCGGCACTTGGAGGCAGTGGCCGACGAGGCCCGGCGGTTCCTGGGCCCCTCCCCCGAGCACCCCTACTACGCGGGGGCGGTGGTCCTCGCCGGGCGGGGCCGTACCGTCGCCCTGCACCGGGCCATGGGCCACGCCGTGCGATACGCGGACTACGACGGACGGACCGACCGGGTCCGGGAGTTCCCCGCGGCCGAGCGGATCGCGATGGCCGAGGACACCGTCTTCGACCTGGCCTCACTGACCAAACTCTTCACTTCGATCCTGGCCGTGCAGCAGATGGAGCGCGGGCGCCTGGAGCTGGAGGCCCAGGTGCGCCGCTACCTCCCGGAGTTCACCGGCGGCGGCAAGGAGGTCATCACGGTCCGTCAGCTGCTCACTCACACGTCGGGGCTGCGCTCATGGGCGCCCTTCTACCAGGAGTCCACGCGCGAGGGGCGGTTGCGGCTGCTGTGGTCGGTCAGGCCGCAGGAGACCCCGGGGTCCGTCTACCGCTACTCCGACCTCAACCTCATCGCGCTGCAACTGCTCCTGGAACGGATCACCGGTCGCACTCTGGACGTCCTGCTCCACGACGAGATCACCGCTCCGCTCGGTATGCACCGCACTCGCTACAACCCACCGCTCTCCTGGCGCCGCGTCACCGCCGCCACCGAGGTACAGCGGCCGCCCTGGTCCGGCCTGGACCGCGGCCTGGTGTGGGGCGAGGTCCACGACGAGAACGCGTACGCGCTCGGCGGCGTCGCGGGCCACGCCGGGGTGTTCGGTACCGCCTGGGACCTGGCCGTGCTGGCCCGCACCCTCCTCGACGGCGGCGCCTACGCGGGCCGCCGCATCCTGCGCCCCGCCTCCGTGGAACTGCTCTTCACCGACTACAACACGGCCTTCCCGGGCGACGACCACGGCCTCGGCTTCGAGCTCTACCAGCACTGGTACATGGGCGCCATGGCCACCCCGCACTCGGCCGGCCACACCGGCTTCACCGGCACCTCCCTCGTCCTCGACCCCTCCACCGACTCCTTCCTAATCCTGCTGGGCAACTCCGTCCACCCCGTACGCACCTGGCGGGCCGGCAGCGCCCCGCGGGTCGCCGTCGGCAACCGCTTCGCCCGCGCCGTCCCGGTCCGTACGCGGCACGGCGGCGCGGCCTGGTTCTCCGGGACCGACCCCGGCGGCTCGGGCACCCTCACCCTGCCCCCGCTGACCCCGGCCACCGCCGCGGCCCGGCTGCGCTGCGCCGTGTGGTGGGACACCGTGCCCGGCGAGGGCGCCCTGCACCTGGAGGCCTCGGCGGACGGCGCGGACTGGTCGCCGCTGCCGTTCACCACCCTGCGGTCCACCGGCGGCGCCCCCGAGGAGTGGCCGCGGGGCTGGGTCGGCGGCTGGTCCGGGCGCATCTGGCACCGCCTGGAGGCCCCCCTGACGGCCGCCTGGACGGGCCGCGAGGTACGGCTGCGGTTCCGCCACACCGCCACCGGCCGCTACGTCGGCCGCGGGGTCTACGTGGACGTCGTACGCGTGGCGGAACCGGCCCGGCTGCTGTTCGCGGAGAACCGGCCGGACGACGCGGCCCTCGTCGAGGCCGTCGGCTGGACCCGGTCCGCGGACTGAACCGCCCGGCCGGGTCAGTCGCGCACCAAGCAGAAGGGGTGCCCCGCCGGATCCGCGTAGACCCGCCAGCCGCGCCCGTCCGCCCCGTCCAGCAGGGTCCCGCCGGCCGCGAGCACCTCCTCCTGCGCGCGGTCCAGGTCCGGGACGCCGAGGTCGAGGTGGAACTGCTGCGGCCGGCTGGGGTCGGGCCAGCTCGGCGGCACGTGGTCCCTCGCGCGCTGGAAGGCGAGGACCAGGCCCGTCGGCGTGTGCAGCGTCGCCCAGTCCTCGTCCAGCGACCAGCGCCGGTCCGGCTGGTCGACGTTGCCGCCCAGCAGCGACCGGTAGAAATCGGCGAGCACCCGCGGCTCGGGGCAGTCCAGGACCACACACTGCAGTTCAGCGATCACGCCCGGATCCTAGGCCCTGTCTGGAGTTCCCCCGCGGCGTTGCGGCGTCCGGCACCGCCCCTTCTCCCGCGGGCAACTCGATACAGGCCCTAGTGCTGTGGGTCAGGCCCCGCAGCGAACTCCCGCCCGCCGAAGGGGCCCAACAGGAAATCGTGACCCCGAAGAACGCGCGAATCAAGCCATGCGGAGGGGTGTATTTTCGGCCACGCCGGGCGTAGCGTAAGCGCACTCCACCAGGAGGAACGCGCCGGCCCTCCCGCCTTGATCCCGCCGGCGCGTACCGATGGAAGAGCCCCGCCGCCACTCCCCCGGTGCGGCGGGGCTCTTCCGCGTTCAGGCCGGGTCCGCCAGGGCCGCGGCGAGCATCCGGCGGGCGACGGCGGTCAGTTCGGCGAGGTCCGGGGCCGGGCGGGAGCGGGCCAGGGCCCCGGCCAGCCGGTCGTAGAGGAGCCCTTCCGTCCAGGCGACCAGCAGTTCGGCGGCCTCTTCCGGCCGGTCGGACCCGAGCGCGGCGACGATGCCCGCCGCACGGGCCCGGGCTCCCCGCCCCGCCCGGTGGAGGTCCGCCTCCAGATCCGGGTTGCGGGCTGCCTCCAGGCTGAGTTCGAAGCGTGCCAGCTGGCGCTCGCGCCCCACCGTCAGCCAGCGGTACAGCAGCCCGGCCATCGCGGCCGCGGCCGCCTCCCGGCCCGGCGCCGCCCCCGCGAGGACCGGTGGGGCGGCCCCGGGGGGACTCCCCTCGTCCACGTCCGCGAGGTCCAGCTCGGCCAGCCGCTGGTAGCAGGCTCCGATCAGGGCCGTCCTCGTACGGAAGTAGTACGAGGTGCTGCCCGCGGGCAGTCCCGCGGCCGCGTCGACCGCGCGGTGGGTCAGGCCCCGGAGCCCGGCGGCGGCCACGAGGCCGATCGCGGTGTCGGCGATCAGTGTTCTGCGATCGGCGGAGGGTGCAGAGGGAGGGGTGGACATCGGACCACTCTACAGCTGTAGAGTGACGCCATCAGCCTCTACGGATGTAGAGGCCTGGAGGAAGGCAGGGATCCGTCATGTCGGCAGTTCAGCGTCACGCGGTCGTCGCAGGCGCGGGGATCGGCGGACTCACCGCGGCCCTGGCACTGCACCGCAAGGGCTGGCGGGTGACCGTGTGCGAGCGGGCGCCCGGCCCGGCCGCCGTCGGCGCCGGGATCGTCCTCGCCCCCAACGCCCTGCGCGCCTTCGACGCCATCGGCTTCGACCTCGCCCGCGCCGCGGGCCCTGCCCTGCCGGCCGCCATGGGCCTGCGCCGTCCCGACGGCCGCTGGCTGAGCCGCGCCGACACCGCGGCCCTGGCCGCCCGCTACGGCGGCCCGCCGCTCGCAGTGCACCGCTCGGCCCTCGCCGACGCCCTGGCCGCAGCGCTCCCCGAGGGGACCGTCCGCTACGGGGTCGCGGTCACCTCCGTGGACGGCGCCGACCGCTTCCCCGTCGTGCGCACCTCAGCCGGCGGCCTCGACGGCTCCGCCGATCTCGTGATCGCCGCGGACGGCATCCACAGCCCGCTGCGCCGCCGGTACTTCCCGGACCACCCGGGCCTGCGCCACAGCGGGGAGACCGCCTGGCGCACCGTCCTGCCGACCGGCGCGAGCCCGGCCGGGACGGCGACCGCCGAGACCTGGGGCCGCGGCGAGCGCTTCGGCACGGTCTCGCTCACCGACGGAAGGACCTACGTCTACGCCACCGCCGTCGCCCCCGAGGGGTACCGCCCCGCCGACGTCCGCGCCGAACTCCTGCGCCGCTACGGCACCTGGCACCATCCGATCCCGGCCCTGCTGGAGCGGATCGACCCGGCGGCCGTGCTCCAGCACGACCTCTACGACCTGGCGGCCCCGCTCCCCCGCTTCCACCACGGCCGCCTGGCCTGGCTCGGCGACGCCGCCCACGCCATGACGCCGAACCTGGGCCAGGGCGGGTGCCAGGCCGTGGAGGACGCGGTGATCCTCGCCCACCTGCTGGACGGGGCCGGTTCCGGCGGTGTTCCGGCGGCCCTGGCCGCCTACAGCGCGGCCCGCTGCGCCCGCACCGACGCCATCCGCGTCCGGGCCCGGCGCGCGGGCCGGATCGCCGCCCTCACCCACCCCCTGGCCGTGGCCCTGCGCGACCTCGCCGTCCGCGCCACCCCGGCCCGGGCCGCACACCGGGCGCTGGACGACATCTTCGACGGGTTCACCCTTCCGGCCGGAACGGGCTGCGCACTCCACGGCGTTGGGACTTCCCGAGCGGGGCGCGCACCGCGAACGCCGAGGAGCGGGCCGCGTACCGGCCGGCGGGTGTGAGGCACCCGCCGGTACCGACGAGCAGCGGGCCAGAACGGGCCGGGGGATCCCGATCGTGGTGATCGAGCCGGCCGCGCGGGCACGCGGCGGGCCGTCACCTCAGTGGCAGGTCCGCGCCACACGCTCCAGTTCGTCCGCCCACACGGCCGCGTCCTGCGGACCGACGTGCGGCGCGGCCAGCGAGCGTACGTGGAAGCGGTTGCGCGGGGTCGCCTCGTCCGCCTCGCGGATCATCAGGTCCTGGAGGGCGGGCGGGATGGCCCGGTCCTCGCCGAACCGCAGGAAGGTGCGCGGCACCCGCCCCCACCGGTCGGGCAGCCCGCGGGCGTCGGCGGCCCCGATCGCCGCGGACTCGTCCGGTTCGAGGATGTTCAGCAGGGCCCGTACCTGCGCGTCGGACCAGTCGGCCGCCAGCGCGTCCTTGACCGCCGCGAAGAAGACGGGGTCGGCGGAACGCCAGTTGACCCGGTTGACGCCCAGCTCCGGTGGGGTCTTGAAACCGGGGATCCGGAACAAGGCGCTGGTGGCGGCTTCCGGGGTCGTCATCAGCTCCAGGACCGAGCGGTGCCGTGTCGGGCAGAACGCCGACGCGTACACCAAGTGGGAGATCAGCTCGGGCACTTGGTTGGCGACCGCGTTCAGCGTGACCCCGCCCAGGCTCTGGCCGACCAGGACCACCGGCCCGTTGCGGTACGCGGCACGCACGGCCTCGACGACGTGGGCGGCGAAGTCCGCCAGTGTCACCGCCCCGATCGGCGAGGGCTCCGTCGCCAGTCGCTCCAGGTCCTGCGGGGCCTGGTAGGAGACGGGGAAGTAGGCGTCGGGCCCGTGGCCGGGCAGGTCCACCGCGACCGTCCGGTGGCCGCGCAGGCCCAGCTCCCGCAGGACCGGCGCCCAGCCGTAGGAGTTGCTTCCGGAGCCGTGGACGAGGACGAAGACGGGTGCGCCCCGCCTCCGCGTGTCCGCGTGCGCGGCGGAGGCTCCCGCCCCCACCGCCGCGACCGCTCCGGCCCCGGCCACGGCCGCCTTCAGTACGCCGCGCCGTGACCGCCCGCCGGGACGCTCCGCGCCGATGTCTCCACCCGCACCACTCGCGTTACTCATGAGTAATACCTTAGGCCCGGCCCTTCACATGACCGGCTGCTTTCGGCCAGGCCCCACGCCGGGCAGGGCTACCGGCCCAGTACCGCCATCGCCGCGTTGTGGCCGGGGACCCCGCTGACGCCGCCGCCGCGGACCGCGCCCGCGCCGCACAGCAGGACGTTGCGGTGGGCGGTCTCCACACCCCACCGGCCGCCGTCCTGTTCCGCGTACGGCCAGGACAGGTCGCGATGGAAGATGTGGCCGCCGGGCAGCCGCAGTTCACGTTCCAGGTCCAGCGGGGTCTTCGCCTCGATGCACGGGCGGCCGTCCGCGTCGAAGGCCAGGCAGTCGGTGAGCGGCTCGGCCAGGTGCGCGTCGAGCTGCGCGAGGGTGGCGGTCAGCAGCACCTCGCGGGCCTGCTGGTTGTCGTGCCCGAACAGCCGGGCCGGGGTGTGCAGGCCGAAGAGGGTGAGCGTGTGGTAGCCCTGCTCGACCAGTTCGGGTCCGAGGATCGTCGGGTCGGCCAGCGAGTGGCAGTAGATCTCCGAGGGCGGTACGGACGGCAGTTCCCCGGCCGCGGCCTCCGCGTAGGCCCGGGCGAGCTGGGAGTACCCCTCGGCGATGTGGAAGGTGCCCCCGAAGGCCTCGCGCGGGTCGACGCCTGCGTCCCGCAGCCGGGGCAGCCGGCGCAGCAGCATGTTGACCTTGAGCTGGGCGCCCTCGGGCGCCGTCGCCCGGTCCTGGGGCGCGCTCTCGCCGAGGAGTTCGGCCAGCGCCCGCGGCGATGCGTTGACCAGCACCGTACGGCCGACGACCCGGCCCTCGCCCGTCGCGGTACGGAACACCACCTCGGCCGGAGCGGCCCCGTCCGTGTCGATCCGCAGCACCTCGTGGCCGGTGGCGATCTCCGCCCCGGCCTTGGCCGCCGCCGCGGCGAGGGCGTCCGTGAGGGCGCCCATGCCGCCGACCGGGACGTCCCAGTCGCCGGTCCCGCCGCCGATGACGTGGTAGAGGAAGCACCGGTTCTGGGCGAGTGAGGGGTCGTGCGCGTCCGCGAAGGTGCCGATGAGGCCGTCCGTCAGGACCACCCCGCGGACCAGGTCGTCGGTGAAGTGCCGTTCCACCGCCTGCCCCAGCGGCTCCTCGAACAACATCCGCCACGCGGCCTCGTCGTCGATCCGGGCCCGCAGCTCCGCCCGTGTGGGCAGCGGCTCGGTCAGGGTCGGGAACACCCTGCGGGCCACCTGCCCGGTGGTCGCGTAGAAGGCGCGCCAGCTCTCGTACTCCCGGTCCGAGCCGGTCAGCCGGGCGAAGGACTCGCGGGTGCGCTCCTCGCCCCCGCCGACGAGCAGTCCGCCGGGCCTCCCTTCGCGCTCGGTCGGGGTGTACGAGGAGACCGTGCGCCGGCGGACGGCGAAGCTCAGTTCCAGGTCGCGAACGATCTTGTCGGGCAGCAGGGAGACCAGGTACGAGTAGCGGGAGAGGCGGGCGTCGACGCCCACGAAGGGTCTGCTGGAGATCGCCGCCCCGCCGGTGTTGCCGAGCCGCTCCAGGACCAGCACCGAGCGGCCCGCCCGGGCCAGATACGCGGCGGCCACCAGGCCGTTGTGCCCGCCGCCCACGATCACGTCGTCGTACACGTCCCGCCCGAAGGTCGTCATGGCTCTTGGTAGCACACCTGGCCGAGCCGCTCCAGACAGTGGGCCTCGTCGGCGTGGGCCAGGACCGTCTCGGGATGCCCGTCGCCCAGGGACCGTTCGCGGATGCCGGACAGGTCCCGGTAGATCGGCAGGGCCTCGTCCCAGCGGCCCAGCCGGCCCAGCCCGACGGCCAGTTCGCGGCGGCTGACCAGGGTGTCCGCGTGTTCGGCGCCGAGCGTCGCGGCCCGTGCGGCGGCCACCTGGCGGGCCTCGGCCACCGCCTCCTCCCACCGGTCCAGGCGGCCCAGGTTGACGCCGAGGACGTGCCGGGCACGCAGGGTCTCGGGGTCGGTGGCCCCGTAGGCGCGGGTGCGGTCGCGGACCAGGGCACGGAAGAGGTCGAGGGCCTGGGCGCTGGCGCCGGTGCGGCCGAGCGCGATGCCCACCTCGTAGCGGGCGGCCAGGGTGTCGGGGTGGTCGTGGCCGAGGACCCGTTCGCGTGCCGCGGCGACCTCGCGGAAGCCGGCCAGGGCCTCCTGCCAGCGATCGAGGCGACCGAGCACGTACGCCGCCTCGTACCGGGTCAGCAGGGTGTCGGCGTGCTCCGCGCCCAGGACGGCCGCCCGGTCCGCGGCGACCGCGACGGCTGTGGCATGGGCCTCCGCGTACCGGCCCAGCGCCCGCAGGGCGCAGGCCAGGTTGTGGCGGCAGCGCAGCGTGTCGGGGTGGAGCTGTCCCATGGTCCGCTCGCGGGCGACGAGCACCGCGCGGTAGACGTCGTGCGCCTCCTGGTGGCGGCCGAGCCGGCCCATCTCGTACGCCGCCTCCTGACGCGCGGCGAGGGTGTCGGCGTGGTCAGGGCCGAGGACCCGGGCGCGCCCGTCGGCGACGGCCGCGTACACGGACAGAGCCTCCTCGCAGCGGCCCGCACGGCTGAGGCCGTAGGCGCGGGCGTGGCCGGCCGCGAGGGCGTCGGGGCCGGTCTCGCGCGGGCCGGCGGGGCGCGGGAACCCGTAGGCCGCGGTGAGGCGGGGGTCCTCGGCGGGCGCGGGCCGCACGATGGTGCCGCCGGGGCGGACCGCGTGCCGTGCGCCGCGCGGACGCGGGACGGGCTGTTCGCCACTGGGGCGCACGGCCGTCCAGGAGCCGGTGAGCACGGCCCATGCACCGCTCGCGGGACGCGCCTCGGTGCCGGCCATGCGGCCGGCGGTCATGCCGCGGGCCCAGGCGGGGAGCGGGGCGGGGGCGCCGGGCGGGCCGCCGGGGCCGAGCCGGGACTCGACGAGGCTGCGGTGCACGTGGCGGGCGTCCTGCGGACGGTCCTCGGGGCACTTGGCGAGCAGGTCCAGGACGACCTGCTCGAAGTAGCCGGGCAGCTCGGGGCGGTGCTCGCGCAGCGGTACGGGCGGCGTGTCGCGATGGCCGATGAGCACCGACCAGGAGTCGCCGAGGTCGAACGGCGGGGCTCCGGTGGCGATCTCGTACAGGACGCAGCCGAGGGAGTAGAGGTCGCTGCGGTGGTCGACCTCGCCGCCGGCGATCTGCTCGGGCGACATGTAGTGCGGGGTGCCCATGGCCATGCCGCCGCCGGTGAGTTTGGCGGTGAAGCCGATGTCGTGCGCGAGCCGGGCGATGCCGAAGTCGCAGATCTTCACGGTGCCGTCGACGAGCCGCATGATGTTGGCCGGCTTCAGGTCGCGGTGGACGACGCCCTGGTCGTGGGTGTAGCCCAGGGCGGCGGCCATCTGCTCGGCGATGTCGACGACCACGTCCACGGGCAGCGGGCGGGTCGCGTTGTCCTCCATGAGCTGGCTGAGGTTGCGGCCTTCGAGCAGCTCCATGACGAGGTAGAGGGGGCCGCCGGCGGCGCTGTCGTCGCCGAAGTCGTGGACGACGGTGACCCCGCGGTGCTGGAGGGACGCGGCCACGCGCGCCTCGCGCCGGAAGCGCTCGCGCAGCACCTGCGTGAAGTGGGCGTCCTGCTCGGCGCCGATCGGTTTGAGGCATTTGACGGCGACATGCCGGCCCAGCGATTCGTCCCGGGCGCGCCATACCTCGCCCATGCCGCCTCGCCCGATCAGATCGAGCGACCGGTACCGGCCCTGGATCAGTCTGGACTCCGCCATGTCTTAAAGTCGCCCCCGTCGTCGCGCTACGCCCTCCCCGGCCGGTCCAGTATGGCCGCTGATGTACGCAGTGTGTACGGGGAGGGGCGGCTCGCGGGGCCCATGCGGCGCATCGCTTTCAAGATGTGACCTGGAGGCAGCTTCCACCGCAGACCTGCGGGAATGCTGCGCAGCACGCGTCCCGTGAGGCGCAGGCGCCGGGTGACGCTGCGTGGGGAGGGAGCGGGCCGCCCGTACAGCTGGTGCGCCCAGCCGGGGAGGGAACCGTACGCGAGGCCGGCCAGCGGGCGCCACAGCAGGTTTCGGCCAGGCACCAGGAGGGGATGGACGGGCGGGCCGCGCAGGAAGTCGTCCACGGCGAGGGCGTCGGGGCCGGCGGCGAGCGCGGGGCGGACCCTGTCGAAGTAGGCGGCGAGCTCGGCGGTGGTGGCGGGGACGCCGGCCGGGTCGAGGCCGACGAGGCGTGCGTTGACGCGGTTCTCGTCGACGTAGCAGTCGGCCTGGGCGGGGGTGAGCGCCATGCCGGACCGGCGCAGGACGTGCAGGAAGCTGTCGATCTGCGCGCAGTGGATCCACAGCAGCAACTCGGGGTCGTCCACGGGGAAGGTACGGCCGGTGGCCGGATCGGTGGCGGTCAGCCTGCGGTGGATGGCGCGGACGCGGCCGCCGGCGCGCTCTGCGGCCTCGGTGGTGCCGTAGGTGAGGGTGCCGACGAAGTCGGCGGTGCGCATCAGCCGGCCCCAGGCGTCGCGCCGGAAGTCGGAGTTCTCCATGACCCCGCGGACGGCGCGTGGGTGGAGGGCCTGGAGGTAGAGGGCGCGGACCCCCGCGATCCACATCATGGGGTCGCCGTGGCACTGCCAGGTGACGGAGGCGGGGCCGTAGAGCCCCGGGTCGGGGCCGGATCCCGTCCCGGCCGCGGGCTCGGGTCCGTGTTCTGGTCCGCTTCCGGGTCGGGGCCCCGGTCCGGTCGCGGTGTTCCCCATCCCGTACCTCCCCGTCGCAGGCGCCCGGCGGCTCCAGCCTACCGAGCGGAAGGTCTGCGGGGCAGCCGAAGGCGACCCGCGGGGACGGTTCGCACCGGGGTCCGCCGCCCCGGTGTCCCTCGCCCCGGAACGGGCAGGTGCCTGGCGTGAAGCTCATCCCCGGGCGGCACGGACGCAAGTGGCGGCGACGGCGTCGAGCGCTGGCTCGCTTGCGGCCCCGGGCCGTCCTCATCCGGATCGGCAGGCGGCTGACGGTGTGGAGTCTGCGCCTCGCGATGTGGGGCGCGCGCAGGGCACTCCGGCGCATGCTGCGTGCCCTGCTGCCCGGCCACAGCACCAGCGGCCGTAGACGGGGCCGCCGATGCCGCCCCCGGTTCTCCCGTGGCCGGACTCCTCGGGGCCGGCGACGGGGGCGACTCGCCGCTGGGCCCACGCCTCGGCCATGTCACGCAGGCGGTGATCAACCACAGCACGGCGCCGCTCGCCGTGGTCTCACGAAGACGCCCCCTCCGCACTGACGACGCCCCCTCCGCGCTTGTGCCCGCGACACGCCTCGCGCCGGGGCATGCCACGCGGCCCCGGAGGGTGGGGCGGGCGGCATAGTGGTGGGGTGACCACCGAACACGACGACGCAGGCGGCGACGGCACCCCTGCCACCCGTTCTCCGGAGCCGGGAGGCGGGGAGGACGAAGAGGCGCACGTCATCGTGGTGGGGGCCGGACCCGCCGGTTCCGCCACGGCGGTGCACCTGGCCCGAGCGGGCCTGGACGTGCTGCTGCTGGAGAAGAGCGGCTTCCCGCGGGAGAAGGTGTGTGGCGACGGCCTGACACCGCGGGCCGTTCACCAGCTCGTACGGCTCGGCATCGACGTCAACGCTCCCGGCTGGATGCGCAACAAGGGCATGCGGTGGGTGTGCGAAGGAAACCAGGTGGAGCTGGACTGGCCGCGGCTGGGCAGCCTCCCCGATTTCGGGCTGACCCGCAGCCGCCACGACTTCGATGATCTCCTCGCCGCCCATGCCCGGGAAGCCGGAGCCCGATTGCGGACCCACGTGAAGGTGACGGCCCCCCTGACCGACCGAGCCGGGCGCATCACCGGGGTGGCCGCCACCCGCGGTCCGGACAAGCAGCCGGTCACCTACCGGGCGCCGCTGGTCGTCGCCGCCGACGGCGCCTCCGCACGGATCGCCGTGGCCCTGGGCCTCGCGCGCGACGCGGGCCGCCCGGTCGCTGCGGCGGCCCGCCGCTACTACCGCAGCGAAGCCCGCACCCACGACCCCTATCTCGAACTCTGGGCCGATCTGCGCTGTCCGCAGACGGGGCTGGACCTGCCCGGGTACGGCTGGGTGTTCCCGCTCGGTGACGGGCGCGTCAACGTCGGCCTCGGCGCCCTGCCGCAGCGGCGCAGCCGGCCTGTGGACCTTCGAGCCGCCATGGAGCACTGGCTCCCCCGCCTCCCGACGGGCTGGGGCGTGCGGGAGGAGAACGCGGCATCCCCCATGCGCAGCGCGCCCCTGCCGATGGGAATGAACCGGCGGCCGCAGTACCGCCGGGGCCTGCTGCTGGTAGGCGACAGCGCGGGCATGGTCAGCCCGTGGAGCGGCGAGGGCATCGGCCAGGCCATGGAGGCCGCGGAGGTGGCGGCGGGGACCATCGCCTTGGCCTTGGCCCGCCCGGCCGGGCCGAGGCGCGAACACGCACTGCAGCAGTACCCGGCGGAGATCCACCGCCGCTGGGGGCGCTACTACCGCCTGGGCAACCTCGCCAGTGATCTCGTCTTCTCCCGCTACGGCTTCCGGGCGCTCCTCCACCCTCGCGTCATGGGCTCGCCCGTGCTCGTACGCACCCTGGCCCGGTTGCTCACCGACGTCAGCGCCGAACCGGGCCGCGACACCATCGACTCCGTCCTGCACACGCTCCTGCGGCTCGTCCCGACGCCGCGGCCCTGACGGGTGGCGGACATTTCGGCTCCGGTGGGGCCGGTCCGGGTGTACGCGCTGCCGGAACGGGCACCCGCTGGGTGGCGGGATTCGATCCACCCGTTGTTCTCAGGCAGGTTCTGGAGGTGTCGAGGATGGCCGCAGGGAAGAAGGCCAAGAACATCGGCAAGTCCGTCAAGGGAAAGACGAAGGAGGTCACCGGCAAGGCCGTCGGCAACGAGAGCCTGGAGATGAAGGGCCGTGCCGAGCAGGCCGCAGGTGATGCGAAGCAGGCCGCGCAGAAGGCGAAGGACGCTCTCAAGCACTGACGAGCACGCGGACGAGCACGCACGCAGAGAGGCCGGTGGCTGAGCCGCCGGCCTCTCTGCGTGTCCGTCCCGCCGCGCCCCTCAGCGCCGACGTGACCGCCGGGGCGGCTCTTCCTCCTCCTCGCCCTCGGCTTCGTCCTCGTACTCGGCTTCGTCCTCGTATTCGTCGCCGCCGTCGTCGGGCTCGTCGCCTTCCTCGTCCTCCGCGCCCTCGTACTCCTCCTCGTCCGCGTATTCGTCCTCGTCCTGGTCGGCGTCCTGGTCGGCTTCCTCCTCGCCCTCGGGGTAGGCGTCCTCGTCGGCGGCGCCCTCTTCGCCCTCTTCGCCTTCTTCTTCCGGCTCCTCGCCCGCCGCCTCTTCCTGTTCCAGGGCCTCTTCGTGCGTGACGACGACCTCGCCGTCCTGGATCTCTCCGCGCCAGCCTTCCGGCTCTTCGTTGGAGAGGGTGACGAAGCGGTTGAAGTTCTTCAGGTCGAGCCGCATGCGCCGGCCCTGGGCCCGCCAGATGTTTCCCGTCTTCTCGAAGAAGCCGGCGGGGTAGTACTCGACGACGAGGACGATCCGCGTGAGCGAGGGGGCCAGCTCGTGGAAACTCACGCAGCCGCGCGTCGTTCCCTTGGCGCCCTCCGAGGACCAGACGATCCTGTCGTCCGGCACCTGTTCCTGGATCGAGGCCTTCCAGCTGCGTGTGGACGGTCCGACCTTGACCTTCCAGTCCGTGGTCGTGTCGTCGTTCTGCGAGACGCTGCGCACACCCTTGGCGAAACTGCTGAAGTTCTCGTACTGGGTCCAGTGGTCGTAGACGGTGCGCAGCGGCAGTCCCACGTCCATGGTCTCCATGATGTGCATGGCCTTGGTGCCGCCCTTGCGCCCCTTGCCCTTGCTCTTGCCTCCGAAAAGGTTGCCGGCCGTTTCGCTGACCTTGTCCTTCAGCCCGCTGACCGTTTGCCCGAGCACGGCTTTCACCGGTGAGTCGCCTTGGAGGAGTTTGCCTCCGATGCCGGCGAGGGACCCTCCGTTCTCCGCGACGTCGGAGAGGCGGTCGGTGAGGTCTCCCACCTTGTCCACGGCCTTGTCCGCCAGGCCTTCGGCCTGGGCGGAGACGTAGGCGCCCAGTTCTTCGAGCAGCTTGTCGAAACCGGACTGTCCGTCCTTGGAGCCCTGCTGTGTGGTGGCCATGGTTCACCTCCGCGCCGTCGGCTTGCGGCGGGCCGATTTCTTCGCCGCGGTGGTCTTGGACGCGGCCTGGCGGCCGGGAGGCTTCTTCGCCGCGGACTTCTTCGCGGCGGCCTTCTTCGCGGCGGGTCTGCTTGCCGCCTTCTTCGCCGCCGCCTTCTTGGCGGGTGCCCTGGACGCCGAGCGCCCACTCGGCGACTTCTTGGCGGTCGCCTTCTTGGCCGGGGCGGACTTCTTCTCAGAAGCGGCCTCCTTGGCGGGAGCCGACTTCTTGGCGGGAGTTGCCCTCTTCGCGGGAGCGGCCTTCTTGGCGGGAGCGGCCTTCTTGGCGGGAGCGGCCTTCTTCGCGGGAGCGGCCTTCTTCGACGGGGCGGTCTTCCTGGCGGGAGCTGACTTCTTGGCCGGAGCGGACTTCCTGGCTGCACTCTTACCCGCGGGTGCGCTGCGCTGTCCCGCCTTGTCCGTACGGCCGGACGCGGAACGGCGGCGGGCCGTACGTCGGCGTGCCGCGGGCTCTTCCTCGTCCTCGCCCTCACCCTCGGGCTGCTCTTCCTCCGGTTCCTCCTCGGGCTCCTCCTCGGGCTCCTCTTCGGCCTCTTCCTCGGGCTCCTCTTCGGCCTCTTCCTCGGGCTCCTCTTCGTCCTCCGCCTCCTCCGGCTTCCGGGCGGACGCAGAGCGGCGGCGGGCCGACCGCCGACGGGGGGCGGGCTCCTCTTCGGCCTCTTCCTCGGGCTCCTCTTCGGGCTCCTCCTCCGCCTCCTCTTCAGGCTCTTCCTCGTCCTGCTCGTCCTCGTACTCGTACTCCCCCTCCGGTTCCTGCTCTTCCTCGCCTTCGGCGCCCTGGTAGGGCTCCTCGTCGTAGGCCGCGTCCCCCTCCTCGCCCTCGTCCTCGTAGGCGTCCTCGTACTCCTCCTCGTCGGCGTCTTCGTCGTCCTCCCGGCCGACGGCGAGCGTCCGCCGGTGGAGCGAGTCGGCGAGCTGGGACAGCTGACGGTTGGCAGCGGCCGTCAGCGCCTTGCGGCCGGCGTCCAGGGCCTCGCCCCTGATCTGCTCAGTGAGCTCGGCGACCTGTGGCATCTCGCCCAGCTTCTTCAGGCCTTGTGCCGCAAGCTCCTTCGGTTCCAGCCCGATGCGGCGGCCGGCGACGAACGTCGCCAGGCTGAGGGCCATACGACCCTTTTTCGTCCGCCCCAACACGTAGCCGCCGACGATGGCGGCCGCCAGGGCGATCTTGGTCGTGTCGTCCATGAGCCCTTTCCCTTCACCAGGTGCGCCCGGGGGCCTCCGCTTCGCACTCCACGTGCCGCCGCTGCAGCTGCCGCGGGATGCACGCTGGGGTGACGGGGCGCGCTGATCGCTCGGTTACTAAGTGGCTGCCCCGCTGGTGCCAGATATGCCTCGTATGCCATGAAAATCTGGTTTTGTTGTGATCCGATGTGTTTGATCTTCATGCAAGCGGGCAGCCCTAGAGGCGGCAGTCCGCGAGGGAGAGTGGGTCCATGACCCCAGCAGAGCCCGCGCGCCGTCGGCGTTCCCCGTCGGACGGCGGTGACCGCGACGACGCACAGACGAGCAGGCCGAGCCGCAAGGCCCCGCCCCGCAAGACGGCCGCGCGCCGCGGCACCCCGGGAGCGGCAGCCGCCATGCGCCTGGCGGCCCAGCAGCTGTCGCAGTTGCTCGGGCGCCCGCCCGAATCGGTGTCGGCCCTGAAACCCACCGAGGACGGCTGGGAGGCGCAGGTCGAGGTCGTGGAGCTGGAACGCATCCCCGACACGACCAGTGTCCTGGCCAGCTACAAGGTCACGATCGACGAGGAAGGGGAGCTGATCTCCTACGAGAGGACACGGCGGTACAGCAGGGCAATGATCGATCGGCCGACGTGAGGGGCCGCCGGCCACCGGTGAAGGGAAGCGGCCATGACCGTGATGCCGCAGGGTGGAAGCAGCGTCAGCAGAGGCAGGGGCGGCGGCACCAGCCTCTACGATGTCCTGGAACTGATCCTTGACCGCGGGCTGGTCATCGACGTGTTCGTCCGTGTCTCCCTGGTCGGGATCGAGATCCTGAAGATCGACGCCCGGATCGTCGTGGCCAGCGTCGACACCTACCTGCGTTTCGCCGAGGCGTGCAACCGGCTCGACCTGGAAACCGGCCGCAAGGCGCCGGCCCAGCTGACGGACGTGGTCGGCAACATGGTCGAGAGCGGTGCGCACGGCAAGTCCAAGGGCGCGCTCAGCGGGGCGGTGGACGCGGTGACGCAGTCCCTGACCGGCAAGTCCGAGAGGGAGGACGAGCCGGAGGAGGAGCCCGAGGAGGAAGAGGCCCCGCGGCGCCGTCGACCCGCACGCCGCCCGGTACGCCGTGAGAGGGAGTAGGGGAGCAGGCGATGGCTCTGTACGTGTATTCGATCATCGGGGCAGAGCACCCTTGCCGTCTGGACGGGCTGACCGGCGTAGGTGCGCAGCCCACGGCGCTCCGTACCGTCACCACGGATCAGCTGTGCGCGGTTGTCAGTGACGTGGACGAGGAGATCCGTCCCAAGCGTCGGGACCTGACCGCCCACCAGGAGGTCCAGACGAGCTTGATGGCCGACGGCGCGGTCCTGCCCCTGCAGTTCGGGTACATCGCCCCCGACGATCAGACCGTCCGCGAAGCCCTGCTGCAACGCGCTGACTCCTACCTCGACTCCTTGGATCGAGTCGAAGGCTGCGCCGAGTACAACGTCAAAGCCTCCCAGGACGAGGAGGCGCTCCTGCGCGAGATCCTCGACGAGTTCCCCGAGGCGCGCAAGCTCAACGACCGGATCCGGGAGGGCGACACCGACCCCCGGCTTCCCCTCCAACTGGGAGAACTCGTCGCCATGGAGGTACGCGGCCGGCAGGAGACGCTCGCCTCCGACCTCGTCCAGGCGCTGGTCGGGTTCGCCCGCGACCACGCCGTCCGCGCCCCGGTCGACGGCGACATGCTCAACCTCTCCCTCCTGGTCCACAACGACCAGAAGGAGGACTTCGTCGACGCCGTGGCGGGGCTCGCCGGGCAGGTCGACGGCGTCGAATTCCGCTTCGGTGGGCCGCTGCCGCCGTACAGCTTCGTCTAGGGCGCTCAGGAGGAGGAGCCATGGGGCTGCTGACCGGACTGTTGACCTCGCCGCTGGCGCCCATGCGCGCCGTGGTGTGGGTGGCGCAGCGCGTCGCCGACAAGGCGACCGAGGAGTACTACGACCCCGCCCCC
This sequence comes from Streptomyces sp. NPDC060232, assembly GCF_042726555.1. Classification (NCBI taxonomy): domain Bacteria; kingdom Bacillati; phylum Actinomycetota; class Actinomycetes; order Kitasatosporales; family Streptomycetaceae; genus Streptomyces; species Streptomyces sp. NPDC060232. The sequence continues at coordinate 329,425 of NZ_JBHXAG010000001.1, read as the reverse complement.
GTCTGGGCGGCGCTCGCCGACCTCGAAGGCCGGCTCCAGCGGGGGGAGATCGACCCCGACACCTTCGAGGTCATGGAGGACGAACTCCTCGACCGGCTCGACGAGATCACGAGATACCGGCAGCAGGGTCTGCCGTGACCTGGGAGGTCGGGGACCGTGACTGACCCGCTCGCCAACCGGCTGGGCCCGTTGCCGTCCCGGGCGGCGCCGATGTCCTATCCCCCCAGCTCCTCCGCCAGCCTGGCCGACATCCTCGAACGCGTCCTGGACAAGGGCATCGTCATCGCCGGCGACATCCGCATCAACCTCCTCGACATCGAGTTGCTGACCATCAAGCTGCGGATCCTGATCGCCTCGGTGGACAAGGCCAAGGAGATGGGCATCGACTGGTGGGAGTACGACCCGTCCCTTTCCTCCCGCCACAGCGGCGACCCGCTGGCGGAGGAGAACCGCCGCCTGCGGGCCGAGGTGGAGGCACTGCGGCGCGAACGCCTGGGCACCGCGGAGCCCGGCCCGGAGGGCGTGGATGAAGCGGAAGGCGACCTCGCCCGGGAAGAGGGCCGCCCGGCTCGCGGCGCCTCCAAGAGGAACAGGCCCGCCCCATGAGCCAGGAGCCGACCCTCACCTACGTGTACGCCGTCGCCGTGCCCACGCCGGAGCTCGGCCGGATCCTGGCCTCCTTGCGGGGCGTGGCCGACGCCGCGCTGTCCCTCCTGCCGCCCCTCGACGAGGCCGGCCCGGCGGCGCCCTCGTTCGTCACCAGCCAGGTCCCCCACGGCGATTGGCGCGAAGAGGCGCTCCGGGCGCACTTCGAGGACCTCGACTGGCTGGAGAGCACCGCCCGGGCCCACCACCACGTCATCCAGGCCCTCGGCGACCGGGCGACCGTCCTGCCCCTGCGGATGGCGACGCTCTACCAGGACGAGGAACGAGCACTGGCGGCGCTGCGCGAGCAGCGGCCCGCTTTCGCCGACCGCCTGGCCCTCCTGGCCCACCACGCCGAGTACGGTGTCAAGGTCTACGTACGCCCCGAGGCCGCCGGCGACGCCGGAGCCGATGCGCCCGACTCGGCGCCCCCTGCCGCCACACCGGCACCCGCACCCAGCAGTCCCGGCAAGGCCTACCTCCAGGCCCGCAAGAGGCAGCACCACGCCCGCGAGGACCGCTACCAGCAGGCCGCACGGGCAGCGGAACGCATCGCCGCGGCCGCGGCCCCGCACGCGACCCACGCCGTGCGACACCCCACCCAGTCGGGACCCCTGACCCGCGGCGCAGCAGGCGAGGACGGCGAGAACGTCCTCAACGACGCGTACCTCGTTCCCGACGAACAGGCCGAGGCCTTCCGCAGCGCCGTGGAGCAGGCGGGCGAGGGCCTGCCCGGCGTACGTGTCGACGTCACCGGCCCCTGGGCCCCCTATTCGTTCGCCATGCCGGCTCCACCGGCCACGGGCACCGACACCGACACCGACACGTCCACCGACACCCCTGGCGGACCGACATGACCATCACCCCGCGCGACGAGTCCCTGCCGGGCCGGCAGGTCGCCCTGGTCGACCTCCTCGACCGGCTGCTGGCCGGCGGGGTCGTGATCACCGGGGACGTCGTCCTGTCCATCGCGGACATCGACCTGGTACGGATCTCCCTGCGCGCCCTCATCACCTCGGTGGCCGGCGGCCCCGACCCGTCTTCCTCCAGCGGCGGTGAGCGGCCGTGACCGGCGACGGCCCCGCCCGGCACCCCCCGGCTCCGGACCTCAGCGCCGTCGGCGACACGATGGCGAACGCCTTCCGGCTCCTCCAGGCACCGCCCACCGCCCCTGGAGACGAGCCTCCACGGCCTGCTCGCCGCCTCCACACCGACCCCGACACCGTCGGCGAGGACCTCCTCAAGCTCGTCCTCACGCTCGTGGAGCTCCTGCGCCAGCTCATCGAACGCCAGGCCCTGCGCCGCGTCGACGCGGGCGATCTCACCGACGAGCAGGAGGAGGAGCTGGGGGCCACGCTCCTCGCCCTCCACGACCGCATGACCGAGCTGTGCACGGAGCACGGTTACACGCTGGAGGACCTCAATCTCGACCTGGGCCCGCTGGGGCCCCTCCTTCCGCCGTGACCGAGGAAAACGGCTTCACCCTCGCGGGGAGGGGAAGCCGTTTCGTTCCTCGGTCGGCATGCGCCCTGCGGGCCGCCGCGGCTGCCGGTGCCGCTATCGCGACGTGCGACGGAACAATCGGAAGATCATCAGGAGGATGAGGGAACCGACGATGGCGGCGATCCAGGTCGAAAGCTCGAAGAAGCCGTCGACGGAGTCGACTCCGAAGATCACCTTTCCCAGCCATCCGCCGAGCAGCCCACCCGCGATGCCGATCAGTATGGTGATGATGATGCCGCCCGGGTCCTTACCGGGCATCAGCATCTTCGCGATGATGCCCGCGAGCAGACCGAGCAGGATCCAAGCAAGTACGCCCATGCTTCCTTCTCGCTTTCAGAACCTTGCCAAATGCCGATCAGTACAGCGTGTCCTTTCCCTTCTCCTTGACACTCCGCGCCTTGCCCCGGGCCTCCAGAGCCGCCCCTTTGGCGGCCAGGGTTTCCTTTCCCATCGCATGGGCCGCCTTGCGCACAGCCTTACCCGCGACCTGTTCCATCTCGGCCTTTGCCTTCTCACCCACACCCATGTCGTTCCTTTCACAGTCCAGCCGTTACGCGTATATCCGAATATTTGACTCCAAAACAAAAGCAGGGGCCGTCGCGGTCGGCGGCGGGGGCCGTGCCCTTTGCCTGCGCGCCACGCGGCAGGTTCAGGGTGACCACCGCGTCCGCCGCACCGAAGGGCCCGTTGTTGCGACCTCGACGCGTCCGACGCGGTCGCCGACGATCTCGGTGAACCACATTCCGCCGTCCGCTCCCGCGGTGATCCGGGGCGGGAAACCGGCCGCGCTGGGCAGGGGGTAGTACGCGACTTCCCCCGTGGGAGTGATCCCGGCCGAGGCCGTTGCCGAGCTGCTCGGTGAACCACAGGTTCCCGTCGGGCTGCGGGGAGCATCGGCGGCAGACCTTTCGGCCGGGATTCGAGGGCAGGCCCCGTCATCGGGCGAGACCCCGCCGACGGGTCCGGCGCTGCCGGGCGGCACGTGAGGTCGCGGCAGCGGCGCGCTCCGGCACGCCGGAGTGCTGCGCGCACTGCAGCGTAGGGCGCCGGGTGACGGCATGTCAGTGTGGCGTGCCGGGCGCGTGAGCCGGTGAACCTCTGCGGTCACGGCCGCTAGGCGCTAAGTCCTGTCGGGGCGCAGTTCGATGTGGTCCGGTGCCAGGTCGACCGCCACGCGGTGCTCCATGCCCAGGGCTTCCAGGAACTTCGCGGGAAGCTGGACGCGTCCCGAGCGGTCCAGGACGACGTACTCGCGTTCGCTGATCGATTCCTCGCCGTGCTCGTCGGTGACCAGGCGGCGCAGCACCTCGCTGCTGGTGCGGCCGTCGCGGATCGCGACCGTGCGGCGGACCTCGCCGGCCACCATGGGATCGTGCGTCACGATGACCACCGTCACGCCCAGTTCCTTGTTGACCGTGCGGAAGGCCTCGAAGACGGCCGCGGCCGTCTCGGAGTCGAGTTCGCCGGTGGGTTCGTCGGCCAGCAGAACCTTGGGGTCGTTGGCCATCGCCACCGCGATGGCGACCCGCTGCTGCTGACCGCCGGACAGTTCCGCCGGGCGCCGGTGCGCCAGGTCGCCGATCCCGAGGGCGTCCAGGATCTCCGCCACCCGGGCCGAGCGGCGCGCGCCCGCGCCGCGCCGCGAGCCGCCGCCCTTCAACTGCATCGGCAGGGCCACGTTCTGGGCGGCCGTCAGGAACGGCAGCAGATTGCGGGCCGTCTGCTGGAAGACGAACCCGACCGCTTCGCGCCGGTAGCGCAGCCGGTCCCGCGCCGTCAGTTCCAGCAGGTCGTAGCCGGCGACCGCCGCACTGCCCGCCGTCGGGACGTCCAGCCCCGCCAGGATGTTCAGGAGGGTGGACTTGCCGCTGCCCGAGGCGCCCACGAGGGCCACCAGGTCGCCCTGCTCGACCGTCAGCTCCAGCCCCTGGAGGGCCTGCACCTCGATACCGTCGGTGCTGAAGATGCGGACCAGGCGGTCGCAGGCGATCGCGGCGTCCGTCGCCCGGGTGCGGGGCTCCGCGGCGGCCGTCGCCCGGCGGCGCAGCTCCTCGTACGTCGGCTGGTCGCTGTTCAACGCTGGTCTCCCGCTCTCAACTCGGTGGTGATCTGCCGTCGCCCGGATGTCGCCGCCTCGACGAGCACGGCCGCGGCGACCAGGGCGGCCAGGCCCAGGGCCTGGGTCAGTACGGGACCCACCGTGACCCGTACGCCGATCGGCACGCTCGCGCCGACCAGGGTGGACAGGTCCATCGCCGGACCCAGCAGCGCCACCGCGGCGGCCGCCACCAGGGCCCCTCCCAGGGCCGCTGCCAGGGTCTGCGGCAGGGTCTCGGCGAGGATCAGCGCGACGCCCTGCCGGCGGCGCAGCCCCATCGTGCGCAGCCGGGCCAGCAGGGCCGCGCGTTCGGGGACGCTCCGCATCAGCGTCAGCAGTACGGCCAGCAGCGCGAAGCCGGCCGCTCCGGCCACCGAGGCCCAGAAGAGGCGCTCGGCGGACCTCTGCAGCGGATCGGAGCCCAGCTCGGCGACCGCGTCAGCGCTGGTGCGCACGGGATACACCTCGTCGGCCGGCTGCGTCCCGGCAGCCGGGGCCTGGTCCTGGCCTTCGGACTGGACCGCAGGCGAAGGGGACACGGAGGCCGACGCAGACGCAGACGCCGACGGGGAAGCGGGCTCCGCCGGGAGTGCGGTGCGGACCAGCGCGCGCAGCCGGTCCCCGTCGACGGGACCGAGGCCGAACCACCGGTTCGGGCGGTCGGCGCCCCCGATGAGGGCCGCCGCTCGGCCGGCGGGCAGGACGACGGTCGCGGCGTCCGCGGCCGGAACCGCCGGAGTGCAGTCGATCACGGCGGCGCCGCGGACGCGCACCTCGCCGCCGTTGCCGGGCTGGAGCGTGAAGGTTCCCGAACCGCCCAGCCGCGCCAGGCCGGAGCTGAACAGCGCGGGCACCGGGGCGTCCGCGGGCTCCCCGCCTGCCGTGGCGAGCAGGGCCGGGTCGAAGGGCCCGCAGCCGAGGACGCGCGACAGCTCCGCGTACGCTCGCGGCTCGACGACGATCAGGTTGACCTGGCTGGAGCGCTGGACGGTGCCGACGAGGGAGGAGTCGTGGTCGATCCACAGCGGCACCGACGTCCGTACGCCTGGCAGTTCGCCCGCGGCCTTCGCGAGGCCCTCCGGGAGCTCCGCCTTGCCGAAGGCGGAGATCGCCGCGTCGCCCCCGACGGCCAGCCGGGCGACACCGAGCCGGTTCGAGTCCACGGACTGCAGGACGGCGGCTCCGAACCCCCCGGTGGTGATGGCGAGGAGCAGGGCGGCCATCGGCAGGAGGGAAGGGCCGGAGCGGCCGGCGCCCCGGGCCCCGCTGCCGCGTGCGGCCCGGGCCAGCCCGAGGAAGCCGACCAGTCCGGACCGGCGGCCGGCCGCCCGGGCGAACCACCCGGTCACCACCGGCTGGACCCGGGCCAGCAGCAGGGCCCCGCACAGTGCGAGCAGCAGCGGGGAGGCGACGAGCAGCGGGTCAGGGTCGCTGCCGGCCGGGGCGACCCCCCGGCGGCGGACCTCCAGCACGGCGGCGGCCGTGGCGGCGAGGACGAGCAGTTCGGCCACGGGCCGCCGCCAGCGCCCGGCGGAGCGGGGCGGGGTCAGCAGCACGGCCGCCCGTACGGGGAAGGCCAGCAGCGCGAGCAGTGCGACGGTCGCGGCCGAGATGAGCGTGGGGGCGAGCCGTGGCGTGGGCAGCAGCAGTACGGCGAGCGCGGTGGCGGCCGCGGCGGCCGGGAGGACCGTGACGGCGCCTTCCCGCAGGAGCCGGCCGACGATGGCGGAGCGGGAGCCGCCACGGGCCAGCAGCAGCCGCAGTTCGGCGTCCCGCCGGTCCGCGGCGAGCGCGCCGGCGAGGCAGAGGACGACGAAGGCGACCCCGCCGACCCCGGCGGGTCCGATCAGCGCGAGGGGCGCGGCCGCCTGTCGGCGGTCGTGGGCCTGCCCGAACAGTTCCGGCAGCCACGAGGTGGTCCGTATGCGTTCGCGGCGGGTGTCGAAGGCGATGGCGGCGGCGGTGGGGCCGGCCACGTACGAGGCGATCTCCTCCTTCGTGGCGTCCAGCAGGTCGGCGCGCAGCCGGCCGACGTCCACCGGGAGGCGCCAGAAGTCCTCTGCGTTGTGGCCCCAGAGGTCCATCCGGTCGAGGTCGCCGGCCCCGATGAAGGCGTCGGCCTCCCACAGGTAGCTCTCCCCGGCGAACGTCTTGCAGGCGCGCGGGAGGCAGTCCAGGTCCACCCAGAAGTCATCGGTCTCGTCCGGGGCCGAGTAGAGGCCCACGACCTCCACGGACGGGGTGCCGTCGGTCAGGGGCGCGCTCTCCAGGACCGAGCCCACACGGGCGCCGATGGTGTCCGCGGCCTTCCGCGACAGGGCGACCTGGAGGGGCGGGTCGTAGGAGGCGGCTCCGGCGGGCCGGGGGGTGTCGCTCGGCCAGCGGCCCTCCACCAGCTTCACGTGATCCTGCGCCTGCTCGATGTACAGCAGGGACATCTTGGGCGGGAGGCCGTGCGGGCGGGACAGTTCCGGATTCGTCAGCGGCTGGCGCTTGGTGGTCCGCGTGCCGTGGACGACCCTGTCGGCGTCCACGTGGAAGGTGTTCCCGGTATGGGCGAGGAGGCTCTGCAGCGTCCGGTCCAGTGCTTGGGCGCTCTGCCCGGACGCCGGTGCCGGCGCGGTCACCTGAAGGCCGGCGCGGGTCGACCCGCTGTTGTGCAGGAAGGACCGCAGGGCCTGGTCGGCGCCCCGGTCCTGGGCCCGGGGCAGGGCGGCGGCGAGCAGCACCGCGACGAACGCCAGCGCGGCGGCGAGCAGGGTGCCGAGCGGAGCCGCGCGCAGCCGGGTCCGGACCCACGGCGCGGGCCGCGGCCCGGACTTCGGGGCGGCGGGCGGGCGAGGGGTGGTCGGCGGCCGCGGGGTCGGAGGCGGGGTGGACGGCCCCGGGGTGGACGGCCCCGGGGTCGGCGGCGGGGTGGTCACATCTCCTCCACGGGACGCAGCCGGGCGGCGATGTCGCGGCCCCGGGGGCCGCTGAAGACGGCCGACAGCAGGGGAACGGCGGCGATGGCGGCGGCCGTCAGCAGGATCTGCCAGGACGACATGTCCACCTGTACGGGCGGGAACGGCCGGCCGGCCGAGGGGGTCAGCACGACCAGGGGCGCCATCAGGTGGACGAGGGCGACGCCGAGCCCCGTTCCGACGGCGGTGCCGATGGCGATCAGCACCCCGCCCTCGGCGGCGGCCGCCAGGGCCAGAGGCCGGCGCGGTGTGCCGAGTGCGAGCAGGACGGAGAACTCCCGGCCGCGCACCCTTCGTTCGGCGGCTGTGGCGGTCGCGAAGCCGATGGCGGCCAGGACAGCGCAGGCGACGGCGAGGGCGGCCAGCGCGCTCTGCGGGCCGGCGCTCAGCGGGTCGTCCAACAGGCGGTCGGTGATCTCCTCGCGGAGTTGGACGCGCTCGGTCCTGACGCCCGCGCGCAGCTCTGCGGCCGCGCGGGCCGGGGCCGGGTCGGCGGCCGAGGCGGCGGGCAGCCACCACTCGGCGGGCGCGGGAGGCTGCCGCCCGGAGGATTCCACGAGGAAGCGGCCGAGCACGCGCAGGTCGGCGGCGATCGCCGTGCGTCCGGCGACGGGAAGGGAGTCGACGGCGGCGGTGATCCGCATGGAGACGTTCGTTCCGTCGACCGGGACCGGGACGGTGTCCCCGACGGAGGCGCCCACGCTGCTCAGGTAGCGGGTGGTGGCGACCGCCGGGACCTCGGCCGGGGCCGGCCCGGCGGGTGCGGGGAACAGCACGGTGGTGACACCCGTCTCCGTACCGAACCCGCCCCAGTAGCGCAGCCGCGTCAGGTCCGAGGAGCCGGCCGGGGCCGGGGACGCTTCCGGTGCCCGCTGGATCCGCTTCTCCTGCGAGGGCGAGACCCGCCAGCCGTCCGGGCCGCCGGCGCCGGGTACGGGGACCGCTGCCGCGGCGCCGTCCACGGTGTCGGAGACGCCGATCCGGCGCAGGGCCAGCTCGCTGCCGTCGCCCGGGGGGCCGCCGTCCCCGGCGTACGAGAGGCGTATGCCCGCCAGGGTCAGCGGCGTCGCGGCCGAACCGACCGGGGCGCCGGTCAGGGTGTCCAGGGGGAAGGCGAGGGTGGCGTCGCCGCCGGCGGGCAGGGTCGCGGACTGCGTGCCGTGGACCGCCCCGAACCGGTCGCGCAGCAGCACGCTCACGGCTGCCCAGCCCGTACCCGTGGACCGTACCGTCACGTCGAGGTCGATCCGGCGGGGGGAGCCGGGCAGTGCGACACCGGGGGCCTGGGCGCCGGTGCCGGCGAGCGGGGCGAACAGCTCGCGCATGTCGCGGCCGCCGCGCAGGTCGGCGCGGAGCGGTACCTGGTCGCCCGCTTTGGCGGCGTCCAGCGCGAGGACGTCGGCCACGACCCCGCCGGGCAGTTGCTGCTCCCGGCGGGCCACCGGGTTGAGGCGGTCGCCGCCCGGCAGTGCCCCGTAGCGGCCGCCCTGGCCCATCGCGGGCATGCTGCTCGCGGAGATCCGCAGGCCGCCCGCGGCCGCGAAGTCGGCCTGGTCGCGCTGGGACGCGGACCAGGCGGAGTCCTGGCCGAGCGCCAGGATCCCGCTGGAGACGGCGAGTACGAGGAGCAGCACGGGCCCGGTGGCCCGGCCGGGGCGTCGGGCGAGCTGCCAGCCGAACAGGGCGGGGGCCAGGCTCCGGCCGCGTGCGGCCAGCCGTCCCCCGGCGCGCGCCGCGAAGGGCAGCAGGCGCAGGACGAGCAGTGTGCCTCCGCACAGGGCGAGGGCGGGGGCGGTGACCAGGACGGGGTCCACGCCGAGCCCGCCGCCGGAGCCGGTGGCGGGTGGCGGGGAGTCCGCCGCCCCGTACTGCGACAGCTGCTGATAGCCGAGGACGGCAAGGGCCACCACGGCCAGGTCCAGGCCGGAGCGGGCGGCGCCGGCCACCATCGTCTGCCGGCTGCCCACGCGGCGCAGGACTGCGGCCGAGGCGCCGCGCAGGACGGCGGGCAGGGTCGTCAGCAGGACGCAGGCCAGGGCGCAGCCGGCCGCGACGGGCCAGACCAGCCAGGTGTCCGGGATCTCCAGGCGGACCCGTTCCAGCGGTCCGAACCGGCTGAACAGCCGCAGCAGGGGTGGGGTCAGCAGGGGCGCCAGGACGGCGGCGGGCAGGGCCAGCAGCAGGGACTCGGCCGCGCTCAGGGCGCCGAGCCGTCTGCGGGAGGCGCCGCGCGCGGTGAGCAGGACGCGCTCCGGCTCCTGGCGGGCCGTCACGATGTGGGAGACGAGGAGCAGTGCGGCCGTGGCGAGGACGGCGAGCTGGAGGGCGCCCATCATCAGCGTCGAGCGGGCGACGCGCATGCCGGAGTCCAGCTCGGTGAGGACCTTCGGCAGATCGGTGGCGGCCCGCAGCGAGGTGGTGCGTTCGAGGTCGGCCGCGGCCGGGGCGGTCGTGGCGCGGATGGCTTCGGCCTCGGAGGTGCGGACGGTGCGCAGGTCCGGGGTGAGGAGGGTGAGGCGGTAGTTCTGCAGGAGTGCGCCGGTCGTGAAGGCGCTGTCGTCCACGAGCAGCGGACCGTAGGTGGCCAGGGTGCTGGACTGGACTTCACGCCCGCCGAGCGGGTCGAGCCGCCAGTAGCCGGCGTCCGGATCGGCGGCCCGGTACACGCCGGTGACCAGCACGGTCAGCGGGGGCCCGCCGAACCGGTCGTCGAGGCGGACCGGTGCGGGCAGTGCGGACTCGGCGAGGCGGAGCCGGGCGAGCGCGGCGCGCGGCACGGCGACCTGCATCGGCGCCGGGGCGGCGCCGGTCCCGGTACCGGGGACGGCGGCGGTGGCGGTACCGAGGGCAGTGGCGGGGGCGGTGGCGGCGACCGGCCCGGGCCACTGGCCGGCGGTCAGCTGTACGTGTTCCCGGCCGAGGGCGGCGAGCAGGGTCAGGTCGGCGTCCTGGCCCGAGGCGGCGGCGCCGGGGAGTCCGTACGAGCGGCTGCGGGCCACGCTCTCGGTGGCCACGGGAATCCGCCCGAAGACCTGGTCCGCGAAGGCCCGGACGGCATCGTCGTCCTCGGCGCGGTCGGTGGCGGGATGGCCGCTGGTGACCACGACGGTGGTCCGAGGCTGTTCCGGGCCGGTCAGGGCACGCTGCAGACCCTCCTCCCCCACGCCACGGGTGAATGCCGTCAGCGCGGTCAGAGCGGTCGCGGTGATCAGTACGGTGAGCAGCACGGCGACGGCGAGCGGCCAACGCCCGCGCAACCGGCGCACGACGAAGCCGAGCACGTGTTGAGTTCCTCCCCCATCCGGACCTCGGGTACCGGATAGCGGACGATGTTGTCAGATTCGAACCCAGTACGGAAGGGACTTGCGTGATGGGTGCGGCAGATGCGCAAATGCGATCAGAAGGCTGCAGTGGCAGCGCGAGCGTGCCGCGAAACAGGGAGCCGGACGCTCCGCTCGGACGACCCAACGGGGGCACAGGCGATGACGGACCACCAGAATAGAACGGCGACCGCGACCACCACGGTGGCGCGGCAGGCCGAGGGAACACCGATCGTGGTCGTGGACGACGTACGCCACAGCTTCGGCAGCGGGGCGCAGGCCGTCCACGCCCTGCGCGGCGTCTCCTTCGAGGTCCGCCGGGGCGAACTGACCGCCCTCAAGGGCCGGTCCGGCTCCGGCAAGACCACCCTGCTGAACCTCGTCGGCGGCCTCGACACCCCGACCGGCGGCCGGATCAGCATCGACGGAACCGACCTGGCGACACTGGGCGAGCCGGACCTGCTCGCCCTGCGCCGCGACCGCATCGGCTTCGTCTTCCAGTCGTTCGGCCTGCTACCCGTCCTCACCGCCGCCGAGAACGTCGGCGTACCGATGCGCCTGCGCCGCGTCCCGGCCAGGGAGAGGGAGGAGCGCGCCCGGACGCTGCTCGCCCTGGTCGGCCTCGCGGACCACGCCGAGCAGCGCCCCGGCGAGCTCTCCGGCGGCCAGCAGCAGCGCGTGGCGGTGGCCCGCGCCCTGGCCAACGACCCCGACCTGATCATCGCGGACGAGCCGACGGGCCAGCTCGACTCGGAGACCGGCCGGTCGATCATGGAGCTGCTGCGGGCGGTGGTGCGCAGCGAGTCCGTCACCATCCTCGTCGCCACCCACGACCCCAACCTGATCGAACTCGCCGACCGGGTCGCGGAACTGCGCGACGGCCGCATCGTCGAGCCCTCCACGGCCACCGCGGAGGTGTGACAGGCCGCGCCGCCCGCGCTGCGGCGACCGTACGCGTCGGGCACGGTCGTCCCTAGCCCGCACCCCGAACCCCGTACCCCGAGCGCCGAGCGTCGATGCCGGAGCCGTCGCCGCCTGCGAGCCGGCCGGCTTCCGGCGCGCCCGGAGGCCGGGGGCCTGAACGGGCAGACCTGGACCGCCAGACCTGAACCCCGGCGGACCCGCAGCGCATCCCGTGCCCGGCCTGCGGGCCGCCGGTGAATCCTTTCCCCAGTACGACTGATCCCCCCGCACGGGTGGTCCGCCTTGCGGCTCACGGCCCGGCAGTCGGGCGGCACCCCTATAAACGGGGTGCCCTCTTCTCCCCCACGCCTCGACTGATGGGTCGTCATATCATGCCGAAGGCCGCTCTGCGGGTCCTCGCCGCCACCTTCCTCCTCTCCCTCGTCACCCCCACCGCCACGGCGGCGCCGGCGGCCGCTGACGACGACACCACCACGCCCTGTGGCCCGACCGTCGAGTACCGGGCCGCGGACTGGTGGCGCACCACCACCGTCGCGCACATCGCCCCCACCGTGGCCGCCACCGCCTCCAGCGAGCGGTGGCAGTGGCGCGAGGACGTCAACACCCTGTGGCGCGGCGACACGAGGGAGAACGTCGAGGAGATCTTCCGGACCGGCTTCACCCCGCGCGGCGACCAGCTCATCCCCCTCGCCGAGTACATCGTCAAGGGGGGCGGGCAGCTCAGTGCCCACCTCAGCACCAGCTGCGACCAGTCGGTGGCCAAGCGGTTCGCGACCTACGGCACGGAGAAGACCGGCTGGGTGTACGAGATCTACGCGCCCGGCGGTATCGACGTCAACGCGACGGCCCGTGTGAACAACTACCAGTCGCCGTACCTGTGGAACAAGGAGATCGACTTCCCCGGCGGCGTGCAGGGCAACTTCATCAAGGGCGCGTGCAAGTACCGGCTGACGGGCACCGACCCGGTCACCAACGACAAGACCTGGGAGCAGCTCGGCTGCAAGGACAACGTCGAATTCGCCCCCTACCGGACCGTGCCCGCCGCCGCGCTCGCCCACTGAACGCGTCCGGCGGCGGGAACACGGCCCCGCCTGAACCGGAGTGCCGGGGGCCCGGCCGCCCTGGATGCGCGGACCGTGCCCCGGAGCCGCTGTGGCGCTGGAGCGACGACATCGCCCAGGCCCTCGCCCCCGTGCGGGAGCTCGCCGAGGGCGGCGGCACGATCGACCAGGACCGTCTCGCCCTGCGCCTCGCCGAGGCCTACGCCGACGACACGCACCGCGGCTACGGAGCCTCGATGCACGACGTCCTGCGGCGGTTCGGCGCGGGCGAGCCCTGGCGTGCGGTGGACACCACCTGCGCCATCGCGGGCGGAGTGATCGCCGCCCGCACGGGCGTCCCCGCCCTCCCGCCCCCCTGGCACGCGGCCCGCGAACCGCTGCCCGGGATCACGCGGGGGTGAGCAGGCAGAACTCGTTGCCTTCCGGGTCGGCCAGCACCGTCCAGGGGATCTCGGACTGGTCGATCCCGGGGTCGGTGGCGCCCAGGGCGCGCAGGCGGGCTCCCTCCGATGCCAGGTCGTCGCCGGGGTAGGGGCGGACGTCGAGGTGGACGCGGTTCCACACGCTCTTGGTATCGGGGGTGCGGACGAACTCCAGGTACGGGCCGACGCCCTGGGCGGACCGCAGGGACGCCTGGTCGCCGGTGACCTTGTGCACCGTCCAGTCCGTCGCCCGGCCCCAGAACCGGGCCATCTCGCGCGGGTCCGCGCAGTCGACGACCACGGCGGCGACCGGCCCGGTGTCCTGGTAGACCGGGCGGGGTTCCAGGACGCAGAACTCGTTGCCCTCGGGGTCGGCCATGACCGTCCAGGGGACATCACCCTGGCCCACGTCGGCGAGCGTCGCGCCGAGGTCCTTCAAGCGCGCCACCAACTCCGCCTGATGGGCGGTCGAGGTGGTCGCCAGGTCCAGGTGCACCCGGTTCTTCACCGTCTTGGGTTCCGGGCGGGCGATGATGTCGATGCAGACGGCCACAGGGTCGGGGTAGGAGAAGCCCGCGGGTTCGAGGTTGGTCACACCGGGTCCCTCGCTGTCGACACCCCAACCGAGTGCCTGCGCCCAGAACCGGCCGAGCGCGGAGTCGTCCTGGGCTTTCATGTTGATCTGCACGAGTCTTGTCGCCATGCCGCGATCCTAGGGTCTGTATCGAGTTGCCCCGTGGAGCAGGGAGCGGCGTTCGGTGCGTGCCCTCGGCGTGCGGGACGAATGTCCTCGTAGCGGAGCTACCAGGGCATGTGACTCGTGCGCCGAGGGTGCGTGCCGGGCGTCGCGACGCCGCGGGGCAACTCGATACAGGCCCTAATGCCGTGGCTGCGGCGGTCCACCGGGGCAGGCCGTCCCGGCGCCCAGCACCCGGTCGAAGTAGCCGGGCCCGGTGGCGGGCAGGACGTGAGGCGCGTGGGTGTAGCGGTCGGTCCGGGTCTGCCAGGCGTGGTAGCCGCTCATCCACGTGCCCATGATCTCCACGTACCGGTCCACGCCGGCCGCCTCCCGGGCGGTCAGCCCCAGCAGCGCGCACAGTTGGGGAACTTGGACCGCGAGCTCCTGGAACCGCGTCACGCGCCGCCGGACTTCACCGCGGGCTTCGGCGATCGCCGCCTCTCTGCCGCAGCGGCGGGTGTGTTCGATGACCAGGACGAGGTTGTCCATGTCACCGCGCGCCTCCTCCTTCTCCAGGGAGTAGACGTCGTTGCACATCAGCGTGACGTCGATGGCGGCCTGCCGCATGATCCGCAGCTGCGGGCTGTGGAACGCGGCCGCGGGGAGGGTGATGCCGGCGGCCCGCTCGCCGAGGGAGAGCGGCAGGTCGGTGCCGGCGATCCCGCGCCGCACCTGGAGGTAGGCCTCCATGCCGGCCGGGGCGCCGCGGAGGCGGCCTATCGCTTCGTGGGCCTGCGCCGCGAAGTAGTACTCCCACTCGTGTGCCACCCGCGCCACCCACCCCGGATGCGCGCCGTCGGCGCTGCGCCCCCAGATGTCGGCGAACGCCGCCGAGCACGCGTCCGCGTCCGGGCCGGGGGCGGCGCCGTGGACGATGTCGATCATCCTCTGGCAGACGGTCGCGACGCGAGCGGGAGCCCGGCCCAGGAGGCCGTCGAACTGGTCGTCGAAGACGTAGAACAACGCCATCGCGTCCGCGCACAGATCCAGCATCGCGCCCCGGGCGTAGGGGAAACCCAGCGCGGCCAGCCGCGGCATGTCCCACGACGCGTACCACTCCAGGGAGCGGCCTTCCCCGACCAGTCCCACCCGTCGCACCCACGCCAGATTCCGCCGCCGCGCGCCCTCCAGGTCCGGACTGCAGGAGACGGGGAACGGAAGGTGGAACTCCACATCCTGCGGCACGGGGTCCTCCGTGAAGTCGGGTCAGATCGCGCCCACCGGAGGAAGTGTGACCAGGATTCCCACTTGGCACCAGGTGTTGTTCGTGACCTGCGCTGATGCCACGTAGCGTCAGCGGCCGGAGTCCTGACGTGCCCGCGTCGGCGGGTTCGACCCGGGCCAGGGCGGCCGCGATCCGGTCCGCGAGGCGGCCCATCGTCTGCAGGTGGAGAGCTGACCAAGCACATCCGGCGTATGCCTTCCCCTATCTCCCCGTTTGACCCGGCTCTCTACTGACCGACCAGGCACCGCGCCCTCAGCATTCCGGCGCGTGGCCCGTCAGCGCCGTCAGCGAGACGGACAGCAGTTCCCTGGTGATCGCCTGCTGCGGCAGCTCGATCAGCTGACGGGCCGGGCCGGACTCGACGATGCGCCCTGCATCCAGGACCGCGATGCGGTCCGCGAAGGCTGCGGCGGCCGCGAGGTCGTGGGTGATGAACACCAGGCTGAGCTCGCGGTGTTCTCTGAGCCGGGCGAGGGCGTCGAGGATCGTGGTCCGCGTCTGCGAGTCGAGGCCGGAGGTGATCTCGTCGCAGATCAGGACGCTCGGCCCGGCCAGCAGGGCCCGGGCCAGCGCCGCCCGTTGGAGTTCGCCGCCGGAGAGCTCGCCGGGGCGGCGCCCGGCAAGCTTCTCGCTCAGGCCGAACTCGCCGAGGGTGCTCACGGCTGTACGGCGCGCTTCCGCAGGGGTGGCGCCTTGGAGCCGTACGGCGCTGCGGGCTACCTGGTCGAGGACCGTCCGGTGTTCGTCGAAGGCGGCCTTCGCGTCCTGGAACACGTACTGCACGGCGGCCAGTTCGGAGCGGTTGCGGGTGCGCAGGCTGCGCGGCAGCGGCATCCCGTCGAGCAGGACCGTGCCCTCGTACGCTGGGTGCAGCCCGGCCAGGCAGCGTCCCAGGGTGGTCTTGCCGCTGCCTGAACGGCCGACGAGCGCCAGGCACTCCCCTGCCGCGACCGAGACTGCGATGTCGCTCAGCACCTCGGACACCCCGCGCGTGGTGCGGTGCCGTGCGGTCAGAATCCGCGTCTCCACATGCATCGGACCGCGTGGGCGGGGCTCCCGCGCCGCGTGCAACTCCTCGCGTGCGAAACCCTCCAGGACCGACGACGCGGGTCCGCGGTCCACGACCCGCCCGTCCCGCATCACCACGACCTCGTCGGCCAGCCTCCGTACGACGTCCAGGTCATGGCTGAGCAGGACCACGGCGATGCCCCGTGCGGCCACGGCCGCCAGCTCCGCGACGATGCCCTGTTTGGTGAGGACGTCCTGCCCGGTGGTGGGTTCGTCGGCGACGATGACCCGGGCTCCCAGCAGCAACGCCTGCGCCAGGACGACCCGCTGCTGCTGGCCGCCGGACAGTTGGTGGGGAAAGCGGTGCAGCACCGCTCCCGGATCCGGGAGCTGAGCCTGGCGCAAGGCCTCTTCGACGCGGCGCCTGCGCGCGTGCCTGTCTCCTCGCTTTCGGGCGGCGATGTCTCCGAGGAGCGCACCCACTCGACGGGCGGGGTTGAGGACCGACGCCGGGTGCTGGGGGATGTATCCAACCGGGCCCGCCGGTGTGTGCACCTCCCCCTCGACGACGGCGCCGGCCGGGTACTCGCCCAGGAGGGCGAGCCCCGTGGTGGTCTTGCCGCTGCCGGACGGGCCGATGACGGCGGTGATCCTGCCCGCGTGGGCGGCGAGGCTCACACCGTCCACGATCGCCCGGCCGCCGATGGCGACCCGTAGGTCCCGTACCTCTGCGACAAGGGTCATCACGTCGCTCCCTTCCGGGGGGTGTGCCGTTGGAGGGCGGCGTCGAACAGCAGGTTGGTGCCCATCGAGAGGGCCGCGATGAGCAGGGCGGGCACGACCACGGCCCAGGGCTGGAGGAAGAGGCCGGTGCGGTTGCGGTCGACCATGACCGCCCAGTCGGCGGCGTCCGGCTGGACGCCAACGCCGAGGAAGGCGGCGGTCGCGACCAGGTAGAGGGCTCCGGTGAGCCGGATCCCGGCGTCGGCGGCGAGGGTGCGGCGCATGGAGCGGGCCACGTACCCGATGGCCGTGCGCCACCAGGACTCGCCCTGCATGCGCAGCGCTTCCACGGCGGGCCGGGAAGAGATCTCGACGGCCGCCGCGTGTACGACCCGGGCGGCGTCGGGTACGGCGGCCAGCCCGACCAGGACGGTCAGTCCGGCGGGGCCCGGCGTGAGGGTGGCCGCGACGAGCAGCACCAGCAGGAGGGAGGGGACCGCGATGACCACGTCCAGGGGCCGCATCAACGCCTCCTCCAGCCAGGTACGGCGGGTCACGGCCGCGGTGAGGCCGAGGGGGATGGCGACGAGGTAGGCGAGGGCGGTGGCGGCGAGCGCGACGAGCACGACGGAGCGGCCGCCGAGGAGCACCTGGTGCCATACGTCGCGTCCGCTGAAGTCTGTGCCGAGCCAGTGCCCTTCGGGGGAGGCGAAGGAGACCGAGCGGGGGCCGGCCGGGCCCGCCACGAAGGGCCCGGCCAGCGCGAGGAGGACGGGAAGGACGATCAGCCCGAGTGCGAAGAGGTACCGTGCCGGCTTCTGTTTCATGCCGTCACCTCGGACCGGGGCGCGAAGCGGCGGGCTGCCAGGTCGGCGGCGAGGTTGACCGCGACGGTGACGATGCCGAAGACGACGGCCATGCCCTGGACGACAGGGAGGTCGCGGGCGGCGACGGCTTCGATGAGCACGGTTCCGAGGCCCGGGATCACGAAGAGTGCCTCCACGACGATCACTCCGCTGAGGAGCCAGTCGCAGGTACGGGCCAGTTGCTGGGTGGCGGGGGCGAGTGCGTTGGGCAGGGCGTGGGTCCAGGTGATCCGGGCGCCGGAGACCCCGTAGCGGCGGGCCTGGGCGACGTAAGGGGAGGCCATCGCGTCGATCATCCCGGCACGTACGAGGCGGCTGATGGTGCAGACGGGCCGCGACAGCAGGACGACGACGGGCAGGACCAGGACGGCGGGCTCGGTGAACGGGTCGGCGCCGACGGCGGTGGGCGGCAGCCAGGCCAGCCA
Organism: Streptomyces sp. NPDC060232; assembly: GCF_042726555.1. Classification (NCBI taxonomy): domain Bacteria; kingdom Bacillati; phylum Actinomycetota; class Actinomycetes; order Kitasatosporales; family Streptomycetaceae; genus Streptomyces; species Streptomyces sp. NPDC060232. Next base: position 311,503 of record NZ_JBHXAG010000001.1, on the reverse strand, counting down.
CAGCCCGAAGAGCGTGGCGAGCAGGACCCCGACGGCGAACTCCGGTACGGCGTGCACGGCGAGGGTCAGCGCGCTCACGCTGCGGTCGAGTGGGCCGCCCTCGCGGCGGGCCGCCAGCACACCGAGCCCGGCCGAGAGGGGGACGAGCAGGGCGAGCGTGGCACCGGCGAGAAGGAGGGTGGGGCCGAGTCCGTCGGCCAGGTAGCCGGTGACGGGCCGTCCGCTGACCAGGGAGGTGCCGAAGTCGCCGTGCAGGAGGCCGACGGCCCAGTCGGCGAAGCGTTCGGGGGCGGGCCGGTCCAGCCCCATCGTCTCGCGGATGAGGGCGATGCGGGCCGGATCGGGCTGGTCCCCGGCGAGGGCGACCGCCGCGTCACCGGGCAGCGCCTCGGTGAGCGCGAAGATGAACAGGACGACGGCCGCCGTCTGCCCCAGGCCGAGGAGCAGGCGGCGGCCGATCCAGGACAGGTGCGGTGTCACGCGATCCAGATCTTGTCGAAGCGGGCCCAGTCGAGGGTGTTGGCGGGTGCCGTCTTGGACACCCCTCGCACCTTGGGTGCGGTGGCGATGATCCAGTCGGCGAAGCCCCAGATCAGGAAGCCGCCCTCGTCGTACAGTCGGCGCTGCATCCGCTCGTAGAGGGCTCCGCGCTGCGTCACGTCGCGCGTCGACTGGGCCTGCTGGTACAGGTCGTCGAAGTCCTTCTGCTGCCACTTGGTGGCATTGGTGGTGGAGCCGGTCAGCAGCCGCTGCGAGATGTGGGACTCGATGGGCATGGCGCCCGAGCGGTAGGAGGCGAAGGTGCCGTTGTCCAGGATGTCCTTCCAGTAGGTGTCCTTGTTGCCGACCTTGATCTCCACGGTGACGCCGGCCTTCGCGGCCTGCTCCTTGAAGATCCCTGCGGCCTCGACGAAGCCCGTGGCGGCGGGGGCGGTGTCGAGGGTGACCTTGAGCCCCTCGGCGCCGGCCTCCTTGAGCAGGGCGCGGGCCTTGTCCAGGTCCTGGGTGCGCTGCGGGAGACCGGCGGGGTAGTACTGGTAGCCCTTGCCGAACAGGTCGTTGCCGATCTCCCCGGCGCCGGAGAGGGCTCCGTCGACGAGTTCCTTGCGGTCGGCGATGAGGAAGAACGCCTGACGCACCCGGGGATCGTTGAAGGGCGGGCGGTCGGTCTTCATGACGAAGCCCTGCATCGCGCTGCCCGGCAGGCGCACGACGTCGATCTTGCCCTTGCCCTCGTGGGTGCGGGCGGTGGCCGGGTTCAGCTCGTGGGCGTACTCGACCTGACCGGCGAGCAGGGCGCTGACACGTGCCGACTCCTCACCGGCGACGACGAATTCGAGCTCGTCCAGGTGCGGGGCGCCTTCCCAGTAGGCGTCGTTACGCTTGACGACGAGGGAGCTGCCCGGCTTGAAGGAGACGAAGCTGAACGGTCCGGAACCGACGGGACTGGCGAAGGCGGTGGCGTCCGCGGGGACGATGTACGCGCCGAACGCGGCGAGGACGCACGGGAATTCGGCATACGGACGCTTGAGTCTGAACTCGACGGTGGAGGCGTCCACCGCCCGGCTCGCGTCGAGGTCGATCGGCTCCAGGGAGGCCTTGGCCCGGAACGTGGCCTTGGGGTCCGCGATGCGGCGGTAGCTGTAGAGGACGTCCTCGGCGGTGACGGGCCTGCCGTCGTGGAAGGCGGCCTTGCGCAGGCTGACCTTCCAGGTGTCGAGTGCGTCGTTGGATTCCCAGCGCTCGGCGAGCCGGGGGACGGCGGCGAGGTCGGCGCCGAAGTCGGCGAGCTTGTCGAAGAGGGCCTTGGCGCGGGCGGCGTCGGCGAACAGGTTGGCGGCGTGCGGGTCCAGGGTCTCGTTGGCGCCTCCGCCGGCGAAGGCGGCGCGCAGCCGGCCGCCCCGCTGGGGGGCTCCCTCTGCGTCGTTCTCGGCGTCCGGGGTGGTGGCGCCGGTGCCGCAGGCGGCGGTGAAGGCGAGGGCGGTAGCGCCCGTGGCCATGAGGAAGCCTCTGCGGGCGAGGCTGGAGCGGGCGTCGTTCATGCGGGGATGTCTCCGTTGCTGGGGTGGGGCGCGAGCCGGGCGACGAGGTGGAGGCGGTCGGAACTCGTGGTCCCGTGCGGGGCCTCGCCTTCGCTCCACGGGGGTCCGGTGCGGGGGCCGGGTCCGTCGTGCAGTGCGAGGACCTCGAAGCCGGCCGTGGTGAGGAAGTACCGGAGTTCCTGCGGGAAGAGGAGCCTCCAGGCGGAGCGCTGCTCTTCATGCGGGCAGCCGTCGTCGGCGGTCCAGATTCTCCGGCGGCGCAGGAGTTGCGCGCCGTGATCGATCCACAGGGTGGTGTGGGAGGTGTAGGTGGCGCCGCGCCATGCGAAGGAGGCGGTGCGCGGGCCGTCGAGGAGTTCGGTGTTGCCGAGGAAGAAGGCCCCGTTGCGCATCTCGGCGACGAGGAGTCCGCCCGGGGTGAGGTGGGCGCGGCAGCGGGCGAGGAAGGCGGCGAGGTCCTCGTTGGTGTGGCAGTAGAGCAGGGCGCTGTCCAGGCAGACGACCGCGTCGAAGGTCGCACCGAGGTCAAAGTCGCGCATGTCGGCCAGGTGGTACGCGGGGCCGGGATGGTGCGTGCCCGCGTGGGCCAGCATGGCCAGCGAGGTGTCGATGCCGGTGACCTCGCGCCCGGCCCGGTGGTGCAGCCAGGCGGCGTCACGGCCGGTGCCGCACCCGACATCGAGGACGCGGGGGCCGGCTCCGTGGCGGGTGAGCACGTCCTCGGTCCAGCGGGCGGCGAGCCGTTCGGGGTCCGGGAAGCGTTCCTCGTAGAGCTCTGGGTGGTCGGTGAGCAGGTTGCTGCTTGTCGGCACTGTCATCGCGTCTCGCTTCGGGGCCGGTCGGGGAGAGCGGGGGCCGACGGATCGGGTGCCTGCCCCACCGGCAGCACCCCTCGGCGCCGGAGGTGCGCCACGGCCGCTGCCGATACCAGGCCCAGGGCGAGGCAGCAGCCGTAGGGCAGCCAGGTCAGGCCGGTCTGTCCGGCGGTGTCCATGGACCAGCCGATGGCCGCGCTGCCGGTGGCGGCCGCGACGCCGGAGACCGCGTAGAAGAGGCCGTAGAACGTGCCGGTCAGGCTGTCGCGGCCGAAGGCCGGTATCAGCTCCATCACGAACGGCGAGGCGATCATCACGCCGAGGTGCAGCAGCAGGGCTCCGGCGAGCACCGGCAGGAGGCGGAGCGGGTGCGCGGTGGCGGCGCCCGCCACGAGCATCGGGGGCAGGAATCCCAGGCCCATGACGCCCAGGCCGGTGGCGATCCAACGCCCGCTGCTCCCCCGGGCTTTCAGGGCGCGGGTGATGCGCAGCTGGAACAGCAGGTTGACGACGGTCCCGGCGAGGAACAGCAGGCCGACCGAGCCGCCCCAGCCGGAAGCATCGGTCGCCGCACGAGGCAGCAGCAGGTACAGCTGGTTTTCCAGGCCGTACATCCCGACCATGGCGAGGGAGAACAGCAGGAACCGGCGGTTGCCCGCCACCTCTCGCCAGTCGGTGAGGACACCCGAGTCGGGGGCCGGTACCTCACGGGCCGGCAGCACCAGGATTTGCGCGAGCGTGAGTACGGCGAACACGCCGGCCGCGGTGACGGCGGCGGCCCGGAAGTCCACGAGCAGCAGCAGGGTCCCCAGCAGCGGGCCCAGCAGCGCCCCGGTCGTGGCGAACACGTTGAACAGCGCGAAGGCCTCCGCCTTGCGCTCGCCGGCCTCCTGGGCGACGTACGTCCGCACGGCGGGGTTGAAGAGGGCCCCCGCGAGCCCGCTGAGTATGGAAGCGGCGATGAGCAGCGGCAGGCTGTCGCCGAGGGCGAACAAGCCGAATCCCACCGTGCGCAGCCCGCAGCCCGCGATGATCACTCCACGGGCTCCGAGCCGGTCGGCGGCCGAGCCGCCGATCAGGAACAGGCCCTGCTGGCTGAGGTTGCGCAGGCCGAGGACCACACCGACGACGGCGGCCGAAAGCCCCAGGTCGTCGGTGAGATGGGTGGCCAGGTACGGGATGAGCAGGTAGAAGCCTGTGTTGACGCCGAGCTGGTTGACCAGGAGGAGGCGTACGGGGAGCGGGAAGCCCCGCATCGAGCTGAGGATCCTCACCGTACGACCGCCATGTGGGTGCGTCGGACGCCGAGTCCGGCCCGGTCGGCGGCCCGTACGGTGCCGTCCGTGCCGCCGATGCCGGTCCACGGGTCGTCGGCGAGCAGCAGGTGCCCGTCGAGGTCCACCCAGCGGGCCCGGTCGGCGAGGTGCACGGCGGGCGCGATGCCCAGCGAGCTGGCGGTGAGGCAGCCGAGCATCAGGTCGGTCCCGCTGCCGCGCAGTGCTTCGTGGATGCGCAGGGCGGCCCGTACTCCGCCGCATTTCGCGAGCTTGACGTTGACACCGTGGACCAGTCCGGCGAGAGCCACGGCGTCCTCGTACGAGACCGCGTCCTCGTCGGCGATGACGGGGATCGGGGACTCCTTGGCCACACGGGCGAGCGCGTCGGGCCTGCCCGGCGCGATGGGCTGTTCCACGGCGGTGACGCCGAGGTCGGCGAAGCGCGGGAGCAGGTCGAGGGCCTGGCGTTCGGTCCATGCTCCATTGGGGTCGAGCAGCAGGCTCGCCTCGGGGGCGCCGGTCCGTACGGCCTCCACGCGCACGAGGTCCTCGGCCGGATCGGGGGATCCCGCTTTGACCTTGAGGGCGGTGAAGCCGCTGACGGCGAGCCGGGCCGCTTGCGCGGCGGCCGCTACGGGGGCGGTGATGCCGATCGTACGAGTGGTCTGCGCGACCGGTGCGGTGGGCGTACCCAGCAGCTGGTGGGCGGGCCGGCCGGACCGCTTGCCGACCAGGTCGAGCAGGGCCGACTCCAGCCCGGCCAGCACGCCGGCCGGCAGCCCCGGCTGGCCGGTCAGCGGTCCGGCGAGATGTTCCTCCCACGCGGTCTCGGGGTCGGGCAGGCGCTCGACCGCGGGGCGCGCCGTGTTGAGGTGCCGGACGATGCGGGAAGTGGGCAGGCCGAGGTGGTCGCTGCTGACGACCTCGCCCCAGCCGGTCAGGCCGCCGTGCTCGATCGCGACCCAGACCGCGTCGCGGCGGGCCATCACCGAGCGGGAGATGCGCAGCGGCTCGGCCAGTTCCAGCTCGGTGGTGAGCCAGGTGAGTCTCATGCGGCATCTCCCCGCTTCGGTGCGGGCAGGTGGTGCGGCCGGGTGGCCGCGCGCGGGTCGAGGACGGTGCGGCAGCGGGTCCAGCCGATGGCCTCGGTCGCGTGCGGATGCGCGATCTCCAGGGGGCGCAGGGCGAGTTCGGCCCGGTCGAGGCCGTGGGCGTGGCAGAAGTCGTCGTCGTAGACGGTGCCCAGGTAGCGGTGCGGCCCGTCGGGGAAGACCGTCGCGACGACCGCGCCCGCTTCCACCCGGGCGGCCCAGGCGGAGACGAGGGCGACGGCGCCGGTGCTCCAGCCGCCGCTGACGAAACTGGTACGGGCAAGCCTGCGGCAGGCGTCGACCGCTTCGGCGGGGCCCACCCAGTGGACCTCGTCGAAGGCGTGGTGGGCGACGTTGCGCGGGTGGATGCTGCTGCCGAGTCCGCGCATGAGGCGGGGGCGGGCGGGCTGGCCGAAGATGGCGGAGCCGACGGAGTCGACGCCGATCACCTTCAGCCGCGGCCAGCGGCGGCGCAGCGGTCCGATGAGCCCGGCGCTGTGGCCACCGGTGCCGACACTGCACACCAGGACGTCCACGTGGTCGAGCTGTCCGCAGAGTTCGGTGGCCATCGTGAGGTATCCGGCCGCGTTGTCGGGGTTGTTGTACTGGTCGGGCCAGTAGGCGTCCGGGATCCGCTCCAGGACCTCGCGGAGCCGGGCGATCCGGGCGGCCTGCCAGCCGCCCTCGGGGGCGGGCCGGTCCACCAGCTCCAGCTGTGCGCCGTATGCGCGCAGCAACTGCCGCATGGACGGTTCGAGTTCGCGGTCACCGATGAGGACGACCGGGTGGCCGAGGGCCTGTCCGGCGAAGGCGAGGCCGACCCCGAGGGTTCCGGAGGTGGATTCGACCACGGTGGCGCCCGGGCGCAGTTCGCCGCGCTGCCGGGCACCGCGCAGCATGGACACGGCGGACCGCGCCTTCATCCCGCCGGCGCCGAGGCATTCGAGTTTGGCCCAGAAGCCCGGGTGGGCGTAGGGCAGTTCCGTACGGATCCGCGCGAGCGGGGTGCGGCCGACCAGGGTCAGCAGCTCCGGGTTCGTGCTGTGGGCCGGCGGGCGGTCCAGCGGGGGTGCGAGGGTCACCGGGTGCCTCCGTAGCGGTGGATGACTCCGGGGCCGCCGTCGAGCCAGAAGAAGGGGTAGGGCTCCGCGGACACGGCGCTGACACCGGCGCCCAGGAAGCGCGGGAGGATCGCGCTGCCGGTCTGCGCGAACATGACCAGGGGCTTGCCGGTGGCGGCGGCGTGGTCGAGCAGGGGCTGGAAGGTGCCGTTCCCCAGGGTCATGCCGGAGGCGAGGACGGCGTCGCAGTGCTCCAACTCCGCGAAGGCGTCGGTCCGTACCGGCTCGCCCCACTCGGTGGTGCCGCCCTTGAGGTCGCAGGGCACGTATCCCAGGCCGCGCGCACGCAGCTGTTCCAGCAGGGAGTTGACCACGCCGATGACGAGGATCCGGCGGATCCCGGTCTCGGGCAGCAGATCCGCCACGGCGCGAGCGCGGGCTCTGGACCGGTGCAGGGAGCTGCCCGCCGGCAGGGCGTACGGGCGGGCGCCGTGCTCGGGGGTGTGGGGGCGTACGTGGCTCAGGTACGCGTCGAGCGCGGCAACCCGCACGGGAAGCATCGGGTGGTCGAGGAGCTCGGCCACCGAGGCGCCGACGCAGTCGTCGAGTCCCGCGGCGGGCAGGGCCCCCGGCTCCACGGCGCAGGATCCGACGGCCGCGTCGAGGCGCAGGCTGAGGACCTCGTTGCGGTAGCCGCTGCTGCGGCCGGCGTGGCGGACCGCCTGGACGGTGGTGAAGGCGAGCGCGATGCGTTCCTGGGCGGGATCGGGGCCGTACGCCCCCGCGCGGACCGCCTCGACAAGCTGCTCGACGGTGCGTACGGCGGGCTCGGACAGGGTGGGTGCGGTCATGCGGGCACCGCCGAAGGCAGCTCGGCACCATGCTCTTCAAAAGTGGGGTGCAGGTGAGCCAGGAGCCGTTCGGCGCTTTCCCGCGCCCCACCGCCCTGGGTGTCGGCGGTCATGATGTGGCCGAGGTACTCGTTGTTGCTGGTCGCGGCCCGTACGGCGCGGCCGGGCTCGGCGAGGGTGAGCTCCACAACCCCGGAGTGCGCACGGACGTCGTCGGCGCCCTCGATGCCGGTAAGGGTGCCGGTGGTGTCGGGAAGCAGGAAGGCGATGGCGGCGCTGTGCACGCCGGTCGCGCGTGGTGTGAGATCGGGCGTACGGCCGAGGGCGACGTCGACGCAGGCGGCGGCCAGGTCGATGCCCGTGACGTGGCGGACCAGCTCGGTGATCCGGTTGCCGGCGGGGCGCGGGTTGACCTCGACCACCTTGGGACCCTCGGGCGTCAGTTTGATCTCGGTGTGGCACACGATGTGGTCCAGGCCCAGGGCCTTGATCGCAGCGACAGCCGTGTCGACCGCTTCCCGCTCCGACTGCGGTGCGATGCCCGCCGGGAACATGTGACCGGTCTCGATGAAGGCGGGCGCCCCGCCGATGCTCTTGTCCGTGACACCGACCACGCCCGTGACACCGGCGAAGGAGACGGTCTCGACACTGACCTCGGGGCCGGCGAGGAGCTCCTCCAGGAGGACGACGGGCATCCGGTCCTGTCCGCGCGCGTTGACCGGGAACTCGGCCAGCGCCCGGCAGGCCGCCTCCAGTTCCTGCTCGTCACGGACCTCCCGTACGAGCATTCCGGCGCACAGGTCCACGGGCTTGACCACCAGCGGATAGCCGATGTCCCTTGCGGCGGCCGCGGCCCGCGCCGTGTCCGCGCACAGCGCGAAACGGGGGCCCGGCACGCCGGCCTCCGCCAGCATCCGGCGGGTCAGGTCCTTGCGGCAGGCGGCCTCGACGGCGTCGACGGCCGGGCCGGGCAGGTCCAGCCGGTCGGCGATCCGGGCCACGGCGGGCAGGTAGTAGTCGCAGGAGGAGACGACCCCGTCGAAGGCGAGCACCGCGTGCAGCCGTTCCAGGTGGGGCAGTAGCTGATCCATGTCGTTGGTGTCCGCGGTGATGATGTTGCGCGCGGCCAGCAGCGGGTGCGGGCCGTCGGGCCCGGCGCCGCGCAGGTAGTGGTGCAGGTCCCGGGTGACGAAGGTGAACTCGTGCCCGCCTTCTCCGATCGCCCTGGGCAGCAGCCTGCTCATCGACCCAACCCAGCTCTCGACAACCAGCAGATGTGCCAAGGGACTTCCTCTCAAGACGCCGTCACGACCGGTGGGCATACCTGCGAAGCGGACCGCCTGACGGGAGGCGTCCGCATCGAACCGAGGAGGAAGCTACCTGAAATCGTTTTCATTTCCAATAGGGCGGATTTCCGGTAGCCTGCCGCTCACGAGACCGGAGTGCCAAAGGGAGCCACCGAGCCATGAGAGACCTGACGCAGGGGCAAGAGATCGGCCCGTACGTGGTGCGGCACGCCAGGCCCGAGGACGTGGCCGGCGCGCGGAGCGTCATGCTCGACACGTTCTACCGGGAGTTCGACTACGGGTACGTACCCCAGTGGCACGACGACGTCGTCGACATCGACAGCACCTACCTCACGCACCCGCGCCACACCCTCGTCGTGGCGGTCCTGGCCTCGGAGGTGGTCGGCACCACCGCGCTGAACTCCCGGGGTCCCGCGCACCCCCCGCACCCCCGATGGCTCGCCGAGCGCTATCCCTCGGGGCGCACGGCGCAGCTGCTACGGGTGTACGTACGCCCGGACCACCGCAGGCACGGTCTGGCCCGCGCCATGGTCAGGACAGCCTGCGCATTCGCGGCAGGTGTCCCCGGCTACGACGCCGTCTACCTGCACACGAACGTCGACATCCCCGGCGCGGAAGCCTTCTGGCGCGGCATGGCCGACGAAGTCTGCGACGCCCGCACGACCGGCGAGCACGGCGGCTACGGGACGGTCCACTTCGAGATCCCGATCCCCGTCACGGCCACCAGCGGCCGACGCGGCAACTAGGGCCTGTATCGAGTTGCCCCGCGGCGTCGCGACGCCCGGCACGCACCCTCGGCGGGTGCAGCGTCGGGTACAGGGTGCCGGGGCTGATCCGGTAGCAGTGGGAAGCCAGTTCCTCGGTCGTCCACGCGCCGTGGATCTCCTCCTCGACCGCGTGATGCGGGATGTGCAGCCGCACCGCGCCCCGCTGGAACCCCCGCACCCTGGCCCACCTCCGACAGCGACGAAGCCCATACCGGTTCCCGGTCTCAGCCGCCGGCACGCACCGCCCCGCACCCGAGGACGACGTGACGGACATATGACGCCAACAAGCCAAGCCCATCGCGCGTCAGGTCAACGGCAGTGTCAGCGGCGGACGCGGGGCATGCCCAGGCCTGTCCACGAGATGATCTCGCGCTGGATCTCGTTGTTGCCGCCGCCGAAGGTGAAGATGACCGCGCTGCGGTAGCCGCGTTCGAGCTCGCCGTGCAGGACCGCTCCGGCGGAGCCGTCCTTGAGGGGGCCCGCCGCGCCGACGACCTCCATCAGCCAGGCGTACGCGTCGCGGCGGGCCTCGGAGCCGTACACCTTGACCGCGGAGGCGTCCTGCGGGGTGAGGGTGCCGGCCTCGACCGCGTTGACCATCTGCCAGTTGAGCAGCTTCATCGCGTCGAGGCGGGCGTGGGTGCGGGCGAGCCGGCCCCGGACCCAGGACAGGTCGATGACCCGGCGGCCGTCGGCGAGCTTCGTGGACGCGGCCCAGCGTTGGACGTCGTGGAGGGCCCGGATGGCCATCGTGCCGTGCGCGGCCAGGGTGACGCGCTCGTGGTTGAGCTGGTTGGTGATCAGGCGCCAGCCCTTGTTCTCCTGGCCGACGCGGCGTGCGGCGGGGACCCGGATGCCCTCGTAGTAGCTGGCCGTGGTGTCGTGGGAGGCCAGGGTGTTGATGAGGGTGCAGGAGTAGCCGGGGTCGGAGGTCGGGACGAGGAGCATGGTGATGCCCTTGTGCGCGGGGGCGTCCGGGTCGGTGCGCACGGCGAGCCAGACCCAGTCGGCGGTGTCGCCGTTGGTGGTCCAGATCTTCTGCCCGTTGACGACGTAGGTGCCGGTCTCCTCGTCGCCCTCGCGGACCGCCTTGCACGTGAGTGCGGCGAGGTCGGTGCCCGCGTCGGGCTCGCTGTAGCCGATGGCGAAGTCGATCTCCCCTGAGAGGATCCTGGGCAGGAAGTACGCCTTCTGCTCATCGGTACCGAACTGCATGATGGTCGGCCCGACCGTGTTGAGCGCCATGAGGGGAAGCGGTACGACCGCCTGCGCCGCCTCGTCGAAGAAGATGAACTGGTCCATCGGGGTCATCCCGCGGCCGCCGTACTCCTCGGGCCAGCCGATGCCGAGCCAGCCGTCGGCGCCGAGCCTGCGGATGGTCTCGCGGTAGAACCGCTTCTGGGCGGCCGGGTCCTCGTAGCGGGCGTAGACGTCCTCGGGGACCAGCTCGGCGAAGTAGGCGCGCAGCTCGGCGCGCAACTGCTGCTGCTCAGGCGTGTATTCGAGGTGCACGGACCCTCCGGAATCTCGCGGCCACAGCGGGTTCGCTGCGATGGCGGCGGTCAGATTAGAACCTGTTGCAAGAATTCGGAAGGACCCGCGCATCGGCCGTTCGAAGTGCGTCCACGGCCGCCCCGATGCCTTTCGCTTCAGTTCGGGCCAGGTCGGTTCACGCCAGTTCAGGTCAGTGCAGGTGGGCTCAGGTCAGTGATGGTCGGTTCAGGTCAGTGCGGGTCGATTCAGGGCGCCGATCATGGCCGTGGCCGTCGCCGTCATCGCCGTGCGCGCCGCCGTCAGGTACGGCCGGGGGTCCGCCGGGGTGAGGTGGGTGCGGATGGCCTCCGTCATGGCCAGGTTCAGCGCGGTACCGATGTTCACCTTGCGGATGCCTCCCGCGACGGCCGCCGCGAGCTCGGAGTCCGGCAGCCCGGACGAGCCGTGCAGGACGAGCGGTACGTCCACCGTCTTGGCGAGCCTGGCCAGCAGTGCGTGGTCGAGGGCGGCGGTCCGGCTGGTCATCGCGTGGCTGCTGCCGACGGCGACGGCCAGTGCGTCGACCCCGGAGTCCGCGACGAACCGCCGTGCCTCGTCGGGGTCCGTACGGGCGCCGGGCGCGTGCGGGTCCAGCGGGGCGGCACCGTTCTTGCCGCCGACCTCGCCGAGTTCGGCCTCGATCCACAGCCCGTTGGCGTGCGCCCAGTCGGCGGCCGATCGGGTGGCCTCCAAGTTCTCGGCGTAGGGGAGCTGCGCCGCGTCGTACATCACCGAGCTGTATCCCGCGTCGCAGGCCTGCCGCAGCAACTCGGGGCTCTTGACGTGGTCGAGGTGCAGGCCGACCGGGACCGCCGCCGCCTCCGCGCACGCGGCGGCGGCCCGGGAGATCGGCAGCAGCCGCCCGCGGCGGAACTTCACGGCGTTCTCGCTCAGTTGGAGGATGACCGGCAGCCCGGCCGCCTCGGCGCCGGCGACGACGGCTTCGGCGTGCTCCAGCGTGATGATGTTGAAGGCGGCGACGGCGCGGCCGGCGCCGGAGGCCTCCCGGACGAGCGCGCCCGCACAGACGAGGGTCATCGGACCGCCTCCTCGCCGGTGGAGAGGATCACCGAGCGGGTCAGGTTGCGGGGCGCGTCGGGGTCCAGCCCGCGGTCGGCCGCGACGGCCAGGGCGAGGCGGTGCACACGGACCAGTTCGGCGAGCGGATCGAGCCGCCCCGCCACCCACTGGCCGCCCGTCCGGCGGACCTGTTCGGCGAGCCCGTCGGGAGCCTCGTCGAGCGACCAGGTGACGGTGCCGGGCCCGGAGATGCTGACCGGCCCGTGCCGGTACTCCATCGCCGGGTACGACTCGGCCCAGGACAGCGACGCCTCCCGCATCTTCAGGGCCGCCTCGTGGGCGAGCCCGACGCTCCAGCCGCGGCCGAGGAAGGTGAACTGTCCCCGGCGCGCCAACTCCGCGGGAAGCGGCTCGTCGAGGGCGGTGCGGGCGTCGGCGACGGCCGCGGCGCTGTGCAGCCCGACGTGGGCGCGCAGCAGGGTCAGGGCGGTGGTCGCGAAGCGGGTCTGCACGACGGACTGCTCGTCGGCGAAGTCGAGGACGACGAGTTCGTCCGCCAGCGCCGTCACCGGGGTCGCCGGGTCGCCGATGACGGCGGTCGTGGGCACGCCCGCGTCCCGCAGTGCGGCCAGCAGGTCCAAGACCTCGGTGGTGGTGCCGGAGCGGGTCAGGGCGACGACCCGGTCGTAGCGGCGGTGGCGCGGGAACTCCGAGGCGGGGAAGGCGTCGGTCTCCCCGTGTCCGGCGTCCTCCCGCGACACGGCGGCCGCCTGGGCCATGTAGTACGAGGTTCCGCACCCGGTGATCGCGATGCGCTCCCCCGGCTGCGGCAGCACCGCCCGCCGGGCCGGGGCCAGTTCGGCGGCCCGCTCCCAGCATGCGGGCTGCGTGCCCAACTCGTACGCGACGTGACTCATACAGGCTCCCTCGTGCGACAGACGGGTCTGAATGTGTTGTGCGTGCTGCGCCATGCGTTTTCCTGCAAGGTATCTTGCACTTTCGCGCAACTTCAAGCAACCACGGGGTGATCTGCTCGGTTAGTGTCGCCGGGTAGCCCGACGGAGGCCACGGGACGAGCACGGGAGGGGGCGGCCGATGACCCGCAAGGAGCGCTGGCAGACACTGCTGGACCTGCTGGTGGAGCGGGGCGAGCTGGAGGTGGAGCCGGCGGCCGAGGCCCTCGGGGTGTCCGCCGCGACCATCCGCCGCGACCTCGACCAGCTCGCCGAGCAGCAGCTGCTGGTGCGCACGCGCGGCGGTGCGGTGGTGCACGGGGTCAGTTACGAACTCCCCCTGCGCTACCGGATGTCACGGCGCGCGGCCGAGAAGGGCCGGATCAGCGAGGCCGTCGCGGCGCTGATCACCCCGGGCGAGGTGATCGGCCTGACGGGCGGCACCACGACCACCGAGGTGGCGCGGTCCCTGGCCGGGCGGCCGGACCTGGCCCAGGGCTCGCCGGCGCTCACCGTGGTCACCAACGCCCTCAACATCGCGGGCGAACTGGTGATCCGGCCGCAGTTCAAGATCGTGCTGACGGGCGGCGTCGCACGGCCCCAGTCGTACGAGCTGACGGGGCCGCTCGCCGAGCAGGTCCTCGGGCAGCTCGCCGTGGACACGGCGGTGCTCGGCGTGGACGGCTTCGACCCGCAGGACGGTGCGGCGACCCGGCACGAGGACGAGGCCTCGGTCAACCGCCTGCTGTGCGAACGCGCCCGCCGGGTGGTCGTGGCGGCGGACTCCAGCAAGCTGGGCGTCCGCGCCTTCGCCCGCATCTGCGCGACCTCGGCCGTGGACGTCCTGGTGACGGACACGGACCTCGCCCCGGCGGTGGCCCGCGCCTTCACCGCGGCGGGGGTCGAGGTGCTACGGGTCTGAGGGGGCACGGGCGGAGCGGTGTTCCACCTCCCGGCGCCGCACGGGGGAAAGCCCCGCCCCGGCCGCCGGTCCTCACGCCGTTGTCCGCGGGTAGGGTCTGGGGCACGGGCGAAGCGGGCCGTCCTTCTCGCCGGCCTGTACCGTTGCCACACGGCTCATCGGGGCCGTGTGCGGTGAGTGGTGTGGCGATACGGGGGTGGGCGGGGTGCTGGCGGAATCGTTGACCGCTGTGGCTGCCGCGGCGGGCGCCGGGGTGGTGCAGGCCGCGACGACCGATGCCTGGGCAGGAGTCAGGGTCCGGGTCGCGCAGTGGTTCGGACGCGGCAACGAGCGGCGGGAACAGGCGCAGTTGGAGCGACTCGACCGCACGGCGGCGGAACTGGTCGCGGGCGGCGGGGCGGAACGGGAGCGGGAGCTCCTGGCCAGGGAGTGGCAGGTCCGCTTCGAGGGTGTGCTTGAGGACCTGGACGAGCCGGAGCGGCGGCTGGCGGCAGCCGAGCTGCGCACCCTCCTGGAAGACGGCGTGGGCACGGCCGGGGTCTCGGCCGGGGCCGGAGGGGTGGCCGCCGGCGGGAACGTCACCGTGAGGGCCGATCACGGATCCATCGCTGCGGCGATCCTGGAGGGAGGAGCCCATATCGGCCACCCTCCGGTGCCGGATCCGTCCCAGGGCTGAACGGACCGGCGCTCTTCGGCCCAGGCCCCTCCGCCCCGCCGTCCGGCGGGGTCCACATCCACGCCGTGCAAGGAGGTCTGGCGGCCTACCACATCGACCACGTCACCTACCAGTCCGCACCGCGGGGCGGAGTCCCCTGGCCGCATCAGGTGGGTGTGCTGCCCCGGCGGGCCGGTGCGTACCAGGTCCGGACCGAAGGGCTCGGGCTGCGGGACACCGCCGCCGACGCGGGTGGCGCGGTACAGGTCCTGGTGGGGATGGGCGGGGTGGGCAAGACCCAGCTCGCCGCCGACCACGCCCGGCGTGCGTGGGCCGAGGGGGAGATCGACCTCCTCGTGTGGGTGACCGCGGCGAGCCGTCAGGCGGTCGTCGACGCCTACGCCCAGGCCTCCGTCGAGATCCTGGGCTCGGACCCGACCGATCCGGAGCGGGCCGCGGCCGCGTTCCTGGCCTGGCTGGAGCCCAAGCCCGTGCCACGCCCTGCGCGTTGGCTCGTCGTCCTGGACGACGTCGCCGACCCCGGGGACCTGAGGGGGCTCTGGCCGCCCGGCCACGGCCTGGGCCGCACCCTGATCACCACCCGCCGCCGCGATGCGGCCCTGGCCGGCCGCGGACGCCACGTCCAGGTGGGCCTGTTCGGCCCGGACCAGGCACTCGCCTACCTGCAGCAGGCCCTGGCCGCGTACGGTCGCAGCGACGACGCCGCCGACCTCTCCGCGCTGGCCGGGGACCTCGGATGCCTGCCGCTCGCCCTGTCCCAGGCCGCCGCCTACCTCGGCGACACGGGCCTGGACGCCGCCGGCTACCGCACCCGGCTCGCCGACCGCGCACGGCAGGTGGCCGACCTGCTCCCCGAATCCGAAGCCCTGCCCGACGACCAGGCGAGCACCGCCGCCGCGGCCTGGTCACTGTCCCTGGAGCACGCGGACCGGCTGCGCCCCGTCGGCCTGGCCCGCCCCATGCTCCACCTCACCGCGGTGCTCGATCCGAACGGCATCCCCCAGCGGGTCCTGACCGGCGCAGCGGCCCTCGCCCATCTCCGCTCCCACCGCACCGGCCGACCCGACGACGGCCCTGCCCGAACACCTCTCACGGTCTCCGCGGAGGATGCGACCGGCGCTCTGCGCGCCCTTCACCGCCTGAACCTGATCGACCACACCCCCGAGGAACCCCACCGGTCCGTCCGCGTCCACCAGGTCGTCCAGCGCGCCACCCTCGACACGCTCGACTCCGACCGCCGCGACCGTCTCGCGCACACGGCGGCGAACGCCCTGACCGGCGCCTGGCCCGAGATCGAGCGTGACACCGGCCTCGCCCGTACCCTGCGCGCCAACGCCGCCTCCCTGGTCGCGTGCGCCGAAGACGCCCTGCACCGTCCCGACGCGCACGGAGTGCTGTACCGCCTGGGCGAGAGCCTCGGGCGTGCGGGCCAGGTCTCCGCCGCCGTCCGGCATTTCCGCCACCTCACGGACACCGTCACCCAACACTGGGGCCCGCACCACCCCGACGCCCTCAAGGCCCGCAGCGGTCTCGGCACCTGGCGGGGAGAGGAGGGCGATCCGGCCGGGGCCGCCGCGGCGTTCGCCGACCTGCTGGAGGACTGCTCGCGGGTGCTGGGGCCCGACCACCCGCACACCCTCACCACCCGGGCCGGCCTCGCCATCTGGCAGGGCAGGGCGGGCGATCCGGCTGCGGCCGCCAGGGCGTTCGCCGACCTGCTGGTGGACCACCTCCGCCTGCTGGGGCCCGACCACCCCGCCACCCTCACCACCCGGAGCGAGCTCGCCGCCTGGCGAGGCGGTACCGGACACGAGGACGCGTCTGTCACCGGGTACGAGGAGCTGCTGGCGGACTGCCTGCGGGTGCTGGGGCCCGACCACCCCGAAACGCTCAACACCCGGAGCAACCTCGCCCTCCGGCAGGGAGAGGCCGGGGACGCGGAGGCGGCGGCCGCATCGTACGCCGCGTTGCTGGAGGACCACACGCGGGTGCTGGGACCCGACCATCCCCACACCCTCAATACGCGGAGCAACCTCGCCGCCTGGGAGGGCAGGGCGGGGAGGGCCGGCGGGGCGGCCGACGCGTTCGCCGACCTGCTGGAGGACTACCTGCGGGTGCTGGGTCCCGACCACCCCCGTACGCTCGGCACCCGAAACAACCTCGCCTTCTGGCAGGGGGAGGCGGGCGACGCGGCGACCGCCGCGGCCGAGTACACCGTCCTGCTGGCGGACTACCTGCGGGTGCTGGGGCCCGACCACCCCGAAACCCTGGGCGCCCGGAGCGACCTCGCCCGCTGGCAGGGGGAGGCGGGGGACCCGGCCGGCGCCGCCGCGGCGTACGCCGCCCTCCTGGAGGACTGCCTGCGGGTGCTGGGGCCCGACCACCCCGCTACCCTCACCGCCCGGAGCGAATGCGCCCGCCGGCAGGATCGGTCATCCCGTTGAGACCCCACCGGATCGCCGCGGGGCTCCCGTCCGATGCGGCAGGGGTCCCGACCGCGCGGCAGGAGCGTCACACGGCCCGCCCGCCCGCCTCAGTGGGCCGGCAGGCGCTCGGACTCCCGCACCAGTGCCGCCAGTACGGGGGCGATCAGCGGGTGGGTCTCGGCGCCGCGGCGGGTCGCCGCGAAGACCCGGCGGGTGGCGGCCGGCCCGGTGACCGGGCGGACCTGCACTTCCTTGAGGTCCATGCCGCGCAGCGCGGAGCGCGGTACGAGCGCCACCCCGGCCCCGGCTCCGACCAGCGCCGTCACGGCGCGGAAGTCGTCGGAGGAGTGCGCGAACCGCGGCTGGAATCCGGCCAGTTCGCACGCCAGCAGGGTCACGTCGTGGCACGGGTTGCCGGGGTACTGGCCCACCCAGTCCGAGTCGGACAGGTCCGCCAGCGACACCGCGGGCAGGTCGGCCAGCGGGTGCCCCGCCGGCAGTACCGCGTCGAAGGGTTCCGCGTAGAGCGGGAGGACCGAGAGCCGGCCGTCGTCGGCGCCCGGCGCGCCCCGGTACTCGACCGCGAGCGCGAGGTCCGCCTCGCCGTCCAGGAGCAGCGGCAGGCTCTGGTCGCCCTCCGCGTCACGCACCCGCAGCCGGATCCCCGGGTGGTCGAGCGCGAGCCGGGCGATTGCGGGTGCGAGGACCTCGGCGATGCCCGTCGCGAAGGCGGCGACCGTGACCTCGCCGCCGGCGCCTTCCGCGTACGCCGCGAGTTCGGCCTCCGCCCGCTCAAGCTGCGCGAACACCTCGTGGGCGTGGCCGAGCAGGATCTCCCCGGCCGCGGTCAGCCGTACGCCGCGGCCGCTGCGGGTGAGCAGCACGTGGCCCGTCTCCTGTTCCAGCGCCGCGAGCTGCTGGGAGACGGCGGAGGGGGTGAGGTACAGGGCTGCGGCCGCGGCGGTCACCGTACGGTGGTCCGCCACGGCCCGCAGGATGCGCAGCCGGCGGGGGTCGATCACCCCTCCATGATGTCAGCCCTGAGCAGCGGAAAGCGCCGCACGGGCGTCGACGAAGGCGGCCACCGCGCGCTCCACGTCGGCCGTGGAGTGGGCGGCGGAGAGCTGGACGCGGATGCGTGCCGCGCCCATCGGCACCACGGGGTAGGAGAAGCCGATCACGTAGACGCCGCGCTCCAGGAGCAGCTCGGCCATGCGGCCGGCCTCCGCCGCGTCGCCGATCATCACGGGGGCGATCGCGTGGTCGCCGGGCAGGATCTCGAAGCCGGCCTCGGTCATCTTGGTGCGGAAGAGCGCGGTGTTGGCGGCGAGGCGTTCGCGCAGGTCACCGGCCGATTCCAGCAGGTCGAGGACCTTGAGGGAGGCGGCTGCGATGACCGGGGCGAGGGAGTTGGAGAAGAGGTACGGGCGCGAGCGCTGGCGCAGCAGCTCGACGATCTCGGCGCGCGCGGCGACGTAGCCGCCGGAGGCGCCGCCGAGGGCCTTGCCGAGGGTGCCGGTGATGATGTCGACGCGGTCCATGACACCGTGCAGCTCGGGGGTGCCGCGGCCGCCGGGGCCGACGAAGCCCACGGCGTGGGAGTCGTCGACCATGACCATGGCGTCGTAGCGCTCGGCCAGGTCGCAGATCTCCTGGAGGGGGGCGACGTAGCCGTCCATGGAGAAGACGCCGTCGGTGACGATCAGCTTCCGGCGGGCGCCGCCCTCGGTGGCCTCCTTCAGGCGCGTCTCCAGCTCGGCCATGTCGCGGTTGGCGTAGCGGAAGCGGCGGGCCTTGGAGAGGCGGATGCCGTCGATGATGGAGGCGTGGTTGAGCGCGTCGGAGATGACCGCGTCCTCGGCGCCGAGGATGGTCTCGAAGACGCCGCCGTTGGCGTCGAAGCACGAGGAGTAGAGGATGGTGTCCTCCTGGCCGAGGAAGGCCGAGAGCCGCGCCTCCAGCTCCTTGTGCACCTCCTGGGTGCCGCAGATGAAGCGGACGGAGGCCATGCCGTAGCCCCAGCGGTCCAGTGCGTCCTTCGCCGCGGCGACGACCTCGGGGTGGTCGGCCAGCCCCAGGTAGTTGTTGGCGCAGAAGTTGAGGACCTCGCCGGGGGCGCCGCCCGAGGTGACGGCGACGGCCGCGCTCTGCGGGGTGCCGATGACGCGCTCGGGCTTGTGCAGACCGGCGGAGCGGATCTCGTCGAGGGTGGTGCGGAGGTCGTCGCGGACGGTCTCGAACATGCTGCGTTCTCCTTGTGCGGCGGAGGGGCCGGGCCCCGCGGAGGGGGAGGGTTTGCGGGGCCCGGCCGGAGGGAGATGGTTCGTGGGGGAAGGGGGGCGGTTACGCCGTCCAGTCCAGGATGATCTTGCCGCTGCGGGCGGTCGACGCCTCGTCGAAGGCGGCCTCGAAGTCGCGGTGGGAGTAGCGGCCGGTGATGACGGGGCTCAGGTCGAGCCCGCCCTCCAGGAGCACCGTCATCGCGTACCAGGTCTCGAACATCTCACGGCCGTAGATGCCCTTGATCGTGATCATCGAGGTGACGACCTTCGCCCAGTCGACGGGGAACTCCGTCGCGGGCAGGCCCAGCATGGCGATCCGGCCGCCGTGCGTCATGTTGTCGATCATGTCGTGCATGGCCTCGCCGCGCCCGGACATCTCCAGGCCGATGTCGAAGCCCTCGCGCAGGCCGAGCTGCGCCTGGGCCGCGGCGATCGAGGACTCGGCGACGTTCACGGCGAGCGTGGCGCCCGCCTTGCGGGCGATCTCCAGCCGCTCGGGGCTCACGTCGGTGATGACGACGTTGCGCGCACCGGCGTGCTGGGCGACGGCGGCCGCCATGATGCCGATCGGGCCGGCGCCGGTGATCAGCACGTCCTCGCCGACCAGCGGGAAGGACAGCGCCGTGTGCACGGCGTTGCCGAAGGGGTCGAAGATCGCGGCGACGTCCAGGTCCACGGCCGTGCGGTGCACCCACACGTTCTGCGCGGGCAGGACCACGTACTCGGCGAAGGCGCCGTCCCGGCCCACGCCGAGGCCGATCGTGCTGCGGCACAGGTGGCGACGGCCGGCGAGGCAGTTGCGGCACTTGCCGCACACCAGGTGGCCCTCGCCGCTGACCAGCGCGCCGAGCTCGATGTCCGCCACGTCCGCGCCGACCGCCGCGACCTCGCCGACGAACTCGTGGCCGAGGACGAGGGGGGTCTTGACCGCGCCCTGCGCCCAGCCGTCCCAGGAGCGGATGTGCAGGTCGGTTCCGCAGATGCCGGTGCGCAGCACCTTGATCAGCACGTCGCCGGGGCCGTACTCGGGCTCCGGGACGTCCATGAGCCACAGGCCGGGCTCGGCTTTGTGCTTGACGAGGGCCTTCATGGGTGGCTCCAGGCATGCGGAAGGGGGCGCCGTGAGCGTGCGGAACTCGGGCGGCGTCGGTGACGGGCACCAATCTGCCGATCCCCGTGGTGATCAGTCCATCTAGACTTTCTTAAACGGGCCGACAGCGCAGCTTCACGAGCGTGTCTTCACCCCTATGCTCCTCCCTTGACGGGGCAGGAAAAGGGGAGGTGAGGGGCGTGCCGAGTCTGCGCAGCAGGGTGCTTTCGGTCGCCATGGTCGCGGCGGGGCGGCGAAGACGGTTCGCGAGCGCCGAGGCGGTGCGGGCCCGGGTGGCGTCGGCGGCCCGCCGGCCCCCGTCGCACCTTCCGCCGCGCCGGCTGGGCCGCGTCGCGGACATCTCCCGTACCTTCGTCGGCGCCTGGCCCGTGTACGACATCTGCCCGCTCGGGGCGGAGCCGTCGGCGCAGGTGCTGTACGTGCACGGCGGCGGCTACGTGGGCGAGCTGGAGCGGCGGCACTGGGAGCTGGTGCGGACCCTGGTGACGCGGGCCCGGGCCCGAGTCGTCGTGCCCGCGTACATCCTGGCGCCGCGCGGTACCGCGGACCGGACCGTCCCCGTCGCCACCGACCTGCTGAGCGGGCTGATCGCGGGCGGCGGTGACGGCGGGACGGTGCTCATCGGCGACTCGGCCGGGGCCGGGCTGGCGCTGGCGGCCGCGCAGCGCCTGCGCGACCGTGACGGCGAGCAGCCTTCGCGGATCGTGCTGGTCTCGCCCTGGCTGGACGTGACGATGAGCCATCCGGACCAGGCCGCGATCGAGGCGGCCGATCCGGTGCTGGCCCGGGCGGGGCTGGCCGAGGCCGGCCGGCTGTACGCGGGGACGCTGGCCGCCGAGGACCCCCTGGTGAGCCCGCTGCGCGGGACGTTCGGGGGCCTCGCGCCGCTGACGGTCTTCAGCGGGACCCGGGACGTGCTCTCGACGGACAGCCGGGAGCTGGTGCGCCGGGCGCGTGCGCAGGGGGCCGAGGTGGAGTTCCACGAGGCTGCGGGCCTTCCGCATGGGTACCCGCTGCTGCCGGTGCCGGAGGGACGGGCGGCGCGGGACCGGATCGTCGAGCTGGTCAGGTCCGCGGCCGAGCTGTGAGGCCCGCTACGCCGTGCAGGTCATCAGGGAGCTGATCGGCCAGGCGCGGTAGGCCGTCCAGAAGGCTTCGTCGCGTACGGGGTCGGCGGGCGGCGTCCGGTTCGGCTGCCAGCCGACCGTGACGAAGCCCGCCTCGACGGCCGCCTCGGCGAGGTCGGCGTGGGCCCATTCGCGGAACTCGAACGGCACGGGCGGCTCGGTCAGGAAGTGGGCCTTCAGCAGCGGCGCGTCGCCGTCGCGGACCCGGTCGAGGATGCGGACCCCGTACGGCGACCAGTCCACCCGCGGGAACGCCCCGGCGTTGGGCACGATGGCCAGCAGCCGGCCGCCGGCGCGCAGGTTGGCGCGGACGGACCGGAACATCGCGTGCAGGGTCCGGCGGTCGGGCGCGTAGCTGAACACGTACGCGGCGGTGGCGAGGTCGAAGGGGCCGAGGTCGGGCAGGCCGGCCGCGTCGGCGACGAGGTACTCGACGTCGGGGCGGTCCTTCGTCGCCTCGTGTGCGCGGGCCAGCCGGATCATCTCCTCCGAGACGTCCACGCCGACGGTGCGCCGGGCTCCGCCGCGGGCCAGCAGCCGGGTGTTGTAGCCGTATCCGCAGGCCAGGTCGAGGGCGTCGAGGCCGCGCAGTCCGCCCAGCGCGTCGAGGGCCCCGTGCAGGGTGTAGGTGTCGGCCGCGGAGAAGGCCGCCGTGCTCGTGGACTCCGCGTAGCGCTCGCCGATGGTGTCGTACTGGAACCGCATGCTCTGCCTTCCGGGGGCCGGCCGGGGGGTGGGACGCGTGCGTATCGTGCCCCGCGGCACGTACGGGTGACCGCCCGCTCACCCGTACGTCCCCCGGACGAGGGAAGCGGTCGGCCTATCGCGGCGGCGCCGGCTCGGCCGTCGTCCGTTCGCGGGCGTGGCCGCGCGGCCGGGCGTGTGCCGGGTCCCGCGTCGTGGCGCGGGTGCCGGGCCCCTCGCCGACCCTGGCGGTGGCCGGCTCTGCCCGTGCTCCGGGCCGGCGCGGATCGGGGCCGCACACGGCGGCCCGGGGCTCCGCGGGAGCGCCGGGCCGCCGGGATGCCGATGCCGTCGCCGAAGGCGCATGCTGACTGTGTGATGGCGAGAGCGGACAGCGTCGGCGCCGCCACCGACGCCTTGGTCCAGGCGCTCGCGCGGGCCGCCGTGAGCGCCGAGGAGGCCGTGGGCGGGTACGCGGGCGGGGTGTACCTGCGCTCGCGTTCCGGCGATCTCCTGCAGCTGGCCCTGTTCACGGGGCTGCCGCTGCCGCTGTTCCGGCCGTGGTGGCGGATGCAGGTCAACCGGCCCTTTCCGGTCGCCGAGGCCTACCGCTCGGGGCAGGCCGTACACCTCCCCGACGCCGCGTCGGCCATGAGCCGCTTCCCGCAGCTGGTCGCCGGACTGCCCTTCCCCTTCGCCTCGCTGTACGAGCCGGTGATCGCGGGCACGGAGCGGTTCGGCGTGCTGCTGGTGCTGCGTCCAGCCACTCCCGGTGTCCCGGTCGGGGCCCGGGACCGCACGCGGCTCCGGGAGGCCGCGGAGGGGCTGGCACGCGAGCTGTCGGCGCTGTCGGCGGCCGGGGAGCCGGTGGTGTGGGAAGGGGACCCGGTCGCCGTGCCGGAGCCGCCGCCCGATGCCGAGGCGGGCGCGGCGGGCGCCCGCCGCGCCGTGGACCGGCTCGCGCAGGCGGTGCTCTCCCTGGACCGGCAGGGCCGGATCGGCTTCGTCAACTCCGCGGCGGATCACCTGCTGGGCGTCGGCGCGGGGCAGTTGCACGGGCGGCTGCTGTGGGAGGCGCTGCCGTGGCTCGGGCACCCCTCGTACGACGACCACTTCCGGGCCGTCTTCATGTCCTCGGAGCCGGTGCACTTCTCCGCCCGGCGCGGCCGGCCCCCGCCGGGCGAGTGGCTGTCGGTGGGCCTGTACCCGGCGTCGGACGGCGTGACCGTGACGATCGGCACGGCCGACCCGCCCGCCTATCCGCCCGCGGCGGCCGATTCCGGCGCGGACGGGGGTTCGCCGGCCGACGGGGGGTCCCGGCTGTACCGGCCGGTGGCGCTCGCCATCGCCCTGACCGAGGCGGTCACGGCCCGGCAGGTGTCGGCGGTGGTCACCGAGGAGCTGCTGCCCGCCTTCGGCGGCCGCCAGCTCGCGATCTACCTGCTCGACGAACGGCATCTGTACCTGGCCTGGGAGACCGGCTTCCCGCAGGGCTTCCTGGACCGGTTCGACGGGGTCGCCCTCGATGTCCGGCTGCCGGGCGTGGAGACGCTGACGACGGGCCGGCCGCTGTTCTTCGAGTCGATGCAGCAGCTGGCCGCCGCCTATCCGGGCATTCCGCTGGACGCCGACGTCGGCGCGCGCGCCTTCCTGCCGCTGATCGCGTCCGGCCGCCCGGTCGGCTCGTGCATCCTCGGCTTCGACGCGCCGCGCGGCTTCAGCCCGGAGGAGCGTACGGTGCTGACCGCGCTGGCCGGGCTGATCGCGCAGGCCCTGGCGCGCGCCCGGCGCTACGACAGCGAGGCGGCGCTGGCCCACGGGCTCCAGGCGGCGCTGCTGCCGCACCGGCTGCCGGTGCGGCAGCACGTGTGCACGGTCGGCCGCTATCTGCCCGGCTCCGCCGGCATGGACGTGGGCGGCGACTGGTACGACGTCGTGGAGACCGGATCGGGCCGGCTGGCCCTGGTCATCGGCGACGTCCAGGGCCACGGGGTGGCCGCCGCCGCGACCATGGGGCAGCTCCGGAGCGCCGTACGGGCGTTCGCGCTCGCCGGCAGCACACCCGAGCAGGTGGTGCGCGGCACCAACCGGCTGCTCATCGACCTCGATCCGGGTCAGTTCGCCAGCTGCTGCTACGTGGTGCTCGACCCGGCGTCGGGCTCCGCCCAGGCCGTCCGGGCCGGGCACCCGCAGCCGCTGCTGCGCCGTCCCGACGGCCGGACGGAGGTGCTGGACCTGGCGGGCGGGGTGGTGCTCGGCGTCGACCCGGAGGCCGCGTACCCGGTCACGGAGCTCCTGCTGGCGCCGGGCGCGGTGCTCGCCCTGTACACGGACGGGCTGGTGGAGCTGCCCGGCGTCGACATCGACGAGGGGGTGGAGCGGCTGCGGCTGGCGCTGGCGGCGGGGCCGCCGGTTCCGCTGGCCGAGGCCGCCGACCGGCTGATCGGCAACGCCGCCGACCGGCCGGACGACATCGCTCTGCTGCTGGCGTCCCTCACGGGCGGCTGCGAACAGCCCGCCCCGCGCTGACCGGGCGCCACCCACGCCCGCCGGGCGTCACTCAGGGCCGTTCGAAGGCCTGGAGGATCCCGCCGAGTGAGAAGCACAGGGCGCCGCACAGCGTCCCCCAGTTGGCGACGCCGGCGTCGACCAGGCTTCCGGTGGCGGGCCGGGTGAACGCGGCGAGGGCGGAGGCCATGAACAGCACCGATCCGAGCTGGTTCACCGCGACGATCCACCAGCCGAGGCTGCGCGAGCGCAGGCAGGGCCAGGGGCGGTGGCAGATCTCGACGAACGCCAGGTGTCCCGAGAGCAGGAAGAGCAGGCATCCGATCACGTCGGGGGCCCAGATCAGCCGGTTGGCCTGCTGGACGGTGAGTCCCTGGAGGAAGGAGTCCAGGAGGTTGACGCCGAAGACGAGCGTCCCGGCGAAGAGTACGAACGTGCTCAGCCAGTCCAGGCGCATCGGCTCGTACCCCCACCACTTCCAGGCGGTGATGACCAGTCGGCCGCCTTCGGGGGTGTGGCGTGGCCCGTTGAGCACCTGCAGGAGCGAGACGTAGCCGCCGGTGTTGAAGAACAGGCCTCCCGCGAAGTAGATCGCGGCGCTCTCGGCGGTGTCGCCCCAGCCGAACTGGGCCACGGCGGCGCCGAGGGCGAAGAGGGCTCCGCCGATGACGAACGCGGCCGAGGCGATGCCGCCCAGCCGTCGCAGGCGGCCGAGGGCCTCGGCATCGGCCGTCGTCGTCCTGGCGGCCGTCCCTCCCGGGCCGCTGACCGCGAGCGTTCCGCGCCTGCGGGCGGAGCGCGATTCCCAGACCACCGTGTCACCTTCGGGGCGCTGCCAGGTGAGCCGGGTGGTGAAGGGTCCCGCGCCTTCGGCGCGCTGATGGGGCAGTTCCACGGTCGTCAGCCCGCCTCGGTCGTCCGCTTTTCCATGCCGGCCAGGGTGAGCGCGGTGTTGACCAGGCCGACGTGGCTGAACGCCTGCGGGAAGTTTCCGAGTTGGCGTCCGGAGACGGGGTCGTACTCCTCGGCGAGGAGTCCCACGTCGTTGCACACCGTCAGCAGCCGTTCGAAGAGGGCGCGGGCCTCGTCCTCCCGGCCCATCAGGTGCAGGGCGTCGGCCAGCCAGAACGAGCAGGCGAGGAAGGCGCCTTCGTCGCCGGGCAGTCCGTCGACGGAGTCGGCGGTGCTGTAGCGGCGGACCAGTCCGCTGCGGCCGAGTTCGGCGCGCACGGCGTCGACGGTGCCGGTGACACGGGGGTCGTCGGGCGGGAGGAATCCGACCCTGGGGATGAGCAGGGTCGCCGCGTCGAGTTCGCGGGAGCCGTAGTACTGGGTGAAGGTGCCCCGCTCGGGGTCGAATCCCTTGTCGCACACGTCGCGGTGGACCGCGTCGCGCATGGCGCGCCATCGGTCCACCTCGCCGGGCAGCGAGGGGTCGCTCTCCAGCGTCCGCACGGCCCGGTCCGCGGCCACCCAGGCCATCACCTTGGAGTGCACGAAGTGCCGTCGGGGGCCGCGGACCTCCCACAGTCCTTCGTCGGGCCGGCGCCAGTTCTGTTCCAGGAAGTCCAGGAGTGCGAGCTGGATCCGCCAGGAGTGGGCTTCGGCGGGCAGACCGGCGGACCTGGCCAGGTGCAGGGCGTCGATGACCTCCCCGTACACGTCGAGCTGGAGCTGGTCGACGGCCGCGTTGCCGACGCGGGCGGGCGCGGAGGAGGCGTAGCCGCTCAGCCAGGGCAGTTCGCTCTCGGGGATCCGCCGCTCGCCCCCGATCCCGTACATGATCTGCAGGTCGGCGGGGGCTCCGGCGACCGCGCGCAGCAGCCATTGCCGCCAGGCGCGGGCCTCGTCGAGGAAGCCGGTGGTGAGGAGGGAGCCGAGGGTGAGTGTGGCGTCGCGCAGCCAGCAGTAGCGGTAGTCCCAGTTGCGGACGCCGCCGATCTCCTCGGGCAGGGAGGTGGTGGCGGCGGCGACGATACCGCCGGTCGGGGCGTAGGTGAGGGCTTTGAGGGTGATCAGGGAGCGGGTGACCACTTCCTTGTAGGGGCCGTCGTAGCGGCATTGGGAAGCCCATGCGCGCCAGTCGGAGAGGCTGCTGTCCAGGGCCTCGAAGGGGTCGGTGGGTTCGGGGCGCGGGTGGTGCGAGGGGTGCCAGGTCAGGACGAAGGCGACGCGGCGGCCGGCGGTGACGGGGAACTGGGAGCGGGTGCTGTTGTCCTCGCCCCAGGTGCGGACGGGGGGTTCGCTGCGGAACCAGACGGAGTCGGGCCCGGCGACGGCGACCCGTTCGCCGTCGCTGCGGCGCACCCAGGGCACGACGTGCCCGTAGTCGAAGCGCAGGCGCAGGGTGCTGAGCATCCTGACGGTGCCGCTGATGCCCTCGACGATGCGGACGACGTCGGGGGCGATGTCGCGCTGTGGCATGAAGTCGATGACCTTGACGGTGCCGGTCTCGGTCTCCCAGTACGACTCCAGGACCAGTGAGCCGTCGACGTAGGCGCGTCGGGTGCAGCGCTCGCCGTCGGCGGCGCCGAGGGGGGCGATGCGCCAGTGGCCGTTCTCCTCGTCGCCGAGGAGTCTGGCGAAACACGCCCCCGAGTCGAAGCGCGGCAGGCACAGCCAGTCGATGGACCCGTCGCGACCGACGAGTCCGCTGGTCATGAGGTCGCCGATGAGTGCGTAGTCCTCGATGGGTTGTGTCATTGGAGCGCTCTTCCCCCGAATGTCCGGGGCCAATCAGCCGGGGCCCCGGACACCCCGGGACGGCGCCAGGGGGCGTCCCGGTGAGATGCCGCCTCAGGTGCGTACGAGGAGCAGTACGGCGGCGAGGACGGTGCCGAGGGCGAGGGCCAGGGCTCCGTGGGCGAGGCGGTGGGCGCGCAGGACGGGGAGGAAGCCGTCGACGGCGTACCGGCCGGGGCCGGTGAGGGTCAGGGCCGCGGCGCCCGCGGTCAGCAGGAGTTCGTACTCGATCCCGGCGGGGGCGAAGAAGGCGCCCGTGCCGTGGACGGCGATGGCGTTGACGAGGGTGCCGACGACCGCGGCGCCGGCGGGCGGGGTGAGGAGGCCGGCGGCGAGGCCGAGGCCGCCGAGGGTCTCGGTCAGTCCGGCGAGGACCGCCATGGCGTCGCCCGCGGGGTAGCCGCTGGCGGTGAAGAACTGGCCGGTTCCGCTGATGCCGCCGCCTCCGAACCAGCCGAAGAGCTTCTGGGCGCCGTGTGCGGCCATGGTGAGGCCGAGGACGAGCCGCAGCAGCAGCAGGCCGGTGTCGTGGCCGGGGGTGGAGGGGGCGGCGGGCCGGGGCTGCGCGGCGGTCGCGGCGGCCTGCGGCTTCGCGGCGGTCGCGGAGGGGCTGGTCATCGTTGGGGGTCCTTCCGGTGGTGCGGCCCGGGGAGGCAGGTGAGAAGTTGTTCAAATTCGAACCGCTGACCATGGACCCTAACCGGTGATTCAAATTCGAACAACCCGTGTAGAGTGGCCCCATGGCTGAACCGCGATGGCTGGACGAGCGCGAGATGCGCGCCTGGAACGGCTTCCTGGCCGCCTCGGCCCTGGTGAACCGGCGCCTCGACCAGCAGCTCAAGGACGACGCCGGGCTGTCGCACCCGCAGTACGAGATCCTCGTACGACTCGCCGCGGCCCCCGGGCGGGAGCTGCGGATGACCGAGCTCGCCAACGGCCTGATCAACTCCAAGAGCGGGCTGACGTACCAGGTCACCCAGATGGAGAAGGCCGGACTGGTCCGCCGCCGCAGCTGCCCCTCGGACGTACGCGGGGTCTTCGCCGTGCTCACCGACGCCGGCAGCGCGAAGCTGGAGGAGGCCGCGCCGGGCCACGTCGCCACGGTCCGGGAGGTCCTGGTCGACGTCCTGACCCCGGCGCAGCTCGATGCGCTCGCCGAGGGGCTGGGCGAGGTCGGGCGCCGCCTGCGCGGGCAGGGCGCCTGAGCGGCTCCGGACGCCGGGCAGGTATCACCATCCGAAAACGGGGTATAGGGGCGCCATGGACGGAAAGGTCTGGCTCATCGTCGGCACGGTCCTCACGGTGGGCGTCGCGATCGGCGCGGCCGTGCTGTTCGTACGCGTGCTCAGGGCGCGACGGCTGCTGACCGACGCGGGCATCCCGCTGCAGGACAAGGCCCTGTTCTGGGCCGCCCTGATCTACACCGTCTCCCCCGTCGACCTGATTCCGGACCCGGTGTACCTGGACGACATCGGGATCCTGATGCTGGCGCTGCGCTCCCTGCACGCGGCGGCAGCGGCCGCACGGCCGTCGAAGGAGCCGGGCGTCGACGTCCGCACGACCCGGGTCTGACCCGGAGGGCGCGGAGCACGCGCCCGGGTCCCCGCGACCGGCGTGTACGCCCCTGCGGCGGGGCCGCGGACCGGGGGTCAGCGCACGCCCCGGGTCCGGAACTGGATGCTGATGCGGGGCCCGACGGCCCGCGCCGACTTCGGTACGGCGTGTTCCATCGTCCGCTGGCAGGAGCCGCCCATGACCACGAGGTCGCCGTGGCCGAGCGGCAGCCGCAGCAGGGCGGCCCCGCCGTCGCGGGGGCGGATGGCCAGGTCGCGCGGGTCGCCGACGGAGACGATGGCGACCATGGTGTCCTCGGTGGAGGAACGGCCGGTCCGGTCGCCGTGCCAGGCGACGCTGTCCCGGCCGTCGCGGTACAGGCACAGCCCGGCGGTGGTGAACGGCTCGCCCAGCTCGGCGGCGTAGTGGCCGCCCAGCACGTCACGGGCCTCCACGAGTGAGGGGTGCGGCAGGGCGTCGCCCTCGCCGTAGAAGGCGAGCAGCCGGGGCACCTCCACCTCCCGCTCGTACATCTGCCGCCGCTCGGCGCGCCAGGGCACGTCGGCGGCCAGCCGCTCGAACAGCTCGTCGGCTCCGCGCAGCCAGCCGGGCAGGTGGTCGACCCAGGCCCCGGCGCCGAGCTCGGTCCGGCACAGCCCGTCGAGGGGCCGGAGGCCGATCTCGTCGCCCTGGTCGAAGAGGGAACCCTGGAGGCCGTGGACTGCGCGCATGCCCCCAGCCTAAACGCATAACCGAACACGTGCACGAATCCTTGTTTCAGAGCGGCTGCTCGCGGCGCGGGGGGCGGGACGGCCTGATCAGGAGCGTGACGGCGAGCGAGGCCGCGGCGGCGAGGGTGATCGCCGTGCCGGGGCCGAGACACTGGGCCAGGCCGCCGGCGATCACGGCGCCCAGACCCTGCCAGGTCATCCGCCCCGCCGATTCGACCCCCTGGACCTGCCCGCGGATCGCTTCGGGGGTCAGTTCCAGGAGTTGCTCCTGGAGGGGCAGGGTGGCGGCGAACCCGGCACCGGCGAGGAACACCGCGACCGCCAGGACGGGCGCGGGCGGGTGAACGGCGAAGAGCAGGAAGGGGGCGGCGAGCAGCAGCCGCAGGGTGGAGGCGTGGCGGCGGCGGGCCGCCGCGCTGAGCAGCCTGCCGACGGTCAGGTCGCCGAGGAGCATGCCGGCGGATCCGGCGGCCAGGAGGGTCCCGGCGTGGCCGGGGTCGTAGGAGATGAAGAGGGCCTCGCAGCCGACGACCAGGCCGTTCGGGACCCACAGGGCCAGCAGCAGCGCCCTCCGGCCGGGGTGCGCGAACAGCTCGGCGTTCGTCCGCCAGGTCTGCCGCAGGCCCGGGCGGCGGGTGAGCCGGACCGAGTGCTCCCGGACGGTGGCCGCGACCACGGCCGCGCCGAGGGCGGTCAGGCAGGCGGCGATGACGAAGACGCCCCGCGGGCTCGCGCAGCGCAGCAGGAGGGCGCCGACGGCGTAGCCGAGGATCGCCGTGCCGCCCGAGGTGATGTTCATCAGGGAACGGGCCGACGCGTAGGCGGAGGTCGGCACGACCTCGCAGAGCAGCCCGAGCCGCGCGCCCGTCCCCAGGGACTGGAAGAAGCCGAGGAGCAGCAGCAGGGCGAACCGGACGGCCAGCGGCAGCCCCGGAACCGCCTGCGCGGCGACCCCGGCCAGCGAGGCGAGTTGGAGCAGGACGACGGTCCGGCGCGGACGCCCGCCGTCCGCGAGCGACATCAGCGTGAGCGCGCCGAGAACCGTCGCGAAGGTGGCGCCGTACATGCTCACGGCCGTCAGGAAGGGGGAGCCGGTCTGCTCGTCGACGAGCGTGCCGAGCGCGAAGCCCGAGAGGGTGCTCGCCGCGACCGTCAGGGTGGAACCGGCGTACAGGCCGGTGAACTCCCTGTTGCGGAGCAGGCCGAGATAGCCGGTGGAGGCGGAGAGGGGGTCGGGTACGGGGGCCGAAGCGGAGTGGGTCGTGGGGCGGGTCGCGGGGTGGGACGTGGGGTGGGACGTGGGGTCTGAAGGCATGAAAAAAGCCTCCGGACGCATGCACGGGGCACGCACGCCGAAGGCCAACACCGGTGATTCTAGCCGCAATCCCGGCCGCTCGCCGCGCACCGCGGCTCCCACGACCGTCCCGAAACGGCATTACCGCAGCGTAACTGTGTGATCAGGGACTCACGGTCTTGGCCGCGGGCCCGCCGCACGGTAGCGTCACGGCGACATTTCCACATAGCGACGACGGCGAGACGGAAGCCCGGTGTGAATCCGGCATGGTCGCGCCACTGTGTGCTGCGGTGGCCTCCCCCAGGGGGCGTCGTGGCGAGTCAGACCCGAGGACCGTCGTCCTGCACCACCGTATGGGACGCGTTGTTCCCCAAGGAGGTTCCATCATGGCCGAGGCTGTCGCTTCCGCTGCCATATCCACCCCCGCCGTCTCCCCGTCGGCTCCGCTGCCCGTGCGCGCCGTACTGCCCTGGGCGGTCTTCGTCGGTCTCCTGATGCTCGTGGCGCTGTACTTCGTCGGTGCCGAGCAGGGCGCCACCGCCGTGTTCGCCGGCGAGGGCGTGCACGAGTGGGTGCACGACGGCCGCCACCTGCTCGGCTTCCCCTGCCACTGAGAGGCCGCGCCCATGTACGCCTCTACTGTCAGAGGTCTGCTGGTCCGCGGCATGCTCGCGGGCCTGATCGCCGGACTCTTCGCCTTCGCGGTCGCCTACGTGGTGGGTGAGCCACCGGTACGGGGCTCCATCGCCGTGGAGGAGGCCGCCGCCGCCCAGGACGCCGCGAGCGCCCCGAGCGGCCACGCCGGGCACGGTGGTGACGCCGCGTCGGGCGGGGCCGCCGAGGAGGAAGAACTCGTCAGCCGACCGGTCCAGTCGACCGTCGGCCTGGCCACCGGCGTGCTGGTCTACGGAGTCGCGCTGGGCGGTATCGCCTCGCTCGCGTTCTCGTTCGCCCTCGGCCGCGTCGGCGGGTTCAGCCCGCGGGCGACGGCCGCGCTCACCGGTGCGGGCGCGTTCGGCCTGGTCTACCTGGTGCCGTTCCTCAAGTACCCGGCCACCCCGCCGGCGGTCGGCAACCCGGACACCATCGGGCAGCGCACCACGCTGTTCTTCCTGATGATCCTGCTGAGCGTGCTGCTCGGCGTCGGCGCGATCATCCTCGGGCGACGGCTGGCACCGCGCCTGGGCAACTGGAACGCGACGCTGACGGCGGCGGGCGGCTTCGTCGCCGCCACCGCCCTGGCGTTCGTGTTCCTGCCGGACAACAGCGACGCGGTGCAGCCCGGGTTCCCCGCGGCCCTGCTGTGGGAGTTCCGGATCGCCTCGCTGGCCGTCCAGCTCGCGCTGTGGACGGTGTTCGCCGTCGTCTTCGGCGTCCTGGCCCAGCGGCTCCTGGCCGCGCGCACCGACGACGCGGAAGTGACGGCCCGGCAGCAGGCTCCGGCCCTCGGCTGATTCACCGCCACGTCCGCGCACGGGCCCCGCGCCCCCACTGGGGGGTGCGGGGTCCGTGCGCGTCCGCATGTGTGCGCCGGTCCGCACACTTCGCACCGCGGCCTAGGTGTAGTGCCCCTGGACGCACTCGGGCTCTCCGACAACGCGGCGAGGTGCGGCACCGGACGCCGCGGGCCCGACGGGACTTTGACGGCAGGACCTAGGATGTACGGATGAGCGGAGGCACGCACCTGGCAGGTGCGCACGATGCGCGGGAGCGGGGTGACCGGCTGGAGGTCGCCGCAGCCGTCCTGGCCCTGCTCGCGGACCGCACGCGCCTGGCGCTGATGGAACGGCTCGGTCGGGGCGAAGCGGACGTCACCACGCTCACCGAGGCGTGCGGGGCGGCCCGGCCCTCCGTCAGCCAGCACCTGGCCAAGCTCCGGCTCGCCGGTCTCGTCACCGCCCGCAAGGACGGGCGCCGCGTGGTCTACGCCCTGCGCCACGGGCACCTGCGCCGGCTGGTGGACGAGGCCATGAACGTCGCCGACCACCAGGTCGGCTCCCTGCCGCCGCACGACTGAGCCCGCCGGCGGGCCCGCTCCCCGTTCCCCCGCGTTTGCCCGCTCTCCGCCTCCCCGCGCCACGCTTCCCCGCGCCCCGATCTCCGCGCAATACGTGCACGCGTGCGCACATGTTGGGTACGATGGCATCGCGTCATCGATCCGCCGACCGGAACGGGGGCCGCCCTTGCCGTCCGTGCTGCGCAACAGGACCTACCGCCGCCTGTTCACCGCCCAGGTCGTCGCCCTGGTCGGCACCGGGCTCGCCACCGTCGCGCTGAGCCTGCTCGCGTACGACCTGGCCGGCGACGGCGCCCCGGCGGTCCTCGGCACCGCGCTGGCGATCAAGATGACCGCCTACGTGACCATCGCGCCGCTGGTCACGGCCATCGCCGACCGGGTACCGCGACGAACCCTCATGGCGGCGACCGACCTCACCCGGGCCGCAGTGGCGGTAACCCTCCCCCTCGTCGCCGAGGTATGGCAGGTCTACGTCCTCATCTTCGTGCTCCAGGCGGCTTCGGCGGCCTTCACCCCGGCCTTCCAGGCCACGATCCCCCAGGTCCTGCCCGACGAACACGACTACACCCGGGCCCTGTCGGCGAGCCGGCTCGCCTACGACCTGGAGAGCCTGTGCAGCCCGGTGCTGGCCGCGGCGCTGCTCACCGTGGTCTCCTACGACCGGCTGTTCGCCGGCACCGCCGCCGGCTTCCTCGCCTCCGCCGCGCTCGTGACCGCCACGGCGCTGCCCGCGCCCGCCCCCGCCGAGCGGACCGGCGGGGTCTACGCCAAGGCCGCCTTCGGGACCCGCCTGTTCCGCGCCACACCGCGGCTGCGGGCCATGCTCGCCCTCGACCTGGCGGTCGCCGCCGCCGGAGCCGTGGTCTTCGTGGACACGGTCGCCGTCGTCCGCGACCACCTCGACCGGACGGCAGGCGCGGTCTCCGTCGCCCTCGGCGCGTACGGCGCCGGGTCCGTACTCGCCGCGCTCGCCCTGCCGCGGCTGCTGCGGCGCACCACCGACCGCGCGGTGATGCTCTCGGCCGCCGCCAGCCTCCCGGCGGTACTCGCCGCCGTGACCGTGCTCACCGCGACCGCCCCCGGCCCCTGGTCCTGGCCCGCGCTCCTGGGGGCGTGGGCGGTGATCGGAGCCGCCTGCTCCGCCGTTCTGACCCCCGGGGGCCGCGTGCTCCGCCGCTCCGCCGCCGATGCCGACCTGCCCGCCGCCTTCGCCGCCCGCTTCTCCCTCTCCCACGGCTGCTGGCTGCTCACCTACCCGCTGGCCGGGTGGCTCGCCCCGTGGGCCGGGCTTCCGCTGACGGCCGCGGTCCTGGGGGCGGTCGCCCTGGCCGCCACCGCCGCGGCTGCGGCGATCTGGCCGGTCCGTGACCCCTACCGGCTGGAACACGTGCACCCGGACCTGCCGCCCGGTCACCCGCACCTCGTCGGCGCCCGTGCGGCCGGGGGCGGTTGGCGGCACGGCCACCACTACGTCATCGACCAGCACCACCACCGCTGGCCCGGGCGGGCCGGCTCGCGCCGGAAAACACCTCGCCGGTCGCGGCCGGGGTCGCTACGATCACCGCGATGACCACTTCCTCCCTTCACGGATCGGAGGTCCCCACCGCGCAAGGTGAGTGCTGATGCTCACTCGGACCGCCGACCGGGACCCCCGCCTCGCCCTCTGGCTCCGCGTACGCGAGTACGCCGTGCCCGTGTCCATGATCGAGACTGCGACCGCCCGCCGCCACGTCGGCGACTGGGCCGCGGCATGCGCCGCCGCACGCATCGACGTCGATTTCAACCTGCGTTCACTGGCGCGCTCGCACGGCCGCGACCTCGCGGACCGGATCCGGGCCGATCTTCGCCACCTGGCTCCCGACCTGCTTCGCTGGCACATGCCGCGCGTCGCTCCCGACGGGCTGCTGCGCCCGGGCCTGACCGTCACCCTGGCCCGCTACGACACCGCCGGACCCGAGGACACCGCGCCCCCGGTACACCTCGTGGCCCGTACCCCGCCCGCCTGGGCGGACGGCGGGCAGCGGATCAGCCTCGCCCTGTGGGACGGTTCCCGCTCCGAGACCGGGGTCGCCGCCCGTGATCCGCGGCGCAGGTCCCACCCCGACCGGCGGTTCCGCCTCGACCTGCACCGCCACCTGTGGGACGCGCGCAGGACGGACGAGTTGCGGGCCCGTTCCGGGGCCGACCGGCCGGCCGGCGACGGCCCGCCCGGACCGGAACCGCAACCGGAACCCACGCGAGCACTGCCGCCGGAACACCGCTGGGCCGCCGACCGGTGGGCGGTCGACCGGTGGGCCGCGGAGGCCGCGATCGTGCTCCGGGCCGAGGGCCGGACCGCCGGCGGCGTCACCGTCCGGCTCGGGGCCCGGCAGCGGCTGGTCCTGGACCTGGTCGCGGACGGACCCGGCCTCGGCCCGCCGTCCACGCTCCGGATCGGGGCCGCCCCCACGGACGGCAGCGCCCGCACGCTGCCGGTCCTGCCCGACGCGGCGGCGCGGGTACTCCCCGACCTGGAACTGCTGCGCACCGGTTCCATCGAGGCCGACCGGCTGCACCCCCTGGTCGCCGCCGCCCTGGCACCGGGTCACGCGTCGGCCCGGCCGCCACGGACCGGGGAACCGGAGCCGGGGACCGGCCCCGGGCAGCCGCGCCGCGTCGAATGCCGCGGAGCCCGGCACCGCATCGGCCTCGTCGACGGGGTACTCGCCCCGCTGGACCACGACCCGGCCGAGGTCCGGCGCGAGGAACTGCTGGCCGCCCTGTCCGGCACCCCCCTGCCCTGCCTCCAGGCCATCGACACGGCCCACCGCCGGCCGGACTGCCTCGCCGGCGTCCGCGAACGCCTGGACCACGGTGACACCGCCGGGGCGCTCGCCGTCGTCGAGGGCCTCCTGGGCCCCGGCGCCCTGCTGCGCCCCGGCGCCCTGCGGGACGAACTGGAGGCGGCCGCCCGACGGCGGATCACCTACGGGCTGTTCCGCGCGGGCCTGGCCGGACCGGGCCCCGAGCGCCTGCCTCCAAAGGACCGCCGCCCCCGGCAGGACCGCCGGGCCGCCTGAGGCCGTGCCCTGCGGATCATGCAGGGCCCGCGCCGGCGGACCCGTACCCCCGCCGCACCCGCTCCCCGTATCCACCCGGCCTTTCCCCCTCCCCCTCACGCATCCACAGGTGATCACCCATGCCCATGAACACGCCCGCCGCCTCCCGACTCGACGTCGCCGGCGAACTGCTGGCCCTGCTCCGCGAGACCACCACCGAGCCGCGCCCCGACAACCAGCTCGAAGCCCTCACCCTGGCCGTGGCCGCGGACCTGCCCGTCCTGCTGTGGGGTGAGCCGGGCATCGGCAAGACCGCCGCCCTGACCCAACTCGCCGCCGCCCTGGAGCTGCCGCTCACCACGGTGATCGCCAGCGTGCACGAGCCGTCCGACTTCTCCGGACTGCCCGTCGTCGGCGACGATCCCGCGGAGCAGGGCGTCCCCATGGCCCCGCCGGACTGGGCGGTGCGCCTGGTACGGGCCGGGCGGGGGCTGCTCTTCCTCGACGAGCTGTCCACCGCGCCGCCGGCCGTACAGGCCGCACTGCTGCGCCTCGTACTCGAACGGCGGGTCGGCGCCCTGCAACTGCCGCCCGGGGTAAGGATCGTGGCGGCCGCCAACCCTCGGTCCTCGGCGGCCGACGGCTGGGAGCTGAGCCCACCGCTGGCGAACCGGTTCGTCCACCTCCAGTGGACCCATGACCACGACGTCGTCGTGCGCGGTCTGGGCGGGACCTGGCCGCGGGCCACCCTGCCGCGCCTCGACGCGCGGGCGCTGCCGGCGGCCGTGGACCACGCCCGCCGTGCGGTGTGCGAGTTCCTCACGGCGCGGCCTCCGCTCGTCCACCGCCTGCCCAACGGCGAGACACGGCGCGGCGGCGCCTGGCCGTCGCCCCGCAGTTGGGACATGACGCTGCGTCTGATCGCGTTCGCCACCGCGGCCGGCTCCTCCAGGGAGGTGCTGTCCATGCTGGTCCGGGGGACGGTGGGAGACGGTCCGGGGCTGGAGCTGCTGGCCGCCCTGGACCGGATGGAACTCCCGGACCCCGAGGTGCTGCTGGCCGACCCGGCCGGCGCCGAGCTGCCCGAACGGGGCGACCAGCGCCAGGCCGTCCTCGACGCAGTCGTGTCGGCGGTGTGCCGGCGCCCGGAGAGGTCCCGCTGGGACGCGGCATGGGCAATCATGGTCCGGGCGCTGGAAACGGGGGCCCCTGACCTGGTGGTCGTCCCCGCGACCTCGCTGGCCGCGCTCCGCCGGGAGGAGTGGGACGTTCCGGCAGCGATCGAGCGGCTCGCCGGGGTGGTGGACCTGTCCCGGCGCGCGGACCTGGCCGCTGAGCGGACCGCAGACCGTACGGGTGTCCGCGCGGGGGCCGGCCGATGAGCGCCGTGGCACCGGGGGCGCTGGACCTCGACAAGCTCTTCGCGGCGCGGCTGCACGCCGCGCGGGTCCGCCCGTACCTGGCGACGGCCCTGTTCGCCCTGCACACCGTGGAGTCGCGGCAGGTGCCGACGATGGCCGTCGACACGTACTGGCGCTGTTACGTATCGCCGGGTTTCGTGGACCGCACGCCGGTGGAGGAGTTGGCCGGGGTGTGGGTCCACGAGGTGTCGCACCTGCTGCGCGACCACCACGGGCGCGGTGACCGGGCGGCGCGCCTCCAGGGGCTGACCGGCCCGGGGGCGCGGCTGCGGATGAACATCGCCGCGGACTGCGAGATCAACGACGACGTGTTCGGCGAGGGGCTGGTCCGGCCCGAGGGCGCCGTCACTCCGCAAGCCCTGGGCCTGTCCGGGGGTGAGCTGATGGAGGACTACCTGCGCCAGTGCGGGCTCGGGCCGTGGACGCAGGGCCTGGCCTGGCTGGACTGCGGCAGCGGCGCCGACGGGCTGGAACGTGACTGGGACCTCGGGCCGGACGGCGCGCACGGCCTCAGCGAGCAGGAGCAGGACGCGGTCCGGTTCCGGGTGGCGCAGGGGATCAACGGGCGGCCGGGGCACACCCCCAGGGGATGGAAGCGGTGGGCGGAGGAGGCCTTCCACGCACCGCAGCCGTGGCGGGAGCTGCTGGGAGCGGCGGTGCGGTCGGCGACCTCCGGCGCGGGCGCCGGCGAGGACTACAGCTACGGCCGGCCCTCCCGCCGCTCCGCCTGCCTGCCGGGCGTCGTCCTGCCGAGCCTGCGGCGCCGGCCGCCGCGGGTCTCCGTGGTGATCGACACCTCGGGGTCGGTCAGCGACGCCGAACTGGGCAGCGCGCTCCTGGAGGTCGCCGCGATGGCGCAGGCCGTGGGCGGCCGCCGCGATCTGGTCACCGTGGTGGCGTGCGACGCGGCGGCACGGATCGTGCATCCGCTGTGCGAGGGCGAGGGCATCGCGCTGGTGGGCGGTGGCGGTACGGACCTGCGCGCGGGTTTCGCCAGAGCACTGGGGGCGGGGCTCCGGCCGGACGTCATCGTGGTGCTGACGGACGGGCAGACGGCCTGGCCCGCCGTCCGGCCGCCGTGCCGGACGGTGGTGGGCCTCTTCGCCCGTCCGACGCCCTCGCGGTGGGACGAGGACGATCCGCGGTACGTGCCGGACCGGACCCCGCCCTGGGCCCGGGTGGTGTCCATCGGACCGTCCGCTTCCGCCCGATGAGCCGCGCCGTCCCCGCGGCGCCGACGGCCGCGGGGACCGTCCGGGGTGCGCGGCGTGGTCAGGCCGCCGCCGGCTGGTCCGCCCGGTCGGCGGGCTCCGCGGGGCTGAGGCGTCGTACGCCGTGGGTGGTGGCGAGCCTGGCGATCAGCAGGCAGTAGGCCGGCGCGGCGACGAGTTCGAGGACGAGTGCCTGCCACGAGGCGTCCGCGGCGTTGCCCGACTCCGCCAGCTGCCCCAGGGCGACGGTGATGCCGTAGGCGGTGACGTTGTTCGCCACGTGCACCGCGATGGCGGCTTCGAGGCCTCCCGTGCGGACGGTCAGCCATCCCCACCACAGGGCGGAGTAGAAGAGCAGGGCGAAGCCCGACACCTCGCCGAAGCCGTGGGCGACGGCGAAGAGGGCGGACCCGATGACGATGCCGGGCCAGGGGGACGTGAGGAAGCCGCCGAAGAACTGGGTGATCCAGCCACGGAAGACGAACTCCTCGGCGGCGGCCTGGAACGGGATCAGCGCCCACAGCACGACGAGGCCGAGTGCGAACCGGGACCAGCCGGGGAAGTCGCCCGCGAGGCTCTCCTGACCGTCGCTGAGGTAGCCCCACAGCGCCAGCCCGCCCATCTGGAGCACGATCAGGGGGAAGGCGACCGCCGAGCAGCGGGCCAGCCAGCCCCAGCGGATCCGCCCCAGGACGGAGACGACCGTGCCGGCGGGGCGGCTGCCGCACCAGCGGACCGCGAGCAGTACGACGGGGATGCCGGCGGCTATGGAGAGCAGGGCGAGCGCCTCGTCGGCGAGCGGGTCCTGGAGGATCCGCTCGCCGTCCTGGGGGGCGAAGTCCAGGCCCAGCACGTACCAGACGAGGGCGCCGAACGCGATCACCAGCAGCGGAACGATCAGGTTGCCGACGAGGACGAGGAGGAACTCCCCGATGCGCTGCGGGGTCTTCTGGCGGCCGTTGCGTGCCTGTTCGTGGTACGCGCTCGCGGCCGGCGCCGTCTGCGTCCGCGGCTGCGGAACGGCCGGGGCGCCGAACGGCGGACCGCCGTGGGCGGTGGGCGGCCACCCCTGCGCGGGGGCCGGCCATTGCGGAGCGCTTCCGGCCGGCGCGGCCCAGACGTCGGGCGGGGGCGTATCTGACACAGCGGGACCCTTTCCGTCACGGCCGTTCACACGCCCATTCGATCACGTGACCGCCCGGCGGCTCAGTCGGATGTCGTGCGGGTTCCACCGGGGGCGGGCCGGGGGCGCGGCTCGGCACGGGGGGCGGGCAGGGGCAGGGAGAACCAGACGGCCTTTCCCTCGGCCGTCGGGAGGGTCCCCCAGGAGGCGGCGAGGGAGTCGACGAGGAGCAGACCGCGGCCGGATTCGGCGTCGGGTTCGGCGAAGCGCGCCTGGGGCAGGACCGGGCTGCCGTCGCAGACCTCGACGCTCAGTTCACGGCCGACCTGGCGCAGTCGGAGGCGGACGGGGCCGCGGCTGTGGTTCACGGCGTTGGAGAGCAGTTCGGAGGTGAGCAGGCAGGCGGTGTCGCACAGTTGCTCTTCGTCCCTGCCCCACTGGGCCAGGGTGGAGCGCAGGAACCGCCGCCCGGCGCCGACGCTGCTCGGGTGGGCGGCGAGGAGCATGCTCTGCGAGGTCACCGGCGCGTCGGGAATGCGGACGAGCAGGAGGGTGACGTCGTCGGGGTTGTCGTCGGCGTCGGGCAGCAGGTCGGCCAGCAGCCGGTCGGCGGCC
Organism: Streptomyces sp. NPDC060232; assembly: GCF_042726555.1. Lineage (NCBI taxonomy): Bacteria > Bacillati > Actinomycetota > Actinomycetes > Kitasatosporales > Streptomycetaceae > Streptomyces > Streptomyces sp. NPDC060232. The sequence goes on along the minus strand of NZ_JBHXAG010000001.1, from coordinate 271,304 downwards.
GCCTCCAGGCCGTCCGTCGTCGCGACGGCCTTCTCCAGCGCCGCCGCGAGGTTGTCCACTTGGCCTTCGATGTCGCTGTCGGGCGTCTCGACCAGGCCGTCCGTGTAGAGCGCGAGGACCGAGCCGGGCTGCACGGTCTGCCGGGTCTCGTGGTGGGGCACCTCCCCCACCCCCAGCGGCACGCTCACCTCGACGGGCAGCCGGGTGACCTCGCCCCCCGGGTTGACGAGGAGGACCGGCAGGTGCCCGGCCGAGCACATGGTGATCTCGGCCGCATCGGCGTCGACGACGAGGTAGCAGCAGGTGACGAACTGGTCCGGCAGTTCGCTGACGACCGCGTCCAGGGCGCGCATGAGCTGCCAGGGCGGCATGCCGGTCTTTGCCAGTGCGTGCGAGGCGGATCGGAGCTGGCCCATGACGGCGGCGGCGTCCAGGCCGCGCCCCATCACGTCGCCGACCATCACGCCGACCCGGCCGCCTCCCAGCGGGATGAGGTCGAACCAGTCTCCGCCCACCCCGGCCCCCTGCCGGGCCGGGAAGTACCGGCTCGCCGTGGGCATTCCCGGTACGTCCGGCGGGGATCCCATGAGGCTGCGCTGGAGGGTGAGCGCGACGTGGCGCTGCTGCTCGTAGAGCTTCGCGAGCATCTCCTCGGCGGACTTGCGTTCGGTGACGTCGCGGATGGCCGCGGAGACCAGGGTGCCGTCGGGGGTCTCCAGCGGGCTCAGGCTGATCTCCACGGGGAACTCGCCGCCGTCGCGGCGCAGGCCGTACAGATCCAGGCCCGCGCCCATGGGGCGGGTCCTGCGGTTGGCGAAGTAGCCGTGCCGGAAGCCGGAGTGGTGCCCGCGGAACCGTTCCGGAACGAGCACCTCGACCGGTCTTCCCAGCAGGTCCTCGCGGGCGTACCCGAAGAGGGCCTCGGTCTGCGCGTTGACGAGCTGGATCGCGCCTTGCTCGTCGACGATCACCATCGCGTCCGGTGCCGCCTCCAGCAGCGCCCGGAAGCGCTCCTCGGCGGCCCTGCGCTCGCTCACGTCGCGTACGGCCGCCGAGATCAGCAGGCCCTCCGGGGTCTCCAGCGGGCTCAGGCTGATCTCCACGGGGAACTCGCGCCCGTCCCGGCACAGGCCGTAGAGCACCAGGCCCGCGCCCATCGGGCGGACCTGGCGGCTGGCCGCGTAGCCGAGCCGGTGGCCCGGGTGGTGGCCGCGGAACCGTTCGGGGACGAGGACCTCGATGTGCCGGCCCAGGAGTTCCCCGCGGGGATGGCCGAACAGGGCCTCGGTCTGCGCGTTCACCAGCCGGATCACCCCGGCGTCGTCCACGATCACCATCGCGTCCGGTGCCGCTTCCAGCAGAGCCCTGAAGGGCTCTTCAGTCGTCGCTGCCACGCTGCGCCTCGCAGTCGTCGAATCCCGCAGAAGCAGACATCGGACCACGTGGCTGAATCTCGCGCTTCCGGTTGACCGCATGCGGCGGCAATTGACCGATTCTGCGCGCCGGGCACGCCCGGGGCCGACGCGGGTGGACGCGGTCGGAGCGGGGCTGACGCGCCCCTACGGACGGCGGAGCCGTAGCGGCAGCGCTGATCTATGGTGGCGGGAGGACCGGCCAGGGCGGACGCGAGGCGAGGAGATCCGGTGCGTGACGCAGAGTTCTTCCGGAGCTGGATGACGGCCACCGCGGCTGTCGTGGAGCGTGAGGCGGACCGGCTGACCGAACTCGACTCCCCCATCGGGGACGCCGACCACGGGAGCAATCTGCTGCGGGGTTTCAAAGCGGTGCGCACCGCTTTGGACACGGAGGCCCCGGCGGCGCCCGGCGCGGTGCTCCAGCTCGCCGGGCGGACGCTGATCTCGACGGTCGGCGGCGCCTCGGGACCGCTGTACGGGATGCTGCTGCGGCGAACCGGCAAGGAGCTCGGGGAGGCGGCCGAGGTGTCCGACGGCGAGCTGCGCGAGGCTCTGGACAAGGGGGTCGGCGCGGTGGCGCAGCTGGGCGGTGCCGCGCCGGGCGACAAGACGATGCTGGACGCGCTGCTGCCGGGCGTGGCCGCGCTGAGCAGCTCTTACCGGGCGGCCGCGGAGGCGGCTGAGAACGGGGCCCTCGCCACCGTGCCGATGCAGGCGCGCAAGGGGCGGGCCAGCTATCTGGGCGAGCGGAGCATCGGGCACCAGGATCCGGGCGCGACCTCGTCGGCGCTGCTGCTCGGGACGCTCGCGGACGTGGCGGAGGGCGCGCGGTGACGGCCGGACAAGGCGACGGGGCCGCCGCCTCGCAGCCGGCCCTGGTCGGGGTCGTACTGGTCTCGCACAGCGCGCCGGTCGCCGAGTCGGTGGCGGAGTTGGCGCGGGGCCTGGCGGCGGGCGGGCCGGTGGTGCCGGTGGCCGCGGCCGGCGGCACGTCCGCAGGCGGGCTCGGCACGAGCGCGGAGCTGGTCATCGCGGCCGCCCGGGAGGTGGACCGGGGTGCCGGGATCGCGCTGCTCGCGGACCTGGGAAGCTCGGTGCTGACGGTGAAGGCGCTGCTGCTGGAGGACGAACTGCCGCCCGGTTCACGGCTGGTGGACGCCCCGTTCGTCGAGGGCGCGGTGGCGGCGGTGGTCGCCTCGTCGGCGGGAGCCCCGCTGGCCCAGGTCGTGGAGGCCGCCGCCGAGGCGTACGCGTACCGCAAGGCCTGAGGACCCGGGCGGGCGGCGGCAGCCGTCCCGGCCGGGGCCTGGCGGTCGCGGCCGGGAGTCAGCGTCCGCGCAGCGACTGGATCTCGCGGCGGTCGCGCTTGGTGGGGCGGCCCGTGCCCCGGTCGCGGATGCCGACGACCGCGGCCTCCACGGGGGTCGGCGGCGGCGGGCTCTTGTCGATCAGGCACTCGGCGGCGACGGGCGCGCCCACCCGCTTGGACACGGGCCGCTTGACGACGACGATCCGCTCGCGCCCGGCGTGGAAGAGGCGTACCTCGTCGCCCGCGCGGATCGGCTGCGCCGGCTTGGCACGTTCGCCGTTGACCTTCACATGGCCCGCCCGGCAGGCGGTCGCCGCGATCGAGCGGGTCTTGGTCAGACGCACGGACCAGATCCACGCATCGACCCGCACCGTGCCCGTTTCCGTTCCCGATACCTCATCAGCCATGCCCCGACTCTAGTCCTGTGGCCGGAGAGGACGGAACGACGTTTTCGTGGCTTTCGGCAGATGCACCAACGGTCCTGGCACCTACCATGGAGATCCGCCCAAGAGAATTGCACATGCGCCATACGTGCGCCTACCGTGTCGCACATGCAGTCCTACACCATCGGACAGGCCGCGCGGCTGCTGGGCGTCAGCCCGGACACCGCGCGGCGCTGGGCCGACGCCGGCCGGGTCGTGACCCATCGCGACGAGGCCGGCCGGCGGCTGATCAACGGCCATGACCTGGCCGCCCTCTCCGTGGAGGTGGGCCAGGGCGCCCACACCGAGGACGGGGAGCCGTACACCTCTGCGCGCAACGCCTTCCCCGGCATCGTCACGGCCGTCCGGCTCGGCGACGTGTCCGCCCAGGTCGACATCCAGGCGGGCCCCCACCGCCTGGTCTCCCTGCTCACCCGCGAGGCCGTCGAGGAACTGGGACTGGAGGTCGGCATGCGGGCCACCGCCCGCGTGAAGTCCACGAGCGTGCACATCGACCGCGCCTGAACCCCAGACGCCGCCACCCGACGTCCGCCGCGGTCGCCCGCCGCCCCACCCCGCCGAGCAGCGCTGCTCGGCACCAACGAAGCGTTCCCACCCGCTCCGCCCCCCACCGGCGCGGGTCACCACCGCGCGGATCCGGCACCGGCCGGCCGCCGACCCGACCGAGGAGCCTGCGCGCATGTCCCCGACCCCGATCCGCCGCCGCGCCGTCGCCGCCTCCGCCCTGACCGCCGCCCTGCTAGCCGGGCTGACCGCCTGCGGCAGCGGTGACGGCAAGCCCGCCGCCCCGGGCTCCGGTTCAGCCGACCCGTCGGCTTCCGCCGCGCCGCGGGCGAGCCTCACCGTGCTGGCCGCCTCTTCCCTCACCGACGTCTTCAAGACCGCGGGTGCGGCGTACGAGAAGGCCCGCCCCGGTACGAAGGTCACCTTCTCCTTCGCCGGTTCGCAGGAGCTCGCGGCGCAGGTCAGGCAGGGCGCCCCGGCCGACGCGCTGGTCACCGCCGACACGAGGACCATGGACGGGCTGAGGGCCGAGACCGGCGAGCCCGAGATCATCGCGAAGAACCGCCTGGTCATCGCGGCGGGCAAGGGCAACCCGTTCAAGATCGACGAGCTGAAGGACCTCGCCGACACCAAGCTCAAGGTCGTGCTCGCCGCGCCCGAGGTACCGGTCGGCCGCTACGGCCGGCTGATCCTCGACGCCCAGAAGATCGAGGTGAAGCCGGTCTCCCAGGAGCCCAACGTCCGCGCCGTCCTGGGCAAGGTCGAGATGGGTGAGGCCGACGCCGGCCTCGTCTACAGGACGGACTCCGCCAGGTCGGGCGACAAGGTCGTCACCGTGGAGATCCCGGACGAGCAGAACGCCGTGGCCGCCTACCCGGCCGCCACGCTGAAGCAGTCCAAGCACACCGATGCCGCCGCCGCCTTCGTGGCATGGCTGAGCACCCCCGAGGCGCAGAAGATCTTCCAGGACGCGGGCTTCCAGCAGCCGTAGCAGGCGCCGCTCCCCCGAAGCGCCCCGGGGGCCTGGCCGCTCCGGGGGCACGGACAGCCCTCCTTCGGCGTGCCCCGGGCCGGTCCGGTCCGGCGGTTCGGGGTGGAGCGGCCCGCCCCGCATACGCTGCACCCCTGCACCCCTGCACCCCTGCACCCCTGCAGCCCCTGCACCCCCACAGCCCCTGCCCGCCCGCGGCCCCCGCCGCCGGCCCCGCCCCGTCCGGCCACGCCGGCCCCAGCCAGGAAGTCCCGTGAGCAGACTCCGTACCCGCACGCGGCCCCCGGCGGCCCTGGCGCTCCCCGCGCTGCTGGCCATCGCGTTCCTGCTGATGCCGCTGATCGGGATCCTCGTCCGCACTCCGTGGGGTGAACTCGGAGAACACCTCGGCAGCCCCGGCGTGGTTGAGGCCCTGAAGCTCTCCCTCCTGGTGTCCCTGTGGGCGCTGGGCCTCTCGCTCCTCCTCGGCGTGCCGCTCGCCTGGCTGCTGGCCCGCGTGGAGTTCAGGGGCAAGGCGCTGGTCCGCTCGCTGGTGCTGCTCCCCATGGTGCTGCCGCCGACCGTGGGCGGTGTCGCCCTGCTCCTCGGCTTCGGCCGGCGCGGACTGCTGGGGCCCTGGCTGGAGGACTCCTTCGGGATCACCCTGCCGTTCCACACCTCGGGGGCCGTCGTCGCGGCGACCTTCGTCGCCATGCCGTTCCTCATCATCAGCCTGGAAGGCGCCCTCGGCGGTCTCAAGCAGAGCTACGAGGAGACCGCGGCCTCGCTCGGCGCGTCGCCGGTCCGCGTGTTCTTCACCGTGACCCTGCCCATGGTGGCGCCCGGCCTGGTCGCCGGCGCCGCCCTCACCTGGGCCCGCGCGCTGGGCGAGTTCGGCGCGACCATCACCTTCGCCGGGAACCTTCCCGGCACCACCCAGACCCTGCCGCTCCAGGTGTACCTGCTGCTGCAGGACCAGCCCGAGGCGGCCACCTCCGTCTCCCTGCTGCTGCTGGCGATCGCCATGGCCGTACTGATCGCACTGCGCGGCCGCTGGACGGGCGCACCGATCGACCGCGGGGCGGTCACGGCGCCGCAGCCCGCCCCGGAGGAAGGGCCGGCCACCGCCCCTGGGCCGGGGGCGGGGGCGGGGGCGGCCAAGGAGACGGACGGGGCCGGCGCCGCGCCGCCGCAGCCCGAGGAGACGGGGCACTGGCCGCTGCACGCCACCGTCACCGGCTTCAACCGCCTCACCCTCGACGCCGAACCGGGCACCACCATCGCCGTCGTCGGCGAGAACGGGGCCGGCAAGACCACCCTGCTGCGCGCCCTGCTCGGCCTGACCCCGCGGGCCCACGCCGACCTGCGGCTCGGCGACGCCGACGTCACCGCCCTGCCCCCGCACAAACGGCAGGTGGCCTGGGTCCCGCAGGACGGTGCGCTGTTCCCGCACCTGAGCGCCCTGGCCAACACCGCGTACGGGCTGCGCGCCCGCCGGGTGCCGCGCGCCCGTGCCCGCCGTGAGGCGCAGGACTGGCTGGACCGGCTGGGCGTGGGCCACCTCGCGCAGCGCAGGCCGTCGCAGCTCTCCGGCGGCCAGGCCCAGCGGGTCGCGCTCGCGCGCGCCCTGGCGGCCCGCCCGCGGCTCCTGCTGCTGGACGAACCGCTCGCCGCCCTCGACCAGACCACCCGGGCCCGTGTCCGGCACACCCTGCGCACGCACCTGGCCGACTTCGGCGGGGTCTGCCTCATCGTCACCCACGACCCCGTCGAGGCGGTGTCCCTGGCCGACCGGGTCCTCGTACTGGCCGACGGCCGGGCCCTGCAGGACGCACCGCCCGCCGAGGTCTCCCGGCACCCGCGGTCCCCGTGGGTGGCCCGCATGCTCGGGCGCAACGCCTGGCCGGGCATCGCCTCGGCGGACGGCCTCGCCCTCGCGGCGGGCGGCCGCCTGGTGGTCGCCGAGGCCCTGCCCGAGGGGGCCGAGGCCCTGGCGATCATCGCCCCGGAGGCGGTTTCGGTGCACCGGGACCGCCCGGGCGGCAGCCCCCGCAACGTATGGCGGGGCACCGTCCGGGAGATCACCGCGGTGGGCAGCCGCCTGCGCGTGCTGATCGCGTCGCCCGACGCACCCGACCTGGTCGCCGAGATCACCCCGGGTGCGGCGGCCGAACTGGGCCTGGCCGACGGATCCGAGGTCTGGACGAGTGTGAAGGCCACCGAGGTCGCCCTGGTCCGCCTGTAGCTCCGCCGGGCTGCGGTGGCGTGCCGGAGGCGTCCCCCGGCCACGAAGCCCCCGGGTGGGGCGGGGGCGGCCGGGGACACCGGGTACGCGTCGCGGGTCGGCCGGGCCGCGCGGCTCAGGAGGTGTCGTCGGGGGTCTGCGGCCGGGGCAGGGCGAATTCGCACCAGACGCACTTCCCGCCGCCCCGCGGTTCCACGCCCCACGCGTCCGCGAGCTGTTCCACCAGCATCAGTCCGCGCCCCGACACCGCCCAGTCCCCTGCCTCGCGCCGCCGCGGCAGTGCGCTGCTGGAGTCCTCGACCTCGATCCGGATCCGCCCCTGGGGCGTGATCCGCAGGGTGACGTGGCCGCCGCCGGCCGTGTGGACCAGGGCGTTGGTCATCAGCTCGTCCGCCGCCAGCTCGATCTCGTCGGCGCGGTCCCGCGCGCCCCAGGCGGCCACCGCCGCCCGGATGAGGTGCCGGGCCAGGGCCGGGGCCTCGGCGTCCCCCGGCTCCAGGCGATGGCGCAGCGGGCCGCCGCCCCGCCCGGTGGGCGTACCGCGGCGGCGCAGGACGAGCAGGGCCATGTCGTCCCCGCCGCCCGAGTCGCCGACGAGGTCGCACAGCACGTCGGCGAGCTCCTCGACGTCCGCGGGGCCGCTGTGGACCGCCGCCATCAGCTCACGCATCCCGGTGTCGGGATCCGCGCCGGGCCGCTCGATGAGGCCGTCCGTGCACAGCACCAGGGTGTCTCCCGGGTGCAGTTCCAGGCTGGTGACCGGGTAGCCGCAGCCCGGCGCCGCGGACGGTTCGGGGGACGCAAGCCCGAGCGGCAGCCCGCCCGCCACCTGGACCCGGTGGCAGCTGCCGTCGCCGCGCCGCACGACCGGGTCGAGGTGGCCGGCGCGGACGATCTGGAGCATCCCGCTGGTGAGGTCGACCTCGGCGTACGTGCAGGTGGCGAAGCGCTCCGTCTCCAGTTCGCGCAGGAAGGCGGAGGCACGGGCCATCGCCGCGCCCGGCGTGTGCCCTTCGACCACGTACGCGCGCATCACGATGCGCAGCTGCCCCATGACGGCGGCCGCGTCCGTGTCGTGGCCCTCGACATCGCCGATCATCACCCCGACGCGGCCGCCGCCGAGCGGCACCACGTCGTACCAGTCGCCGCCGATGTCCCGCCCCATCCGGGCGGAGCGGTAGCGTACGGCGATCAGTGCTCCCGGCACCGCGGGGATCCGGCGGGGCAGCATGGCCCGCTGGAGGCCCTCGGCCAGGTCGTGCTCCTGCTCGAAGAGGATGGCGCGCTGGAGGCTCTGGGCGACGCCGCTGCCGAGCGCCATCAGCAGGTTGCGTTCCTCGGCGGTGAAGTCGCCGTCCCGTTTGTAGAGCAGCCCCAGGGCTCCGACGGGCCGTCCCTGGGCGATCAGCGGCAGGTAGACGCCGCTGCGGACAGCCAGCGGCTCGATGTACGGCCACAGTTCGGGGTAGCCCTCCTGGAACTGCTCCCGCGAGAGGATGAAGACGGGCTGCATGGTGCGTACGGCCACACTCATCGGGAACTGCGCGTCGATCCGCGTGTACTCGATCTCGGGGACGTAACTGCCGAGCTGTCCCTCCGCGACCAGGTGGATACGGCCTCCGTCGACGACGCCCAGCATCACGCTCACGGCGCCGAGGTGGGTGAGGGCCTGGGGGTCCTTGAGGATGTCGGTCACGTCGTTGACGGTGCGGGCGTGGGCGAGGATGGCGGTCGTCCGCTCGACGACGCCGGTCATCCGGCGGCGCCCCTCGTCCTGCTCTCCGGCGGCTCCGGGCTCGCCGGGGTCGCCGGCGGCGTCACGGAGGATGCCGATGACGCGGTACGGGCGGCCGCCAGGGTCCCGCAGGATGTGCCCCTGGATGTGGGTCCAGGCCGGTGTGCCGTCGCGGCGGCGGCTGCGGACGTAGGCGCCGTAGTGGCTCCGGCCGTCCTTGATCGCCTGGGCGACCCTGGCGTCGAGCCGGGCCTCCTCGGCGGGCGCGATGCGCGCGCGGAGCCCGGCGGGGGTGCCGTCGTACTCGTCCGGGCGCAGGTCGAGAACCTCGAGGGCGGTGGGATCCAGGTGCATCCGCCCGCTGTCGAGGTCCCAGTCGAAGGTGCCCATGCGGTTGAGCGCAAGGCTCGTGTCCGGCCGCGCGGGCCAGTCGACCTCGGGAACGTCTCCCCTACGGGCCATGCAGCCAGGGTCTCACTGTCCCCCGCCGGTGTCCCCGTGGAGCAGCCGACGGGGGGCGGGGTCCGGTGGGGGTGGTTGCGCGGACACGACGCTGTGCGGCCCGTCGCGCGGGCCGCACAGTGTGCTGTGGTGTCAGCAGCCGTGGCCGTAGCCTCCGCCACGGTAGTCGTCGTCGTCATCGTCGTACCAACCGTGGTGGCCGCCCCTGTCGTTGTCCCAGCCGCCGCCGCTCACGTACGTGACGGACTGGGCGGGGGTCGCCGCCGAGGCGGTACTTGCGGCTCCCAGGGCGCCGCCGGCCATCAGAGCGCCGATGGCGGACACCGCAAAGAGGCGCTTGACTCTCGTTGCTCGCATAATGGAGAACCCTTCTCGTTGCTACGGCACGAAAATTTGCTCTTCCTCCTCACACAAGGGATGTCCATGGCTGCACCTGTGGCCGTACAGATTTCATGAATGCGCGTAATCCCCGTCAACGCGGCCTCGTTGGGCCACGGACCTTCGGGGCCGGTGCGATATCTCGCACGCCTCGCGTTCCGGCTTGTCACTGCGGGCAAAGGGTGTGATCCCCGCGGTGGCCACAGCTACCTACGGATAATATTAGTCACCGCGCCGGCGATCGGCATCTCGGGCAGGCACCAAATCCGCCCGCAATCCGCGGCAATTCCGTTGCATCGGCCAACTATTCGGGGCGCCTGCCCTGTCACCGCAACGGGCCAAGGGGTTGCAGGAAATCAAGGTGTTGCTGCCCTGCAAGCCCTTGGGCTCGGATCCCGCACGAGGTGGCAGAGGTGACCGGGGCGGCGCTGCCGGATGAACCACTGCGTGGCACAGATCGGTATCGAGCATCCGGAACACCGCGCGGACGCCGTCGGCGAGCCCCTGGAAGCACTGAAGGACTACCCGACGTCCCCCGGTTGCACGTCCCCGTTCGCCCCGGTCTGGATCGCCGAAACGGTCCGCCGGCAGTCGGCTCCGCCGGCGGTGTGAGGCCGACTGCCCCGCCGTGGACGTCGGTTCGTCGCGCGCCGCGGGGCATCCCGTACGACCGGCCCTCGACGGGGCCGATTCGGAGCGCTCAGGCCGGTTCGCCCGTCTCCTGGACCAACAGGGTGGGCTGGACGCGGTTGTTGAGGTCGAGGCGGATCGGGGTCCTGGACACGTGGGCCGTCACCGTCGGCAGTGCCAGGTGGAGTTCCCGTGCGTGGGCGCGGCAGGTGGCTCGCCGACCCGCCGCACCCGGACCTGACCGGTGCGCTGCGCCGGTTACTGGTTGCCGCCGTCGCCGCCGTTGCCGCCACCGTCCTCGCGGGGCTGGTCCGCCGGCGGCGGCTCGATCGCTGTACGGGCCGGTTCCGGCTGCGGCTGCGAGGCGACCGGCGACTGCGGAGCCGCGGACCTGGTCGGCAGGGAAGGCGTGCGGTCGGTCGGCTGGGGCGAACCCGCCTCAGAGGGCGACGGTGACGGGCTGGGCGGGGGCGATGCCGCCGGGGACCCCGAGGGGGAGCCCGACGGCGACGGAGGTCCCGACGGGGACCCCGAGGGTGGCTTGGACGGCGACGCCGACGCCGAAGGCGTCGGCGAACCCGAAGGCGTCACTGACGGCGATCCAGAGGGCGACACCGACGGCGAGGGCGTCGGTGAGACCGACGGGGATCCCGAAGGCGACACCGACGGCGAGGGCGTCGGTGAGACCGACGGGGACTTCGACGGCGATTCGGAACCGGAGGGCTTCCCGGACGGGGACGTCGAGGGCGACTTCGACGGCGGCTTCGAGCCCGTGTGCGAGGGCGACTTCGACGGCGGTGCCGGCGGCTTCGTCCCGGTGTGCGTCGGCGTGACCCACGGACTCGGCGTGGTCGGCGGCGTCGGGAAAACGGGCGGCGGGATCGGCCGGTCGGACCGCCTGTCCTGGGGGTGGCCCTTCTCGCGCTCGAACCAGTGCCGCTTCTGGTGGTCGTAGATCACGATCTTCTTCACGGGCTGCACCGCCGGCGCGATGACGACCACCTTCTCCGGCTGGTACGAGGGCCACGTCTGCCCGTAGCGCTTCGGGGCGGCCTTGAGCGGGACCGGCTGGCCGAGCGGGTTCCCGCACGCGCAGCGCACCCGCGGCACGCCCCGGTCGTCCACGAGCACGGCCGTCCCGGCCTGCAGGACGGCCTGGTAGCTGGTGACCTTCCCGTTCTGGAAGCCGTGGTTGGTGACCCGGGTGTCCATGCGCAGCTGTACCGGGGTGAGCGAGCGCAGGTATGCGGGAACGGCCGTCGGCTGGATGCCGAGCGTCGCGGCGAACGCCTGGTTCTTGGCGGGCTCCGCGGCCAGCACCTTGATCTGCTTCTCGACGTCGCAGCTCGCCACGTTCTGGGTGCCCCCGTACACGCCCGGTGCGGAACCGCTGACGCTTCTGGTGCCCGTGGTGGTGCCCTGGGTGGTGGGGGCGGCGCCGGTCCCGCTGGGGGACGGAGCGGGGCTCTGCGGTGGCGGTGCGTCCTCCTTCACCACCGTGGACTCGGTGAAGGGGTCGGGGCCCGCGGCGGCGGCCGGCTGGAGGAACACCTCGCCCCCGGCGCCGGGGGTGCCGCTGGGCCGGGTCAGCACCACTGCCAGGGCCACGACCGCGACCACCGCGACGAGCGCGGTGGCGAGCCGTGGAACGGACCGCCACCAGGGACCCTTGTCCGGCCGCCCCGGACCACCGGGGCCGGCGGGACCGCCGGGCGGTCCGGTCGGCGGCGGGGGCGGCGGTACCTGCCGCCCGCCCGACAGCGGACCGGACGGCGGGCCGGTGGGTCGCTCTGACGACGGCTGCCAACCGGAGGGATGTGTGCTCACGGGCTCTTCTTCCCAGGAGGAGGGAGTTCCCATCGGACCATTGTGTGCGCCGTCCGGGTGGTGCCCGCAAGCCGGGAGTGCCACGGTTGCAGGGTGAGCCAGACACCGAGATCGGCATCGTCCGGGGGCTCCGCGAGGGCCTGGCGCGACGCCCTCGTCACCGTCGTCGCAGGCTTCGCTGCGATGGTCGCGGTCGCCGCGGCGGGCCTTGCGTGCGCGGGCGCGGGAGACCTTCCGGAGGGAGCGTTCCCCCACGTGCTCGCCGCGGTCGTGGTGATGGCGGCCGGCGGTACCGTGGCGGTGTCCGGCGACGCCGGTCTGCTGGCGGGCGCGGACGTGAACCTGGCGGTGCTCCCGCTCTCGGTGAGCCTGGCGGGCGCCCTCGCGGCCGGCTACTGCTTCCTGCGTCCGCTGCACAACCGGGCCGTGGCCGGGCCCCGCGAACTGGTCGGCCGGGCCGTCCCGTTGGCTGTTCTGTGGCTGCTCGCGCTGCTCGGCTGCGCGCTCCTGGCCCGGCAGGACTTCGGCATCTCCACCGCCGACCCCGCTCTCGCGGTGATCGGTGAACTCCTCGACTCCGCGCCGACGGTGGGCTTCCGCGCCGACGTGCCCGCCACCCTCCTGTTCGGACTGCTGTGGATCCTCGGCCTGTTGGTGATCGCCCTGCTGGTGTCGCGTCGGGCACCGCTCCCGGCCGGACTGGTCCGCTTCCACACGGCGGTGCGTCCGGCCGCCTTCGCCACGACCCTGCTGCTCCTCTCGTACGTCGTGATCGGCGTCGCCGTCGCGCTGGTGGTGGCCGCGACCCAGGGGGACGCCGCCCGGACCCTCGCCGTGGTCCTGCTCGGGCTGCCGAACCTCGTCTGGATCGCGCTCACCCTGGGCTTCGGCGGGTCCTGGGAGGCCCGGGTCGAAGGGGCCTTCGGGCTGCCGATGCCGCAGCTGCTGGACGAGGTGCTGCGCGATGCCGACGGGGCCCCGGTCGACGTGGCGTCGTTCGCGGCACGCGACCCGCGGGCGTGGTGGCTGGTGGTCGTGGCCGCCGTCCTGCTGCTGGGCACGGGCGTACTGGCGGCCGTACGGTCCCCCGCGCACGTCCGGCCGTGGCAGCACGCGCTGCATCTCGGCGCGGCCCTCGCCCTGGCCACCCTCGCGGTCTGCCTGCTGTGCCGGATCCAGGCCGAGTACGGGCTGTCCCTCCTGGGCATCGGCGAGGTGGACGGCCTCGGCGGGGAGCTCCTGCTGGACCCCGTGCTGTGGCGGACGGTCGGACTCGGCCTCCTCTGGGGTGCCGTGGCCGGCTTCCTCGGCGGTCTCCTGGCTCGCCCGCTGCACCGCCGCGGGCGGGTCGGCGCGCCCGCCGGGACACCGGCTCACGGCTGACCCGCACCCCTCAGCGGGTGGCGCCCTTCACTCCCCCTCGGGGTCGCGCGTGTCCACGATCCGGGTCGGGCCGGCCTGCCGGTCGTGTCCGCCCGCCTCGGGGCCGGCGGGCGGCTCGTCGGGCCCCGCGCCGGCCCCGCCGCCGTCCGGTCCGGCCGGCGGCGTCTGGGGCCCGAGGGCGATCCCCGGTCCCTCGGTGACCGCACCCCCCGGTCGATCGGTCACCGCACTCCCCGGCCCCTCGGTCACCGCGTAGGTCGCCAGGCGGGTCCCGTCTCCGTACATCCACCGTCCCGAGGTCTCGTCGTAGAGCCAGACCGACTCCCCGTCGACGACGACACCCGCCCGCAGTCCGCGCAGGGACCGCCGGAAGGCGTCGGTGTCGGCCCGGCCGGAGGCGAGTTCGTCCACGGCGTGCCGGTAGCGTTCGAGGGCGTCGGCGCCGCGCGCGAGCAGCGGCCTCGGGTCCTCGGCGCGTACCGACGGCCGCTCCCCCGTGGTCGGCGGCGGCTGCGGGACCGCGATGAGCAGCCGCCCGTCGACCCAGGCGCTCCACCCGTTGGCGCAGAGGATCTCCCCCCACTCCCCCCGCCGCGACAGCAGCTGGACGGGCAGAAAGGCGTCCAGGGCGGCGGTCGGCCGGGAGACGTCCGGGGCTTCCCAGGCGGACAGCCCGGGGGGCGGCACCACATGGGTGGGCTGGAAGTCGGCCACGGCGATCCCGGGATCCATCGAGCTGCTCATGACGCCTACTTCCGCATGATCACGGGCTCGTGCCGGCGCAGCAGCCTGGCGACCAGCACCCCGAAGAGAACGGACAGGACCACCAGCATGCCCAGGTTCAGCAGCCACACCGCGGGGGCGTGTGCGAACAGCGGGTCGTCGGTGAGGGTGCCGGGCACGATCGCGCCGAGGTCGATGGTGCCCGCCATGGCGCCGAGGGCCCAGCGCGAGGGGACCAGCCAGGCCAGTTGCTCGATCACCGGGACGCCGTCCAGCCGCAGCAGCGCGCCGCAGAAGACCACCTGCACGATGGCGAGGAGGACCAGCAGCGGCATGGTGACCTCCTCCTTGCGGACCAGTGCGGAGATCAGCAGGCCGAGCATCATGGCGGTGAAGGCGAGCAGTGCCACCGCGATGGTGATCTCGGCGAGGGGTCCCATGATCACGCCCTGGCCGCCCGGGGCGCTCAGGTCCACGCCGTAGAGGGCCACCAGGGTCAGCACCACGGCCTGGGCGACGGTGACGGCGCCCAGAACCACGACCTTCGACATCAGGTAGGCGGAGCGGGACAGCCCCACAGCCCGCTCCCGCCGGTAGATGACCCGTTCCTTGACCAGTTCGCGCACGGCGTTCGCGGCTCCGGTGAGGACGGCGCCGACGGACAGGATCAGCAGGGCGTTGATCGCGGTCTCCTGGGTGAGTCTGCTGCCGGCCAGGGCACGGGCCATGGCGCCCATGACGAAGGGCAGCGCGATCATGATGGCGAGGAAGGTACGGTCCGCGGAGAGTGCGGCCGCGTAGCGCCGGACGAGGGTGGACAGCTGGGAGCCCCAGCTCTGCGCCTTGGGCGGCGGGGGGGCGAGCGCGGCCGTGGCGGGCGCCGCGGCCGCCGCCCGGCGGTCGCCGCCGTGCCACGGCTGGCGGGCGGCGCCCAGGACGTACGTGCGGTAGGCCGTCGAGGCGGCGTACTCCCCCGCCCAGTCGCGGCCCGGCTGGTTCTCGAAGGCTTCGAAGGCCTCCGGCCACTGCGCGGCGCCGAAGTAGCCGAGGGTCTCCCCGGGCGGTCCGTAGTAGGCGATGCGGCCGCCCGGGGCGAGGACCAGCAGCCGGTCGCAGACGTCGAGGCTGAGGACGCTGTGGGTGACGACGATGACGGTGCGGCCGTCGTCGGCGAGGCCGCGCAGCATGTGCATCACCGAGCGGTCCATTCCCGGGTCGAGGCCGGAGGTGGGCTCGTCCAGGAAGAGCAGGGAGGGCTTGGTGAGCAGTTCCAGGGCGACGGACACCCGTTTGCGCTGGCCGCCGGAGAGGCTGTGGATGGGCTGCGCGGCGCGCTCGTGGAGGCCGAGTTCGCGGATGACCTCGTCCGCCCGGGCCTGGCGTTCGGCTTTGGCGGTGTCCTGCGGGAAGCGCAGTTCGGCGGCGTAGGCGAGGGCGCGCCGGACGGTGAGCTGGGAGTGCAGGATGTCGTCCTGCGGTACGAGGCCGATGCGGCTGCGCAGTTCGGCGTAGTCGCGGTAGAGGTCGCGGCCGTCGTAGAGGACGGTGCCGCGGTCGGCAGGGCGCAGGCCGGTGAGGGCGCCGAGCAGGGTGGACTTGCCGGCTCCGCTGGGGCCGATGACGGCGAGCAGGGATTTGGCGCCCACCGGGAAGGACACCTCGTCGAGGAGGGTCTTGCGGCCCCGGTCGACGGCGACGGTGAGGCCCTGGACGTCGAGGGTGACCTCGCCGGTGTCCTCGTACTCCTGGAGCCGGTCGCCGACGAGGCAGAAGGCCAGGTGGCCGATGCCGACGATGTCGCCCTCGGTGAGGGGGGCCGCGCCGGTGACGGGGGCGCCGTTGAGGTAGGTGCCGTTGTGGCTGCCGAGGTCGGCGATCTCGTAGGTGCCGTCGGGGAGGGCCCGCAGTTCGGCGTGCCGGCGCGATACGTCGAGCTCGTCGATGACGAGGTCGTTGTCGGTGGCGCGGCCGATGCGTACGGCGGTGCGGGCGGGCAGCGGGAGGACAGCGCTGGGACGCCGGAAGGTGGTGGTCATCGACGGGTTGGACACCCGGGCCGGCCCGGAGCCGGCGCTCCGCGGCCCGGGCCGCGGAGCGCTGAGGACGGCCCTGGGACCGTCCTGCGCGTCGCCGAAGCGCAGTTCGCTGCCGGCGCCGACGCTCCACTCGTGGACGCGGTGGCCGTCGGCCCAGGTTCCGTTGGTGCTGTGCTCGTCCTCGACGGTCCAGTGGTCTCCGTCGGGGCGCAGGACCGCGTGGTGCCAGGAGACGCGGGCGTCCTCGAAGCAGATCTCGCAGAGCGGGTCCCTGCCGACGTGGTACGTCCGGCCCGGGCTCATCGCAGTGGAGCCCGTGTCGGTTTCCAGGACGAGCTCGGGCGCGGTCGGCACACCGGGACGCTGGACCATGCAGAGATTTTCCCACGATCACACCGCCCCGGCAGCGGCCCGACAAAACCGCAGGTCAGAGACCTCTTATAGGGAATGACAACGGTCCCCGTTGCAGCCTTTGCCAGTCTCGCCGGGGTGCGCTTCACTTCACGCGACGGAACCGAACAAACGGTTGCCGCGACGAGACGGGGGACGACATGAGCGGGCACGACCACGGGCACGGCGATCACGGCCACGGGCCCGGGGGCCACAGCCACGGCGTGGCCGCCGACGCCGACCGCCGCTGGCTGGCCATCGCGCTCGGCCTGATCGGCGGGTTCATGGCCATCGAGGTGGTCATCGGCGTCATGGCCCACTCCCTGGCCCTGATCTCCGACGCCGCCCACATGCTCACGGACGCCGTCTCGATCGTCCTCGCGCTGATCGCGATGCGGCTGGCGGCCCGCCCCGCCCGCGGTGGTTTCACGTACGGCCTCAAGCGGGCGGAGATACTCTCCGCCCAGGCCAACGGCCTGACGCTGCTCCTGCTGGCCGCGTGGCTGACGTACGAGGCGGTGCGCCGGCTGATGGACCCGCCGCCGGTGGAGGGCGGCCTGGTCCTGGTGACGGCGCTCGCGGGCATCGTCGTCAACGTGGCCGCGGCCTGGTGCATCTCGCGGGCGAACCGGTCGTCGCTGGCGGTCGAGGGCGCCTACCAGCACGTCCTGAACGACCTGTTCGCCTTCATCGGGACGGCCGTCGCCGGTCTGATCGTCATGACGACCGGCTTCCGGCAGGCCGACGCGATCGCCACACTGGTGGTCGTCGTCCTGATGGTGAAGGCGGGCTACGGCCTGGTCCGCGACTCCGGTCGGATCTTCCTGGAGGCCGCGCCCGCGCACGTGGACCCGGATGCGGTCGGGGACCGGCTCGTCGGGCACCCGCCGGTCACCGAGGTCCACGACCTGCACATCTGGACGATCACCTCGGGGCAGGCGGCGCTCTCCGCACATGTGCTGGTCGAGCCGGCGGGCGACTGCCACGCCGTGCGCCGGGAGCTGGAGCGGCTGCTGGAGAAGGAGTACGGCATCACGCACACCACTCTCCAGGTGGACCACGTCCAGGAGGCCCTCCTCTCGGTCGGCCGGCGGGGCGATGCCTCCTACGACCCGCACTGCGCGGACGCGCACGGTCCGGTCCACCGCGAGGGCCCGCACGACCACTGAACGCAGTCGACCCGGTCACCGAACGCCGAGCCCGATCACTGACCGGCGCCCGTACGGGGCATGTATGTGCCCATGACGTACAAGCGCAGCGCCGGACTGCTCCTCTTCCGGCGGACGGCGGCGGCCGGGGTCGAGGTGCTGCTCGGGCACATGGGCGGCCCGTTGTGGTCCGGGCGGACGTCCGGGGACTGGGCCATCCCCAAGGGCGAGTACGGGCCGGAGGAGACTCCGCGCGACGCGGCCCGGCGGGAGTTCACCGAGGAGATCGGGCTGCCCCCGCCGGACGGCGAGTACCTCCCGCTGGGCGAGGTACGGCTCTCCAGCGGGAAGCTGGTGACCGTCTGGGCGGTGGAGGCGGACCTCGATCCGGCGCTCATGGTGCCGGGGACCTTCACCATGGAGTGGCCCCCGCACTCCGGGAACGCGCAGGAGTTCCCGGAGCTGGACCAGGTGGCCTGGTGCACACCCGAGATGGCCCAGGACATGCTGATCCCCTCGCAACTGCCGTTTCTGGAGCGACTGTTGGCGCTCCTGAAGGCTTGACCAGAGCTCGTACTTGCCAACATCCCCACCTGCCTGGACATTGCATCCATGACCAACGTCGTGCTGGTGGGAACCCTGGACACCAAGGGTGTGGAGTACGGCTGGCTGCGCGAGAGGCTGCTGCGCGCCGGCGTCGAAGTGATACTGGTCGACACAGGCATCATGGGCGAACCCCGGGTGGCCGCGGACGTGCCGCGCGCCGCGGTGGCCCGGGCCGCGGGAACCGAACTGTCCCTCCTGCGATCGGCCGCCGACCGGGGCGCGGCCGTGACCACGATGGCCCGGGGCGCCGAGGCGGCCCTGGTGCGCCTGCACGCCGAGGGCCGGCTGCACGGGGTGCTCGCGATCGGCGGCAGCGGCGGCACCTCCATCGCCACCCGGGCGATGCGCTCCCTGCCGCTGGGCGTTCCGAAACTGATGGTCTCGTCGATGGCGTCCGGGGACACTGCCCCGTACGTGGGCTCCTCGGACATCACGATGATGTACAGCGTGGTGGACATCGCGGGGATCAACAGTGTGTCCGCGCCGATCCTGGCGAACGCCGTGGCGGCCATCGCCGGGATGGCCGAATCCTTCGCCGCCGGGGCGGACCGACCACCCCGGCTGGGGGCGGGCCCCCGTCCGTTGGTGGCGGCGAGCATGGCGGGCGTGACCACGCCCGGCGTGGACGCGGCGCGCGAGCGGCTGACCGAGCTGGGCTACGAGGTGCTGGTCTTCCACGTCAGCGGCACCGGCGGCCGCACCCTGGAGACCCTGGCCGGCCAGGGGGTGTTCGCCGGGGTCCTCGACCTCACCCTCAGCGAGCTGGCCGACGACCTGTGCGGGGGGATCCTGACGGCGGGGCCCGACCGGCTCAGCGCGGCCGGGCGGGCCGGCGTGCCGCAGGTGGTGAGCCTGGGCGCGCTGGACATGGTGAAGTTCGGCCCGCTGGAGTCCCTGCCCCAGCGGGTCCTGGACCGGGGCGTCCACGTCCACAACCCGTCGATCACGGTGATCCGTACGAGCCAGGCCGAGTGCGCGGAGCTCGGCCGCCGGGTGGCCGCCAAACTCCGTGCGGCGACCGGGCCCACGGCCGTCTGCGTCCCGCTCCGCGGACTGTCCGCCCTCGGCGCGCCGGGCGGCCCATACCATGACCCCCGCGCGGACCGGGCGCTGTTCTCGGCGCTGCGCGAGGGCTTGCAGGGCAGTACCGCACGGCTCTACGACTACGACACGCACATCAACGACCCGGCCTTCGGGCGGGCGGCCGCCGACCGGCTGCACGCCATGATCGGCACGGTGTCGGCCGCGGCCTGAGACACCGGCCGCAGTCGGGAACCGGCCGTGGCTCGAACCACGTCCCATGGGGAGTCCGGTACCGGGCGGGCCGGTGAGCGGCCCGGCCCCGCAACCGGCCGCTGACATGGATGGTTCGGCGCTACACGGCAGGCAGCAGGCAGGGGGCAGGAACGATGAACGGCACTCGGGCGGCATGGTCGGTCCCCGGTTACACGGAGGTCCGCGAGCTCGGCTCGGGCGGCAGCGGCCGGGTGGTGCTGGCCGTCCACGACGCCACGGGCACGGCGGTCGCGGTGAAGTACCTCAGCGACCGTCTGCGCGAGGACCCGGTCTTCGTCGGGGAGTTCCGGGCCGAGGCCCGGCTCCTCGGCGGGCTGGAGTCCCCGTACGTGGTGCGCCTGTACGAGTACGTGGAGGCGCCCGGCGGCGCCGCCATCGTGATGGAACTGGTGGACGGCATCTCCCTGCGCTCGCTGCTGAAGCAGTCCGGGCAAGCCGACGCCGAGGCGGCGCTGGTGGTCCTCAAGGGGTCCCTGCTCGGGCTGGCGTCGGCGCACCGGGCGGGCGTCGTCCACCGGGACTACAAGCCGGAGAACGTGCTGGTCGCGGCCGACGGCTCGTCGAAGCTGGTGGACTTCGGGATCGCGGCCAACCGCGGCTCCACGCCCGGCGTCGCCGGCACCCCCGCCTACATGGCGCCCGAGCAGTGGCAGGGCCGGCCGGCGTCGCCCGCCGCCGACGTGTACGCGGCGACGGCGACCTTCTTCGAGTGCCTCACCGGGCGCAAGCCGTACCACGGGGAGAACTTCGCGGAGCTCGCGGTGCAGCACATCGAGGCCCCGGTGCCGGAGACCGAGGCCCCGGAGCCCGTGCGTCCGCTGATCCGGCGCGGCCTCGCCAAGGCACCCGAACAGCGGCCGGAGAACGCCGAGGCGTTCGTGGCCGAGCTGGAGGACGTGGCGCTGGCCGCGTACGGGCCCGAGTGGGAGGAGCGCGGGCAGCGCAAACTGGCGGCGCTGGCCGCGCTGCTGCCGCTGCTGTTCCCCTCGGCGGGCGCACCCGCGGCGGGCACCACCGCGGTGGCGACGACGAAGCTGGACAGCGGTGCGGGCTGGGCTCCCGGCAAGCGCGGCTGGATCGCGGCGGGGGCGTCCCTGGTCCTGGGGGCGGTACTGGTGTTCACGACGGACGCGATCGGCGCGGCCCCGGGCGGGGCCTCGGCGCTCAGCGCCTTCGCCACGACGAGCGCGGCCCCTGACGGGTCGGCTTCCCCGATCCCCGGTGCGTCGGCCTCCGCTTCGCCGTCGCCGAGCCCGAGCGCCTCGGCCTCGCCGAGCCCCACTCCGTCCGCGTCCGCGTCCGCTTCGGCTTCGGCATCGGCATCGGCATCGGCCTGGCCGTCGCTGTCGCCGAGCCCCACCCCGAAGCCGACGGTGAGCCGGCCGCCGACGCCGACACCCACCGCGACACCCACGCAGACCCTGCGGGTGACGAACGTCGCGGTGTCCCTCAAAACCGGCGTGTACCGGGGGGACGCGGCCATCACGGTCTCTTCCCAGGGCGCCGGGCCGGTGACCGTGGTGGTGGAGTGGTTCCTGGGCGGAGCGCAGGGTTCGCTGTCCGTTCCCGACGGCACCGAGTCGTTCACGGTCCAGGCCGGCTCGACCGTCACCACGAACAGGGTGCACACCTTCAGCCGTGACCGCGGCTGCTACGGCGGTGTCCGGGTGACCACCAAGCCGGCCGCCGGCAACAAGTCCGCGTCGGCCTCGCAGTACCTGCCGCGCTGCGTGGAGGTACCACGATGACCGCTTCCCACGCCCCGGAGGGCGACGACTACAGCGCGACCGTCCTCGGGAGCCACTGGTTCAGCGGGCCACCCGCGCCGGCGGAGGCGGTGGCACCCGACCGTGTCGAGGGGTCCGTACTCCGGTTCGGCCCCGGCGTCACCGCCGCGATGCCGGCGCCGTTCCCGCTGGAGGCGGCCGTGGCCGCGGCCCCCGCGCCCCGCCGACGGGGCGCCGGGCTGCGCCGGTACACGCTCGCCGCGGTCGTGTTGGCGGCGGTCCTCGCCTACCTCGGATGGCAGCGGTTCGGGCCCGGGATCGAGGTCCGCGACGTGGCCGTGACCACCGATCCGGCCGGCCCTGCGTGCGACGCGACGGCCGACGTGGTGGCCGTCGTGGGCACCAACGGGCGGCCGGGGACTCTCACCTACCGCTGGATCCGCAGCGACGGCACGAAGTCCGAGGAGCTGACCGAGCGGGTGCCGCGCGGGCAGAACGAGGCCCGGCTGCACCTGCTGTGGACGTTCCAGGGGACTGGCAACTACCAGGCGAAGGCCGAGCTCCAGCTGCTCTCCCCGGCGCAGCGCACGGCTTCCGTGAACTTCACGTACCGCTGCTCCCGCTAGCCGGGAGCCACATGACGGCCCGTCCGCCGGGGCCGTGCCCGAGCGGGGTTCAGAACCGCGCGTGCGCGGTGATGTCGGCCTCGAACTCGCCCGTCATCGCCGGGGTCACCGTCGGCCGGCACTGCCGGACGGCCTCCAGGTAGTCCCCGGTGGTCGCGCCGAGCTGTGCGGCCGCCGCGCCGCGCGCGCCCACCGCCTCCAGGTCCCGTTCGAAGGACACCTGCGCCGCGATCCGCGCCGCGTGCTCGATGTCGGCGGGCGTGAACAGTTCGGTCGCCCCGACCAGGGCGGTGACGTCGACGTCGGAACGCCCCTCCGTGTACCGGGCCCAGATCGCGGCGCGCGCCCCGGCGTCCGGGGTACCGATCGGGATGAGGTAGTCGAAGCGCCCCGGGCGCAGGAAGGCCGGGTCGAGGGAGCGGATGGAGTTGGTGGCGCAGACGAGCAGCCGTTCGCCGCCCTCGCGGAAGCCCGGTATCAGCTTGAGCAGCTCGTTCGTCACGCCGTGGATCCCGCCGGGCTGTGCGGGCTCGGTGCGCACCGGGGCGATCTCCTCCACCTCGTCGATGAAGACGAGTACGCGCTCCAGTTCCGCGATCCGGGCGAAGGCGTCGCGCAGCGCCGCGGCCAGGTTGCCCTCGTCGGCGAGGCGCGAGGGCAGCAGTTCGACGAAGGGCCAGCCGAGCCGGGAGGCGATGGCCCGCGCGAAGGTGGTCTTGCCGGTGCCGGGCGGGCCGAAGAGGGTGATGGCGCGCGGCGGCCGCACTCCGTGGGCAGCGGCCCGTTCGGGCTCGGCGAGCGGCAGCACCACGCGCCGTTCGATGAGGTCCTTCTCCTTCTCCATGCCGGCGACCTTGGACCACAGGTCGTTCGGCAGGAAGCGGCCGCCGAGGTCGTCGAGGAGGCCGGCGGCCGGTCCGTGGAGCGGCTCGGTCTTCTCGAAGTAGGCGACGGCGGGCTGCCGGGTGTAGCCGGCGTTGAGGAGGCCTTCGCCGAGCAGGTCCTCCTCGGGCAGGACATAGGCGATGCGGCCCACGC
This sequence comes from Streptomyces sp. NPDC060232, assembly GCF_042726555.1. Classification (NCBI taxonomy): domain Bacteria; kingdom Bacillati; phylum Actinomycetota; class Actinomycetes; order Kitasatosporales; family Streptomycetaceae; genus Streptomyces; species Streptomyces sp. NPDC060232. The sequence goes on along the minus strand of NZ_JBHXAG010000001.1, from coordinate 248,413 downwards.
GGGCGGCGATGAGCCGCCGTTCCAGCTCGACGAGCAGGGCGCTGGCCAGGCCCCGGCCGCGCCAGCCGGCGGCGATGGCGATGCGCATGACCCAGGCGCGCTCCCCGGTGACGCAGGCGAGGGCCGCGCCGATGGGGACGCCCTGGTGGACGGCGACCACGCAGGGCTGCCGGCCGGTCAGTGCGCTGATGCACTCGGCGAGCGAGAAGACGGACTCCTGCCCGAGTTCGGCCGTGGTGTCGATCAGGTGGACCACCGCTGCGAGATCGCTCTCGCGGTAGTCGTGGATGAGCCAGTTCACCGGGTACCGCCCCTCGTTCGTGCTCCTTGCGGCCGAGGCTAGGGGCGGGCGGCCCCGGCGATCTCGCTCCGCGGTGCACAACAGGCGGTCGGGAAACCCTCCGTGGCGTCCATAGACTGGTACCTTCCGCCCGAACGCCAGAGCGAGGACCCCAGCACCTTCATGCGTTGCCACATACCCGCGGCCCGACGCGGGCTCCTCCTCTGCCTGATCCCCTTCCTCTGGACCCTGGCGTTCGGTCTGTGGGGGCTCTCCCGGCAGGACAGCGTGTGGCGCGACGAGGCGGCGACCTGGCAGGTGGCCGGGCGGTCGGCGGGGGAGATCTGGCGGATGCTCGGGAACGTCGACGCCGTCCACGGCCTCTACTACCTGCTGATGCACGGCCTCTTCGAGGTCTTCGGGGCGAGTACGACGACCCTGCGGCTGCCGTCCGTGCTGGCGGTCGCGGCCGCCGCGGTGTGCGTGGCGGTGATCGGGCGGCGGCTGGCCGGCTTCTGGGCGGGTCTCGGCGGCGGCCTGGCGCTCGGGCTGCTGCCGGCCGTGCAGTTCTACCTCCAGGAGGGCAGGCCGTACGCGCTGGTCGCGGCGGGGGCCGGGCTGTCGGCCCTGCTGCTGGTGTCGCTCCTCGACGACCGGCCCGGTCGGCGCGCGTGGCCGCGCTGGACGGCGTACGGGGCGGTCGTGCTGGTGTGCGCGCTGCTGAACTGGCTGTCGCTGCTGGTGCTGCCCGCGCACGCGGCGACCCTGTGGTGGGTGCGGGCGCGGCGCGGCGTATGGCTGCGCTGGGCGGCGTACGGCTCCGCGGCGGTCGCGGGGGCGCTGCCGCTGGTCCTGTTCAGCCGGGGCCAGTCCGACCAGGTGTCCTGGATCCCGCCACTGACCTGGCACATGCTGATCGGCCCCGGGATCCTGCTGGCGGTCGGCGCGCTGGGGGCGTGGGCGGACCGGCCGGACCGGTCGCGGCTCTCGGCGGCGGCGGTGGGGCTGCCGCTGCTGGCGGTTCCTCAGCTCGGCCTGGTCGGGCTGTCGCTGGTCCAGCCGCTGTTCCTGGACCGGTACGTGCTGTTCGGCATGGTGGGGCTCGCCCTGCTGATCGGTGCGGCCCTGGGGGCTGCCGTACGGGCGTGCGCGCCGCGGTTCCCGAAGGCGTCGGCCCTGCTGGTGCCGGGGGTGGTCGGGGTCTCGGTGCTGGCCCTGCTGCCGGTGGCGGTGGACAAGCGGGCCCCGGCCAGCCGGGTCGACGACGTGCTGGCGGTGGCCGGCGAGGTGGCCCGGCTGAAGCGGGACGGGGACGCCGTGCTGTTCATGCCGGCGGCCCGGCGGGACACGGCGCTGGTCTCCCCGAACGCCTTCACGGGCCTGACGGACGTGGCGCTGGCCGAGAGCCCGGTGGCCTCGGCCACCCTCAAGGGCGAGGAGGCGCAGCCGGCCCGGATCCGGGAGGCGCTGCTGGAGCGGCGGCGGGTGCTGCTGGTGACGGACTCGGCGAAGGTCGCGAAGGTTCCGTCGGCGGAGCGGGACAAGGCGAAGGCCGCCGTGCTGCGGGAGCGGTTCGCGGTGGTGGAGGACCGGCAGGTGCGCGGCCGCCGGGTGACGGTGTACGAGCGCCGCGACTGATCGCGCGGCGGTACGCGGCGCGGGCGTCTCGTCCGGGGCTGGGTGGTTCGCGGCCGTCTCGTCCGGTCATGGCCCGGGTTTCACAGGATGATCACGGGATTCACAGGAGATTCATACGGAACTCCGCCCTCCGGTCATAGGTTCGGCGGGCAGGGTGGCCTTCATGATCCTCGACGTGCTCCCCCGAACGGCCCGGCGCTCCCGTGCGCGGCGGGCATCACGGATCCTGCTCTCGCTGACCGCGATGGCCGCGCTGATCGGCGTCGACCTGCCCTACGGCGCCTCCGGCCCGCCACTCGGCGTCACCGCGTGGGCCCAGCCCGGCGCCGTGGCCGACCGGGTGGGCGCGCTCTTCGCGGACGGCCTCGACGGCGGGCACTCCTGCACCGCCGCGGTGGTGCGCAGCGACGACCGCGACGTGATCGCCACGGCGGCGCACTGCCTGGAGAAGACGGACACCACCGTCTTCGCACCGGGATACCGGGACGGAGACACCCCGTACGGTCTGTGGAAGATCACCGGCGTGTTCGTGGCGCCGGAGTGGACCGCCGGGCAGGACCCCGACGCCGACATCGCCTTCGCGACGGTGGCCCCGGTGGGCGGCGGGCAGACCCGTCGTGTGGAGGACCTCGTGGGCGGCTTCCCGGTCGCTGCCGAGCAGGCCGCCGGGGCCAGGGTGACGGTCATCGGCTACCCGAGGACGATGGAGGCCCCGCTGCGCTGCGCCAACCGCACCGACCTGCTCTCCCCCACGCAGCGCCGCATCGGCTGCCCCGATCTCAGCGGCGGCACCAGCGGCAGCCCCTGGCTGGTGGACGGCGCGCTGGCCGGGGTGCTCGGAGGGTTCGAGGGCGGTGGGACGGTACCGGAGATCTCCTACAGCGCGGTGATGGGCGACCAGGCGGTGGAGCTGTACCGGAAGGCCGCCGTCGACGGCTGACGCTCCCCGTCGACGGCTGACGCTCGTCGGCGGCAGCCGACAGGCCGCCGTCGGCGATGTCGGCGATGTCGGCGAAGTCGGCGAAGTCGGCGGTGCCTCAGGAGCGGCCGGCCGGGATGCGTTCCGCCCCGGGTGCGGAGGGCTGGGCGGGGAGCCGGCCGAGCGTCGCCCGACACGGCGTGCCCGAGCGGATGTCCTGCACCCCGCGTCGCAGGCTGTCGCCCAGCAGGCGGCCCAGCGGGCGTTCGACGAGCCGGTGGACGAGCCAGGCGAGAGCCACCATGGCGGCGGTCACCCCGATGGCCAGCGGGACGGGCGCGACGTCGCCGCGGAAGTGGTGGATGGCGGTCAGCCCGGCCATCATGTGGATCAGGTAGAGCGGGTAGGTGACCGCTCCGGCGTGCGGGAGCCAGCGCCACTGGACGCGGTCGAGGGCGCCGAGGGCTATGGCCGCCATGACGGCGAATCCGAGCACGATGATGACGTGGGCCGGCCAGGCGGGCGTCTGCTGGGTGGCGCTGCGGCCCAGGCTGGAGATCATGCGGGCGTGCACGTGGTGGTGTGCGAGGAGGAACTGCACACCGACCACCGCCCACAGGACGGCGTTGGGCCGGAAGCGGCGCATCAGGTGGAAGGCGATGCCGGCGATGAAGTACGGGGACGCCGACGACACCGCGAAGAAGGACAGCAGGCCGCTGTCGACGGTTGGTGCCACGACACCCGCGAGGGTCCAGGCCCCGCAGAAGAGGACGCAGTTGCGGTAGGTCACACCGCGCATGACGACCAGCGCGAACAGGACGTAGAACTTGAGCTCCACGAAGAGCGTCCAGTACGCGTCGTCGACGTGCGGGACCCCGACCCCGGCCTGGAGCATCGAGAGGTTCACCACGACGTCGCTGAACGAAGCGATCTTGCGCACCTCGGGCCAGTTGAACAGCACGAGTGAGGTGAAGACCACGGCCGCCCAGTAGGCGGGGAAGAGCCGGGAGACCCGGGAGACCGCGAAGTCGCCCACGGTGCGGCCCCAGGCGCTCATGCAGATCACGAAGCCGCTGACCAGGAAGAAGATCTCGACGCCGAGCCAGCCGTAGACGGCCACGGCGTGCGCGGCCGGGAAGACGTCCTCGGCCGGCTCGCCCCAGGCGCTGTCGAGGGCCGCGTAGTGGTAGAAGAGGACGGAGAACGCGGCCAGGACCCGGATGCCGTCGAGGGCCGCGAGGCGCGGGCCCGGGCCTGCGGCGCGCGGGGCGCCGGCCCTCGGGTGCCCGCCCGTCCTCGGTATGCCGGCCTCTCCACCTGCGCTCATTCCTCGACCCCGTGGATGTGTGACGGTGACGGCCCCTGTCGGACCCGCCGGATCTGCGGAACCTTACAGCGCACTCGCGACAGGACCGGGCGGCGCCCACCATGACGGGCAAGCCACAGGGCAGGGCCAGGCCCCGTGGCCTATGGATCTGCCGGGCCCCACCCTGCCCCTAGGACGCGGCCTGTGCCGTGCCCGTGATCGCGGCGGGGACCTCGAACCAGGTGGGTTCGTCACGCAGGGCCCGGTGGATCCGGTCCAGGGCGAAGGCCTCCAGCGGCGGCAGGGCGTCCACGTCGAACCAGGCCACTTCGAGGGATTCGTGGTCGTTGGCCCGCGCCTCACCGCCGGTGGCCCGGCAGCGGAAGGTGATGTCCTGGAACTGGCAGACGTCCCCGTTGGGGTAGGTGATCGGCTCGAGCATCTGGACGAGGACCACGCGCTCGGGCACGCAGTGCACGGCCGTCTCCTCGTACACCTCGCGCACGGCGGTCTCGGCGGGCTGCTCGCCCGGCTCGGCGATGCCGCCGACCACGGACCACCGCCCGGTGTCGGAGCGCCGGCCGAGCAGCACCCTGCCCCGGTCGTCGAGGACGATGGCCGTGACCCCGGGCAGCAGGAGCAGCTGGCGCCCGGCGGACTCACGGATCCGCCGGATGAAATCAGGTGTGGTCATCCCCCGACCCTACGAGGCCGTGCCCGCCCCGCCTCAGGCGGCGCGGCGGGCGCGGATCCGGCGGGCGGCGAGTACGCCGAACCCGCCCGCGGCGAGCAGCAGCAGGGCGTACTCGGGCAGCGCTCCGAGGACGGTGGCCGGGGTACGGCCGGAGCGCAGCGGGATCTCGGCGACGAGCGCGTCCGCGGTGAACATCTCCGTCTGCGAGACGATCCGGCCGTCGGGACGGATGACGGCGCTGACGCCGCTGGTGACGGGGACGAGGACGGTGCGGCTGTGCTCGACCGCGCGGACCCGGTCCATGGCGAGCTGCTGGTAGGTCATCTGGGTGCGGCCGAAGGTGGCGTTGTTGCTCGGCACGGCGATCACCTGGGCGCCGTCCTGGACGGTCGAGCGGACGGCGTCGTCGAAGGCGGCCTCGAAGCAGGTGACCATGCCGACGCCGCTGCCGGCCATGTCGAAGACACCGGGGTCCTTGCCGGGGCCGAAGTCGCGGCGGACCCGGTCCACGTCGGAGCTGAAGAGCCGGACGAAGGAGCGCATCGGGATGCGCTCGCCGAAGGGTTGGATCTTGCGCTTGTCGTAGGTCTCGGTGGGGCCCTCGACAGGGTCCCAGAGGATCATCGTGTTGCGCAGCGGGCCCGTCTCCGGGGCGACGACCGCGCCGATCGCGACGGGCACACCGATGGCCTTGACGGCCTCGTCGATGACGGCGTGGGCGTCGGGTTCGGCGTACGGGTCGAGGTCGGAGGAGTTCTCGGGCCAGACCACGAAGTCGGGCTTGGGGGCCTTGCCGGCCTTGACGTCCTCGGCGAGCTGGATGGTGCGCTTGGCGTGGTTGTCGAGGACGGCCCGGCGCTGGGAGTTGAAGTCGAGGCCGAGGCGGGGCACGTTGCCCTGGATGACGGCGGCGACGACGGTGCCGTCCTCGGCGGCGTCGGAGACCAGCGGGCGGGCGGCGAGGCCGGCGCCGATCGGGGCGGCGACGGTGAGCGCGGTCAGCGCGGCGGTGGTGCGGCCGGGGTGGCGGCGGGCGATGCGCAGGGCCTCGTACAGGCCGAATCCGCAGAGGGCCACGCCGAAGGAGAGCAGCGGTGTGCCGCCGAGGGCGGCGAGCGGGGTGAAGACGCCGTCGGCCTGTCCGAAGGCGAGCTTGCCCCAGGGGAAGCCGCCGAAGGGGGCCCGGGCGCGCAGGGCCTCGCCCGCGACCCAGACGGCGGCGGCGAACACCGGCCAGGCCGGGAGGCGGCTGACGAGGGCGATACCGAGGCCGGTGAGGCCGATGAAGAGGGCTTCGAGGGAAGCCAGGGCCAGCCAGGGAACCGGGCCGACCTCCTCACCGGTCCACACCAGGAGCGGCAGCAGGTAGCCGAGCCCGGCGAGCGTGGCGAGCCCGAAGCCCGCCCGCGGACGGCGCCCGTGCAGGCAGCCGGCGAGCAGGGCGAGGGCGAGCGGGGCCAGCCACCACAGGGGGCGGGGCGGGAAGCTGAGGTAGAGCAGCACGCCGGACAGCGCGGCCAGTACGCAGCGGACCAGCAGGGCTCCCCGCCGCGGCGGGGCGGCCGGGCCGTCGGGGGGCGTCACGTAGGGCGTCCTGGGCTCGTCCGGTCCGTCGGCGGGCCGCGGGGGCTCGTCGCTCCAGGCGGCCTCACGCGTCACACTGCTGCTCATCTGGCGGAGTGTACGTCCCCGCGCCCTCGGATCCCGTAAGCGCCTCGGCCCGTGCGGCGCGGCCCGGGTGCGCCTACGGCGCGTGGGCGGGGGCGCGCGGGGCTCAGCGGGCGGGACTCGGCGCGCGGGACTCAGCGGGCGAGGGAGCGCAGGTGGGCGCGGATGACGCGGACCGCGTTCTCGGCGTCGTCGACGGTCACCGTGAAGAGCTTGCCGTCGTCCAGTGTGAGCTCGAAGCCCTCGCCGCGCCGGACGATCACGGCGGTTCCCTTCTCGGGACGCCAGCGGTAGCCCCAGCCGCCCCAGTGCTGCGGGGTGATCCGGGGGAGGAAATCGACCGAGGCGACGTCGGTGAGCTCGATCCTGCGGCGCGGGAACCCGACGTGCCCGCAGCGCACCAGGAGGGACTCCGCGTCGATGGTGACGGAGACGTGCACGAAGGCGACCGTGCCGTAGACGATGAGCAGTCCGGCGGCGAGGCAGCCGGTCACGGCCATGAGGAGGGGGATGAAGCCGGAGGTCCAGGCGTTGTCGACGGCGAGCTCGACACCGAGCGCCACGCAGGCCGCGCCGACCGCCGCGAACAGCCACTGCATGGGGTTGGAGGCCCGGCCCGTCCAGAGCGGACCAGGGGGGTGACCCGTCATACGTAGCAGCGTACCCACGCATCGCCCCGGCGCCACTGTCGCGCGCCCGGTCGGCCCACCGCGCGCCGCGCCGACCCCGGCGCCGACCACGGCGACCGGGCGGCCTGGGAGGGGACCGCGATCCTGCACGAACTCGTCCGCGTCGCCCTGGACGGCGCCGATCCGCTCGCGGCCCTGCCGGCCACGCTCGACGCGGTGCACCCCGACCACCGCGAACGGTACGGCCGGGTGCTCGCCCCCGACTGGCACCCGGGCCTGGCCACCGAGTTCAACGGGGCGGTGTGGCCCTGCCTGGGCTCGGCGGTGTGGGCACTGCGGACCACCTCTGGTTTCGCGGAGGCCGTACGCGCCGCCGTGGACCTGGGCGGCGACACGGACACGGTGGCCGCGGTGACGGGTGCGCTGGCCGGTGCCAGGTACGGGCAGGATGCGGTTCCCGCGCACTGGACGGCGCCGCTGCACGTGCCGCTGCCCGGGTTCGGCGAGCGGGTCCTGTACGCCGACGATCTGCGCGCGCTGGCTCAACGGCTCGTGGCGGCCGGCTCCCGCTGAAGTTCCAGGCGGCGGCCGCGGAAGCCCGCACGCAGCCGCCGGTCGTGCGTGACCACCACGAGGGTCCCGCCGAAGTGGGCCAGGGCCGCCTCCAGTTCCTCCACCACGGCCGGGGCCAGGTGGTTCGTCGGTTCGTCCAGCAGGAGCAGGTCGAGGGGGCGCGCCACCAGCCGGGACAGCTCCAGCTTCCGTCGCTGGCCGGCCGAGAGGGTGCGTACCGGCCGGGTCAGGTCGGCGGGGGCCAGCAGGCCGAGCCCGGCGACGTACCGGTCGGCGTGCTCGCGGCCGAACAGCTCGACGGCCGAGCGGGGTTCGCCCGCCCACGGATCGTCCTGCCGGAGCAGCCCCACCCGCTCGGGTGTGCGTACGAGGCCCTGCGCGGGGTGCAGTTCACCGGCCAGGAGGTGCAACAGGGTTGACTTTCCGGCCCCGTTGGGGCCGGTGACCAGGAGGCGTTCACCCGGGGCGAGTTCGAGCGAGAGCGGTTCGAGCCGTCCGGGCAGCGCCGCGCCCGCCAGTTCGACGGCTCCGGCGGTGCCTTCGGTGAACCGCCCGGTGAAGGTCAGCGGCCGCGGGGGCGGCGGGACGGGATTCCCGTTCAGCCGGTGCAGCCGTTCGCGGGCTGTACGGATGCGGCTCGCGGCGCCGTGGGTGCGCGACCGGGCACGGAAGGCGCCGGCGCCGCTGAAGCCGCGCGGCAGCTTGCGCGGGATCGCGGCGAACCGCCCGATGTTGGTGTCGGCGAGCCGTTCGGCGCTGCGCACCTCCTCGCGCCACTCCTCGTACTCCCTTTCGCGGCGGGCCCGTTCGGCGGCGCGGCCGGCCAGGAACCCGGCATAGCCGTTGCCGAAGCGGCGTACCGTCCGGCGGTCCGCGTCGACCTCCAGGACGGCGGTCGTGACCCGGTCGAGGAAGAGCCGGTCGTGGGTGACGGCCACGAGGGTGCCGCGGTGCGCGCGCAGGTGCTCTTCCAGCCAGGCCACGGCCTCGTCGTCGAGGTCGTTGGTCGGCTCGTCGAGCAGCAGCAGTTCCGGCTCGGCGGCCAGGGCGGCCGCGAGGGCGAGGCGGGAACGCTGCCCTCCGGAGAGGGTGCCGAGCCGACGGTCGGCGTCGATGTCGGCGCGTTCGCCGAGGCGGCGCAGGGTGGTCGCGACCCGTCGTCGGGCGTCGCGGCCGCCGCGTGCCTCGTAGGCGGCGAGGAGGTCCCCGTAGGCGGTGAGTTCGTCGGGGCCGGCCCGGTGCAGGAGGGATTCGGCGGAGCGGATGCGGCGTTCGAGGGCGAGGAGGTCGGCGAGGGCGAGGTCGACGGCCTCGCCGACGCGGGCGCCCGGGGGGAGGTCGAGGGTCTGCGCGAGGTGTCCGGTGCCGCCGGGGGCGGTGACGGTGACCTCGCCGTGGTCGGGGCGTTCCCCTCCGGCGAGCAGCCGGAGGAGGGTGGATTTGCCGGAGCCGTTGTCGCCGACGACACCGACCCGCTCGCCGGGCCGGACCGTGCAGGTGACCCGGTCCAGGACGACGCGGGTGTCGTAGGCCTTGGTGACCTCGGACAGGACGATCTGGGCGGAGGCGAGTGGAGCACGCAAGGGCGGGCCCTTCATTCGGGGACGGGGACATGGAGATGAATCAGAGACGATACGTACCGTCTCGTCATGCCCCATAAAGATAGACCACGTCCGAGGACTCCGCAAGACGGTTCGTCTCGCCAGCGGTTCTCGCGGTACTTCGGGTGTCAGCCGACGGGCGCGCCCTGGCCCGCCAGGAGCCGCCCCTCGGCGTACGCGAACGCGGCGGCGGGCAGCGCCGCTTCGCGGCCGCTGTGCAGGACGGTCAGGCTGCCCGTACGGGGCAGGGTGGGCTCGGCGACGGCACCGATACGGCGCAGCGCCTGGGTGGCGACCGGCTCGGCGGAGCCGTAGTAATCCAGCTCCGCTCCCCCGGTCCGCGCGGCGAGAGCGGACCGGATGGGGCTCTCGGTCAGCTCGTAGTGGGTGCATCCGAGCACCACGCCGGTGACGTCGGCCGGGGTCAGCGCCGCCGCCGCGGCGACGGCCGCGGTCACCGCCGCGTCGTCGGCCGCCTCCACGGCGTCGGCCAGCCCGGGGCAGGGCACCTCCGTGACGCGGGCGCCGGTGGCGAAGTCGCGGATCAGCCCTCGCTGGTAGGGGCTGCCGGTGGTGGCGGGGGTGGCCCAGATGGCCACCCGGCCGCCGGACGCCGCGGCGGGCTTGATCGCGGGTACGGTCCCGATGACCGGGATGTCCGGCTCCAGTTCCGCCCGCACGGCGTCCAGGGCGTGCACGGTGGCGGTGTTGCAGGCCACGATGAGCGCGTCGGGGCGGTGCGCGGCGGCGGCCCGGGCCACTGCGAGGGCCCGCCCGGTGAGGTCTTCGGGGGTCCGCGGGCCCCAGGGCATTCCGTCGGGGTCGGAGGACAGGACGAGATCCGCGTCCGGCCGCAGCCGCCGCACCGCCGCGGCCGCCGCGAGGAGGCCGATTCCGGAGTCCATGAGCGCGATCTTCACCCGGCCACTTTAGTCGACCCCGGCTCCGGCCCGACCGGGCACCGGCCGAATCCCGCCCCGCGCCCCGGCCCCCCGGCAGGCCCCGCATCCCGCCCCGCGCGCCCCCGGCCCACTGCCAGGCCCGCACCCGCGTCGCGCACCATCGACCGATCCCACACCACCACAGCCACCGCCCCGTCGAGGCCCGCACGCCACGGCCCGCAGGCCGGTCCCGCATCCCGCCCCCGCGCGCCCCGGCCCGCAGGCAGGCCCGCATCCCGCGTCGCGCGCCGTCGGCCGGATCCCACGCCGCCACAGCCGCCGCCTCATCGACAGGCCCGATACCTTGCCCCGTAGACAGGCCCCGCACCCCGGCCCGCGCGTCCCCGGCCCCCCGACCGGTCCCGCACCCCACCCCGGGAGGGGCGCCGCACCGGGGCCGGCCGGATGCGCGACAGGCCCCCTCCGGCCCGGCACACTGCCGCCATGGGCCTCCTCACCGGCGCCGCCGTCGCCACCGCCGCGTCCTACGCCTCCCTCGCCGCATGGCTCTGGCTCACCCTCGCCCAGGGCATGTTCTGGCGCACCGACGTCCGGCTCCCGCCACGCACCGCCCCCGCCCGCTGGCCGTCGGTCGCGATCGTCGTACCCGCCCGGGACGAGGCCGGGGTGCTGCCGCTGAGCCTGCCCTCGCTCATCGCCCAGGACTATCCCGGCGAGGCCGAGGTCATCCTCGTCGACGACGGCAGCACGGACGGCACCGGCGGCCTCGCGCTCCGGATCGCCGCCGAACAACCGGGGCTTGCGCTCACCGTCGTCTCCCCCGGCCCGCCCGCCCCCGGCTGGACGGGCAAGCTGTGGGCGCTGCGCCACGGCATCTCGCTCGCCCGCACCGCGCACGCCACCGAGCCCGACTTCCTGCTGCTCACCGACGCCGACATCGCACACGAACCCGACAGTCTGCGCGAGCTGGTCTCCGCCGCGACCTCCGCCGACCTCGACCTCGTCTCACAGATGGCCCGGCTGCGCGTCGTCGGCCTGTGGGAACGCCTCGTCGTCCCGGCCTTCGTCTACTTCTTCGCCCAGCTCTACCCCTTCCGCCGGATCAACCGGCCCGGCGCCCGCACCGCCGCGGCCGCGGGGGGCTGCGTACTGCTGCGTACCGAGGCCGCCGTACGGGCGGACGTGCCCGACCGCATCCGCCAGGCCGTCATCGACGACGTCTCCCTGGCCCGCGCGGTGCAGGACTCCGGTGGCCGGATCTGGCTGGGGCTCGCGGAGCGGGTGGACAGCGTGCGCCCCTACCCGGCCCTCGCGGACCTGTGGCGGATGGTCTCGCGCAGCGCCTACGCGCAACTGCGCCACCAGCCCCTGCTGCTGGCCGGGACGGTCGCCGGACTGGCGCTCGTCTACCTGGTGCCCCCGGCCGCCCTCCTGGCGGGCCTCGCCACCGGACGGGCGCCCATGGCGTGGGCCGGGGGCCTCGCCTGGCTGCTGATGGCCGGCACCTACCTGCCGATGATCCGCTACTACCGCCAGCCCGCCGCACTCGCCCCGCTGCTTCCGTTCACGGCGCTGCTCTACCTCCTGATGACCCTCGACTCGGCGGCTGCGCACTACCGCGGGCGCGGGGCGTCGTGGAAGGGCCGTACCTATGCCCGTCCGAGCGATGCCTGAAACGGCGGACCGCCGTCCGCACCCGCGTCATCCGAGGTCACCGCGTTGTGACGTTGCGTCAGCAAGAAGTCGGTGCAACACGCAACCGGTTGGTACGAGTTGGGCCAAGGCGGGATGGAAGTGGTGAAATCGTGCACGTGAACGCCAAGTGAAAGGTGTGGCTCTGACCTGCGAATATGCAGGTCAGAGCGGTGTTGACGGCGCCTCGCTATGGACCCGGTGAATTCGTGGGCTTAACTTATGTCTCATGACCTCCCCCCGCTCCACTTATGGCGGCGGTTACTACTCCGCGCCCTCCTTCCCGGACACCCCCATCTACGACTCCCTCGTCGCCGAACGCGGCACTCCGCAGATCGCCCCGATCCGCGTCCCGGCCGCCTACGAGTCCCCGAGCGCGGGTTATTCGAGCGGTGGGTACCTGCCGGCCCTCCCGTCGGCCCTGCCCGCACTGCCTCCTGCCACCCCTCAGCAGCAGGCGCCGGCGTACGGCTACCCGTACCAGCAGCAGGCCGCTCCGCAGCCGATGCCGCTGCAGAACGCGCCCGCGCCCTACATTCCCCAGCAACAGCCGGTGGCCGCCCGCGCCGGGTACATGCCGCAGCCCCAGCCGCAGCAGCCCCGCCCGGCGGCCATGGCCACCGGTTACGAGGCGATGCGTCCGGCCGCGCCGCGACCCATGCAGGTGCCGGCTCCGGTGGCGGGCGCCTCGTACGAGGACCCCTACGGCCGCCCCTACCAGGGACGCGGCTACTGACCCGGCCCCTCACGCGCGCCGGGACGGCGGAGCGGGCTGGCAGTATGCCCCCATGTCGAAGTTGCACGTTCAGGCGCTCCACGTCCACCCCGTCAAGTCGGTGGCGGGGACCGCTCCCGACGAGGTGGCCGTGGAGCCCTGGGGGCTGTCCGGGGACCGGCGGTGGGCCCTGATCGACCCCGAGGGGACGGTCCTCACCCAACGCCGCCACCCCCGGCTGGCCTTGGCGTCGGCGCGCCCGGTGGGCGGCGGCCGGATCGCGGTGACCGCTGCGGACATGGCGGAGCTGGTCGTGGAGGTGCCCGAGCCCGGTCCGCTGGAGCCGGTGTCGCTGTTCGGGAAGAAGGTCGAGACCGTGGTCGCGGCGAGGGCCGCGGCCGACTGGTTCAGCGCGTTCCTCGGGGTTCCGGTCCGGCTGGTGCATTTGGACGACCCGGCCGTCCGCCGTCCCGTGGACCCGGACTACGCACTGCCGGGCGAGACGGTGAGCCTGGCCGACGGCTATCCGCTGCTGATCACCACGCTCGCCTCGCTGGACGCCCTGAACTCTCTGATCGCGGCGGGGGACCATCCCGAGGAGGGCCCGCTGCCCATGAACCGTTTCCGTCCGAACGTCGTCGTCTCGGGGGCGCAGGCCTGGGCGGAGGACGGCTGGCAGCGCATCGCGATCGGCGACGCACTCTTCCGCGGCGCCCGCGAGTGCGGACGGTGCGTCGTCACCACGACCGACCAGCGGACGGCGGAGCGGGGCAGGGAGCCGCTGAAGACGCTCGCAAGGCACCGGCGGATCGGCAAGTCGCTGGCCTTCGGGCGGCTGCTGGTGCCGCTGCGGCCGGGCATCCTGCACGTCGGCGACGAGGTCCGCGTCCTCGCATGACGGGCCGCGTCCGGGTGGCGACCGCGGCACAGGAATGACACCTTCGAGGGGCTCCGCCCCCGAGCTGGAACCAACCGGCGTGACCGCGCCGTTGGAGCAGTCGGAACAGGAGACAGACGGAGACTGGCGCTAGTAGGGGGAGCCGGACCGTGCGGACAGCTATGGGTGTGTGGCGCTGGCGGCGCAATCCGCTGCGCAGGCCGACCGATCTCTTCGAGGCGTGGGTGGCGTTCGCGGCGCTGGTGTGCGTCGTGGTGGTGGCCCCGGCCGTCGGCTGGGTCGCTGGCCTGCGCGTGGACGGCACGCTGCAGCAGGCCGCGTACGAACAGCGGCAGGAGCGCCATCTCGTCCCCGCCGTGGTGGTCCGGCCCGCCCCGGCCCCGGACGAGGAGGTGTCCGCCGACCCGTCGGCGCAGCGGACGGCACCTCGGCGAACGCAGATCGTGGCCTCGTGGACCGCGCCCGACGGCAGCAGCCACCAGGGCACGGTGCCGGCCGCGGAGGAACCACCGCTGCCCGGCGACCGGTTCCGCATCTGGACCGACGACCGGGGCCGGCTGGTGGGGCAGCCTCTGGACCCGTCCGCCGCCTCCTTCCACGCGGGGACGGCGGGCCTGGCGGCCGCGGCCGGGGTGGCCGTCCTGGCCGTGACGGTCCGCCGCCTGGTCGTACGCCGGCTCATGCATCGGCGGTACATACGTCTGGACCGGGCGTGGGCGGCCGCGGGACCGGACTGGGGCCGGGCGGGCGCCGGTGGCTGACCTGGCGGCCCATCGGCTCCGCGCGCGCTACGGTGGGGCGGCCGGACCGGTCGCTCCGGTGGCGACAGCCACCCGAGCGGCCTCGGACATCAGCGGCTCCGGCCGCATCGGCAGCGCGAGCACGAGGGTGGGGGCACGACAGCACCATGGTTCAGGGCACGGTCCAGGTGACGCACGGCGGCGCTTCGCGGTGGCGGCGCCGCTCCGGTGAATATCCGACGCTGACCGCCGCGCTCGCCGTCGCGGGCGACGGGGACGTGCTGTCCATCCCCCCGGGCACCTACCGGGAGAATCTGGTGCTGCACCACGCCGTCACCCTGCGCGGTCCGGAGGACGGGGCGGGTTCGGTGCGGATCGCGCCCCTCGACGGCGTCGCGCTGACCCTGCGCGCCTCGGCCGTGGTGCAGGACCTGTACCTGGAGGGCCAGGACCGGGCGGCGCCGGCGCTGCTGGTGGAGGACGGCTCTCCCGAGCTGACCGACCTGCGCGTGAGCACCCACTCGGCGGCCGGCATCGAGGTGCGCGGACCCGGGGCCCGGCCCCTGGTGCGCCGCTGCAGCGTGGAGAATCCGGCCGGCGTCGGGATCGCCGTACTGGACGGCGGCGGCGGGGTGTTCGAGGAGTGCGAGGTCGTCGCCTCGGGACAGACCGGCTTCTCGGTCCGCGGCGGCGGCCGGCCGCGACTGGAGCGGTGCCGCATCCACCACTCCACGGGCGCGGGCATCGCGGTCACCGGCGAGGGCTCGGGCCTGGAAGCCCTGGGCTGCGAGGTCTACGAGGTCAGGGGCGCCGGGGTACAGATCGCCGCGCGCGCCGCCGCCCGCCTCACCGACTGCTCGGTGCACCGCACCTCGGCCGACGGGGTCACCCTCGACACGGACGCCGTCCTCACCCTGGCCGGGTGCGACATCCACGACATCCCGGAGAACGCCGTCGATCTCCGGTCGCGTTCGGTGCTCACCCTCAGCCGCACCTCGGTGCGCCGCTTCGGGCGCAACGGCCTGTCCGTGTGGGACCCGGGCACCCGGGTGGACGCCGAGTCCTGCGAGATCCACGACAGCACGGGCGACTATCCGGCGGTGTGGGTCAGCGACGGGGCCACCGCCTCCCTGAACGCCTGCCGGGTCCACGACGTGCCGGACGCGCTCTTCGTCCTGGACCGCGGGTCGAGCGTCGACGTCACCGACAGCGACCTGTCCCAGGTCCGCAACACCGCGGTCTCGGTCAGCGACGGGGCCACGGCGCAGCTCGACGACTGCCGCATCCGCGAAGCCGCCACCGGGGCGTGGTTCCGCGACCACGGCAGCGGCGGCACGCTCGCCGGCTGCACCATCGACGCCGTGCAAACCGGTGTGATCGTCACCAAGGGCGCCGACCCGACCCTGGAACGCTGTACGGTCACCTCCCCCGCCGAGGCCGGTTTCTACGTGTCGGCGGGCGGGCGCGGCGCCTTCAAGGCCTGCCGGGTGACGGACAGTTCCGGTTTCGGCTTCCACGTCCTCGACGGCTGCCGGACCACGCTGACGCGCTGCCACACGGAGCGCTGCGCACGCGGCGGATACGAGTTCCCCGAGGACGGGCCCCTCGTCGAGGAGTGCACCTCCGACGGCTCCGGCCCCCGGTCGGCATCGGCGTCTGCGTCAGCGTCTGCGGCCCCGCCGGTCCCGGGCGGCGGCTGCGCCGGGGCGCAGGGCGGGGTGCGTACGGTCACCGCGGCCCGCAGCTCCGGGGCGCAGCCGTCCCAGGCGGCCGCGGCGTCCGTACCGCGACCCGCGGGTCCCGAGCCGGCCGGGGCTGCGGCGGCGGGCGCGCGGGCGTCCGGCGCGGTGCTGGGGCAGCTCGACGCGCTGGTGGGCCTGGACAGCGTCAAACGCGAGGTGCGGGCCCTCACCGACATGATCGAGGTCGGCCGGCGGCGGCAGCGGGCGGGCCTCAAGGCCGCCTCGGTGCGCCGGCACCTGGTCTTCACGGGCTCCCCCGGCACCGGGAAGACCACGGTCGCCCGGCTGTACGGCGAGATCCTCGCCTCCCTCGGGGTACTGGAGCGCGGGCACCTGGTCGAGGTGTCGCGCGTGGACCTGGTGGGCGAGCACATCGGCTCCACGGCGATCCGCACGCAGGAGGCCTTCGAGCGGGCGCGAGGCGGGGTGCTGTTCATCGACGAGGCATACGCGCTGGCCCCGGAGGACTCGGGCCGGGACTTCGGGCGCGAGGCGATCGACACACTGGTGAAGCTCATGGAGGACCACCGGGACGCGGTGGTGGTGATCGTCGCCGGATACACGGCGGAGATGGACCGCTTCCTCACCGTCAACCCGGGTGTGGCCTCGCGGTTCTCCCGGACCATCGCCTTCGGCGACTACGGCCCGGGGGAACTGCTGCGGATCGTGGAACAGCAGGCGGAGGAGCACGAGTACCGCCTCGGGGAGGGCACCGCCGAGGCCCTGCTGACGTATTTCACGGAGCTGCCCAAGGGGCCGGCCTTCGGCAACGGCCGCACCGCGCGCCAGACCTTCGAGTCGATGGTGGAGCGGCACGCAGGACGGGTGGCCCAGCTGTCGGAGCCGAGCACGGACGAGCTCACCCTGCTGTTCCCTGCGGATCTGCCGACGCTGCCGGCCCCTTGCTGACACCGGGGCGCTGAGCGGGTACCTCGGCCCGAGCCGCCGTCTCCAGCCGGGCGAGCAGGGCGGCGCGTTCGGCGGCGAAGGCGGGGTCCGCCTGGTAGTCGCTGTGGCCGAGGATCGGCGCGGGCAGCGGGTGGCGGACGCTGCGCCCGTAGGCGAGGGGGTCGGCGAGCGGGCCGCGGTCCACTTCCGGTGAGGCGGGGCCGGGGAGCGCGGGGCCGCCGATGGGGTCGGTGGCCCGCCAGAGGTTGCGCCAGCAGTCGACTTCGCAGTGCAGGGCGTTGAGCGGACCGGGGCCGAAGTAGGCGGGAAACCAGCGGCCGTAGAGGCGGGCGAGCGGGGATCCGTAGGTGAGCAGCGCGACACGGCGGCGGGCGGGCGGCGGGAGTTGCCAGACTGCGGCCGCTGCGAGCACGCTGCCCTGCGAGTGGCCGGAGATCACCAGCCGGCCGCCGGTGCGGCCGGTCCAGCCGGCCATCCGCCAGGTCAGGTCGGGGACGGCGCGCTCGGCGTAGCAGGGCGGGGCGAAGGGGTGGGCGGCGCGCGGCCAGAAGGTGCCGACGTCCCACAGGATCCCTATGGTCCGCCGGGCGGCCGGGTCCCGGTAGGCGCGGCGGCCCCAGGCGACGAAGAGGGCGATGCCGAGCCCGATCAGCCAGGATCCGGCGTCCTGGGCGGCCCGGGCGGCGGCCTCCAGCGGCGGCGGGCCCCCGCGTGCGGCCTCACCCGGGACCCGTCCGCTGAGCCAGGCTCCGGCCAGGGCGCCCGCGCCGAGCACCAGGGTGATCCCGGAGACGGCCGCGACGAACCAGGGCGCGGAGTCGGTGAGCGCGGCGGCCGTCCGTGCCCCGGCGATACGGCGGCTGCGCGCGGTGTCCGGGGTCTCCCCCGGGTATTCGGCCGCGACGGCCGCGGCGAGGCCGCGCCGGGCCCGGGCCGCACGCACCGCGAACCAGGCGGCGAGCAGCGCCAGTACGAGGAGCAGCGGGGGCAGTACGGCGGCCTGCCAGGACAGCAGGACGGGCGGCCCGGGCAGAGGTGCGCCGGCCGTGCCGCGGGTGGCTGCCCCGTCGAGCCAGTTGGCGACGCGCTGGGCGACCCCGCCGGACATGACCCCGCCGAGGGCGCATCCGAGCATGGCGACGGCGGGGCCGCCGAGGCCGCGCAGGGCGGCCGCGGGATCGGGGGCCCTGCGGTACAGGTATCGGGCGACGGCGGCGAGGGCCAGCACGCAGAGGCCCTGCCCGAGCATGAGCACCCCGAAGGCGAAGTCCCCGGGGAGCCGTCCGGTGGAGGTCCAGTCCGGGCGAGACCAGCAGGCGTGCAGGAGGACGGCGGCGAGCAGGGCGAGGGCGGCTCCGGGCAGCAGGCTGACCACAGCCCGGTCGAGGCGGTGGTCGGGGCGGTCCTCGCTGCGGCCGCGCCGGCAGACGACCCAGGCGACGATGACGGCCCCTGCGGCGAGGAGGGCCTGGGTGATCCAGCCGAGGGCTTCGAGGGCTGGGGCGGCGGCCGCGGTCCCGCGGTCGTGCTCGGCGGTGGGCGCGGAGACGGCCACCGCGACGGTCAGCAGCCCGGCCGCCGTGTGCGCGGCCCGCAGCCGGGCCACGATGCGGCGCCCGTACCAGAATCCGGGGCGGCCGAGCGCGGGCGCCGTGTCGGAGGCGGTGTCCGGGTCGGCGGCGCCGGCGGGCGGCGGCTGGGATTCGTAGGCGCTCCAGGTGCGGTTCGACAGGTACCAGAGCAGTCCGGTCAGTGCGGTGGGGACCAGCGCGCCGAGGGCGAGGCGGCGTCCGGGCTGGGACCACCAGCCGCCGCCGTCGGGGGCGAGGAAGCCGAGCCGGGAGCCCGCCGCGGTACAGGTCGCGGAGCCCGCGCACTGCCAGGCGGCGAGGTCGAGCGCGACCTCGCAGGCGGCGGCGATCAGCAGGACGGTCAGGCTGAGCGCGAGGATCCGTACGAGGACCCCGTACGTGCGCACCGCGCGGGGCGCGGGGTCGGCGCCGGGCCCGGTGGGGGCGGCCGGCCGGGCCCAGTGGGCGAGGTTGGCCACCATGAAGGGCAGGAGCAGCAGCCACAGTGCGCGGGCGCCGTTGCCGGAGGTGAGCCGGGACCAGCAGTAGGCCTCGGGGACGGGCAGGCCGGCGTACCGCTCGGGGTGGGCTTCGGCGTCGGCGTCGTCGGTGCGGCGGAACACGGCCGCGGTGGAGTCGCCGGTGACGCGCACGGTGCGCGGGTCGCCGAGCAGCTCGGCGGGGGAGGCTCCGGCGACTCCGTGCACCAGGAGTTCGAGGGCGAGGGGCGGGTCGGTGTGGGGGCGGTCGGGCACGGAGGCCTCCGCTCGCGGGGGGATCGGCGCGGATCCAGCATCCCGCGCGACGGGGGCGCTGCCCAGGCCCCGTCCGGGGGAATCCGCGGGTGGTGTCCGGGACGGACTCGGAGGGTGCGGCGCGGGAGTTGCGGCGGGGAGATCGTGGGGAGATCGCAGCGGACTTCTCGACGGCGCACGGCTAGGGTGGCGCGCGCACGTCCGCCGGAACATCGCCTCTGGAGGTACCGCCATGGCTCGCCGACTCCGCCCTGTGGGGCTGGACTTCATCGACGACGCACCTGTCCGGCTGGTGTTCGCCGCGGAGGCGTCGGCGCCGCCCGAGGCCGTCTACCGGGCGCTCGCCGATGAAGTGGAGGGCTGGCCGCGCTGGTTCAGGGCGGTGACGCTGGCCCGCCCGACATACGGCGGGGCGGGGCGCGAGGTCAAGCTGCTGGGCGGGGTGCGCATGCAGGAGACGATCATGGCGTCGGATCCCGAACGGCGTTACGCGTACCGGGTCGACACGACCAACGCGCCAGGAGTGCGGGCCCTGTTGGAGGAGTGGAGGCTGACTCCGGCCGGCTCGGGCACGCGCGTCGGCTGGACGTTCGCGGCGGACGGCCCGGCCGTGTTCCGCCTGGCCCTGACCCTCGCCCGGCCGGGCCTGGGGCACTCCTTCCGCACGGCGGTCCGCACCCTGGACGCCCGCCTCGCGGGCGTCAGCGGCCCCGACCGCTGAGCTGCGGTCGGGCGCGGACGGCCCGGAACCCGTCGGGGTGCGCCGGACGGGCCGGTTGACCCGGGCGGGCGTCGTCGACGCCACCGCACTCCCGGCCGGCCTCCCCGGTCCACTGCGTCCTGACGCGGCCGGGGCCGCGCACTGGAACCGGTGGTGCGCGGCATGCGGGTGGGGAGTGGGGCGGCGCCTGAAGGGCGTCCGGCCGGCTCAGACGGTCGGTTCGCGCCAGACGCCGGTCGTCAGCAGAGTGTCGAGGGTCTTGGCATACGGGGCGATGTCGAGGCCCTGCGCCGCCAGCCACTCGTCGGAGTAGTACTTGTCCAGGTAGCGGTCGCCCGGGTCGCACAGCAGGGTGACGACGCTACCGGTGCGGCCCTCACCCACCATCTCCGAGACGATCTTCAGGGCGCTCCACAGGCCGGTGCCGGTCGAGCCGCCCGCCTTGCGCCCTATGGCCGTCTCCAGGGCGCGGCAGGCGGCGACGCTCGCCGCGTCCGGGACCTTCATCATCCGGTCGATGGCACCGGGCACGAAGCTCGGCTCCATGCGCGGGCGGCCGATGCCCTCGATGCGCGAGCCGCAATCGCTGCTCGCGTCCGGGTCGTTGTGGGTCCAGCCCTCGAAGAAGCAGGAGTTCTCCGGGTCCGGGACGCAGACGCGGGTGTCGTGCTGCATGTAGTGCACGTACCGCGCGATGGTCGCCGAGGTGCCACCGGTGCCGGCGGTCGCCACGATCCAGGCGGGCTCGGGGAACCGCTCCAGGCGCAGCTGCTGGTACATCGATTCGGCGATGTTGTTGTTGCCGCGCCAGTCCGTAGCCCGCTCCGCGTACGTGAACTGGTCCATGTAGTGCCCGCCGGTGCGGGCGGCGAGGTCCGCCGACTCCTCGTACATCTTCATCGGGTCGTCCACGAAGTGGCATTCGCCGCCGTGGAATTCGATGAGGCGGCACTTCTCCGGGCTGGTCGTGCGCGGCATGACGGCGATGAACGGGACACCGATCAGCTTGGCGAAGTACGCCTCGGAGACGGCGGTCGAGCCGGAGGAGGCCTCGATGACGGGGCGGCCGGGCCGGACCCAGCCGTTGCAGAGGGCGTAGAGGAACAGCGAGCGGGCGAGGCGGTGCTTGAGGGAGCCCGTCGGGTGCGTGGACTCGTCCTTGAGGTAGAGGTCGATACCCCATGCCTCGGGGAGCGGGAACTTCAGCAGGTGGGTGTCCGCGGAGCGGTTGGCGTCGGCCTGGACCTTGCGCACGGCCTCTTTCAGCCAGGCGCGGTAGTCCGGGTCGCTGCGGTCGACGTCGACGGTCGTGGCGGTCGTCCCGGTGGTGGTTCCGGTGCCGTTGGTGCCGGGTGTGCCGGTGGTGCTCATGCGCCGCGCTCCTTCATGGGTCTACTTCGCCCCTCCTTTCGCAATGTACCTCTCTCACCTGCACAAACAGTCACTTTGGGTATCCATGCGGATCGCTTTCGATCGCGTTCGGTTGCACTGTGCGGCACCGTGGGTGACCCTGGTGGAGCATTACCGAGGGTGCAGCACCCGTAACACTCATGTCGGGGAGTCGCAGCCGTGATCAGTCATTCCCGCAGGCACTGCGTCGTCGAACTGCAGGCCTTGCCGTCGCGGATCGGCCAAATCCGCAGAATCGTCTCGGCCCAACTGCGCCACTGGCAGCTCGATCCGCTCATAGACCGGGCCGCCCTCGGCGTGACGGAGCTGCTGAGCAACGTCCACCGCCACGCGCAACCGGACAAGACCTGCGTCGTCGAGATCGAGCTCCGGCTCGGGCGGCTGACGGTCTCGGTCATCGACAGCGATCCGCGGCTTCCGGTGCTGCGCGGGGCGCCGGCCGGGCCGCTGGAGACCAGCGGTCGCGGGCTCGCCCTCGTGGAGGCGCTCAGCGAGGCCTGGGGGGTGCGCGAACGGCCCGACGGGCCGGGCAAGGTGGTCTGGTTCTCCCTGACGGCCTCGCCCGCGCCGGTGGCGCCGCCGCTCCCGGTCTCGATCGTGGCCAGGCCCGCGCGGGAACCCGCGCGCACGGTGGTCGTGGCCGTCGATCCGGCCACCGTCGCCGCGGCGCTGCCCCTGCCTTCACCGGTGGCCGTCCGCCCCGGCTGACCCCTGGAAGGACACGGTCTGGACGCGGTCCAGTGGCCGGAGAGGTGTACCCGGTCGCGGTGTCCTGCACGGTGCACCGCGAGGCGGAGGGCCGCTGCCCGTACCGGACGACGTGGTGCGTGGTCCGACGACGCGGCGGGGCGCCGTCGCCTGCGTCGCGTGGTGCCCGCCGGGGATCACGGGACAGCCCTCAGGCGAGGGCGGCCAGCGGGTCGTCGAGCACGGGCTGCCAGGCCAGTTCCGCCGCGCCGACCAGGCTGTTGTGGTCCAGGGTGCACGGCAGGATGGGCACGCCGCCGCTGCGGCCCCACAGGCTGCGGTCCGCGACGACCGCCCGGAGCCGTTCCGGGTCGGCGTAGAGCAGTTCCCGGTGCAGCCCGCCCAGGATGATCCGGTCCGGGTTCAGGATGTTGACCAGGCCCGCGAGGCCCAGGCCGAGCCGGTCGATCAGCTCCTCCGTGGCCGCCCGTACCGCCGGCTCGTCGGGTTCCTCGCGCAGCAGGTCACGGGCCTGCTGGAGCAGCGACACCTCGGGGCCGGGGCTGCGGCCCGCCGCGGTGAGGAAGGCCAGCGGGTCCGCCTCCACGTCCAGGCACCCGCGGCCGCCGCAGTGGCAGGCCCGCCCCTCGGGGTTCACGGTGAGGTGGCCGACCTCCAGGGCGAGGCCGGAACTGCCGCTGTGCAGACGGCCGTCCAGCACCAGGGCCCCGCCGACCCCGCGGTGCCCGGTGGCGACGCACAGCAGGTGCTGCGCGCTGCGGCCCGCGCCGTGCCGGTGCTCGGCGAGCGCCGCGAGGTTGACGTCGTTCCCGGTCAGGGCCGGTCCGTCGATCCCGGCGGCCTTCACGCACTCCGCGAAGATGTCCCGTACGGGCGAGCCGGCCGGCCAGGCCAGGTGCAGCGGGTTGAGGGCCGTACCGTCCGGCTCGGCGACCGCCGAGGGGACCGCGAGACCGGCGCCGACGCAGCGGCGGCCGCTGTCCGCGAGCAGCTCCGCGCCCGCCCGCACGACCGCGCCGAGCACCTGTGCCGGGTCGGCGGAGACGGTGACCTTGCCGGGGGCGGTGGCTACGATCCGGCCGCCGAGCCCTACCAGGGCGGCCCGGAAGCCGTCCGAGTGCACCTGGGCGGCGAGCGCCACCGGCCCGTCCTCGGCCACCGAGAGGCGGTGCGAGGGGCGGCCCTGGGCTCCCCCGGTACCTCCGGTGCCGCCCGAGGCGCCGGGGCGGGAGTCGACACGGATCAGTCCGAGCGCCTCCAGCTCGGCCGCGACGGCGCCGGCGGTGGCACGGGTGACCCCCAGCTCGGCCGTCAGCACCGCACGGGTCGGGGCGCGGCCGGTGTGGACGAGCTCCAGCGCCGGACCGAGCGCGCCGCGACCGCGTTCCAGTTTGGTCCGCGTGCCGGTGCTCGACACCGATGGCGTGGTCGCATCCCCCATCCGCGGTGGGGCCCCGTTGCCGTTCATGGCATCGATCCTCGCATGGTCGGAGGGCGCCGGACGCCGCCCCCAGGGTGACTGCGCACCGTAGTGCCGGCCGACGGCGGGGCAGCCAGGACCTAGGGTGCGGACACCTGGTCCAGCCCGCTGACCCGGAGTGTGATGTTGAGCCGCCCGGTCAGCCCGAGCGCCCGCGGACCGGTGCCCGGCAGGACCTTCGGCACACCGTGGTAGGCCTGCCGACTGGGGCCGCCGAAGACGAAGAGGTCCCCGCTGCGCAGCTCGACGTCCCGGTAGGGGCGTCCGCGCGAGGAGGTGTTCCCGAAGCGGAAGAGGCAGCTGTCGCCGAGGCTGAGCGAGACCACCGGCGCCGGGGACTTCTCCTCCGCGTCGCGGTGCATGCCCATGCGGGAGTCCCCGTCGTAGAAGTTGATCAGCGCGATGTCGTAGGCGGCCGCGCCGGGCTCCGGCGGCACCCCGTAAGCGGCGGCGATCGCGTCCCGGCCCAGCTCGGCCAGCCAGTCCGGCATCGGCTTGACCGGTTCCCCGTCCCCGTCGACGGCGGTGCGGGCGTAGCCGTACGGGTACCAGTGCAGGCCCAGGCACACCTGCCGGGCGGTCATCACCCCGCCGCCCGGGGTGCGCACGGTGCGCAGGCCGGCCGGCGGGCGGGCCCACACGCGGCAGGCCGCCAGCAACTCGCCCTGCCGGCGCTCCCCGAGCCAGTCGGGCACGTGCACCGCGCCGGGGGCGATCACGGTCCGCTCGCGCGGGAAGAGTTCCCCGTCCATCCCTCCATTGTCGGCGCCGCGGCTGCAAGACTCCCGGTATGGAGATCACCGAGTACGTGAAGACCCTCGCCCGGGAAGGCGAGCTGCTCGCCGACGTGGCCGAACGAGCCGGTACGGATGCCTTCGTCCCGTCCTGTCCGGGCTGGCACGTCACCGACCTGCTGCGGCACACCGGGTCGGTGCACCGCTGGGCCGCCGCCTACGTCGCGGAGGGGCGGCTGGAGCCGACGGGTTTCCCCCAGGCGCCGGAACTGGTCGACGGCGAGCTCCTGGCGTGGTTCCGGGAGGGCCATGCGGATCTGGTGCGGACGCTGACGCAGGCACCGGACGACGTGCAGTGCTGGACCTTCCTCCCGACGGCCCCGCCGTCGCCGGTCGCGTTCTGGGCCCGGCGGCAGGCCCATGAGACCACCGTGCACCGGATGGACGCGGAGACCGCGCTGGGGATCCTCTTCTCGCCGGTGACGCCGGAGTTCGCGGAGGACGGGGTGGACGAGCTGCTCACCGGGTTCCACGCCCGGCCGCGCAGCCGTGTGCGTACGCCGGAGCCGCGGACGATGCGGATCCGCGCCTCCGACACGGGCGCGGTGTGGACCGTGCACCTGTCGCCGACGCCGCCGCGCACGGTGCTGGGGGATCTGGGCGACGCGGTCGACTGCGAGGTCACCGGCGAGGCGGCCTGGCTGTACGCGGCACTGTGGAACCGGGCGCCGCTGGCGGGTCCTGGGGTGACGGGCGACCTGTCGCTGGCGGCGCTGTGGATGGATACGGCCGGAATCTGACCCTTACGGCGAGGGCGGGCGCCGTGGGACACCGTAGTCGGCGCCGGCCACCCGCCCCCGGCCGCAGACCCGCGTGGACCAGCGGTTATGGTCGCCTCCTCAGGCGATCACGGGGGTAGCGGATGTTCGGTTCCACGGTGCGCGGTGCGGCGTTGGCCTCGGTGGTCCTGGCGGGGTTCGCGGTCTCCTGCGCTGCGGATCCGGCCACGCCGGCCGCCGCGTCCTCGGCATCCTCCGCGCCCTCTGTGCCTTCTGCGGCCTCTGTGGCCTCCACACCGCCGGCGTCCTCGCTGCCGGGGCCGTCGGAAGCGAGCCCGGCCGCGCCCCCGGCATCCCGCGGCCCGTCCTCCTCCGCCCTGCCCGGCACCCCGCCGGAGAAGGTCCGGGACGCCTTCGCGGGGCTGCAGGCGACGCTGGACGGTTCGTGCACGCCCGCCGAATGCGCCTACTTCCTCGGCCGGGTCTACGACGAACTCCAGGGCCTGGACGCGGCGATGAAGGCGGACCCGAAGGGGCCCGGGCACTTCCCGGAACCGATCGCGCTGGTCGCGCAGCTCGACGCGGAGCTGGGCGGCGACCGGAGCTTCAAGAACCTGAAGGAGCACCCGAGACAAGATCAACACCTGGATGCAGGGCCACCCGGACGACTACCGCTGACCCCGGCCGGACCGTCCCGCACGGCGAAAGGCCCGCGTGGCTGGTCATCGCGGCGACGGCAGGCGGACGGGCCGTCGCCCGGGCCGGTGGCCGGGCAGGCGGACGGGCCGGTGGCCGGGCAGGCGGACGGGCCGGTGGCGGCCTCCTCCACCCGGCCTGCTGCTGTCCCCACGGGCCGGCCGCGCCCGGAGCCCGGCCGGCTCTCCTCGTGGTCGCGCTCAACGGTGTCGCCGCGCCATAGGCGTACGCGGCCGACGACGACCGCGCGCAGCGCGGCGCGGCGGTCCTCCGGGAGCTGGTGCACCTCGAAGACCGTCTTCGACATGGCGTCCGATGCCGAACAGTTCACCGCGGATGCCGTTCTCCTGCTGGCCGGGCGGCGTCAACTCTCGCTGGACGAGCCCCTGTCCGCGTTCCTCGACGACCCGCCCGCCTGAACCCGGGAGGTCACGCCGGGAACGCGCCGCACCAACGGTATTCCCGACTGCCAGGACCTGTTGGAGGCCAAGGACGTGGGGGCACGACCCGGCTGGCCGACCCGGCCGGAAGCGATCACGGCTGCCCCGCCTCGCGGCCGGAGGATCCGCCGGGCAAGCGGTCTCGTACTCCGCCGCCCCTCACGCGGGTGCGGTCGGCGTGGGCGGCGTGCTGCGCGGGCGCGGCATCGAGGCAGGGCGGTACGGGGCCGGCATGCTCCTCCTCCCCGACAACAGCCTGGTGCACCGCGGCGACGGGGAGCAGTCCACGGGCCCTGCACCGGACCGAAGGGCGACGGGCTGGGAGAATGGGGGGTATGAACCCGGCTCCGGAGCCGCGGTCCGCCGAGGAGGCGTGGGCGCGGCATGCCTGGGGGGACGTGTTCGAGATCCTGTCGGAGGCCGACCGTCACGGGCCCCTCCCGCCCGACGGCCTTGAGAGGCTCGCCCTCGCCGCGCACCTGACCGGCCGGCGGCCCGAGAGCGGCGACCTGTGGACCAGGGCACACCACGCCTGGCTGACGCGCGGCGATGTGCAGCGGGCCGTGCACTGCGTGTTCTGGCTGGGGCTGGACCTGGTCCTCTCCGGCGAGTGGTCGCGCGCCGCCGGCTGGATGGCGCGGGCGCGCCGGCTTCTCGACGCCGAACGGACGGACTGCGTGGAGGAGGGCTACCTCCTGGCGCTCCAGGGCCTGCAGAGCTACTTCGCCGGGGACTCGGCGCACGCCGAGGACCTGTCCGGGCAGGCCTTGGCCTTCGCGACGCGGTTCGGGGATGCGGACCTGATGAACTTCTCGATGGTCTCCGTCGGGGAGTGCCTGATCCGCCTGGGGCGGCCCTCGGAGGGGATCCGGCTGCTCGACGAGGCCATGGTCGCGGTGACGGCCGGCGAGGTGTCCCCGATCGTGTCCGGACTCGCCTACTGCGCGGTCATCGCGGCCTGCCACGAGGTGTTCGACCTGCGCCGGGCCCGCGAGTGGACGGCCGAGCTGTCCCGGTGGTGCTCGGCCCAGCAGCAGCTGGTGCCGTACCGCGGGATCTGCCTGGCCCATCGCGTCGAGATCATGCGGCTGCACGGGGACTGGGCGGACGCACTGGACGAGGCCGACCGGGCGTGCCGGTGGATGCGGTCGGCGCCGGCCGCCGAGTCCGCCGACGCCGCGTACTACCAGCTCGGCGAGCTCCACCGGGTGCGCGGGGAGTACGAGGAGGCGCAGCGGGCCTACGGCGAGGCCAGCCGGCTGGGCCACACCGCGCAGCCCGGAATCGCCCTGTCGCTGCTGGCGACCGGGGAGGTGGAGGCGGCCGAAGCGGCGATCCGCACCGCCCTCGACGCCGCCGGCGACCGCAACGCGCGCTGCCGGATCCTGCCGGCCTACGTGGAGGTCATGCTGGCCGCGGCCAAGGTCGAGGACGCGCGGACCGCCGCGCAGGAACTGGCCGGGGCGGCCGAGGCCCTGGACTCCCCGCTGCTGGGCGCGGTCGCCGGTCGGGCGCGCGGCGCCGTGCTCGCGGCGTCCGGTGAGGCGCGCGGTGCGCAGGCGCTGCTCGGGCGTGCGGTGGCGACGTTCCGCGAGCTCGACGCCCCGTACGAGGCCGCCCGGACCCGGCTGCTGATCGGCCTGTCCTGCCGGGAGAGCGGCGACGAGGTCACGGCACGGCTGGAGATCGAGGCCGCCACGGCGGTGTTCCGGGCGCTGGGGGCGGCCCCGGACCTGGTGCGGGCCGAGGAGCTCGCGCTCAAGGCCGCCGGCCGGGCGGCGGGGCTGCTCACGGCCCGTGAGCGGGAGGTGCTGCGGCACGTCGCGGTGGGCAAGTCGAACCGGGCCGTGGCTGACGACCTGTTCCTGAGCGAGAAGACGGTCGCCCGTCACCTCGGCAACATCTTCACCAAGCTCGGGGTGGCGTCACGGTCCGCGGCCACGGCGTACGCCCACCGGCACGGCCTCGTCTGACGCCGGCCCGGGCCGACCCGGACGGGACAGGAAAGGGGCATGGGTGGAATTGCCCAGCTCCGGGAGTGGTCGTTCTGCGGACGCGGCGGACCGGGCCCGACGCCTAGCGTTTGACCGTACGGACACGAGCACCAACACGACCAAGCACACGCACACACACGCATGAGGCCTCGCTCACGGAGAGGCGGATCGTCATGACGAACCGGACCTACGACGCCATCGTGGTCGGGGCACGCTGCGCCGGCGCGCCCACCGCGATGCTGCTGGCCCGCCAGGGCTACCGGGTGCTGCTGGTCGACCGGGCGACGTTCCCCAGCGACACGGTCTCCACCCATCTCGTCCACCCGCCCGGCCTGGCCGCCCTCGACCGGTGGGGACTGCTCTCCCGGATCGTCGGCAGCGGCTGCCCCGCGATCGACACGTACCGCTTCGACTTCGGGCCCTTCACCATCGAGGGCTCCCCCGCCGGCGCCGGATTCGACGCGTCCTACGCCCCGCGGCGCACGGTCTTGGACCAGGTCCTGGTCGACGCCGCGCGGGAGTCAGGGGCGGAGGTGCGCGAGGGGTTCGGCGTGGAGGACCTCGTGATCGAGGGCGACACGGTGACGGGGATCCGCGGACACCGGCCGGGCGGCGGTGCCCACGTCACCGAGTACGCCCGTGTCGTCGTCGGCGCGGACGGGATCCACTCGCTCGTCGCCAAGGCCGTCGGCGCCGCCCGTTACGCGCAGAAGCCGAAGCTCCAGTGCAGTTACTACGCCTACTGGAGCGGGCTGCCGATGCACGGCCGCTTCGAGACGTACGTCCGGCCGGACCGCGCCTTCGCCGCGTGGCCCACGAACGACGACCGGACGGTGGTCATCTGCGGGCTCCCGATGCGTGACTTCGCGGCCAACCGGGCGGACATCGAGGCGGGTTACCTGGCCACGATCGCCCTGGTCCCGTCCTTCGCGGAACGGGCCGCGTCCGCCACCCGCGAGACACGCCTGGTGGGGGCGGCGGTACCGAACTTCTTCCGCAGGCCGTACGGCCCGGGCTGGGCGCTGGTCGGCGACGCCGGCTACGTCAAGGACTTCATCACCGCCCAGGGCATCCAGGACGCCTTCCGCGACGCGGAGTTGTGCGTACGGGCGCTCGACGAGACCTTCACCGGCCGGCGGAGCTTCGACACGGCCATGAAGGAGTACCAGGCGAGCAGGGACGAACAGGTCATGCCGATGTACGAGTTCACCACCGAGCTGGCCGCACTGGACCCTCCGCCGCCGGAACTGGGGCAGCTGCTCTCCGCGGTCTCCGGGAGTGGACCGGCCATGGACGCCTTCGCCCGGGTCTCGGCGGGCGTCACCTCGCCCGCCCAGTTCTTCGCACCCGACAACGTGGCCCGGATTCTGGCGCACGCGCCCTCGGCGCCGGCAGCGGCACCGGCGCCGTGACCGTCGCCGTCACACCGCCGTCAGGCGGGCCGCCGACCGCGCCCGGCCCCGGGCGGCGTGGTGTGGTGTGGTGTGGTGTGGCCACAGCACTAGCCGATGGTGGCCGCGTGGGCGGTCTGGGAGGTGTACTTCCATGTCGGGCCTGCGTTCCACGGGTTCGGCATGACCGTGTCGGTGGCGTAGGCGTAGCCCGCGCCGCGGTCGAAGGCGGTGCGGAGGGTGGCGCGCATCGCATCGTCGCCGGGGACGTCGTGGACCAGGTGCCAGAAGGCCGTGCCGCTCGGGTCGAGTTCGGCGCCGGGGCGGTAGCCGGAGTCGTGGTCGAAGACGTTGCCGCCGAGCCAGCCCGCGCCGGTGTACGCCGCGTGGGTGTCCTCGTAGGTGACGAAGACGTCCGCGGTCCGGCGGCCGGGCTCCAGGTAGCAGTCGGCTATGGCGGTGCCGGGGTTGTTGACGACGAGGTCGGGGACGGCGGGGTCGGCTGCGTTCATGGTGTCCTGGACGTAGCGGCGCAGCTCGGCGTAGTGGTCGCGGGTGGCGTCGGCGGGGCCGCAGTCGCGGCTGACGACGTCGAAGAAGATGCCGTCGACGTGGAGGCGGCCGTCGGGGGTCTTGAGGTAGTTGTCGACGGAGGCCTTGACGGCGGCGATGTCGCGGTTGCCGTGGTCGGTGTGCACGTACCCGAGGACTTTGGTCCGCTCGCCGGTGGAGGTGGTGCGGGCGCGGAGGGCGTCGGCGCGGGCCCGCCAGGGGGCGTCGAAGGGGGCGTCGCCGTTCCCCGGGTTCAGCACGACCACCGAGGGCGCCGGGGCGGTCGTGGTGAGATCGGTCAGCATGCGGTCGTTCGCCATCACATAGGCGGGGACGCCGATCTCCAGGCCCCGTACGCCGGGTATCCGGGGGGTGGGGGGCGGGGCGGCGGCCGGAGCGGACCCGGTGGACGCTTCGCGCTGCGGCGTCGCGACGGACGGCGCCGGCGCGGCCAGTAAGACGGTGGCCAGGACGGCGTACAAGGCCTTCTCGGCGCGAGGCATGAACGTTTCCTCCGGTGGAGGCGGGCGGGCGGGGGCTCCCGAGGAACACTAGGGCCTGTGTCGATTTGCCCCGCGGCGTCGCGACGCCCGGCACGCACCCTCGGCGCACGAGCCACATGCCCTAGTAGCTCCGCTACGAGGACATTCGTCCCGCACGCCGAGGCCACGCACCGAACGCCGCTCCTTGCTCCACGGGGCAACTCGATACAGACCCTAGACGGACGGCCCGTCGTTCAAGGCTGAACCTCCTGTTTCGGCGTGAGGAACAGCAGAGCGAGCCATCACCCCATCACGTGAATTCCCGCAGGGAGGCCCCCTTCCGCCGCCCTCCTGTCATACGGCGGGCAGTCCGACCCCGTGTGCCAGCTGCCCCGCCGCATGGGTGAAGAAGGCGGACCGCTCCTCGACGACTCCCTGGAACTGGCCGAACAGTTCGAAGGAGACGAGCCCGGCCAGCTGAGCCCAGGCCGCGACGAGGGCGGCGGCGACCGCCGGGGGCAGGCCCTCGGCGAACTCCGAGGCCATCCGGCCGGCCTCGGCGCCCAGGGCGGGCGGCAGCGGCGGGAGGGCGAGGCCGCGCCCCTCGTACGCGGCGCGGGCGATGCCGATGAGGACGTTGCCGACCCGGGAGGCGGGGCCGATGGTGTCGGCGGGGGCGCTGTAGCCGGGGACCGGGGAGCCGTAGACGAGGGCGTATTCGTGCGGGTGCTCCAGTGCCCAGGCGCGGACGGCCTCGCAGGCGGCGATCCAGCGGTCCCGGGGCGGGGCGCCTTCGGCGAGGGCCTGGGCGTCGGCCCGCTCGGCGGCGGCACCGAGGCTGTCGTACGCGTCGATGATGAGCGCGGTCAGCAGCTCGTCGCGGCTCGGGAAGTAGCGGTAGAGGGCGGAGGAGACCATGCCCAGCTCGCGGGCGACGGCGCGCAGGGAGAGCTTGGCGGCACCCTCGGCAGCGAGCCGGCGGCGGGCCTCGTCCTTGATGGCGGCGGTGACCTCGATGCGGGCCCGTTCCCTGGCCCCTCGCACGGTGTTCATGCGGGCCAGTGTGCCACGCGGGCGGAGCACTGCCCAGAAAGCGGATCGCCGATCCATTTCGAGAGCACTGCTCTTGCTTTGGGGCACCGACCGGTGCACACTGATCTCAAGTGAGAGCACTGCTCTCCCAATGCAGAAGAAGGCCCGGAGGTCCTCGTGAACGCGCCCACCCCGTACTACGTCCAGGCCGGCCCGCTCGCCACCCGCTTCAACTCGCTCTTCGGCAAGCTGGCCCGTGCCGGCATCAGTCTGGCCGGCAGCGCCGAGCTCTCGGTACGCGGACGCACGTCCGGCAAGATGCAGCGCATCCCGGTCAACCCGCACAGGTACCAGGGCGCGGAGTACCTCGTCTCGGCCCGCGGCCACTCCCAGTGGGTCCGCAACATGCGGGTGGCGGGCGGCGGCGAGCTGCGCGTGGGGCGGAAGGTGCGCGCGTTCACCGTTGTCGAGATCACCGATCCGGTCGAGAAGTCCGCGATCCTGCGCACCTACCTGGAGAAGTGGGGCTGGGAGGTCAACCAGTTCTTCCGGGGCGTCGACGCGAAGGCCTCGGACGCGGAGATCCAGGCCGTCGCCGGCGACCACCCCGTCTTCCGGATCGTCCCCGCGTCGCGGTGACACGGCGCGGACGCCCCCGAAAAGCCTCCCACCGCACGCCCGCAAGCCCGCAGGCGCCGCGGGTCGGCCGCGCACTCGCCCAGCCGATTGCCCCACCCGGCCAGGCGGGGCAATCGGCGGTAGGGACGACCACGGGTCCTCGCCGGCCGCCCGGCCGCGCGGGCGGACGCGCGGGACAGCTCCCGGCGACGCCTGTCCGGCGTGCGCCGGAGCCGTGCGAGGTGCGACGTGCGACGCGGGCCGGTGTGAGGTCCCCTTGCCTGCGAACCTCGCGATCCGGTGACTCGGCGCCCTGGCCACCACAGGCAGCGCCGCCGCCGGGTCTCGGGGGGATTCAGCGCGAGCGCCGTCACACGCCACCCATGGGGGATCGGGCGGCCCCACATCCGCTTGAGCTCCAGGGTTGTCGGCGGCAACAGCGCGTGCAGTGACAACCTGCGCGCACGCGCCGACCGGGGATCAGAAAGGCACCCCCCCTCGGTCAGCCGTCGACGTCCGCACAAATGGCATAGGCGTCAAAGGCGCTGTTGGACTGCCCGTTGTTCTGGACGTCTACGATCCATGCCTCGGAGTCGGGTCCCTGAGGGAACGATCTGAAGGGCACCACCTGAGGAGAGAACCCGAAGAAGCCGCCGCCAATCGCCTTCTTACCCGTCGGACACTCCACGACTGCCTGTGCAGCGCCCCCGGCTGCGACCGGAAGGTTTGATTCGATGACTACTTCATAGCCG
The DNA here is from genome assembly GCF_042726555.1 of Streptomyces sp. NPDC060232. Lineage (NCBI taxonomy): Bacteria > Bacillati > Actinomycetota > Actinomycetes > Kitasatosporales > Streptomycetaceae > Streptomyces > Streptomyces sp. NPDC060232. Next base: position 215,392 of record NZ_JBHXAG010000001.1, on the reverse strand, counting down.
CTGAGCCCAGCCGGTCCCGTGGGACCAGTGGGCCCGGTAGCCCCCGGCTCGCCCGGGATGCCTTGCGGTCCGGTGGGACCCTGCGGGCCTGCTTCCCCCTGCGGCCCCGTCGGCCCGGTGGCACCCGCCGGTCCAGTGGGGCCGGTCGGGCCTGCCGGGCCCCTCTTGCAATGTTTGTCGTGGGTGTCGCTGCGCGGCCCCTTCTTGCACCTGTCGTCCGTGCTGCTCGACGCGGTCGTGCCTTCGCCCACGACGTGCCCCGCTGCTGCGGCCGGGCCGGCCACCCCGGTCGTCAGGACCAGCGCGAGTGAGGCCATGGCGCCTCCGGCCAGCCTTCTGTTCCGTCTGGGAAGCGGTTCCGACGAGGGCGGCTTTCTCAAAGCGGGGCTCATACTCTGCTCCTTGCTGCACTGGAACGAGGGACTGCCGCGAGGCGGGGACTTCCGCCAAGCCAGAGCAAGCCTTATGCACATCGTCAAAACGCTGCGCATCGCCTCGGGCGCTCGCGGAAGTCGAACCCGGATGCCCTACCCGAATCCACCACCTGGACGCGCGACGGATACCAGACCCGGCGCAAGGGCTGCTGTCGGCTCCGAGCCACCGACGTGGTCGGGCTGCTCGTCGTTCCAGAACCGAGGGGCACGAGCGTCGTACGTCCGGCCCCGCTCTGCGCACCGGATTCCTGGCGGTTCAGCATGGTCCGGCGCGGAACCCCGGCCATCCCTCGACTCCCCTGACCCACCGGTAGGAACGGCGGTGAGCCTACCCGTGGCCGCCGGTCACCCACCGAGTACGTGCCGACGAAGCGCACGACTCGCGCAGCAACCGTTCCTACCTGCGCAAACACGGGATCAAGGCAACGATCCCGGTGCCTGCCGACCGCGTCCGCAACCGGCTGAAGCGCGGATCGCGGCGCGGGCGGCCGCCGAAGCTCGACACAGACGGCTACAAGCAGCGGCACGCGGTCGCGTGCGGGATCAACCGCCCTAGGGTCTGTATCGAGTTGCCCCGCGGGGCAACTCGATACAGACCCTAGCGCCACCGTGCGTGCCGTCGCCGCGAGATACGACAAGCCCGCTGTTCGCCACGCAGCGACAGTGCTGGTCGCAGCCATCACCCCATGGCCGTGACCAGCACTTCCACCACGGAGCCTAGCCCCGGTCGCCGTTTCGCGCCGCCGCCTGCCGTGCGTCCAGCGCGTGCAGCGCCTTGCGCGCCAGCGGGTACGTACGCACCATGTCGGCCAGTGTCGTCGCGCCCCGCGTGATGCGGGCGAAGGCCCGCCACGCCGGACGGAACCCGGTGATCGCCGCGTGCAGCAGCCCCGGCCGGGCCTCGAAGACGGTCAGCATCCGCTTGCCGACGCCCATCTCCACGCCCAGCCCGGCCTTCACCGCGAAGGCGTAGTTGAGGGCCTGGCGGCGCGCGTCCACCGCGTCCTGCGCCTCGGCGATCTTCACCGCCCACTCCCCCGCGAGCCGCCCCGAGCGCAGCGCGAAGGAGATGCCCTCCCGGGTCCACGGCTCCAGCAGTCCGGCCGCGTCGCCCGCGACCAGGACCCGGCCGCGTGAGAGCGGCGAGTCGGGCTTGCGGCACCGCGTGAGGTGCCCGGAGGAGACGGCCGGTTCGAAGCCGGCGAGTCCGAGCCGGGCGATGAAGTCGTCCAGGTACCGCTTGGTCGCGGCTCCCTCGCCCCTGGCCGAGATCACCCCGACCGTGAGGGTGTCGCCCTTGGGGAAGACCCATCCGTAACTGCCGGGCAGCGGACCCCAGTCGATCAGCACCCGCCCCTTCCAGTCCTCCGCCACCGTCGCGGGGACGGGGATCTCCGCCTCCAGGCCGAGGTCCACCTGGTCCATCTCGACGCCCACGTGCGCGCCGATCCGGCTCGCGCTGCCGTCCGCGCCGACCACGGCGCGCGCCAGGACGGTCTCCCCGTCGGCGAGCACCACGGCGACGGTGCGCCGGTCGGGCACGGCCGCCCCGTGCTGCTCCACGCGGGCCACGGCCGTGCCCGTACGGACGGTGGCGCCCGCCTTCTCCGCCTCCGCGACCAGACCGGCGTCGAATTCCGGCCGATTGATGAGCCCGAACAGCATGTGCTTCGAGCGGCGGGTACGGGTCAGCTTGCCGTCCATGGAGAAGGTGACCGCGTGGATGCGGTCTTTGAGGGGCAGGACGAAGCCCGGCGGGAGGGCGTCGCGCGAGGGGCCGATGATGCCGCCGCCGCACGTCTTGTACCGGGGCAGTTCGGCCTTCTCCAGCAGCAGGACGCGCCGCCCCGCCGTGGCCGCCGCGTGCGCGGCCGAGGACCCGGCCGGTCCGGCTCCGACCACGACCACGTCCCACACCTCGTCGACGGCTCCCCCGGCCGCCTCGTCGCCCGCCCCCTGCTCGGCCGGGCCCGCGCCCGGGCCCGCGCCTGCGTCCGCTCCGGCCGCGGCGTCCATGCCCGCGCCTTCGCCTGCATCCGCGCCTTCGCCTGCATCCGCACCTGCGTCGCGTACGTCGTCGTCGCTGCTCACGATGTGTTGCTGCTCCTGATCACCCGGTTGCTCCGATGCCGGGGAAATCCTACGGCGAGACGCCGCCCCACCCTGCTGTGCGAAGATCGGACCGTCTTTCCGCCGCACCCGGCATACGCACATCCCGCGCATGCGCGGGCCGCGTACACGGATACAACGTCGCACCCAAAAGGAGCGTGCCCATGTCCCAGAATCCGATCGCCGAGACCATCGCCTCGCTGATGCCCCGCGCCAAGCAGGAGCTGACCGAGCTGGTGGCCTTCCAGTCGGTGGCGGACTGGGCGCAGTTCCCGAAGAGCGAGAGCGAGGCCGCGGCGAACTGGGTGGCCGACGCCCTGCGCGTCGAGGGTTTCCAGGACGTGGCGCTGCTCGACACCCCCGACGGCACACAGTCCGTGTACGGCTTCCTGCCCGGCCCCGAGGGCGCGCCGACCGTGCTGCTGTACGCGCACTACGACGTGCAGCCGCCGCTGGACAACGCCGCCTGGATCTCCCCGGCCTTCGAGCTGACCGAGCGCGACGGCCGCTGGTACGGGCGCGGGGCGGCCGACTGCAAGGGCGGGTTCATCATGCACCTGCTGGCGCTGCGCGCGCTGAAGGCCAACGGCGGCGTGCCGGTGAGCGTGAAGGTGATCGTCGAGGGCTCGGAGGAGCAGGGCACGGGCGGCCTCCAGAGTTACGCGGAGGCGCACCCGGAGCTGCTGACCGCCGACACCATCGTCATCGGCGACGCGGGCAACTTCCGTCTCGGCCTGCCGACGGTGACCGCCACCCTGCGCGGCATGTGCCTGCTCAAGGTGAAGATCGACACGCTGGGCGGCAACCTGCACTCTGGCGTGTTCGGCGGTGCCGCGCCCGACGCGCTGGCCGCGCTGATCCGCGTGCTCGACTCGCTGCGCGCCGCCGACGGTTCCACGACCGTCGACGGGCTCGCCTCGGACGAGGTGTGGGAGGGCCTGCAGTACCCGGAGGCGGACTTCCGCTCCGACGCGAAGGTGCTGGACGGGGTCGAGCTGATCGGCGAGGGCACCATCGCCGACCGGCTGTGGGCGCGTCCGGCCGTCACCGTGCTCGGCATCGACTGCCCGCCGGTCGTCGGCGCTACGCCGTCGGTGCACGCGAGCGCGGGCGCGCTGATCAGCCTGCGCGTGCCGCCGGGCGTGGACACCAGCCAGGCCGTCAAGCTGCTCCAGGCCCACCTGGAAGCGCACACGCCGTGGAAGGCGCGTCTCGAACTGGAGGTCGTCGGCCAGGGCCAGCCGTTCCAGGCGGACACCGACAGCCCTGCGTACGCGTCGATGCGCACGGCCCTGGAGGCCGCCTACCCGGGCCAGGAGATGCAGATCACCGGCATGGGCGGGTCGATCCCGCTGTGCAACACGCTGACGTCGCTGTACCCGCAGGCGGAGATGCTGCTGATCGGGCTCAGCGAGCCGGAGGCGCAGATCCACGCGGTCAACGAGAGCGTCTCGCCGGAGGAGCTGGAGCGCCTGTCGGTGGCCGAGGCCCTCTTCCTCGTCAACTACGCGGAGTCCAAGCGCGCCTGATCCGGCCGGCCCGGTAGCCGCCGGCCCGGTGGCCGCCGCTCCGTTTACGCCCAGGGCGCAGTGTGCCCTGGGCGTACTGCGCTCACGGTGAAGTCACGTGCCCAGGGCGGCGGGCCGTCCCTACGTTCGCCGTATGGACCTTGTCGAAGTACTCCCGAACCGGCTCCACATGCTCCGCTTCCCCATCGGCCAGGCGTACCTCTGGCAGGACGGCGGAGCGCTCACCCTCATCGACGCGGGCCACGCCGAATCCGCGGCGGCGATCGAAGGGGCGATACGTTCCCTCGGGCTGCTCCCCGAGCGGCTGGAGCGGATCGTCCTGACGCACTGCCACCGCGACCACGTGGGCGCGGCCGGTGAACTCGCCGCCCGCTGGGGGGCGCAGGTGCTCGCGCACCGGCTGGACGCGCCCGTGATCCGGGGCGAGCGGCCCGTTCCCGAACCGGTGCTCCTGGACTGGGAGATCCCGCTGTACGCGCACGGCCTGACCCTTCCCGAGGCCCCGCCCACCCTGGTCGACCGCGAGCTGGAGGACGGGGACGCGCTGGGCTTCGGGGACGGGGCGTACGCCGTCCACGCCCCGGGCCACACCGACGGCAGCATCGGCATCCACCTGCCGCGACACGGCGTGCTGTTCGCGGGGGACTGCATCGCCGCCGTCGGCCCGCTGATGCTGGGCGTCTTCAACGTCGACCGCGGCCGGGCGGCCGAATCCTTCCGGCGGCTGGCCGGGCTCGCGCCGTCGGTCGCCTGCTTCGGCCACGGCGACCCGCTGACGGTGGACGCCGCCTCCGCCCTGGCCCGGGCCGCCGCCGAAACCCCCGCCTGACGCCGGGCGAGTGAGCCGAAGGGGCGCGCCGGCACCAGGCGCCCCGGAGGCGAACCGAGCCGGCAAAAAGAGGGGAGCCGAAGGGGCGCGCCGGGGAGTGAGGGCGAGCGCGCGGAGGAAACCGCGAGGCACGAGCGGTTTACGAGCACGCACGCCGTCACGAGCCGGCACCAGGCGCCCCGGAGGCGAACCGAGCCCGCAAAAAAGGGGACCCTCAGCCGACTGGGACGCCCGCCTCCAGGTAGAGGGGACGGCCGCGTTCCCGGGCGCGCAGCGCCCAGCGCAGGCGTTCGTACCGGTGCTGCGGCAGCAGTTCCGCGGCCTCGGCCTCCGCCACGAAGCGCCAGGCCCGCAGCTCGGGGCCCGGCAGCCGGAGACGGGCCGCCGCCTCTTCCGTGAGGCGGCCGCCGTCGAAGAGCAGGCGCAGCCCTCCGAAGCCGGGGTGCTGTGGGCGTTCCCAGTCGACCACGAGGAGCCCGGGCGTCAGGCCCAGTACGAGTCCTAGTTCCTCCGCGACCTCGCGTACGCCGGCGCGGGCCGGTGCCTCGCCGGCTTCGACGACGCCTCCCGGGAACTCCCAGCCCGCTTTGTACGTCGGATCCACCAGCAGCACCCGGTCCTGCTCGTCGAAGAGCAGCACCCCGGCCGCCACCGTCTCCCGCGTGGGCTCGGGGGTCTGCACGATGTCGCAGACCCGGGCGGTCTCCGAGCGGACGGCTTCGGCGATCCTCTCGGCGGTCTCCCGCACCGTCAGGGTCCCGTTGTCGATGACGTGCGCGTCGCCGGTGAGCCAGCCGAGTGCCTCCTGGTAGGCCGGGATGTGGTCGTAGGCCCACTGCCGGACCCGCAGGTCCACGTCCGCGGGCTCCCCGGGCTCGGTGCGGGTCGCGATCCGCTCCCGAAGGATCGTTTCCGCAGGGGCAAGCAGCACGTGCCGCACCGGGATGCGCCGCGCCGCCAGCCCGCCGAAGATCTCGTCCCGGTAGTCCTGGCGCAGCACCGTCATCGGCACGACGAGCACCCCGCCCACTTCCGCGAGCATCGCCGCGGCCGTGTCCACGACCAGCCGCCGCCAACTCGGCAGGTCCTGGTAGTCGGTGACCTCCGCCAGCCGTTTGGGCGGCAGCAGCACCCGGAGCGCGTCGCCGATGAACTCCGGGTCGAACAGGGTGCTGTCCGGGAGGATTGCGGTCAGTTCACGGGCCGTGCTGGTCTTCCCGGCGCTGAACGTGCCGTTGATCCAGACAATCACGTCTACCCCTCTCCCCATGGCTCGTCCGGAGCCCCCAGTGGCTTGCCCGCCCCACCCTGCCACGGAAACCTCACTATCGGCCGAGTGCTTATCCTCAAGGTCACGAGCCCGCACGCTCGCCCGAGTACCAGGGAGGATTCACGACTGTGCCCCACAACCGCCGCACGTCCGACCCCCGCTACGGCAGCCGGCCGACCATGAAGGACGTGGCGGCCCAGGCGGGCGTCGGCCTCAAGACGGTGTCCCGGGTGGTCAATGGCGAGCCGGCCGTCACCCCCGAGACGGAGAAGCGGGTCCTGGAGGCCATCAAGGCCCTGGGCTTCCGCCGCAACGACAGCGCGCGCGTGCTGCGCAAGGGCCGTACCGCCACGGTCGGCCTGGTCCTGGAGGACCTCGCCGACCCCTTCTACGGTCCGCTGAACCGGGCGGTGGAGGAGGTGGCCCGCGCGCACGGGGCGCTGCTCATCAACGGCTCCAGTGCCGAGGACCCGGACAGGGAAAGGGAGTTGGCGCTCGCGCTGTGCGCCCGCCGGGTGGACGGCCTGATCGTGATCCCCGCCGGGAACGACCACCGCTACCTGGAGCCGGAGATACGGGCGGGCGTGGCCACGGTGTTCGTGGACCGGCCGGCCGGCGGGATCGACGCCGACGTGGTGCTTTCGGACAACTTCGGCGGAGCCCGCGGCGGCGTCGCCCACCTGATCGCGGGCGGCCACCGCCGGATCGGCTTCATCGGGGACCACCCCCGCATCCACACGGCGACGGAACGCCTGCGCGGCTACCACGCGGCCATGGCGGAGGCGGGCCTCACGGTGGCCGGATCCTGGGTCTCGCTCGGCTCGACGGACCCCGACCGGGTCGCGGCGGCGGCGAGGTCGATGCTCGCGGGCCCGGAGCCGGTGACCGCCGTCTTCGCCGGGAACAACCGGGTGACGGTCACGGTGGTCCGGGTGCTGGCCTCCCTGGAGCGCCCGGTGGCCCTGGTCGGCTTCGACGACTTCGAGCTGGCGGACCTGCTGCGGCCGGGCGTCACAGTGGTCGCCCAGGACCCGGCGGCGATGGGCCGGGTGGCCACGGACCTCCTCTTCCAGCGCCTGGCCGGAGCCGGGCTCGCCCCGTCCCGCACCGAACTCCCCACCCGCCTCGTCCCCCGCGGCTCGGGCGAACTCCCGCCGGCGGGCTGACTCCCGCCCGCGCCGACACCCGGCCCCGGTGGAACGGGGCCGGGCCGATGGAGTGCCGGGTCAGGCGGTCGCCGTCAGGGTCGCGGAGCGGCGGGGGATGGCGAAGGCGTCGAGCTCGGCGCGGGTCAGACCGGTCAGGGCGGTGACCTCGTCGGCGCCCACCGCGCCGCAGTCGAGGCCGCGGACCAGGTACCCGGCCAGGGCCTTGGCGGTCGCCGGCTCGTCCATCACGTCACCCTCGATCTTGGCCACGTACGCCTTCAGGCGCGCGGCGGCGGCCTGAAGGCCCTCGCGGTAGAAGGTGAAAACGGCCGCGTAGCGGGTGGGAAGGTGCGCCGGGTGCATGTCCCAGCCCTGGTAGTAGGCGCGGGCCAGGGCGCGGCGGGTGAGGCCGTAGTGCAGCTTCCAGCCCTCGTGGACCTTCTCGGTGGTGCCGATCGGCAGCACGTTGGTGGAGCCGTCGGAGACGCGTACGCCGGTTCCGGCGGCCGCGACCTGCATGATCGCCTTCGCGTGGTCGGCGGCGGGGTGGTCGCTTGCCTGGTACGCGGCGGAGACGCCGACGCAGGCGCTGTAGTCGAACGTGCCGTAGTGCAGGCCGGTGGCGCGGCCCTTGGAGGCCTCGATCATCCGGGCGACGGTGGCGGTGCCGTCGGAGGCCAGGATGGACTGGCTGGTCTCGATCTGGATCTCGAAGCCGATCCGGCCCGGGCGCAGGCCTCGGGCGCCCTCGAAGGCCTCCAGCAGCTTGACGAAGGCGCTGACCTGCTCGGCGTACGTGACCTTCGGGAGCGTGAGGACGAGGCCCTCGGGCAGGCCGCCGTGCTCCAGGAGGCCGGAGAGGAAGATGTCCGTGGTGCGGATACCGCGGTCGCGGACGTTGGCCTCCATGCATTTCATGCGGATGCCCATGTACGGCGCGTTGGTGCCGTTGGAGAAGGCTTCCGAGACGAGGCGGGCGGCGCGGGCGGCGGCCTGGTCCTCCTCCTCGTCGGAGCGGACGCCGAAGCCGTCCTCGAAGTCGACGCGCAGGTCCTCGACGGGCTCGCGCCGCAGCTTGGCGCGTACGCGGTCGTAGACCGGTACGGCCAGTGCGTCGGAGATGCCGAGGACCTCGGCGAAGGTGGCGGCGTCCGGGGCGTGCTCGTCGAGCGCGGCCAGGGCCTGGTCGCCCCATGAGCGGATGGTGTCCGCGGCGAAGACGTCACCGGGCACGTAGACGGTGTGGACGGGCTGCCGGGTGCCGGGGTCGCCCGGGTAGTGGCGCGCGAGCTCCGCGTCCACCGGCGCGAGGGAGGCGCTGATGCCCTCGCTGACCGCGCCTGCGAGGCTCGTCGCCACCTTCTCCTGCTGACCCATCGTCCACTCTCCTCTTTTCCGCTTCACGGAAGCTTAGATCCGCATAGCAGAATTTAGTCACGTGGTTCCGCTCCGTCAATGGTCCCCCGACCGCCTGGGGCAAACGACTCGGGGCCGCGCGGTGAGAATCACCACACGGCCCCAAAGAAGCGGTGTTACGAAGAGAAGCGCAGGTCAGGCGGTCAGCCCTTGCGCGCCTTGATCTCGTCGGTCAGCTGCGGGACGACCGTGAAGAGGTCGCCGACCACGCCGTAGTCGACGAGGTCGAAGATCGGGGCCTCGGCGTCCTTGTTGATGGCCACGATGGTCTTCGAGGTCTGCATGCCGGCCCGGTGCTGGATCGCGCCCGAGATGCCGGAGGCGATGTAGAGCTGCGGGGAGACCGACTTGCCGGTCTGGCCGACCTGGTTGGTGTGCGGGTACCAGCCGGCGTCGACGGCGGCACGCGAGGCGCCGACGGCCGCGCCGAGGGAGTCCGCGAGGGCCTCGATGATGCCGAAGTTCTCGGCACCGTTGACGCCACGGCCGCCGGAGACCACGATCGCGGCCTCGGTCAACTCGGGACGGCCGGTCGACTCGCGCGGGGTGCGGCCGGTGACCTTGGTGCCGGTGGCCAGGGCGCCGAAGGTGACGGCGAGGGCCTCGACGGCGCCGGCGGCCGGAGCGGCCTCGACCGGGGCCGAGTTCGGCTTGACGGTGATGACCGGGGTGCCCTTGGAGACGCGGGACTTGGTGGTGAACGACGCGGCGAAGGCGGACTGCGTCGCGACCGGACCCTCGTCACCCGCCTCCAGGTCGACGGCGTCGGTGATGATGCCGGAGCCGATGCGGACCGCCAGGCGCGCGGCGATCTCCTTGCCCTCGGCGGAGGACGGGACGAGCACGGCGGCGAGGGAGCCTGCGGCGGACACGGAGTCGTACGCGGCCTGCAGCGCGTCCACCTTGGGTACGACGAGGTACTCGGCGAACTCGGGGGCGTCGGCGGTGAGGACCTTGACCGCGCCGTGCTCGGCGAGCACCGCGGCGGTGGCGTCGGCGCCGGCGCCCAGGGCGACGGCGACGGGCTCGCCGATGCGGCGGGCCAGCGTCATCAGCTCAAGGGTGGGCTTGCGGACGGCGCCGTCCACGTGGTCGACGTAGACGAGAACTTCAGCCATGGGACTGCTCTCCTGCTATTGCGAAGTGTCTGGGGGCTTTGAAGGGGATGGCCGAAGCTCTTAGATGAACTTCTGGCCGGCCAGGAACTCGGCCAGCTGCTTGCCGCCCTCGCCCTCGTCCTTGACGATCGTGCCGGCGGTGCGCGCCGGGCGCTGCGCCGCGGAGTCCACCGCGGTCCAGGAGCCTTCCAGACCGACCTCGTCGGCCTCGATCTCCAGGTCCTCCAGGTCCCAGGACTCGACCGGCTTCTTCTTCGCGGCCATGATTCCCTTGAAGGACGGGTAGCGGGCCTCGCCCGACTGGTCCGTCACCGAGACGAGCGCGGGGAGGGAGGCCTCCAGCTGCTCGCTCGCGGTGTCGCCGTCGCGGCGGCCGGTCACGGTGCCGTCCTCGACCTTGACCTCGGAGAGCAGGGTGACCTGCGGGACGCCCAGGCGCTCGGCGAGGATCGCCGGGAGGACGCCCATGGTGCCGTCGGTGGACGCCATGCCCGTGATGACCAGGTCGTAGCCGGCCTTCTCGATGGCCTTGGCGAGCACCAGCGAGGTGCCCATGACGTCCGTGCCGTGGAGGTCGTCGTCCTCGACGTGGATGGCCTTGTCGGCGCCCATCGACAGCGCCTTGCGCAGCGCGTCCTTGGCGTCCTCGGGGCCCACCGTCAGAACGGTGATCTCGGCATCGTCGGCATCGTCGGCGATCTGCAGCGCCTGCTCGACGGCGTATTCGTCGAGCTCCGACAGCAGGCCGTCGACGTCGTCACGGTTGACGGTCAGGTCCTCGGTGAACTGCCGGTCGCCGGTGGCGTCGGGCACGTACTTCACACAGACAACGATCCTCAGGCTCACGCCGGCTCTCCTACCGCATCGTCTTTTCGTGTACCGCCTTATGCAGGCAGCATAGGCGCCTTGTCGGGCGGATCCCGATCGGGGCGGCCCGCGCCCCGAAGGGAATGTTACTCGTCAGTACACCGTGGGTCCCACCAAGTCGCAAGGTCGGCGAACTGTGATCTGCCCAACGCCGCCCGACCCGCCCCAGCAGGGACGATTCAGTCGCGCAGCGCGTTGAAGCGCCCCTGGTGGTACAGCAGCGGACGGCCCTCTCCAGCCCGGTCCCCCACGACCGCCTGAGCGATGATCACACGGTGCTCGCCGGCGGGCACCCTCGCCACCACCCGGCACACCAGCCACGCCAGCACGCCGTCGAGCACCGGAACCCCGTGCGGGCCGGCGGCCCAGCCGGTGCCCGGTCCGAAACGGTCGGCTCCGCTCCGCGCGAACAGGCCCGCCAGCTCCCGTTGGTGCTCGCCGAGTATGTGGACGCCGAGGTACTCGCTGTCGCGCACCGCGGGCCAGCTGGAGGCCCCGGTGCCGATCGTGAAGGAGAGCAGCGGCGGGTCGGCGGAGACGGAGTTGAGCGAGGTGGCGGTGAAACCCACCGGCCGTCCGCCGTCCTGGGAGGTGATCACGGCGACTCCGGCGGCGTGCTGCCGGAAGACGGAGCGCAGGAGGTCGGGCGAGCCGGGACGGCCTGCGCCGGAGAGAGGGGAAGCGGCCGTCGGGACCGTCGGGACCGTCGGAGCACTCATCAGGGTTCTGCCTTCTGCCGCAGGACGCGCGGCCACAGTCGGGATCACGGGCGGGTCGTTCAGTGATCCTGACAGCGCGCGCTCGCGTGGCGGACGAGGTCCACATGAGGCCGTCCGTAGAGCAGGAGTTCATAGCGCATACGGTCAGCCTGGCGATCTCCCGTGGACGCAGTCAAGCGGGATCGGGCAGATGTCAGGCGCGTCACGCGGTGAGCGGGCGCGCGCACCGGCGCGCCCGGGCCCCCGGTTCCGGGCACTGCGCCGACGGCACCGCTCGCCGTCCCGTCACACGGCGGCGCCGAGCGCGGCGATCACGTCGGCCTTGCGCGGCATGCCGGCGGCCCGCCGCACGATCCGGCCCGCGCGGTCCAGTACGAGCACGGTCGGGGTCTTCTCGATCCCCAGGGCCCGCACCAGGTCGAGCCGCTCCTCGGCGTCGATCTCGATGTGCGCGACTCCCTCGACCATGGCCGCGACCTCGGCGAGGATCCGCCGCGTGGCCCGGCAGGGCTGGCAGAAGGCGCTGGAGAACTGCACCAGGGTGGCCCGCCGGCCCGGCTCCGCGCCCAGTTCCGCGGCGCCCAGGAGCGCCGGCACCCCGCCGGCCGGGCCGTCTGCCCGGCTGCCGGCCCGGCTGCCGGACCGGCTGCCGGACCGGCTGTCGGACCCGTCGTCCCGTCCGTGTTCCCGCCCGCGCACCGGCACTCCCGTCACCACCATCGCCTTCGCGTATGTACATGATCGTCGTACGCTCGTACGTGGATGGACACCCGGCGGGCCCCGGGCATTCCCGGCGTGACGAGAATCTCCCCGGGCACGGGCGTCTGGACTGGCCAGCGGCCCGCGTTTGGGGCACCATCCCCAAGGGTCGCGTACCTACGCTTCCGTAACTTCCGGCCGGGAGCACCTCCCCAGGCAGAAAGCGGGTCTCCCCCCATGGCTGAGTTCGTCTACCCTCCGGTGATCGGCGCCGCGCACGGACTGTTCCGCGCGCTCGACATCCGCATCGACATGAAGGGCACCGAGAACATCCCCCGCAAGGGCGGTGCGGTCCTGGTGTCGAACCACATCGGCTATCTCGACTTCATCTTCGCCGGCCTGACGGCGCGGCCGCAGAAGCGCCTGGTGCGCTTCATGGCGAAGGAGTCGGTGTTCCGGCACAGGGTGTCCGGCCCGCTGATGCGCGCGATGAAGCACATCCCGGTGGACCGCAAGCAGGGCGAGACCGCCTACCAGCACGCGCTGGAGTCGCTGCGCTCCGGTGAGATCATCGGGGTGTTCCCCGAGGCGACGATCTCCCAGTCCTTCACCCTGAAGAGCTTCAAGTCGGGTGCGGCCCGCATGGCGCAGGAGGCCGGCGTCCCGCTGATCCCGGTGGCGCTGTGGGGCACGCAGCGGCTGTGGACCAAGGGCCGTCCCAAGAACCTCAAGCGCAGCCACATCCCCGTGACGATGCGGGTGGGCGAGCCGATCGAGGCACCCACCGACCAGTACGCCGGGGCGATCACGCGCCGGCTGCGCGAGCGCGTGCAGGAGCTGCTGGACGCGGCCCAGCGCGCCTACCCGGAGAAGCCGCGCGGTACCGAGGACTCCTGGTGGCTGCCGGCCCACCTGGGCGGTACGGCGCCGACGGCGGCCCAGGTGCGCGAAGCGGGCTGACCCCCTCCGCCGACGATGCGGCTCCGCCCCGCGAGGGAGCGCCAGCCACGGCTGATGCTGTGACCGCAAAGGTCTGCCGGGTCGCGGCCCAGGCCGCGTGGATCCGGCCGTCGTCTGTGGTGGCGGGTGGGCCTCAGGGGGCGGTGATGCACTGCCCTTCTGGGGTCTTCGGGACGCACACCCCGCCGTCGGAGCCGCCCTTGCCTGCGACGACACGGTACGGGCGTTCCCGCCCGCCATGATCGCCCGCAGATCGCCCTCCTCCGGCAGGCACAGAGCTGAGGCACCCCGCCAGGACACCCCTAGAGTCGGGTCGGCAGCCTCCGCCACAGCTCGTGCCGGTCGGCGGATTCACGGAGGGCCGTGAGCACGGCCGGGTGCGGGGCCGCGTACAGCCCGGGGTAGTCGGCCTCGCCCAGCTCCGGGCGGACGGGGAAGGCCAGGCGTTCCTCGGCGAGATCGAACCGTGCGTCCACTCCGGGCTTGTTGCCGCGCGGGTCGAGCCGGCTCCAGCGGTCCACGCCGGGCAGGCGCAGGGCGATCAGCCCGTGGACGAGCGGGTTCGAGCCGTCGTCGTCGGCGAGGCGCTGATAGCACAGCCCGGCCGGGATCCCCTGGGCGCGCAGCAGGGCGACGAGGGCGTGGGACTTGGCATGGCAGATGCCATTGCGCGTGCCCAGCACGCCGGAGGCGCGCCAGGCGACCCGCGGATCCCCGGAGTCGGCCGAGTGCGGGATGGTGTCGCGAACGAACTCGAACGCGGCTTCGGCGTATGAGTATGCATCGCCGGTGGCGGACCAGAGGGCGTCCGCCGTTTCCTGCACGAGGGGATGCCAGTGGTCGATGGCTTCATCCGAGGCCAAGTATGCGAAGACGTCAGGGTTCTGCCGGATCAGCTGCATGGCCCGGAGCATAGGTATGCCACCCACCGTCAATCAATAGATTTACACTGGGTGGCATACCTATGTGGCCGTGTGGAAGGGTCGACCGGCTAGCGGGCGAGTTCCTCCTTGAGGGCCTGGAGGAAGCCGTCCACGTCCTCGACCTGGGTGTCGAAGCCGCACATCCAGCGGACGTCACCCGCGGCCTCGTCCCAGAAGTAGAAGCGGTAACGCTCCTGCAGACGCCGCGACACCTCGTGCGGCAGCCGGGCGAACACCGCGTTCGCCTGCACCGGGTAGAGGATCTCCACGCCGTCGGTCTCGCGGACCCCGGCGGCGAGCCGCTGCGCCATCTCGTTGGCGTGGCGGGCGTTGCGCAGCCACAGGTCCTTGGCGAGCAGCGCTTCGAGCTGCACCGACACGAAGCGCATCTTCGAGGCGAGCTGCATCGACATCTTGCGGATGTGCTTCATCTGCCGGACCGCGTCCGGGTTGAGCACGACGATGGCCTCGCCGAACATCATGCCGTTCTTGGTGCCGCCGTAGGACAGCACGTCGACGCCGACCGTGTTGGTGAAGGTGCGCATCGGCACGTCGAGCGAGGCCGCGGCGTTGGCTATCCGGGCGCCGTCGAGGTGGACCTTCATGCCGAGCCCGTGGGCGTGGTCGCAGATGGCCTTGATCTCGTCCGGCGTGTAGACCGTGCCGAGCTCGGTGTTCTGGGTGATCGAGACGACCTGCGGCATCGCGCGGTGCTCGTCCTCGAAGCCCCAGGCCTCCTGGTCGATCAGCTCGGGCGTGAGCTTGCCGTCCGGCGTGGGCACGGCGAGCAGCTTGAGCCCGGCCATCCGCTCCGGCGCGCCGCCCTCGTCCACGTTGATGTGGGCGCTCTTGGCGCAGATCACGGCGCCCCAGCGGTCCGTCATCGCCTGGAGGGCGGTGACGTTCGCGCCGGTGCCGTTGAAGACCGGGAAGGCCTCCGCGTACGGTCCGAAGTGGCTGCGGATGATCTTCTGCAGGTGTTCGGTGTACTCGTCCTCGCCGTAGGAGATCTGGTGACCTCCGTTGGCGAGGGCGAGGGCCTCCAGGATCTCCGGATGGACCCCCGCGTAGTTGTCGCTGGCGAAGCCGCGCACTGCCGGATCGTGGTGCCGGCGGGCATCGGTCTTCACGGTTGCGGAGTGAGCCACAGACGCTGTCCGTTCACATCGATGGCGGGCCGCTCCCACACGCCGGCGATGGCCTCGGCCAGCTCCTTCACGTCGGTGAAGCCCGCGAACTTCGCATTGGGACGCTCGGCGCGCATCGCGTCGTGCACCAGTGCCTTGATGACCAGGATCGCAGCTGCCGCGCCGGGACCCTCGTCACCCCCCGCCTTGCGGAAGGAGTCCGCCATGGCGAGGGTCCAGGCCTCGGCGGCCGCCTTGCCCGCGTTGTACGCGGCGTTGTTGGCGACCGGCTTGTGCGCGCCGGACTGGCTCACCAGGACGTAGCGCCCGCGGTCGCTGCGCAGCAGCCCGTCGTGGAAGGCCAGCGAGGTGTGCTGGACGGTGCGGACGAGGAGCTTCTCCAGGAAGGTCCAGTCGGCGAGGTCGACGTCGGTGAACGTCTTGCTGCCGCGCCAGCCGCCGACGAGGTGGACCAGTCCGTCGACCCGCCCGAACTCCTTCTCGGTCTGCTCGGCCCAGGCCTTGGTGGCGTCCAGGTCGAGCAGGTCCACGGTGTCGCCGGTGATCGTGGCGCCGCCGTGGGCGTAGCGAGCCGCGTCCACGGCTTCCGCGAGGCGCGCCGGATCGGCGTCGGACGCGACGACGGTCGCGCCCGCCTCGGCGAGGCGGAGCAGTGCGGCGCGGCCTGCGGGCCCGCCGGCCCCGGCCACCGCCACCACCGCTCCGCTCAGCTTTCCATTGCCGTTCCCGGAGCCGTTCATCTGTGCAGCCTCCTGTGGGCGAGTGCTCACGCGGCGACCCGCTCGGCGTGCTCTGCGTTCAGAGCGGTGATGCCCTTGGTCGAGGCGATGGTGCCCTTGAGCTTCTTGGCGAGCGCCTCAAAGAACATGCTGAGCGGAAACTCGTCCGGAAGCACGTCGTCGACCAGCTTGCGCGGCGGCTGCGTCAGGTCGAGCGCGTCGGCGCCCTTGGCCCACTTGGAGCCCGGGTGCGGGGCGAGGTAGGTCGAGACGAGCTCGTAGGCCTTGAACCAGTGGACCAGCTTCGGGCGGTCGATGCCGGCCCGGTAGAGGTCCTCGATCTCGGCGCACAGCTGGTTGGTGACCTGCGGGGCACGCATCCAGTCGATCTTCAGCTTGTTGTCCGTCCAGCGCACGACGTCGTGCTTGTGGAGGTAGGCGAAGAGGAGCTGGCCGCCGAGCCCGTCGTAGTTGCGGTTGCGGTCGCCGGAGACGGGGAAGCGGAACATCCGGTCGAAGAGCACGGCGTACTGCACGTCACGGCCGTGCTCGTTGCCCTCGGACTCCAGCTTCACGGCCTCCTTGAAGGCGGTGAGGTCGCAGCGCAGCTCCTCCAGGCCGTACATCCAGAACGGCTGGCGCTGCTTGATCATGAAGGGGTCGAACGGCAGGTCGCCGTGGCTGTGGGTGCGGTCGTGGACCATGTCCCACAGGACGAAGGCCTTCTCGCAGCGCTCCTGGTCGTCGACCATGCGCGCGATGTCCTCGGGCAGGTCGATGCCCAGGATGTCCACGGCGGCCGCGGTCACCTTGCGGTAGCGGGCGGCCTCGCGGTCGCAGAAGATGCCGCCCCAGGTGAAGCGCTCGGGGGCCTCGCGCACGGCGATGGTCTCCGGGAACAGCACGGCGGAGTGCGTGTCGTAGCCGGGGGTGAAGTCCTCGAAGGTGATGCCGAGGAAGAGCGGGTTGTCGTAGCGGGTGCGCTCCAGCTCGGAGAGCCACTCGGGCCACACCATCTTCAGCACGACGGCCTCGAGGTTGCGGTCCGGGTTGCCGTTCTGCGTGTACATCGGGAAGACGACGAGGTGCTGCAGGCCGTCGGCGCGCTCGGCGGCCGGGTGGAAGGCCAGCAGGGAGTCGAGGAAGTCCGGCACGCGGAAGTCGTCGGCGGCCCACTTGCGCAGGTCGCCGATGAGCGCCCGGTGGTACGCGGCGGCGTGCGGGAGCAGCGGGGACAGCGTCTCGACGGCGCCGATCACGCGCTCGACCGCGGCCAGGACGGTGGCGCGGCCGTGCTCGCCCTCGGCCTCGAAGTCGATGGAACCGTCGGCCGCCTGCCAGGGCCGGATCTCCTCCACGGCGGCCTTGAGCTCGGGCCACGCAGGGTGGTCCACCACCCGCGCCCCAGCGGATATCACGGCACCGCCGACGCCCGGCACAAGAGTTTCCGTCATGTCACTTCCTCCACAGGAGAACCTCACGTCCGCACAGCGTATGCGTGCGAGGCTCTCCTCCTCAAGAGGCAATTCGGGAAAATATCCTGCGCCACCCCCTCTTTCACCGAAAGTCTTCCCGTTTGTCGGTGCGGAACTGATAGCTCCGCCCAGTCACGCCAAGGCTTCACATGCCTGGGGCAATACCCCGGCATGTCCCTGGGGGCCGTGGAACATGCCAGGGCGGATGTCCAGAACTGACCGGATCCCGCTCCGCGCCAGCCGGCGGTGGTGCGCGTCAAGCCGGTGGGGACGCGCCCACGCCCGGGTGACGCGGCAGAGCCGCGGGAGGCCCGCCGGGGGCGCACAACCCTGGCGGGAAGCGGTCGGTGGCGCTTCCGCGGGGCCGTGCACGCACGGTCCCTATCCACGACGGGCGCACTAGCATGCGACCTCATCGCGCGCGGCCGGTAAGGGACACCGCGACCGCGCGGGGAGCCGCCGTCGACGGAAGCGAGAGAACCTTGACTTTCCTCACCATCGGTCACCGCGGGGTCATGGGTGTCGAACCGGAGAACACCCTGCGGTCGTACCTCCGAGCGGAACGCTCCGGCATGGACGCCATCGCCCTGGACCTCCGGCTGAGCAAGGATGGCGTCCTCGTCGCCGTGCACGACCCCGAGGTGGACCGGACCACCGACGGCTCCGGGGCCGTCGCCGACCTGACCCTGGACGAGTTGCGCGGGCTGGACGCCGGTCAGGGCGAGCGCGTGCCGGTGTTCGAGGAGGTGCTGGACGCGGTCCGGTCGCCGCTGCAGGCGTCCGTCGGGGACCAGGCGGCGGCCTCGGCGCTCGCGGAGCTGGTCCTCCGCCGCGACCTGGTCTCCCGGGTGGAGATCGCCTCCGCCGACGGGGCGCTGCTCGCCGAGGCGGCCCGGCGGGTGCCGGGCGTACGGACCACGCTGTTCGCGGAGCCCCTCGGCGGCGACACGGAGGCCCTCGTGAACCGGGCGCGGGCCGCGAGCGCGGCGACGATCGCCCTGGACATCCACCGCATCGCCCTGGAACTGGTGGAGGCGGCCCACGCGGCGGACCTGCGGGTGACCGGCCTGGCGGTCGACACCCTGGACCAGCTGCGGCTGGCGCGGGCGCTCGGACTGGACGGTGTGACCACCGGCTTCCCGGAGATCCGCAGCACGGGCCGTTTCACCGCCTGAGCGGCCGGGACGCTGCGGCTCAGCAGACCTGGAGCGTCTTGACCAGCAGTTCGAAGGCGAGGTCGTCGCGCAGCGGGATGCCGAAGCGCTCGTCGCCGTACGGGAAGGGGCTCAGCTCGCCGGTGCGCCGGTAGCCGCGGCGCACGTAGTAGGCGATGAGCTCCTCCCGTACGTTCACCACCGTCATCCGCATCTCGCCCGCGCCCCACGTGTCGCGGGCGCGGCGCTCCGCCTCGGCGAGGATCTCCTTGCCGAGGCCGCCGCCCTGGAGCCCGGGGCGGACGGCGAACATGCCGAAGTAGGCGTGGTCGCCGCGGTGTTCGATGTGGCAGCAGGCCACGAGCTCGCCCGCGCGCTCGACGACGAGCAGGACCCCGTCCGGGTTGCCGATGACGGCCCGGACCCCGTCCGGGTCGGTGCGCTGTCCGTCCAGGTAGTCGGCCTCGGTGGTCCACCCGGCCCGGCTGGCGTCCCCGCGGTAGGCGGACTCCACGAGCGCCACCAGTTCCGGTACGTCCGCCTCGACGGCGCTGCGGAAGCTGAGGGCTGCGGGCTGGGCGGTCGACATGGACGCTCCGTTCGGTGCGATGGCATATGACATGCCTGGGACGGCAGGGAGAGCCTATCCCGGAGCCGCGTGAGCCCCGCGGGAGAAGGGCATCTCTCCCCGTGACGCCGACGAACCGGGAGGTTCCGCCGTGCACGGATCCGCCTCGTCCCTGTCCGCCTCCCTCTCCTCCTGGCTGCTGGTGCTCCTGTGTGCGGTGAGCGGTGCGTACTGCCTGCGGAGGGTACGCGGGTGGGGCGGGGCCGCCGCCGGTGAGGCGGTGATGGGGTTCGGCATGGCGGTGATGGCGGTGCCCCTCGGGGCCGGAGGCGGGTGGCGGCAGCCCGTGCTCGGGGTGGTCTTCTGCGCGGCGGCCCTGCACGCCCTGTGGCTGCTGCGGGGCGGGGCGCACCACGCGCACCACCTGGTGGGGTCGCTGACGATGGTCTACATGGCCGCCGCGGCGGGATCCGGGCACGGGCACGGGGCGGGGACGCCGCTGCTGACCGGGGCGCTCCTGCTGTACTACGCCGGCTACGTGGTGCTCGGCGGATCGCGGCTGGTCACCGCGGGCGCCCCGACCCCCGCGCCCGCCACGCCCGCCCCGCCCACGGAGCTGATCAGGGCCTGCCGACTCGCCATGGGGATGGGGATGTTGGCGATGCTGCTGTCGATGTGACGGCCACGGGGGACGTGTCCTGCGTCACCAATGCCGTCGTCTCATACCCGCAGGTAGCCCCTCGCTCATAGGCTGGTGGCCATGATGGTCCCCGCCGCTCTCCTGATGCTCGGCGCCCTGACCGCGGTGCTCGCTCCCCGTCTGCTGGGCCGGGCCCGATGGCCCGAGCGTGAACCGGTCGTGGCCCTGTGGGTGTGGCAGTGCGTCGTCGGGGCGGTGCTGCTGTGCTTCGCGCTGTCCATGCTGCTGAGCGCCGCCGCGGCCTGGCAGGCGGTCCGGGGCCGGCTCTTCGCCGTCGCCCCGCACGGGGTGGTCGACGCCTACGCCCTGGGCGCGTCCGGCGGCCCCTGGGCCGCCGGGACCGCCCTCGTCCTCGCGGGCGGCGGCCTGTGGACCGCCGCGATGCTGACCGGGGAGGTCCTGCGGGCCCGGGCCCGACGGCGCGCCCAGGGCAGCGAACTGCTGGAGCGGGCCCCGCTGCTGCCCGGGGAGGACCCCGCGGGTGTACGGCTCGTCGTACTGGAGGGTCCGCGGCCGGACGCGTGGTGGCTGCCGGGAGCGGCCCCGCAGCTGGTGGTCACGACGGCGGCGCTGGGCCGGTTGAAGGGCAGTCAGCTCGACGCCGTCATGGCGCACGAGCAGGGGCACGCGGCGGCGCGGCACGACTGGCTGCTGCACTGTTCGCGGGCGCTGGCCCGGGGCTTTCCGCAGGTGCCGGTGTTCGCGGCCTTCGAGGCGGAGATGCACCGGCTGGTGGAACTGGCCGCCGACGACATGGCCTCGCGGCGGTTCGGGCGGCTGACGGTCGCGCTGGCGCTCGTCGGACTCAACGAGGACCGCGGGGTGTTCGCTGCCTCCTCGGCACCGGAGGCGCACGTCCCGCAGCGGGTGCGCAGGCTGCTGACGGCCGCACCCCGGCTCTCGCCGGGCCGCCGGCTGCGGCTGACGGCGCTGGCCACCCTGGTACCGGCGATCCCCCTGCTGGTGGCCTTCGTACCGGGGCTGAGTGCGCTGGCGTAGCGGGTGTCCGGCCTCGCACCGATGCTGCCGGTGCAAGGATCCCCGTATGCGGAACGATCGCTTTCGGTGGGTGGGAATCGGGTGCGCACTGCTCGGGACGGTACTGACCGCTCTGGTGGTGGCGGGCTGGCAGCCGCTCCTGGCCTGGGACGACCGGATCGCGCGGGACCTGCACGCCCACGCCGTCCTCAACTCCGGGGTCACGCGGTCCATGCGGGTGCTGTCCGACTGGGTCTGGGACCCGTGGGCCATGCGGGCGCTGGCCGCGGTCGCCTGCTTCCTGTTGTGGTGGCGCGGCGACCAAGAGCGGGCCCTGCGGGTGGCGCTGGCCACGGTGGCGGCGTCCGTGGTGCAGCAGGGATTGAAGGCGGCGGTGGGGCGGGAGCGTCCGGTGTGGTCGGACCCGGTGGACTCGGCGCACTACGCGGCCTATCCGTCCGGCCACGCCCTGACGGCGGCCGTGGTGTGCGGGATGATGCTGTGGCTGATCCCCCGCCCGTCCCCGGGGTGGGCCGCGGCCGCCTGGGCCGCGGCGGCCGTCTCGGTGCTCGGCGTCGGCTTCACCCGGCTCTACCTGGGTGTGCACTGGTTCTCGGACGTGCTGGCGGGCTGGCTGCTGGGCGCGGTCCTGGTGGTCCTGGCGACGTCGGTGTGCGTACGTCGCTGGCGCGGCGGCGAGCGGCCGGAGCGCTGAGGATGCGGCGCGCCTGCCCTGGATGATCCCCCGTGTCACCCAGAGCAGGCGACCCCGTGCGCTGAGTACATTGGCTGTGAGCCAGTCAACGCAGGAGTAAGCATGTCCCCGCGCAGCGCATCGGTCAATGAAGAATTGCGCAGACGTTCCCGGGAGCGGCTGCTGCAGTCCACGGTGGAGCTCGTGGCCGAGCACGGCTACGAGGCAACGACGCTCGGCGACATCGCCGACCGGGCCGGCGCGGCGCGCGGCCTGGTCTCGTACTACTTCCCGGGCAAACGGCAGTTGCTGCAGTCGGCCGTGCACCGGCTGATGCACCTCACCCTGCACGCCGCGCTGGAACGGGAGCCCCGCAGCGGGGACGGGCGCGAGCGGCTGGCGCGTGCCATCGACGCGATCCTGGGGCTCGCCCGGGACGAACCGCTGCTGATGCGGACGCACATGGCGGGCATCCTCACGGCCGACGGCTTCGTGCAGTGTCCGGAGCAGCGGCGGCTGGCCGAACTGCTGCGGGACACCGTGGCCCGGTACGGCTCGGCCGACGTGGACGCGGACTATCCGCTGCTGCGCGCCCTGCTGATGGGTGCGGTCGTGGCGGTGCTGCTGCCCGGGGCCCCGATGCCGGCGGCCCGGCTGAGGGCGGAACTGTTCCAACGCTACGGGCTGGACTGGGAGCTGGGTGTCCCGCCGGACGGCGGACCGCCCGGCGGAACGTTTCCCTCACACCCCTGACCTCAGGCGGTTCAGTGGTACTCGGGCTGGGTCTGCACGTTGAGCCGGTCCATGCGGACCCGCTTGGCGCTGTCGGTGCGCCGGTCGTCGAGCCGCAGCACGTCGAGGCCCTTGGCGATGTCGTTCGAGTAGATGTGCCCGTTGTAGTAGTAGGCCGACCAGGACCCGCCGAGGCCGAGCCGGTCCGTGGTCAGCGGTCCGCGCTCGAAGTAGGCGATCTCCCTGGGCCGGTCGGAGTCGGTGAACTCCCACACGGAGACGCCGCCCTGGTACCAGGCCTGCACCATGATGTCGCGGCCGCCGCCGACCGGGACCAGCGAGCCGTTGTGGGCCACGCAGTTCTCGGTGTCGGCCTGGTGGCGCGGGATCTTGAAGTAGCTGCGGAAGGCGAGTTTGCGCTGGTCTCCGCGGCCGGTGATGTCGTAGATCCCGTCGGCGCCCCGGTCGGGGCCGGTGGCCTCGTTGCAGGTGGCGCCGCCACCGCCGCCGAGTTCGTCGGTGAACACCACCTTGTTCGCCCGTTCGTTGAAGGTCGCCGAGTGCCAGAACGCGAAGTTCACGTTGTCCTGGACCCGGTCGATGACCCGCGGCTGCTCGGGCCTGCTGATGTCGAAGAGGATGCCGTCGCCCATGCAGGCGCCGGCGGCCAGGTCCTTCGACGGCAGCACGGTGATGTCGTGGCAGCCCGTCGTCTTGGAGACGCCGGGGTTGGTGGGCGCGCCCGGATTGCCGCCGTCGGGGAAGAGCACCGGGAAGGCCACGACCGCGGCCTTCGTCGGCGCCTTCTTCGGGACCTTCACCACCGAGATGCCGTCGTGCGGCGGCTTGCAGTCGGGGAAGGCCTCGTTCGGGGAGTAGGAGGAGACGTAGAGGTAGAGGTCCTTGCGGCCCGGTACCAGGGTGTGGGTGTGGGAGCCGCAGGCCGTCTCGACGGACTTGATGTACCGGGGGTTCTTCTTGTCCTTGATGTCGAAGATCTTGATGCCCTCCCACGAGGACTTCTCCGTCGCGGGCTGCGAGACGCTGTTGCAGGAGTCGTCGCTGCGGGAGGAGTCGGTGGAGAGGAAGAGCAGGTCGCCGTCGACGGAGATGTCGTTCTGGCCGCCGGGGCAGAGCACCTCGGTGACCTTCTTCGGCGCCTTGGGGTTGGCGATGTCGTAGATCGTGAAGCCGTTGTAGTTGCCCGCGTAGGCGTACCTGCCCTGGAAGGCGATGTCCGAGTTGATCGCGGTGGGGTCGGTGGAGGGGATGTTGGCCAGGGGTTTGATGTTGGCGCTGTGCACGATCTCGTCCTGGCCGGGGATGCCGCCCGGGGCGAGTTCTCCGTCGTCCGAGGGGGCCGCGCTCTGATGGTTTCCGTGGCCGGGTGCCAAGTCGCCAGGGTCCGGGGTGGCCGCCGCCGGTCCGGCCGCCAGGAGGGTGGTCAGCAGTCCGGCCGCCGCAGCGACCACCCCCACCCTCCTCTGGTGCGCTCTCCTGGTGTGTCGCGAGGTCACTGTGCCTCCCATGGGAGCCCGATCGGTTCCTTCCGCAGGGGAACGGAACCAGGACCCCGGCAGTATCTTCCCTTCATGGACATGGCAAAAGACCTCCGGGGTCGCGAGGCCCTGACCGTGCGGCCCCTCCGGCTCGCCGCGGCGATGGCGACCGCCGGCCTCCTGCTGACGCTCACCGCCTGCCAGGACGACGGGGCGGACCGGGCCGACGACGGGCGGGCCTCGATCGTCGCGCCGGGCCGTCCCGGCGAGAAGTCACGCACGCTCACCCCCGAACAGGCCGCCAGGGCGAAACCCGACGACAGCCCGAACGCCGCCGACCACGCCTATGTGCGGCGGATGATCGAACACCACCGGCAGGCGCTGACGATGAGCGCGCTGGCACCCGATCGGGCCTCGGCCGATCGGGTCAAGCGGCTCGCCGAGCGGATCCTGGCTGCCCAGAAGCCCGAGATCGGCGCGATGGAGAAGTGGTCGGCCCGCCATCCGGAAGCGCCGGCGGGTTCCGGCGGCCCCTCCGCCGGTCACGGCCACGGCCACGCCCAGGACCACGCTGCGATGCCGGGCATGGCGACCGAGCAGCAGCTCAAGGCGCTGACCGATGCCAGGGGCGCCGACTTCGACCGCCTCTTCCTCACGCTGATGACCGCCCACCACGAGGGGGCCGTGACGATGGCGGGCGAGGTGCTGGCCGGCGGGAACAACTTGGCCGTCGAGGAGATGGCCAACGAGGTGGTGGCCACGCAGAGCGCCGAGATCCACCGGATGCGCGCGATGGGCTGACTGACCCGGGCGGCGGTGTCATGCTGGGACCACCTGCGGGAGGAGCTCCGCCGTGCTTCGTGTCGCCGTCGTCGGATCGGGCCCCAGCGGGGTCTACGCGGCCCAGACGCTGGTCCAGCAGCGCGAGGTGCCGGGGGTGCGGGTCGACGTACTGGACCGGCTGCCGGCCCCGTACGGGCTCGTACGGTACGGGGTCGCGCCGGACCACGAGAAGATCAAGTCGCTGCAGGGCAGCCTGCGCACCGTGCTGGAGGACGAGCGGATCCGCTTCCTCGGGAACGTCGAGGTCGGCGGGCCGGCCCTGCCCGTGGAGCGGCTGCTGGAGCTGTACCACGCGGTCGTGTACTGCGTGGGCGCGGCGCGGGACCGGATGCTGGGCATCCCCGGCGAGGACCTGGCCGGGGTGCACTCCGCGACGGCCTTCGTGTCCTGGTACAGCGGCCACC
This sequence comes from Streptomyces sp. NPDC060232, assembly GCF_042726555.1. Taxonomy (NCBI): domain Bacteria; kingdom Bacillati; phylum Actinomycetota; class Actinomycetes; order Kitasatosporales; family Streptomycetaceae; genus Streptomyces; species Streptomyces sp. NPDC060232. The sequence continues at coordinate 190,457 of NZ_JBHXAG010000001.1, read as the reverse complement.
CGGACGCCGCCGCCGAGGTCTTCGACCTGCCCGGGGTCGACGCGGCGGTGGTGGTCGGGGCGGGCAACGTCGCGGTGGACGTGACCCGGATCCTGGCCCGCGGCACTGCCGAGCTGGCCCCGACGGACATGCCGCAGCCGGCGCTCGGAGCACTCGCGGACAGCGGGGTGCGCAGGGTGTCGATGGTGGCCCGACGCGGGCCCTCGCAGGGCAGGTTCACCACCAAGGAGCTGCGGGAACTGGGCACACTGCCGGGGGTGGACGCCTGGGCGGACCCGGCCGAGCTGGCGCTGGACCCCCTGTACGCCGATCCGGGCGCGGCCGCCGCGCTGCCGGCGGTGGCGCGGCGCAATCTGGAGGTGCTGCGCGGCTGGGCCGGGGAGGTGCCGTCCGAGGGGCCGCGCCGGATCGAGCTGCGGTTCTACCTGCGGCCGGTGGAGATCCTGGGCGGGCCCGACGGGCGGGTCACCGCGATGCGCTTCGAGCGGACCGCCCCCGACGGCCGCGGCGGGGTGACCGGTACGGGTGTCCACGAGGACATCGAGGCGCAGCTGGTGCTGCGTTCGGTGGGGTACATGGGCGTACCCCTGGCCGGGCTGCCCTTCGACGCGGCGAAGGGCACGGTTCCGCACGCGGCGGGACGGGTGCTGCGCGCGGGCCGTGCCTCGGTCGGCGAGTACGTGGCGGGCTGGATCAAGCGGGGCCCGACCGGGGTGATCGGCACGAACCGGCCGTGCGCGAAGGAGACCGCGTCCTCGCTGCTCCAGGACGCGGGAGCGCTGGCCCGGCGTGAGCTGCCCGGAGACCCGCTGAGCGCACTGCGCGCGGCGGGCCTGAGCCCGGTGGAGTGGCCGGGCTGGCTGGCCATCGAGTCGGCCGAGGCGGACCTGGGGCGCTCCTTGGGCCGTCGCTCGGTCAAGATCCCGGACTGGCCGGGCCTGTTGGCCGCCGCCGGGGTGCCGGGTCCGAGCTAGTGCCGTGCCAGGCAGCGTTTGCCCGTCAGGAGCGGCGTCCGGTGCGTGCTCTCGGCGTGCCGGCCGGAAGCGCTCGTACGGGACGTACGTGGCTTTCGGCCGGTGCGGCGAGAGTGCGTGCCGGACGCCGCGACGGGGCGAACGTCGCCTGACGCGGCACTAGCCAGTGCTGTGGCCGCAAAGGTTTGCCGGGTCGCGGTGTCCGGTGCATGGGGTCTCCCCAGGCCCACAGGGCCGAGGGGAAGCACCGCAAGGCGGAGGGTCCCGGCGCGTACCGGACGTATGTGTGTGGCCCGACAACGCGGCGAGGCGCCGTGCCGGGCGCCGGTCACCGCACCAGGCCTGCGGGATTCGCGTTCCGGAACTCGCCGGCCGCCGGTGGGGCGTCAGGCGCCGGTCGCCACGCGGGTGAGCCGGGATGCCTCGGCGGCGGCCGCCGTCAGGACGCTGTCGAGGAGGCCGGGGAAGAGCGCCTCCAGGTCGTCCCGCCGCAGGGCGTTGAGCTTGGTGGTGCCCCGGTAGGCCTGGCGTACGACACCGCTCTCCCGTAGGACGCGGAAGTGGTGGGTGGTCGTGGACTTGGTGACCGGCAGGTCGAAGTGCGAGCAGGCCAGGTCGTCCGCCGAGCCGGCCAGGTCCAGGACGATGGAGAGCCGCACCGGGTCGGAGAGGGCGTGCAGGACGCCCTCCAGGCGGATCTCGGCCGCCTCCGGGTGGGCCAGGGTGCGGGAGGTGTCCCGATCCGTCATGTCCCTGCTCCGCTCACTCGGCTTGGTCCGGGCCCCCATGGTACGAGAGCCGTCGAAGGAAGCGTGGAGCCGGGGAATTCGGCGGGTACCGGTGGGTGCGGCCGCGTCCCGCGCCGCGGCCGCACCGCCGTCACCAGGACCGGTGGTACTGCTCGGGCGTACGGATCTCCGCGCCCAGTTCGTCGGCCGCGCGGCGGGCCCAGTACGGGTCGCGCAGCAGCTCGCGGCCCAGCAGGACCGCGTCCGCCTCGCCGTTGGCCAGGATCTTCTCGGCCTGACCGGGCTCGGTGATCAGGCCGACTGCGGCCACGGGAAGGGACGTCTCGGCCTTCACCCGGGCGGCGAACGGCACCTGGTAGCCGGGGCCGAGGGGGATACTCACGCCGGGGGCGAGGCCGCCGGTGGAGACGTCGAGGAGGTCCACGCCGTGTTCCTGGAGGAGCCGGGCCAGACGCACGGTCTCGTCGGCGGTCCAGCCCTCCTCCTCCAGCCAGTCGGTGGCGGAGATCCGGAAGAACAGCGGGAGCTCCTCGGGCCACACCGCCCGCACGGCGTCCACGACCTCCAGGGCGAAGCGGGTCCGGTTCTCGAAGGAGCCGCCGTAGGCGTCGGTGCGCTTGTTGCTGTGCGGGGAGAGGAACTCCCCGATGAGGTAGCCGTGGGCGCCGTGGATCTCGACGACCTCGTAGCCGGCGGCGAGCGCCCGCTCCGCCGCGGCCGCGAACTGGCCGGTGATCTCCGCGATCTCATCGGCCGTCAGCTCGCGCGGCACCGGGTGGCTCTCGGCGAACGGCACGGCGCTGGGGGCGACCGGCTGCCAGCCGTGCGCGTCGGCGCCGACGGGTGCGCCGCCCTTCCAGGTCCGGTCGGTGGACGCCTTGCGGCCGGCGTGGGCGATCTGGATGCCCGGGACGGTCCCCTGGGCCTTGAGGAAGCCGGTGATCCGGCGCAGGGCCTCGACCTGGGTGTCGTTCCAGATGCCGAGGTCGTACGGGGAGATCCGGCCCTCCGGGGAGACCGCGGTGGCCTCCTGGATGACCAGGCCGGTGCCGCCGACCGCGCGGGCGGCGTAGTGGGAGAAGTGCCAGTCGTGGGCCACGCCGGCGTTCGGCCCGAAGGCCTCGGCGCTGTACTGGCACATCGCGGCCATCCACACCCGGTTGGGGACGGTGACCGATCGCAGGGCGTAGGGCTCGAACAGGGCAGCGAAAGCGGCAGGTACGGCGGGGGCAGCACTCATCGGGGCTCTCCAGAGGTCACCGGGCGCGCCGGGATCGGCGGCTAAGTACGAGGATCACCATACTACGAACCCCCTCGTACTACGAGACTTCTCGTACAAGCGCGTCGAGTTCCGCACGCAGCGCCCCGGCCAGCGCCGCCAGGTCCGCAACGGCGGCCGCGTCGGCGACCAGCCCGTAGTACACCGTCCCCTTGTAGGTGGAGACCGCGACCGCAAGGGACTGGCCGCGGGCCAGCGGGGCGAGCGGGTAGACCTCGTGGACCCTGCTGCCGCCGAGGGAGAAGGTGAGGCCGGGCAGCGGGACGCTCGTGACGAGGATGTCGTAGAGCAGCCGGGCCGCCTGGGCGACGAGGGGGCCGCCGAGCCGGTGGCCGAGCGGGTGGACGTGGTCCGCGAGGAGCGCGACGGCCCCCGCGCCCCGGGCGGGCCCCGCGTCCTTGTTGCGGTCCATGCCGGCGCGTACGCGGTCCAGTCGGCGCAGCGCGTCGGGCTCGGCCAGCGGCAGCCGGAGCAGGTAGCCCGAGAGCCGGTTCCCGGCGCCTTCGAAGCCGCGGGGGCCGCGGCGGCGGGAGACGGGGATCAGGGCCCGCGGCCCGGCCCCCAGGGGTTCGGGGTCGCCGCGTTCCGCCAGCCAGCGCCTCAGGGCGCCCGCGACCAGGGTGATCAGCACGTCGTTGACGGTGCCGCCGGCCCCCTTGCGGATCAGGTTGACCTCGTCCAGATCGAGGGCGAGGCCGACGACGGTACGGGTGCCCGCGCCGGCGGGGTCTGCCGTCAGCGCGGCCGGGACCCCGAGCGGCAGGCCGCCGCGGGCCATGGCGGCGCCGATCTCCAGGGCTTGGCCGACGCCCTGGACGCGGGCGGCCAGGACTCCGGGGAGCCGGCTCAGGACGGAGCCAGCCCGCTGTCCGGGGACGGGGACCGGGCGCACGGGTGTCCGCGGCCCGGGGACCTCGTCGAACAGTGCGGCCGCGAGGGCGAGTGCGCCCAGGCCGTCGGCGAGGGCGTGGTGGAACTTGAAGAGCACGGCGAAGGTGTCCGGATCCGGCCCGGCCAGCACGTGCGCCTCCCACGGCGGCAGCTCCCGGTCCAGCGGGCGGGCCATCAGCGGTCCGGCGGCCTCGTGCACGCGGGTGCGGTCCGTGCGGACGAGGAAGACGTGCCGCGCCGGGTCGAAGCCGGGGTCCGGCGACCAGGCGGCGGCGCCGAGCGGCAGCAGCACGTCCCGGATCCGGCGGCGCAGGCCGGGCACGGCGGCGCAGCGTGCCGCCAGGAGCGCGGCGGCGCGCTCGGCGGCGTGCCCGTCGCCGGAACCGGGGTGTCCGGCGGCGCGGAAGACGGCGAGGGCGCCCAGGTGCATGGGATGGTCGGCGGATTCCATCCGCCAGAAGGCGAGATCGAGTGGGGACAGGTGCTCGGTGGCCACATACGTCCTCTCACGGGCTGCAGCAGTGGCTTGAAGTCAACCCATCGCGAGCACCCCTATGCAAGGCGCAATCATTTTCGGGCGGTAAATGATCGGTATAGATCATCCGATGTGAGCTGCGCTGCGCCCACCGGGCTCCTGTCGGTGGGCGGGTGCAGACTGGCCGGAAAGACGCTTCGCGAAGAAGGCGACGAGGTCCGGAGGTGCCGGCCATGGCCGACGTACTGCTGCTCGTGGGAACCCGCAAGGGGCTGTTCATCGGCCGTCGCCGGGGCGACGGACCGTGGGAGTTCGGCGGTCCCCACTTCAACGCCCAGGCGGTCTACGCGGTCGCCGTCGACCGGCGGGGGCCGGCCCCGCGGCTGCTGGTCGGCGGGGACAGCACCCACTGGGGGCCGTCCGTCTTCAGCTCCGACGACCTGGGGGCGACCTGGCGGGAACCGGCCCGTGCGGCGGTGAAGTTCCCCCAGGACACCGGCGCCTCGCTGGAGCGGGTCTGGCAGCTCCAGCCGGCCGGGGCCGAGGCCCCCGACGTGGTGTACGCGGGGACGGAGCCGGCCGCACTGTTCCGTTCGACGGACCGGGGCGAGTCCTTCGAGCTGGTCCGCCCCCTGTGGGAGCATCCGAGCCGCGGCAAGTGGGTCCCGGGCGGCGGCGGCGAGGGCCTGCACACGGTGATCACTGACCCCCGCGACCCGGACTCGGTGACCGTGGCCGTCTCCACCGCCGGGGTGTTCCGGACCAGGGACGGCGGGGCCAGCTGGGAGCCGTCCAACCGGGGGGTCTCGGCGGTGTTCCTGCCGGATCCGAACCCCGAGTTCGGCCAGTGCGTGCACAAGATCGCCCAGGACGCCCGCGACACGGACCGGCTGTACCTGCAGAACCACTGGGGCGTCTACCGCAGCGACGACGCGGGGGCCCGCTGGCTGGACATCGGCGGCGGGCTGCCCTCCGACTTCGGCTTCGCGGTGGCGGCCCATCCGCACCGGCCGGACACCGCCTACGTCTTCCCGCTCAACGCCGACTCGGACCGGGTCCCCGCCGAGCACCGGTGCCGGGTCTTCCGTACCGAGGACGCGGGCGCCACCTGGGAGCCGCTGACACGCGGGCTGCCGGACTCCGACCACTACGGCACGGTGCTCCGGGACGCGCTCTGCACGGACGACGCGGACCCGGCGGGCATTTACTTCGGCAACCGCAACGGCGAGCTGTACGCCAGCCACGACGACGGCGACAGCTGGCAGTTGCTCGCAGAACACCTGCCGGACGTCCTGTGCGTGCGGGCGGCGACGATCGGCCAGTAGAGTGATCCACCGTGGCAGCACGACCGTTGAACGAGATCGTCGAGCCGGGCTGGGCCCGCGCTCTGGAGCCGGTGGCGACGCAGATCGCCGCGATGGGCGACTTCCTGCGAGCCGAGATCGCGGCGGGGAGGACGTACGTCCCCGCCGGGGCCAACGTGCTGCGCGCCTTCCAGCAGCCCTTCGACGAGGTCAAGGTCCTCATCGTCGGCCAGGACCCGTATCCGACGCCGGGGCACGCGGTGGGCCTGTCCTTCTCGGTGGCTCCCGACGTTCGGCCGGTGCCGCCGAGCCTGGACAACATCTTCCTGGAGATGCACCGGGACATAGGGACCGGCCGGCCCGCGAACGGCGACCTCACCCCGTGGACCCGGCAGGGCGTGCTGCTGCTCAACCGTTCACTCACGACGGCGCCCCGCCGGTCGAACGCGCACCAGGGCAAGGGCTGGGAGGCGGTCACCGACCAGGCGATCCGGGCCCTGGCCGCGCGGGGCAAGCCGCTGGTCTCCATCCTGTGGGGCCGGGCGGCCCGCAACCTGCGGCCGCTCCTCGGCGACCTGCCGGTGGTGGAGTCCTCGCACCCCTCCCCCAAGTCGGCGGATTACGGCTTCTTCGGGTCGCGGCCGTTCAGCAGGACGAACGAGCTGCTGGTGGGCCAGGGTTCACAGCCTGTGGACTGGCGCTTGCCGTCCGTCAGTTGATCGTATCTGCAATTCAGCGGATAAATACGGACAGATACGGCGCGGGAAGGCCCTGCCCGAACACCTTGTTCCGATAAGCCAGTAGCATGCGGCGCCATGAGCTCCCCCACTGGCCCCGCAAATGGCCTGCCCGTACGAATGCCGCGACCCCGCCCGACCGGACGGCACCGCCGGCCCGAGCCCGCGGCGGCGCCCGAGGGCGCGCCCGCGCTGGTGCTCGCCGTGCCCGGTGTGCCTTCGGCCGCCTCGCGGGGGCTGGCGGAAGAGATCATCAGCATCGGCCGCTCCGAGCTGCCGGGCCTCGACGCCCGCATCGGATTCCTCGAAGGTGACGACGCCTCCGAGTTCCCGTCCCTGTCCGGCGTGTTGAGCGCCGTCGCGGCCGACCGGACCGCGCGTGCGGAGTTCGCGCGCGCCGCCGGCCACGAGGTGCCCGAGCAGACCGGCCCGGACGCCGTGGTCGTCCCGCTGCTGGCCGGACCGGACAGCGACCTGCTGCGCCGGATGCGCCAGGCGCTGATGGACTCCTCCGCCGCCGCCGAACTGGCCGACGTCCTCGGCCCGCACCCGCTGCTGGCCGAGGGCCTGCACGTACGCCTCTCCGAGGCCGGCCTGGCCCGCGCCGACCGCGCCCGCCTCTTCACCGTGACCACCGCCGCCGACGGCATCGTCCTGGCCACCACCGGTGGCGAGGAGGCCGTACAGGCCGCCGGGATCACGGGCATGCTGCTCGCCGCCCGGCTCGCCGTGCCCGTCCAGGCCGCCGCGCTGGACCAGGAGGGCTCGGTGGCCGCGGTCGCCGAGCAGCTGCGCCGCGAGGGCTCCACGCAGCTCGCGCTCGCCCCGTACCTGATCGGCCCGGAGGCCGCGGACGGGTTGCTGGACACCGCCTGCAAGGAGGCGGACTGCGCCACCGCCGAGGTGCTCGGCGCCTACCCGGCGCTCGGCAAGCTGGCCGTCGCGCAGTACACGGCGGCTCTGGGCATCCCCCAGGGCTCCCCTGCGCACTGATCCGCCGCCCGACACGACGCGAAGGCCCCCGCAGCCCCGGTTTCCCCGGGGGCGGGGGCTTCGCGCCGTCCGGACCCGGGCCGCAGGGCGCTGGTTCAGGTGGCGGACACTCCCAGGACCACGCAGGTGGCCGCGGGTACGGGCAGCGAGCCCGCCCGATGCGGCCGGCCGGTCAGCGGCTCCACGTCGAAGCAGGTGACGTCGCCCGAGTGCTCGTTGGCCACGTAGAGGCGGCTCCCCGCGGCGTCCACGGCGAGGTCCCGGGGCCACGCGCCGCCGCAGTCCACCGTGCCGGCCAGCCGCGGTTTGAGGGACCCGTCGGCGAGCGACAGTGTGACGATCACGTCGGCCCCGCGGACGGCCGCCCAGAGGAACCGCCCGTCGGGCGAGGCCACGACCGCCGACGGATACGCCCGTACGGCACCTGACGCCCCCGAGGAGGCGAGCGGAACCTCGCGGACCGGTTCCAGGTGCCCCGAGACGCCGTTCCACCGGCAGACGGTCACCTGCGGCTCCAGCTCGTGCAGGACGTAGACGGTCTCGCCCTCCGGGTGGAAGACCAGGTGGCGCGGCCCGGTCCCGGCGCGCAGCGGCGTCTCGGCGTGCACCCGTAGCCCGCCCGTGACCGCGTCCGGCACGCAGACGCGGACCGAGTCGGTGCCGAGGTCCACGCTGAGGACCCAGCGGCCGGTCGGGGCGGGCAGCACCTGGTGGGCGTGCGGCCCCGCCTGCCGTGCGATGTCGGGGCCGGAGCCCCGGTGCGGGAGGACGCGGGCCGGGCCGTCCGGGCTGCCGTCGGCGGCCAGCACGAGGCTGCTGACGCTGCCCGAGGCGTAGTTGGCGGTGAACAGGCGTCGTCCTACGACGCTGACGTGGGTGGGTCCGGAGCCGCCGACGCGCACGGGGGCGCCCAGCGGGGCGAGGCCCCCGGCGGTGGGCCGGAAGGCCGTGACCTCGCCCCGCTCGGTCTCGCTCACCGCGTAGAGGACGCCGGTGTCCCGGTCGAGGGCGAGGTACGACGGATCCTCGGCGGTGGCGACCGAGAGCGGGGTCAGCGCCCCGGTCGTCGGATCCACGGCCGCGATGGTCACACCGCGGCCGCCCCCCGAGGTGAAGGAGCCGATGTAGGCCCGGTGTTCGCCGCTCCGGTCCGTGCTGTCAGCGCCGCCCACAGGAACCCCTCTCACCGCCGTCGGATCCGTCCGGAGCAGACGGTAACAGAAGGTCTAGACCAAATCTCGTCCCTGGGCCCGGTCCTGTGCGCCGGGGTGGTGGACGTAGGCCGTACTGCTGGGCCGGTCCTCGTAGGTGCGGTGGAAGACGGGGGTGGCGGAACCGGAGATCGGCGGCACGATCCAGGACCAGTCCGCGCCCACCTCGCGCCCCTTGCGCTCCTCCCGTTCCAGGTGGGAGAGGAAGCGCCGGGATTCGCTGTGGTGGTCGGCGATGGTGACCCCGGCGCGGTCGAAGGAGTGCAGGACCGCCCGGTTGAGCTCGACGAGGGCGCGGTCCTTCCACAGGGAGCGGTCACTGGAGGTGTCCAGGCCCAGACGGCGGGCGACGGCCGGCAGGAGGTTGTAGCGGTCGGTGTCGGCGAGGTTGCGCGCGCCTATCTCGGTACCCATGTACCAGCCGTTGAAGGGGGCGGCCGGGTAGTGGATGCCGCCGATCTCCAGGCACATGTTGGAGATGGCGGGTACGGCGTGCCAGCGCAGGCCCCAGTCGGACCAGCCGTCGCCGTCGGGGTGGTCGATGGGCACCTCCAGGACGGCGTCCGCGGGGGTGTCGAACCAGCGTGGTTTGTCGTCGACTCCCTGGACCACCAGGGGGAGGAGGTCGAAGGGGGTGCCGGCGCCGCCGGACCAGCCGAGCTGGAGCAGGGCCTCGGTCAGCGGGGCGTTGCGGGCGTCGCCGACGGTTATGGAGGGGTGGTCGCCGTAGCCCGCGTACCTGACGAGCTGCTCGCTCCAGATCACCGGCCCCGCCCGGTCCGGGGTGTCGGGGGCGAAGACCGTGATGGTGGGTCTGACGCGGCCGCCGTTCGTCGCCTCGCGCAGGTGGTCGAAGCACTCGGCGGCGATCGCGTCGGCGTCGGTGAGCCCGCGGCGGTCGCGGACCCGCAGCGAGTTCCAGTAGAGCCTGCCTATGCAGCGGTTGCTGTTGCGCCAGGCCACGCGCGCTCCGTGGACCAGCTCAGCGGGCGTGTGCACGTAGGTGCCGGTGTCCGCGAGCTCCGCCCGCACGGCGGCGAGCCGGGCGCTCGGATCACCCGCGTCGGCGTTCTCCCTGTGGAAGAGTCGGATGAACTCCTCGGCCGCCTGCCACACCTGCTCGGTGGTGGAGCGCTGTTGAAGAATTTCCATTCCGGCGGGTTACCCCCTGTCCGACCAGATCCACCCTGTACGTGCCGCATGAATGTGCAGTAAACAATTACCCGTTGTACCTGCCGCAGGTCAGCGGCGTGCGGCACGAACTCCTAGAACACTCCTCCGGGTGATCCTCATGGATCGGGCTGCGGACAGGGGGCGTGCAGGCGTACGATCCGGCGCGTTCGGAGAACTGACGGAGTGCCGGGCGCTCCGCGCACGGCTGCACGTGCGCGCGGGGGTGCCCGAGGGTCAGCGGCAGGGGCGGCTCATGAACAGCGCCTGCTCGCCCGCGGCGGGCGTGCCGGCGTAGAGGGCGGTGTCGAGGCCGCAGAAGGTGAACCCCATGCGCCGGTAGGCGTGCACGGCGGGGGCGTTGACCGAGCTGACCTCCAACCAGAGGTGTTCCGCGCCCCGTTCGCGGGCGAACGCGGCGGCGCGCTCCATCAGGGCGCTGCCGACCCCGCGGCGCCGGTGGCCGGGCGCGACCTCGATGTCCTCGATGGTCAGTCGCCGGTTCCACGCGGCGTAGCCGACGGCGGCGAACCCGCACAGCTCGCCGCCGTCGAGGGCCACGAAGGTGCGCGCGTCCGCGTCCACGTCGGGGCCGCGGGCGCCGGCGAACCCCTGCTCGTCGTGCTCCTCGGGCGGGAACACCTTGTGCACGGGGGGGTCCACGGGGACCTCGCGGAGCAGGAAGCCCCAGCCGTCGCCGGAGGCGGTCACCTCGAAGACGGTGGGGGTGGTGAAGGAGCTGTCCAGGGCCTCGATGGCGCCCGCGTCCTCGGGGCGGGCGACGCGGTAGACGATTTCGCCGGCCGGGCCGTGTGGGGTGGTCATGAGATCCACCGTACGCAAAAAAATCCCCCGGCCGAATTCGCTGCCGAGGGAGGAGAAGGCGTATATTGAATGATTCGCGACTTCCTCTTGAACGAAGGCGCGAAAAGCTCACGAGGACACTTTATCGCGGCTGGAGTGGAATTGTCAACCGAGGAATTCCGGAAAGAGCAGCAATTCATCACCGATCTCTATCGGCGCCTCGACGACCTGCGCGACCAGGCCGAACAAGCGGTCGAAGGGGCGTTGCGGGACGTCGGAACCGGCTTTCAGGCGCGCCTGGAGCGCGATGTCCTGGTGGCCGAGCAGTCCGGTCTGCTGTCCGCCCTGAATGCCGGTGAGAACGGCCTCTGTTTCGGGCGTCTGGAGTTCTCCGACGGCGGCGACCACCACATCGGCCGCATCGGGATCCGCGCCGACGACACCGACCGCACCCCGCTGGTCCTGGACTGGCGGGCCGAGGTCGCCCGCCCCTTCTACCTCGCCACCGGCCACACCCCCATGGGGCTGCGCCGCCGCCGGCACATCAGCAGCCGGGGCCGGGTGGTCACCGCCCTGCACGACGAGATCCTCGACCTGGCCGACGCGGAGCGCACGGGCCACGAGGGGGCCGACGCGGACGCGGTGCTGCTGGCCGCGCTGGACGCCGCCCGGACCGGCCGCATGCACGACATCGTGCGGACCATCCAGGCCGAGCAGGACCGGGTCATCCGCTCCACGCACCGCGGGGTGCTGGTCGTCGAGGGCGGGCCCGGCACCGGCAAGACCGCGGTCGCGCTGCACCGTGCCGCGTACCTGCTGTACGCCCACCGCGAGCTGCTCGCCAAGCGCGGGGTGCTGATCGTGGGACCGGGTCCGGCCTTCCTGGGCTACATCGGCGGGGTGCTCCCGGCGCTCGGCGAGACGGGCGTGCTGCTGTCCACGCCCGGCGAGCTGTTCCCCGGGGTCCACGCCACCGCCGCCGAGCGCCCCGGGGCCGCCGCGGTCAAGGGCCGCGCCTCCATGGCGCGGGTCCTCGCCCGGGTCGTGGCCGACCGGCAGCGGTTGCCGGAACACGTGCCGGCGGACACCGGCGAGGAGTACGACACCGTCCCCGAGGCGGGAGCAAGCCAAGCAGCCGCTTCTCGACCTGACTGTTGTCATAAGCGGTGACCGGTTCGGCGGACGCCTGCGGATCCTGCCCGCCGCGTTCGCGCATTCCTCCTCGACTCAGGGCTCACTATGTTCCGCGGTCCACGCGAGGCCACCCTCGAGCGGGCGCTCGCCCCGCTTGAAGAGCACGTCGACGTCATCGTCGTGGACTCACCGCCCAGCCTTGGACTCGCCATGGACGCGGCCCTCAACTACGGCCGCCAGCGCGACGACGAGAAGCCAGGCTCATCCGGTCTCGTCATTCCCGTAGAAGCAGAGGACACCTCAGCGCAGGCTTACGGCATGCTGATCCAGCAGATCGACTCCCTCTCCAGGGACTAATGTTTTCCGGCCCGGCTCTGGCCCACGGTCTACCGCCGATGTCCAGCGGAGCAGGGCCCGGGTACGGGCCGGGCTCCGAGGACGTCGACGACGGCCGAGGTGCTCTCCTAACCATGCAGGACACCGTCCCAGCGATGACTCCGCGCGCTCGGCCATACGGGTCGAATTCAGTCGGCTGCGTAGACGCGGTTTGCCGGCGGTGCCTTACTGCTGTGAGTGAATTCCGGCGGGCCGCCCATCCCTCACCGGGGGTGGACGGCCGTGCCGAGGAAGAACATGTGACCTCGGTATGGCTGCAGTGTGAGCACCCCCGCTGAGGAGACTTCACCACCCCCCAGGTGGGTGGTTGACGGCCCCTGAATCGAAGGAGGCTGTCATGGATACGATAGGCACGTGGACCACCGCGCAATCGCTCCCGCTGCACATGGCCGGGGTGAAGGCGACGTCGATGAGCCCCACGGGGCGAGAGATGTCGGCGGCAGCTGTCGCCGCCATGCTGTCGCAGGGGGGCGTCCTGCCCGGCGCAACGCTTACGTTTGAAGGCGGACTTGCAGCGATGACGGCGCCGGCCGTGGCGATGCTGCTCGCCAATGCGCTGGTACCCGTCGGGACCGGGCCGATCGGTGTGGCGATCACGCCGAACGGCAGCTTCGCCTACGTGGCGAACAACGGTGACTCCACGGTCAGCGTCATCGACACCGCCACGAACCTGGTGACCGCCACCGTCACGGGCCTGAACGGACCGATCGATGTGGCGATCACCCCGAACGGCAACTTCGCCTATGTCACCAACGGCAGCGGCAACACCGTCAGCGTCATCGACACCAGCACAAACACGATCACCGGTCTTCCGATCACCGTCGGTGCCAACCCGTTCGAGATCGACATCACCCCGGACGGTGCATTCGCCTACGTCGCGAATCACGGCAGCGGCACGGTCAGCGTCATCGACACCAGCACAAACCTGTCGACGGCCACCATCACCGTCGGCAGCCTGCCGAACGGCGTGGCAGTGAGCCCCGACGGCCTGACCGTCTACGTCACCAACTCCGGCAGCGGCACGGTCAGCGTCATCGACACCGGCACGAACCTGGTGACGGCCACCGTCGCCGTCGGCAGCACCCCGATCGGCGTGGCGTTCACCCCTGACGGCAACTTCGCCTACGTGGCGAACAACGGCTCCAGCACCGTCAGTGTCATCGACACCACCACCGGCCCCCCGAGCGTCGTCACCACCATCAGCGGCTTCGGGACCCCGGCCGGTGTGGCGGTGAGCCCTGACGGCACCCGGGTGTTCGTGGTGAACTTCGGCACGAACAACGTCAGCGTGATCGACACCGGTACCAATACGATCCTCACCACCCTGACCGTGGGCACCCAGCCCTCCCGGGACGCGGTGACGCCGGACGGCAACTTCCTCTACGTCACCAACAACGGAAGCAACAACGTCAGCGTCCTGCAGATCCGACCGATCGTCACCAGCATCACCCCGGCATCCGGCTCGACGCTCGGCGGGGAACCGATCACGATCAGCGGCAGCGGCTTCACCGGCGCGACCGCCGTCACGCTCAACTCCACCCCCGTCGCCGGTTTCGTCGTGGTCGACGACAACACCATCACGGCGATCACACCGGCACACGCCGCCGGAACCGTCCAGGCGAGCGTGACCGTGCCCCTGGGCACCGGAACGGGCGGCAGTTTCACCTTCGTCGTCCCCGCGCCAGTGATCACCAGCATCAGCCCGGCCTCGGGCACCACCTCCGGCGGCACCCTGGTCACCATCACCGGCACCAACTCCACCGGCGCGACCGCCGTGAGCATCGCCGGAACCCCGGTCACCAGCTTCCAGGTGGTCGACGACACCCACATCTCCGCGATCACCGCGCCGCACGCACCCGGTACCGGCCTGGTGTCCGTCACCACTCCCGGAGGCACCGCCACCGGACCGGTGACCTACACCTATGTCACCCCGGCCCCGACGATCAGCGGCTTCACCCCCGCCTCCGGCAGCACCGCGGGCGGCACCCAAGTCACCATCACCGGCACCGGGTTCACCGGCACCACTGCGGTCAGCCTCGCCGGGGCTCCCGCCGCCAGCTTCCAGGTGCTGAACGACACGACCATCGTCGCCATCACCGCGCCACACGCCCCCGCGAGCGGCCCGGTCACCGTCACCACCCCCGGTGGAACGGCCATCAGCGCCACCAACTACACCTACGTCACGCAGGCTCCGACCGTCACCGCGATCTTCCCCACCAGCGGCCCGGCCGGCGCCAGCACCCAGGTCGCGATCAGCGGCACGGGCCTGAGCGGCGCGACCAGCGTCACCGTCAACGGCACCCCGGTGCCTTTCACCGTCATCTCCGACAACCAGATCACCGCGACCCTGCCCCCGCACGCGGCCGGAACCGTCGCCGTCACCGTCACCACCCCCGGAGGCAGCGCCAGCATCCCGTTCACCTACACCGGTGACCGCACCCGACTGACCGCCACCCCCGCGATCGTGCAGATCTTCCCGCCCCACCCCTACGCCGGGATTCTGACCGCGACGCTGACCGACCTCGACACCGGACAGCCCCTCGCCGGACAGCCCGTCACCTTCACCACCGGCAGCACCACCCTCTGCACCTCGGTCACCGACGCCCAAGGCGTAGCGGTCTGTCCCGCCACCCTGGCGTTGCCGCTGATCATCCTCAACGGGGGATACACCGCCACCTACGCGGGGAACGCCAGCCACCAGCCCGCCACCGCCCACGGCGCCGTCATCACCGTCTGACAGGCCCAACGGCACTTCCGAGCCCGCGCCGACGAGCATGGCTCCTGGCGCTGCCGGGCCGCCGGCCCTCAACAGTCGGACAGCGCTCCGGTCAAGAGGCGCAAGAGAACCTGAAATGTGACGCCAACCCGGCCCACCTGAAGGTCAATTCATTCGACTGGCGCTACCGGCCCTCATAGCCCGCTCCGGCGAAATCTGGCCGGACGCCGACCCATGCCATGACCGCAATTCGACAAGGCGGCACAAGGCGCCGAATCGAACCGCAACCGTTCCCGGGCGCACCGCGAAAGCCCGTGAACTCTCCGTTTCCACCTATCCTAGGAGCAGCAATGAAGCACAACCGAACGGCAATCTGCACACTCGCCACCGTGGCCGGCGCAACGCTCGTGGCCACCGGCCTCGCCATCACACCGGCAGCCGCACAGACTTTGGTCCCGTGCTCCCCCGCCGCACTGGCGAGCGCCATCACCACGGCAAACACCTCAGGTGGCACGCTCATCCTGGCACCGGGCTGCATCTACGCCCTGCCCAGCCCCCTGCCGCCCGTCCAGAACACGATCAACATCCTGGGCAACGGCGCCACCATCACCCGCGCAGGATCGGCCCCCGCCTTCCGTATCCTCAAGGTGGACGCCTCAGGAAAACTGAGCTTGGCTCACACCACCATCAGCAACGGTGACGCGACAGGAGACTTCGGCGGCGGCATCCGCAACGACGGAACCCTCAACGTCGTGCAATCCGTCATCCGCAACAATCGCGCCGACTTCTCCGGTGGAATCGGCGGCAACACCGGTTCCACCACCCGCGTCGCGCAGAGCAGCATCTCAGGCAACACCGCGATCCATAACGGCGGCGGTCTGGCCAACGACGGCGATATGACCATCGCCCAGAGTTCCATCACCCAGAACACGGCGCTGGAGAAGGGTGGCGGAGTGGCCAACGACGCGACGCTCAAGATCCTGCAAAGCGACATCCGACACAACGAGGCTCCCGGGCCGACGGGTGTCGGGGGTGGAGTCGCCAACTTCGGCGGGGCCGGAGCCACGACCACTCTCGTCCAGAGCCGTGTCGCTGACAACACCGCCACGAACGCTCCCGGCGGTATCTACAACGACAGCGGAGGCGTCGCACTCCTCCTCAGCTCCGTCCACAACAACCACCCGACCAACTGCACCGGCAGCCCCACCGCGGTGCCTGGCTGCCTGGGCTGACTCGCAACCGCACCCTCGCGAGAGCTCGACGGCGGCCGGACACCGGCCGCCGTCACCTCTGACACCTCGCGGTGGTGGAGACGGGAAGAGCTGTCTGCCAGTCCTCATCGGAATGTCGGGAGTGCGCAACGGGCTGACCAGCAGTGAGCGCGAGGAACTGGCCGCGTTGCGGCGGGAGAACCGCCGGCTGCGCGAGGATGTGGACATCCTCAAGCGGGCCACGGCTTTCTTCGCGAAGGAGACCCGGTGACGGTGCACCCGTTCACCGAGGCGGAGAAGCAGGCAGGTCACAGCGTCAAACGGGCGTGTGAGCTGATGAAGGTCTCCAGGACCGCCTTCTATGCCCGTCGCTCCGGCCTGCCCGGCCCCCGTGCGGTGCGGGATGCCGAACTGACCGAGCAGATCACCGAGGTCCATGCGAGATCGCGCGGAACCCACAGGGCCCCGCGCGTGCATGCCGTGCTCAAGCGCGAGGGCGCCGGGTGCGGCCGCCGTTGTGTCGCACGACTGATGCAGGCCGCCGGTCTGCAGGGCCGACACCGCGGACGACGGCATGTGACCACGGTCCCCGATCCCGGGGCGGCCTTCCGCCCCGACCTCATCGTCCGGGACTTCCAGCCCGACCGCGACGGGCTCGACGCCCGCTGGTGCGGCAACATCACGTATATCCCAACCGACGAGGGCTGGCTCTATCTGGCCGCGGTCCGACATCGCCTCCCGGCGCGTGGTCGGCTGGGCGACCGCCGATCACCTGCGAACCGAGCTGGTGGCCGACGCACTGACAGCCGCCTGCCGACAGCGTCGCCCCACCCATCCCGTGATCTTCCATTCGGATCGCGGGTGCCAGTACACCCGTCAGCAATTTGCTTCCGTGGAAACGAGGTTCGGGTTCGGCTGTCGGTCGGCCGCACCGGCCAGTGCTGGAACAACGCGCTCGCAGAGTCGTTCTTCTCGACCATCAAACGCGAACTGCTCGGCACCTCCGCCTGGCCCAGCCGGGCCGCCGCTCGCACCGCGATCTTCGATTGCATCGAAGGCTGGCACAACTTGCACCGACTGCACAGCAGCCTCGGCTACCTCAGCCCCGCCGAGTACGAGACCACACGCGCAGCCTGACCACCACACCAAACCCAAAGCGGAACAAGCTCACTCCGACTGGGCCGACCGCTGGTACGCGTCGGCAAGTGCGGAACTCAAGCCGAAGACACGGGCGCTGTACGAGGGACTGATCCGCCTGTGGATCAAGCCGCAGCTCGGGGCGTATCCCCTCAAATCGGTTCGGCCGATCACGGTGGCTGAATGGATAGCCAGCCTGCGCAAGAAGGGCCTGAGCCCGTCGCGGATTCGTTCCGCCTACGCTGGAGATCGACCACGACGACTACGGGACCCTGCTGCTGGACCGCACGATGGCCCACGAGGCGCGGGACCGGGCCCGGGCCACCGGGCTGCCGCACAACCAGGCGCGTCCTGTCTTCGCCTTCCGGATCATCGACGCGCTCACCGCGCAGCTCGCCGACCGGCTGGGCGCCGACCCGTACGGCGGTCCGAACCTGCTGGGCCCGGACGACGTGGCCCAGCTCGGCAAGGAGATCGCGGCGAGCCGCGCCGTGCACGCGGCCATCGACTCGCTGTGGCCCTCCCTCACCCCGCAGCGGCTGGTCGCCGACTTCCTGGCGGACCCCACGCACCTGCCCGCGGACGAGGCCCGGCTGATCCGGCGCACGCCCTCGGCCCGGCCCGACTGGACGCCGGCGGACGTACCGCTCCTGGACGAGGCTGCCGAGCTGCTCGGCGAGGACGACAGCGCGCTGCGCGCCGCCGAGGAGCGGCAGCGGAAGCGGCGGATCGCGTACGCGCAGGGGGTGCTGGACGTGTCCGCGGGTTCGCAGTCGTACGAGTTCGAGGACGAGGAGAGCGAGTACCTCGCGGCGCACGACATCATCGACGCCGAGCGGATGGCGGAGCGCCACGAGGAGGCCGACCACCGCAGCACCGCCGAGCGTGCCGCGGCCGACCGCGCCTGGGCCTTCGGGCACGTCATCGTGGACGAGGCGCAGGAGCTGTCGGAGATGGCGTGGCGGCTGCTGATGCGGCGCTGCCCGACCCGTTCGATGACGCTGGTCGGGGATCCGGCGCAGACCGGCGACGAGGCGGGCTGCGGGTCCTGGGAGCGGATCCTGGCGCCGTACGTCGGCGGGCGCTGGGAGCTGGTCCGGCTGGGGGTCAACTACCGCACTCCGGCCGAGATCATGGAGGTGGCGGCGGCCGTGCTGCGTGAACGCGATCCCGGATTCGAGCCGCCGCGTTCGGTACGGTCCACCGGGGTGCGGCCGTGGGCGCGGGAGGCCGGGGATCTCGCCGGGGCGGTCGCGCAGGCCGTGGAGCGGGACCGGCCGGCCGAGGGGCGGCTCGCGGTGATCGCGCCGCGGGAGCGGCACGCGGCGCTGGCGGCCGTGCTGCCGGGGGTACGGGAGGGCGCGGAGCCCGATCTGGCCCAGGAGGTCGTCCTGCTGGATCCGCGGCAGGCCAAGGGGCTGGAGTTCGACACGGTGATCGTGGTGGAGCCGGCGGAGTTCGAGCCGAGCGACCTGTACGTGGCGCTGACCCGGGCCACCCAGGCCCTGGGGGTGGTGCACAGCCCCGGCCGGCCGCCCGCGGGGCGGGCGGCGGCCTGGGGAGGGCTGCTCAGGCGCTGATGGCGTAGGGCGCCTTCGGGTCGCTGCCCAGCGGGGCGGCCAGTTCGGTGAGGGCCCGCTCCAGGCCCTGGAGGTGGGCGAGCGCGGGCTCGGCGGTTGCGGCGGGCGAGTCGGTGGTGCCGGCCGCCGCGGGTCCTTCGAGCTCCCGCTCGCCCGCGGTCAGCGCCTGTACCGCCGCCTCGACGCGCCAGCAGGCCGCGGCGAGGCGGGCGTCGTGGCCGGCGTCCGGGTCGGCGGCCACGGCGACCAGGCCGCGCACCTCGCGGGCGCAGTCGTCCAGCAGGGCGATGACCTGGCCGGCGCGGGCCTTGCGCGCGCGGAACGGGCTGAGCGGGTGGACCAGCGGCGCGAGCGCCATCCGGACCCGGGCCAGCAGGGTCTCCAGTTCCGCGGCGTGCGGGGCGGGATCGGCCGTCGGGGAGCCGGCGAGGCGGGCGGTGGCCTGAGCGGTGGCCGCGTGCACGCAGTGCAGGGCGCGCTGGATCCAGGCGTCGTTCGTGGCGTGGGTGGTGACCGGCAGGACGAGGACGACGGCCAGCGCGGCGCACGCGGCGCCCACGGCCGTCTCCTCCAGGCGCAGCACGAGCAGGCCGGGGTCCAGCACGCCGAGGAGGCCGTAGAGCAGCCCGGCCATGAGGGTGACCGCCAGGATCATCCAGCTGTAGGAGACGGCGGCGGTGTAGAAGATCCCGAAGACGCAGGCGGCGACGAGGAGGGCGGTGGGCAGGGGCGCGCCGTCGAGGGGGATGGCGATCAGTACGCCGGCGGCCACGCCGACGACGGTGCCCAGCACCCGGCGGAAGCCGCGGACCAGCGTCTCGCCGCGGGAGGCGGTGTTGACGAAGATCCACCACGCGGTGCCGACGGCCCAGTACCAGCGGTCCTCGGAGAGCACCTGGCCGACGGTGAGGGCGACGGCGCAGGCGGCGGTCGCCTGGAAGGCCTGGCGGGTGGTGTGCCGGGCCAGGCCGCGGCCGGGCAGTGGCGCGGGGGCGGCGGGAGGCGGGGTGCGCCGCTCGATGGGCCAGAGCAGGAACCGCACGGCGGCGGACGCGGCCAGGGCCAGGGCGACGGCAGCGTACAGCTCGGGGAGCTGGGCGGGTAGTGCGTGCAGGAACTGCGTGATGAAGAAGTTCATGAACGCGAAGATCCCGAGCGCGTGTCCGCGCGGGCCCCAGCGGCGGGCGTAGACCCCGCAGAAGACGACGAGGACGAAGGCGGCGTCCCGGAGCGGGGTCGCCCCGTGCAGGGCGGTGGCCAGGGCCAGGACCGGAAATCCGGCGGCGGGCAGCAAGGCGGTGGTGACGGCCTGGCGGCGCACGGTCGCGTCGGTGACGGTGAAGAGCGCGAGCAGGGCCGCGAGTCCGCCGGTGATGGAGGCGGTCAGGGAGAGACCGCACAGTTCGGCGAGGGCGACGGCGGTGCCGACGCCGATCACCGCGCGGGCCGAGGTCCTGAGCCTCAGACGCCCCGGATCCGGAGCTACGAACATCCTCTTCACAGCGGTGTGCCGCCCCCCTGCAGTGGTGCACGCCGGGCCGGCGCCGCCCGGGGGTGGTGGGCGGCGGACGGGCACGGCGAAGGCGCCGCGCTCCGGGACCGGCCTCGTTGCCGTCCGGCGCTGCGCGGCGCCGTAAGTACATGGATACGACACAGATAAGCACCTGGGGGCCCACTGGCTCAACTCGACCCCGTCGACCAGGGCCATTGGCGCAGCTACCGGAGAGTTCTGTCTGCCATGGGTCTGCCAACGGACCAGTCCGGCCCGGCACCTGCGCTCCGAGGCCGCACGCCTCTCGTCCGCGTGACCACGCGCTGTTATCGTGCAGCGACCCGGAGGGCGTACGGAAGGGGACCGGCGTTGACGCGTACAGCGGAGTCCGGGGAGGCCGAGGCGTTCAGCCGGGCCGCCGTGGCCGTCTTCCGGCTGAACGGCCGGTTCACCGCGGCCGTCGACCGGATGGCGCTGTCGTTCGGCCTGAGCGCGGCGCGCTGGCAGGTCCTGAGCGCGGTGACGGACGAGTCCCTGTCGGTCTCCGAGGCGGCCCGGCGGGTGGGGACCACCCGGCAGAGCGTCCAGCGCATAGCCGACCTGCTCGTTCGGCAGGGGCTGGCGGTCTACCTGGACAATCCGGCGCACCGGCGGGCGAAACTGCTCGCCGCCACCGAGCGGGGCGCGGCCGCGAAGCGGGAGATCGACTCCTGCCTGGCCGAACTGGCGCGGCAGCTGTGCGAGAGCCTGGGCGGCGAGGAGGAGGTGCGGCGAACGGCTGAGATCATTCGGGGGCTGTCGGCCGCGCTGCCCTCGGCCGGCACCGGCGACTCTCCGTGAGGAGCCCGCTCACCCCCACCGCCATACGGACAAGATGGCCTGAAACAGTCGCTGTTTTTCCCATGAGTTGACTGCACCGAGGAATCGTCTTTGCGGTACCGTTCGCGCCTGACGCGGGGTTTCAAAGGCGGGGGACCTGTTGAATCGGTTTGTCTTCAGACTGCTGGGGCCACTGCTCGTCCAGGCCGACGACGGCCCCTTGCGCATCAACGGCCGGCGCCAGGCGACGGTCCTCGCGATGCTGGTGCTCTATGCCGACCGCGTCGTCTCGGTGGACACTCTGGTGGACGCCGTCTGGCCGGATTCGCCTCCCGCGACGGCGCGCAACCAGATCGCCATCTGCGTGGCCACCCTGCGCAAGACCTTCAAGCAGGCCGGGGTGACCGATCTGCTGATCACCTCTCCCCCGGGCTACCTGCTGGCCAAGGGTGAGCACCGCGTCGACGTCCAGGAGTTCCTGGAGCGCGCCGAGCAGGGCCGCGACGCCGCCCGGCACGGCCGCACCGAAGAGGCCTGCACGCTGTTCGAGGAGGCGCTGAGCATCTGGCGGGGCTCGGCCCTCGACGAGACGCCCGGTTCCCGTCTGGAGGCCGAGGCGACGCGGCTGGAGCAGATGAGGCTCACGCTCATGGAGGAGCGTGCCGGTCTGATGCTCCAGCTGGGCCGCCACCGCGCGCTCATCGGGGAGCTCACCGAGCTGGTGGCGCGGCACCCGCTGCGCGAGCAGTGCCGCGAGCACCTCATGCTGGCCCTGTACCGGTCGGGTCAGCGGGCCGAGGCCCTCGACGTGTTCCTGACCGGCCGCCGGTTACTGACCGAGCAGCTCGGGATCGAACCCGGGCCGGGTCTGAGGCAGTTGCACGACCTGATCCTGCGGGACTCGCCGGAACTGACCCGGCCCCCGGCCGTGGTCGCCCCCGCGCCGGCCGCCGTGCACACGATCCCTGCGCAACTTCCCGCGGGGGTCATGGCGTTCACCGGGCGGCAGCGGGAGATGGCCTCGCTGGACCGGCTGCTGAAGGAGCCGTACAACCCCCACACCCCGGCGCTGGCGACGATCGTGGGCGTGGGCGGGGTGGGCAAGACGGCGCTGGCGGTGCACTGGGCGAGCCAGGTCGCCGACCAGTTCCCCGACGGCCAGCTCTTCGCCGATCTGCGCGGCTACGACGAGGAACAGGCGCCGGTCTCCCCCGCCGCCGTGCTCGACCGCTTCCTGCGCGCCCTCGGGATAGCCGCGCCCCAGGTCCCGGTCGATCCCGACGAGCGGGCCTCGCTGCTGCGGAGTCTGCTCAGCACCCGCAAGACGCTGATCGTCCTGGACAACGTACGCTCCTTCCACCAGCTCAGACCCCTGCTGCCCGGCGGCGGACGCAGCGTGGTGCTGGCCACCAGCCGGGAGAACCTGGGCGATCTGACCGGGGACTACACGGCGCTCAGCATCCGGCTGCGGATGCTGGAGCCGACCGAGGCGACGGCCCTGCTGATCAAACTCGCCGGGGCGGACCGGTTCGGCAGCGACCCGGTGGCGGTGGAGCAGCTCGGCGCGCTGTGCGACTGCCTGCCGTTGGCGCTGCGGATCGCCGGCGCCCGGCTGGCGGCCAAGCCCAACCTGAGCGTGCGGAGCCTGGTGGAGCGGCTGCGCGACCACCGGTCCCGGCTCGACGTGCTGAGCCCGGGCGAGGGCGGGGTGCGGGCCGGCTTCCGGCTCACCTACCGGGACCTGCCCGCGGAGGCGGCCCGGATGTACCGGCGCCTCGGGCTGCTGCGCACGGCGGACTTCGCCGCGTGGGCGGGGGCGGCCGTACTGGACACCACCGTGTGGCACGCGGAGGAGCTGATCGACCAACTCGTCGACGCCCAGCTGCTGGAGGTGGCCGAGGCGGCGCCGGACCGGGCGGCCCGCTACCGCTTCCAGGACCTGCTGCGGCTCTTCGCCCGGGAGCGGGCCGAGTCGGACGAGCCGGAGGGGGAGAGCGACGCGGCGCTGGAGCGGGCCTTCGGCGCCTGGCTCTGGCTGGCCGAGGAGGCGCACCGGCGGATCGACGGACGGGACTTCCCGGTGGGCCGGCCGGCCGCGCCCGCCCCCGGGTTCCTGGCGGAGCTCGCCGACGAGCTGCTGGGCTCGCCGATGGACTGGTTCGAGTCGGAGCGCACCGCGGTGACCGACGTGGTGGCTCAGGCGGCGGAGACGGGCCGGGCCGGCTACGCCTGGATGCTGACCGAGAGCGCGGTGCCGCACTTCGAGACGAAGAACTACCTGGAGGACTGGCAGCGCAGCGCCGAGCAGGCCCTGGCCTCGGCGCGGCGGGCCGGCGACGAACCGGGCGAGGCCACGATGCTGCGGCTCCTCGGGTCGCTGGCGATCTACCAGCGGCGCTACGAACAGGCCGAGGGCTGGAACATGGCCGCGCTGCGGCTGCTGCGCAACACCGGTGACCTGGGCGGGGCGGCGCTGGCCCAGCGGAACCTGGCGATGTGCGCGCGGTTCCAGGGGGACTGGGAGCGGGCGCTGGAGTACTGCGAGGCGGCGCTCAGCGGTTTCCACGCGTCCGGGGACATCGGGAACGAGGCCCATCTGCTCGGTTTCCAGGCGCAGATCGAGCTGGACCGGGGCAACGTCGGCGGCGCGCTGCCGTTGGCGCGGGAGGCGGTGGCGCTCAGCCGGGGTACCGGATCGGTGCGGGCGGAGGCCCAGAGCGTGTACCGGCTGGCCGAGGTGCGGCTGCGCGCAGGGGATCTCGGCGAGGCGGCCGAGGCGTTCGGTGCGGTGCTGCGGCTGACCCGCGGTGAGGGCGACCGGGTCGGCGAGGCCCACGCGCTTCGGGGCCTCGGGCAGACGCAGTGGAGCCAGGGCCTGCTGCAGGCGGCGGGGGAGACGCTGCGGCAGGCCCTGGAGATCACTGATGAGCTGGCGGACCGGTTCCTGTACGCCCGGGTGGAGACGGACCTCGGGTGCGTGGACGCGCTCGGGGGCCGCTGTGCGGAGGCGGCGGAGAGGTTCCGGCGAGCCTGTGCCGGGTTCGGCGAGGTCGGCGCGCAGCCCTGGCGGGTGCAGGCGGGCCGGCTGCTGGCGGCGGTGCGTGATGCGGGGGGCGGGGAAGCACCGGGCGGTGGGGGGCCCGGAGGGCTGCCGCATCGTTCCTTCACTCCGGAGGAGCTGACGGAGCTGCTGGCGCATCCGGCGGACTGACGCCCGTCCGGTACGGATCGGGCCGCGGCGGCGGAATGCGCGGACGTGCGGTTCTGCGGCGGTGCGGGTTTGCGGCGGTGCGGGTTTGCGGCGGTGCGGATCCGCAGTGGCGCGGTCGTCCCGGGCTGCGGTGGTGCGGGAGCGGCGCGGCACGTAGGCGGCGGGGCGCCGGCGGGCGGTCAGCCCCAGGGCATGTCGCCGTTCGTGCCGGCGGAGCCCGGGTACGAGGGGTGCAGCGGCTTGACGACTCCCCAGGGCATGTCGTCGTCCGCCTGGACGCTGCTGTTCGCCTGCGCCGTGACGGCCGTGGCGGCCCCCGTGCCCACGAACACTCCCGCAAGAACGACCAGGCAAGCGGCCGTCGTCTTCGCCGTCCGGGTGCTGCGCATCTCGGATTCCCCTCTCGGTGGATCGTCACTGCCGCTCGCTGCGGCACGAATGGAACAGTAGGGACGGCTCCTTTCTCTTCCGTGTTCCATCGATTTCGTGACCCCGGCCCCCTCGAAATCGCCACGATATCGAGGGGACAACGGGCTCCTCTAGCTTCGTTCGAAGATTCTTCTCAGGAATCACGGATGGGGCGGTACATGGAATTCCGAGTGCTCGGGCCAGTAGAGGTACGGCGGGACGGCCACCGGGTCGCGTTCTCCGGGGCGAAGCTGCACACCGTGCTCGCGGCGCTCCTCCTGGCCCGCGAAGAGGTGGTGTCGGACGAGCGGCTGTGCCGGCTGCTGTGGGGCTGGGCGCCCCCGGCCACCGTCAGCGCACAGCTCTACACCTACATTTCGCGCCTGCGCAAGATTCTCGGCGCCGACGTGGTGATCGATCGCAGACCACCGGGATATGCCATGAGCATCGGTAATGCGACCCTCGACCTGAACGAATTCGAGAAGCTGGCGCTCGGCGGCCGCGAGGCACTGGTCAAAGAGGACTTCGAAACGGCCGGTGAGCTGCTGCGCGACGCCCTGGCCCGGTGGAACGGGCAGCCCTTCGCGAACGCCACGGAATACCTCGCCGACGCCGAGGCGCCTCGGCTGACGGAGGCGCGGGCCGTCACCCTGGAGCACCGCATCTCCGCGGACCTCGCCCTCGGCCGGCACGAGCAGATCACCGGCGAACTCACCGGGCTCGTCGCCGAGTTCCCGCTGCGCGAGCGCATCCGGTGCCAGCTGATGACGGCCCTGTGCCGGTCCGGGCGGCAGGCGGACGCCATCCACCTGTACCACCACGGCCGGGCGGTGCTCGCGGACGAGCTCGGGGTCAATCCCGGCGAGGAACTCCAGGCCACCTACCGGGCACTGCTGGACGGCACGCTCGACCGGTGGCCGGGCTCCGCCCCCGCCGTACGGGCCGCAGCCCGGCCGCGGGCCGCCGGCCCGTCGGCCGGGACTCCGGCCATGCTGCCCCCGGACACCGTCGACTTCACCGGGCGGGGGCCGGAGCTGGAGCTGGTCTGCCGCGCCCTGACCCCCGACGGGCAGGGCTCCGGACGGCCCCGCCGGGTCCTGGTCACCGGCATGGCGGGGCTGGGCAAGACCGCGCTGGCCGTCCACGCGGCCCACCGCTGCCAGCGGCACTTCCCCGACGGGCAGCTGTACGCCGACCTGCGCGCCGCGGACGGCACCCCGCGGCACCCCGCCCGGGTGCTGCGCCGGCTGCTGCGGGCGCTGGGCCCGGCGGACGACGTACCGGTCACCGACGACCAGGACCAGCTGGTGCGCCTCTACCGGGAGCGGACCCGGGGCAGGCAGCTGCTCATCGTGCTCGACAACGCCTCGGGGGCCGCGCAGCTCGGTCCGCTGCTGCCCAACACCCCGGAGCCTGCCGTGCTGGTGACGGGGCGTACGGCTCTGCCGACCGTGGCCGGAGCGCACACCGTGGCCCTCGCGCCGCTGGAGCCGCGGGACTCGCTGGAGCTGCTCGCCGCGGCGGCCGGTCCGGCACGGGTGGCGGGCGCGCCGCGCGCCGCGTCCGCGATCGTCGAGCACTGCGCGGGCCTGCCGCTGGCACTGCGGATCGTCGGGACCCGGATCGCGGCCCGGCCGCACTGCACCCCCGACCGGCTCGCCCGCAGGCTGGCCGATCCGGTCACCCGCCTGCGGGAGCTGCACTCGGGCGACATGGACGTGCAGACCTCCCTGCTGCCGTCCTGGCGTGCGCTGGAGCCCGAGGTGCGGGCGGTGTTCCCGGCGCTGGCCGCGCTGGGCCCGGAGCCGTTCCCGGCCGCGGAGGCGGCGACGGCGCTGGACCTGCCGGAGGCCGAGGCCGAGCGGCTGCTGGAGGCGCTCGCCGACGCGGCCCTGCTGGAGGTCAGCGGCGCGGACGAGTGGGGGCAGCCCTGCTATCTCTTCCACCCGCTCGTGCGGCTCTTCGCGCTCTCCCTGGGGGAGGGGCGGGCGCCGGTGCCCGCCGACCGGGCAGGCCGCACGGAGCATAACCGGCGGCTAACTCACCGCCCCTAGCCTCGCCCTGCCCGGCAGCAGGGCGTCCCGGCCCGTATCCACCCCGAGCACGCACAAGCCAACGGCCCGTAACACCGAATGGAGTTGGACCATGACCGAGCTCCTGCCCGCTCGCGCGGACAGTGCCGCGTCCTTCCCGATGACCGAGACGCAGCAGGCACTGATGATCGGGCGAGGCGAAGCCGTCGAGATGGGCGGCATCGGCTGCTACGGATACTTCGAGTGGGAGCGCGCCGACCTCGACCCGGAGCGGTTCGCCACCGCCTGGCGCAAGGTGGTCGCCCGACACGACATGCTCCGCGCGATCGGCAGCACGGACGGCACCCAGTGGGTGCCGTCGGACCCGCTGCCCTTCGACATACCGGTCGTCGACCTGCGCCACCTCTCCGCCGACGCCGCGCGCGAGCACCTCGCCGCGCTGCGCGAGGAGATGAGCCACGTGGTCTTCCCGGTCGGCAGCTGGCCGCTGTTCGACCTGCGGATCATCCGGCTGGGCGGTCCGGAGGACCTCGGCCGGGTGCACCTGGGGATCGACCTGCAGGTGCTGGACGCCTCCAGCGCCTTCCAGGTGCTCTTCCCCGAGCTGGTCGACCTGTACGAGGACCCGGACGCGGAACTCCCCGAGCCCGGCATCGGCTTCGCCGAGTACGCCCGCTGGCGCGCCGACGCCCTGCCGCACACCGAGGCGTTCCGGGCCGCCCGCGACTACTGGGTGCAGCGCGTACCCACCCTGCCTCCGGCCCCGTCGCTGCCCACGGGCGGCTCCGGCGGGGAGACCGGCGAGGTCCGCTTCGACCGGCGCGAGCACCGCCTCTCCCCCGCCGACTGGCAGCGGTTCACCGAGCGGGCGCACGGGGCGGGCCTGACCCCGTCGGTGCTGCTCACCGCGGCCTTCGCCGAGGTCGTGCGGGCCTGGGCCGAGGAGTCCGACTTCACGATCAACTACCCGGTCTTCCAGCGCCCGGCGGTGCACCCGGACATCACCGGGGTGCTCGGCGATTTCACCAACGCGGTGATGCTCGCCGCCGACGGTTCGGGGGCGACGTTCCTGGATCGTGCGCACGCCCTGCGCGACCAGCTGGCCCGCGACGTGGAACACGGCTCCTTCAACGGTGTGCGCGTGCTGCGGGAGCTGACCCGCCTGCACGGCGTGGGTGCCCAGGCCGGGATGCCCGTGGTCGTCACCAGCCTGCTCGACTACCCGGTGCGCCGGCCCGTCACGGACCTGGGCCGGGAGGTGTACTCGATCTCGCAGACCCCGCAGGTGACCCTCGACGTGCAGCTGCGCGAGCTGGCCGGCGAGCTCCGCGTCATCTGGGACTTCGTCGACGGCGCGTTCGCGCCCGGCTTCGTCGACGCGGCCTTCGGCGTGTACGTGGACCTGCTGACGCGGCTCACCGACGACCCGGACAGCCTGCACACCGCGCGCTTCGACCTGATCCCGCCCGCCGAGCGGGAGCTGCGCCGGCAGGTCAACGACACCTCCGGGCAGATCCCGTACACCACCCTGCACGAGCTGTTCGCCCGGCAGGCCGAACTCACGCCCGACGCCGAGGCCGTGGTGGACTCCGGTCGGCGGCTCAGCTACGCCGAACTGGCCGCGTACGCCTGGCGGATCGGGCACACGCTGCGCGAGCACGGGGCGGCCCCGGGCGAGCTGGTCGCCGTGGTGATGGAGAAGGGCTGGGAGCAGTACGCCGCGGTGTACGGGATCCTCGCCTCCGGCGCCGCCTACCTGCCGCTGGACGCCTCCGTGCCGCCGGAGCGGCTGCGCCGGCTGCTCGCCGAGGCCAAGGTCGACCGGATCCTCACGCAGTCCTCGCTGGACTCGCGGATCAGCTGGCCGCCCACGGCCCGCCGCTACCGGGTGGACAAGGACTTCGAGACCGGCACCGCCACCCGGCCGGACACCGCGCAGACCCCGGCGGACCTCGCGTACACGATCTTCACCTCGGGTTCGACGGGCGAGCCCAAGGGCGTGATGGTCGACCACATCGGTGTGGTCAACCTGGTCCGCGACGTCGCGACGCGCTTCGAGGTCGGCGCCCGGGACCGGCTGCTGGCCATCTCGGGGCTGCACTTCGACGCCTCGGTCTACGACGTCTTCGGGGTGCTCACGCAGGGCGGGACCGTGGTGGTGCCGCCGCCGTTCGACCACGCCGAGCCCGACGTGTGGGCCGATCTGGTGCAGGCGGAGCGGGTCACGCTGTGGAACTCCGTGCCCGTCCTGATGGAGCTCCTCGTCGGCGAGGCGGAGGTCCGCGAGCGGCGCGGGGCCGGCCGGCCGCTGGAGTCCCTGCGGCTGTCGGTCCTCTCCGGCGACTGGATCCCGCTGACGCTGCCGGACCGGCTGCGGGCGCAGAGCCCGCGGATCCAGGTCGTCGGTTCCGGCGGTCCCACCGAGACGATCTGCTGGTCGCTGTTCCAGCCGATCGGCGAGGTCGACCCGTCCTGGACGAGCATCCCGTACGGCAAGCCGATCACCAACCAGCGCTACTACATCGTCGACCGCGCGGCGTACGAGCGCCCCCTCGGCGTCGTCGGCGAGATGGCCGTGGCCAGCGACGTGGGCCTCGCGCTCGGCTACTGGAACGACGCCGAGCGCACGGCGAGCCGCTTCGTGCGCCTCCCGGAGACCGGCGAACGCGCCTATCTGACCGGTGACCTGGGCCGGTACCTGCCGGACGGCAGCATCGAGATCCTGGGCCGGGACGACTTCCAGGTGAAGATCCAGGGGCACCGGATCGAGCTGGGCGAGATCGAGGCGGTGCTGCGCCAGGACGCCGAGGTGGAGGCGGCCGTGGTCGTGGCGCCCGCCAGCGCCCACGGGGTGCGGCGGCTGCACGCCTTCGTCGTGGCCGGTGCCGGCTCCGGCGCCGGCACGGCGGACCGGGTGCTGGAGCGGCTCGCCGCCCAGCTTCCCGGCTACATGGTGCCGGCCGCGATCACCGCGCTGGACGAGCTGCCGCTGACCCGCAACGGCAAGGTCGACCGGCTGCTGCTGGCCTCCTCCGCCGGGAGCCGGCAGTCCGCCGACGACGCGGCCGTGCGGGACGGCGGTGACGGGCCGGGCAGCGCGCTGGAGCTGGTGCTGTGCGCGGCGGTCGCCGACATCCTCGGCCTGGACGGGGTGGCGCCCGGCGACAACTTCTTCACCCTGGGCGGCGACTCGCTCAGCGGGACCCGGCTCGCGGGGCTGCTGGGGGAGCTCCTCGGGGTGCCGGTGCCCGTCAAGACCGTGTTCCAGAACCCGGTCGTCCGCGAGCTGGCCGCGAAGATCGCCGCGGACGAGCAGCACGGCGCGGAAGCGGCCCTGGCCGCTGAGGCCTTCGGCGAGCTGGAGGCCGACGAGACGGACACCGCCGATGCGAACGGCTGAGCACACGAGCCGGTTCGGACCGGCCATCACGGACGATTCCGAGAGGGGACAGTCATGAGTCTCACCCTGCCCGCGCCCGTCACCGGTCCACTGGACGAGGACGGGCTCCGGGGCGGCGCGCCGCGGGTGCCGGCGCCGGACCTGGTGGATTTCGCCGCACATGCCAACACCCGACTGAGAGAACGCGATGGTGTCCTCTACGACCTGCTGGCCCGGGAGTCGGCGCGCCAGCGCGACACCCTGATGATGGTCGCGGCCTCCAGCGTCGCGGACCCGTCCGTGCTGGCCTGCGAGGGCAGCACGCTCGGGAACCTGACCGCCGAGGGCTTTCCCGGCAACCGCTACCACGCGGGCTGCGGCGTCGCCGACGAGATCGAGCGCCTGGCGATCGAGCGGGCGTGCGCGGCCTTCGGGGCGCAGGACGCGATCGTGCAGCCGCACTCCGGGTCGTCCGCGAACCTCGCCGTGATCACGGCGCTGCTGAGCCCGGGCGACAGCCTGCTCGGCCTCGACCTGGACTGCGGCGGCCACCTCACCCACGGCTCCCCCGC
This sequence comes from Streptomyces sp. NPDC060232, assembly GCF_042726555.1. Lineage (NCBI taxonomy): Bacteria > Bacillati > Actinomycetota > Actinomycetes > Kitasatosporales > Streptomycetaceae > Streptomyces > Streptomyces sp. NPDC060232. Next base: position 159,782 of record NZ_JBHXAG010000001.1, on the reverse strand, counting down.
CTCGGTGACCGGCCGGTACTACCGCGCCCACGGCTACCGGGTGACGCCGGAGGGGCTGCTCGACTACGAACAGATCCGCGAACTGGCCCTGGAACACCGGCCGAAGCTGATCGTGTGCGGGGCGAGCGCCTACCCCCGCAGCATCGACTTCGCCCGGTTCCGGGAGATCGCCGACGAGGCCAACGCCTATCTCCTGGCCGACATCTCGCACATCGCGGGACTGGTCGCGGCCGGCCTCCACCAGAGCCCCGTCGACCACGCCCACGTGACCACCACCAGCACCTACAAGCAGCTCTACGGGCCGCGCGGCGGGCTGATCCTGCTGGGCCGCGAGGCCCGAAGGGCGGGGCCGGAGCGCGGCACCCTGGCCGCGACCCTGCGCCGGGCCGTCTTCCCCTTCACCCAGGGCACCCCCGACCTGGCGTCGGTGGCGGCGAAGGCCCGCGCGCTGGACTTCGTGGCCAGCCCGGACTTCGCCGAGGTCGCCAAGCGGCTGGCCGACGGCGCGCAGGCGATCGCCGAGCGGCTCCTGGACCGGGGCTTCCGGCTGGTCACGGGCGGTACGGACACCCACATGGTGCTGCTCGACCTGCGCGGCACCGGCGTCACCGGGGACGTCGCCGAGGAGGCCCTGGAGTCCTGCGGGATCGTCGTCAACCGCAACCGCGTTCCCGGGGACACCACACCGGTCCGGGTGACGGGGGGCTTGCGGCTGGGGACCAACACGCTGGCCGCGCGCGGGATGGACCGGACGGTGGCCGCCGAGTGCGCCGACCTGGTCGCGGACGTCCTCGCGGCGCTCGCCGCGCCCGGCGGCGTGCTGCCGGACGCGCTGCGCGACCGGGTCCGCTCCCGGGTGTCCGAGCTGTGCGCCGCCCACCCCCTGCCGGGGTATCTGCCGTGACCTTCAGCGGCTTCCCGCCCTCGGCACTGCGCCTGTACGAGGACCTCGCGGCCGACAACAGCAAGGAGGCGTGGCGGCTGCGCCACCGCGAGCGGTACGAGCGCGACGTACGTGCGCCGATGGACGAGCTGGCCGCTGAACTGGGCACGTTCTTCGCGGAGTGGGCCGGGCCGGCCGGGGTGCAGGTGCTCGGCCCGGTCCGGGACACCCGGATGTCCCACGACAAGTCCCCGTACAAGACCTACCAGGGCGCCTATCTGGACCTGCTGCCCTGCCTGGGCCTGTGGGTGCACCTGGACCGGGAGGGGCTGTACGCCTCCGGCCGCTGGTACCCGTACGCCGGGTCCGAGGTCGCCCGCTACCGCGCCGCCGTCGAGGAGGAGGACGGCGGCGCGGAGCTGGCGCGGATCACGGGCCGGCTGGCGGACGCGGGCTTCGTGCTCGGAGGGGACCGCCTCAAGTCCCGGCCGCGGGGGGTGCCCGCGGACCATCCGCGGCTGGACCTGCTGCGCCACCGCAAGATCGACGCGGGGCGCCGCTACGGTCCGGCCGCGGGCCTGCACACGGCGCGCGCCGGGGAACTCGTACGGGAGACCTGGCTGCTGGTACGGCCGCTGCTGGACTGGATGGCGGCCCGTGAGCTCACCCCACCGCCCCGCGAACGAGGAGTTGACGACCCGTCATGACCACAGGTGGTTCCTGCATCGCCGATCTGCGCAGTGACACGGTGACCCGGCCGGGTCCCGGGATGCGGGCCGCGATGGCCGGCGCAGAGGTCGGCGACGACCTCTTCGGGGAGGATCGGACCGTCCGCGCCCTGGAGGAGCGCCTGGCCGGGCTCTTCGGCTTCCCGGCGGCGCTGTTCACACCGTCGGGGGTGATGGCCAACCAGATCGCGCTCCAGCTCCTCGTCGCTCCCGGCGAGGAGCTGGTGTGCGACGCCGAGGCGCACGTCCTGGCCCACGAGGAGGCCTCCCCGGCCCGCTACGGCGGGATCCAGACCCGTACGGTGACGGCCGAGCGGGGGGTGGTCACCCCGGACCTGCTGGCGGGGGTGCTCCGGCGGGGGAACGCGTACACCCTGGGCACGCGCGCCGTGGAGGTGGAGCAGACCCACACCCGGGCCGGCGGCACCGTCCATCCGCTGCGGACGCTGCGGGCGGTGCGCGAGCTGACGTCCGGTGCGGGCGTGGCGGTCCACATGGACGGCGCCCGGATCTGGAACGCGATGGCCGCGACCGGGACGCCGGCGGCACGGTACGGGGAGACGGCCGATTCCCTGTCCGTGTGCCTGTCGAAGGGGCTGGGGGCGCCGGTCGGTTCGGTGCTGCTGCTGTGCGCCGAACACCTGCCGCGGGCGCGGAAGCTGCGGCACGGGCTGGGCGGCGGCATGCGGCAGTCGGGCATCCTGGCGGCTGCGGGACTGTACGCCCTGGACCATCATGTGGAGCGGATCGCCGAGGACCACGAACACGCCGGGCTGCTGGCGGGGGGACTGCGGGACGCGGGTTTCGCCGTGCGCCCGCCCGAGACCAACATCGTCCTCGTCGGGGTGCCGGGCGCCGACGAGGTCGTCGTGCGGGCCGCGCAGGAAGGAGTGCTGGTGACCGCCCCGGACCCGGACACCGTCCGGCTGGTCACCCATCTGGACGCAGGACGCAAGGCGTGTCGGCGCGCCCTTGAGGTGCTGACCGCCGTTATGACCGATGTCGTCGCCGGAGCGCGTGAGAGCGCGCCCGCGGGACGTTCGTAAGAAGCGGAAGAGAGCGAAGTAGCAGCATGAGTTTAGAAGTCCGGCCCGCCACGGCGGATCTGTGGGACGACGTCCGCAAGGTGCTCCAGCCGAAGAAGAGCGCGCACACGTGCTGGTGCATGGCGTGGCGGCTGACCACCGGCGACTACGGGCGGATGACCGCGGAGGAGCGGGGCGAGCACCTGCGCACCCTCACGGAGAAGGCCGATCCGCCGCCCGGGGTCCTCGGGTTCCTGGACGGCGAGGTGGCCGGCTGGTGCAACGTGGCGCCGCGCCGCCAGCTCGACCGGCTCACCTCCTCGAAGACGATCACGCCGGTGGACGACGTGCCCGTGTGGTCGGTGACCTGTTTCGTCGTGCGCAAGGAGTTCCGCGGCAAGGGGGTCGCCTCGGGTCTGCTGGAGGGGGCCGTCGAGCACGCGCGGGCGAACGGCGCGCCCGCCGTCGAGGGTTATCCGGTGGATCCCGAGGGCGGCCGGGTGAACCCGACCCTCGCCTACGTCGGGACGATGGACATGTTCGAGCGGGCCGGCTTCCGCCGGATCCAGCGCACCGAGGCCAAGAGCGACAAGCGGCACCGCTGGATCGTGCGCCGCGACCTGGTCTGACCGTCGGCACCATCACGATGCCCGGGGAAGGGGCTCCCGCCGTGCGGGGGCCCCTTCCCTCGTGCCCGGTGCGCGCCGGTCAGGGGGTGTGCGCCGCGGTGTCCCACAGCTGGGCGGGACGCCCGCAGCGCAGGGCCTCCCATGCCGCGCGCCGGTAGCAGCCGGCCACCAGGCCGTCCCGTACGAGACCGGAGGCACCGTGCAGGTGCACCGCGTCACGTGTCACGTCGAGGGTGGTCTCGGCCGTGAGGGCGATCAGTCCGGCGGCCTCCCCCGGGGTGAGCCGGCCCTCGTCGAGGTCGCGGGCGGCGTCGCCGACGGCCCAGCGGACGGCGTCGAGCCGGGCCAGGAGCCCGGCCACCCGCAGCCGGGGTCCCTGGTGCTTGACCAGGGCCTGGCCGAACTGCTGCCGTCCGCGGATCCGGGAGACGACGGCGGTCAGGGCGGCCGCGGTGATGCCGGCCAGCAGCGACGCCTGGTGTACGGCGGCGCGCAGGCCGACGCGGGCGAGGGCGTGTTCGGCGGCGAGCCCTCGTAGCAGCACCGATCCGGCCGGGATCCGCGCCTCGTCGAAGACGGCTCCGGCGACGGCTCCGCCGCCGTGGTCGCGCAGCGGGCGTACGGTGATGCCCGCCGTGGGCAGGTCGACGAGGGCGACGCAGGGGCCGTCGGGGCCGCTCGCCAGGATCAGCAGGACGTCCGGCCCGACGCCGGCGGCGAACGGGCCGCCGGTGCCGGTGAGGACGACGCCCGCGCCGTCGCCGTCCGGTTTCCAGGCGATGCCCGGCGGCACGGCACCGCGCGGGTCGGGCAGCCGGCCGGGGACGGCGAGCTGGAGCTCCCCGGCGCGCACCCGGTCGAGCCGGTCGTCGGTGCCCTCGGGGGCGAGGGGGCCGAGGGCGGAGAGCAGGTCGAGCGCGAGGAGGGTGTCGGCGAGCGGGACGGGCTGCATCGCGTTGCCGGCCTCCTCGCAGACCATGGCGAGGACGGCCTGGCCGAGGTCGAGGCCCTCCTTGTCGATGGGGAGGGCGAACTCCCAGGCCCCGACCTGGGTCAGCGCCTCCCAGGCGCCCGCGGGGGTGTCCCCGTCGACCTCCAGGCCCTGCCGTACGGTGAGCCGGAGCTGCCGGAAGAGCGAATCCTCGTCCTCCCGCTCCCGCCACCGCTCGGGCGCCGCGCCGGCCGCCCCGTCCGTACCGCTGCCGTTGACCGCCTGGGTCGTCATGGCCGTACCTCCGCCCCTGAGTCGAGACGCAGCCGGGCCAGCGTCTCCAGCATCATTTCGGCGGTGCCGCCGGATATCCGCATCCCCGGGGCTTCACGCATCGCCGAATCGAGTGGGTGTGGCACCCCGTCGACCTCCGGGTCGTCGAGGGTCATGCTGGTGTCGCCGTCGAGTTCGGCGGCCCACCAGGCCACCTCCGCGGCGAGTTCGGTGGTGTACCACTTCGCGGCGGCGGCCTCGTCCTCGTTGAGCTCGCCCCGGTCGAGGCGGGTGAGGACGCGGCGGACCAGGGTGCCCGCCGCGAGCAGCCGGGCGTTGAGTTTGGCCAGGCCGATCTGGTCGTGCTGGCCGGCCTCCAGCCGGTCGGTGTGGGCCTCCAGCCGTTCGACCGCGGCCCGGTACCAGCGCAGCGCCTTGACGTAGTAGTCGAGGCCGGTGCGTTCGAAGGCCAGTGTCTTGACGACGATCGCCCAGCCCTGGCCGATGCCGCCGACGACGTCGTCGGCGGTGACGGCCACGCCGTCGAGGGCGACCTCGTGGAAGGCGTCGTCGCCGATGCCGGGGATCTGCCGGATGGTGACGCCGGGCTGGGCGAGGGGCACGAGGAAGAGGCTGAAGGCGTCGTCCTCGCCGCGGGCCAGGCACAGCCCGTAGTCGGCGAAGCGGGCGAAGAGGGAGTGGACCTTGGTGCCGTAGAGCTTGTAGCCGCCCTTGCCGTCGCAGACGGCGCGGGTGGAGAGGATGTTGAGGTCGGAGCCGGCCTGCGGTTCGCTGAAGAGCACGCAGCCGAAGGAGGTGCCGTCGGCGAAGCCCGGCAGGTGGCGCGCCTTCATCTGCGGGCTCGCGACATTGAGCAGGGTGGAGCCGACGATCTGCACGGTGAGCGTGTGCAGCAGGTCGGGGACGTCGTGCATGGCGAGTTCCTCGACCAGTACGGCGGCCGCGACCTGGCTGACGCCGCGGCCTCCGTACTCCTCGGGCCACTGGGGTGCGAGGAGGCCTCGTTCGCCCAGGGCCCGGTGGATGGGCCGGGGGTCGCGGGTGCGCCGGGCCTCGGCGACGGGGGCGGACACCAGGATGTCGTGGATGTCCTCGCGCAGGGCCCGCATGGGGGTGCGGGGCACGTCGGCCCCGCTCCGTACGAGCCCGCAGTCCGCGGGCGCGCGGTAGAACTCGGTGGTGAGCACGGGCAACTCCCTTGGCGGGTCTGGGTGGGTCGGTGTGGATCGCTCAGAGGGGGCCGGGGCGCGGGGCCCCGGCCCCGCTCAGTGCCGGGTGGCGGTGACCGGGGAGGCGGGCGCGGCGACCACCCGGTCCAGTACCTCCTCGATCCCGGTGAGCAGGCCCCGCACGTCCTCGGGCGTGGCCGCGTGCCGGTTGTACTCGGCGGTGCCGCCGATCTCGCCGTCCCGTTCCACCAGGCCCACGCAGGCGAGGGCGGCGGCCGGGTCGGGGCTGTAGAGCTCCAGGTGGCGTGCGGGCGGTCCGGGCAGCTGGCCGACCTCGATGCCCGGCAGGTCCAGCGGTACGGCCGGGTAGTTGTGGAGGGCGAACAGGACGTTGTACGGCGGGGGCGTGCCGTCGCCGAACAGCACGTCCACGGGCAGGCGCTGGTGGGCCAGGGCCTCGGCCACCGCGGTGCGGGTGCGGTGCAGGAGCTCGCGGAAGGAGGGCCCGCCCGCGAGGTCGAGCCGGATCGGCACGACGGTGGTGTACTGCCCGACGGCGCCTTCGAGGGGGCCGGCGAACCGGCCGGCGGCCGGGGTGCCGATCACCACGGAGGTACGGCCGTCCTTGCGGGCCAGTACGACGGCGAGCGCGGCGAGCAGGGTCATGAACGGGGTGGCCCCTTCGGCCGCGCCCAGTTCCAGCCCGGCGTCGACGGGGCCGCGGGCCAGCCGTACGGGCAGGTGTCCGCGCTCGAAGCCGCCGGGGGCCCGGGGTGCGGGCGGGTCCGCCGCGAACACCGCACGGCGGCGGGTGAGTTCGGCGGCGCCGTCCGGTCCGGCGAGCCAGCGGTGCTGCCAGTCGGCATAGTCAGGGAACTGCAGTTCGGGCGGGGTGAGGCCGTCCGGGCCCTCGCGGTAGCCGGCGGCGAGGTCGGCGAGGAACACCCCGGAGGACCAGCCGTCGAAGACCGCGAGGTGGGAGGCGAGGATCAGGACGTGCTCGTCGGGCGCGGTACGCAGGAGCCGGAAGGCGCTGGTGCGGCCGCTCTCCAGGTCCAGGACGGTGGAGGCGCTCTCGGTGGTCTGCAGGGCGACCCGCTCGGCTGCGGCCTGCGGGGTGAAGCCGGTCAGGTCGGCCCGGGTGAGCCGCAGGACCGGTTCCGCGTCCACGTGCAGCCGCGGCTGGTCGGCGCTGGAGCGGACCAGCCGGGTGCGCAGCGCCTCGTGGCGGCGCAGCACCCCGGTGAGGGCCTCTTCCAGCCGCCGGGGGTCGAGGGGGCCCGTCAGCCGGAGCGCGTGGGAGCCGGTGGCGACGGCCGGGTGGGTGCGCTCCCGTCGCCACAGCCGGGTCTGGAGGGCGGTCGGCGGGACCGGCCCCGCGCCGGAGCGCGGGGCCGGGTGGGCGGGTACGGGCCGGCGGGCGGCCAGCATCAGGCGGGCGAGCTCGCGCTTGCCCTCGGGGAGCGCGGCGAGCGCTCCCTCCAGCCCGGCCGGTCCGGCCATCAGGGTCCCTCCGGCTGCTGGAGGGAGCCGAGGAGGGCGGCGGCCTCTTCGTCGCTCATGTTCTCGATCTGCTCGAAGACCGCGAGCAGCCGGTCCTGCTCGCCGGCGGCCTCGGCCTTCGCGGCGCGGACGAGGTCGGCCAGGCCGGAGACGGTCGGGCGGCCGAAGAAGTCGGCGAGGGCGATGTCGATGCCGAAGAGGGCCCGGACCCGGGAGACCACGATGGTGGCCTGGAGGGAGCTGCCGCCCAGGGCGAAGAAGTCGCCTTCGACGTCCGGGTTCTGCCATTCCAGGAGCGGGGTGAGGATGTCGCGGCAGATCTGCTCCTCGACGGCGTCGCGCGGCGGGGTCCCGCCCTGTGCCGACTGCTCGGTGGGCAGCGGCAGGGCGGCGGTGTCGACCTTGCCGTGGGGGGTCAGCGGCAGCTCGTCCAGGACGACGACCACGGGGACCATGTAGCCGGGGAGCCGCACGGCCGTGTAGGCGCGCAGGCCTTCGGCGTCGGCGACCTCCGAGGCGTAGGCGCCCACCTGCTCGACGGTGACGTAGGCGGCCAGCATGCGCTCGCCGCCGGCGGCGGGCTGGGCCACCACGACGGCCTGCTGGACGGAGGGGTGCCCGGTCAGGACGGCCTCGACCTCGCCGGGCTCGATGCGGTGGCCGCGCACCTTGAGCTGGCGGTCGGTGCGGCCGAGGAAGTCCAGGTTGCCGCCGGGGAGCCAGCGGACCAGGTCGCCCGTGCGGTAGAGGCGTGCGGTCTCGGGGCCGTCGGCGTAGGGGTTGTCCGCGAAGCGTTCGGCGGTGAGGTCGGGGCGGCCCAGGTAGCCGCGGGCCACGCCGGGGCCTGCCACGCAGAGTTCGCCGGGGACGCCGGGCGGGACCGGGCGCAGCCGCTCGTCGAGCACGAAGGCCTGGTGGCCCGGCATGGGGCGGCCGATCGGCGGGTTGCGGTCGTAGCTGCCGGTGCAGTCCATCAGGGTGACGGCGACGGTCGCCTCGGTGGGCCCGTAGCCGTTGACGAACCTCCGCTCCCCCGCGGTCCATTCGGCGACGAGCCGGCCGGGGAAGGCCTCGCCGCCCACCGAGACCAGGCGCAGGTCGGGCAGGGCCGCCTGGTCGAGGAGCGGCAGGAGGGCGGGCGGCAGTTCGGCGACGGTGACCGCGTCCTCGCGCATCCGGGCCTGGAGCAGGGCGGGGTCGCGGCGTTCGTCGTCGGTGGCGATGACGAGGGAGCCGCCGGCGAGCAGGGTGGTGAAGATCTCGAAGACGGAGACGTCGAAGGTGAGGGGGGCGAACTGCAGGACCCGGTCCTCGGCCTTGATCTCGTAGGCCTTGGCGATGGTGCGGGAGAAGTGGGTGACCGAGCGGTGCTCGATCATGACGCCCTTGGGGGTGCCGCTGCTGCCGGAGGTGTAGAGCACGTAGGCCAGGTCGGCGGGGGTGGAGCTGAGGGCGAGGGAGGGGACCTCCCGGACGGGGGCCGCGGTCCCGGTGTTGACGAGTTCCAGCGGTACGGGCAGCTGCGCGCTCTCGTCGACGAGGGCGTGGCGGACCTTGGCGTCGGCCAGGACCGTACGGGTCCGCTCGGCCGGGGCCGCGGGGTCGACCGGGATGTAGTGGGCGCCCGCCTTGAGGACGCCGAGGACGCCGGCGACGGCGGCGGGGCCGCGGGCCACGCACACGGCGACGGGGTCCCCGTGTCCGACGCCGCGGTCGCGCAGCCGGTGCGCGATGGCCTCGGACCAGCGGTCGAGGGCGGCGTAGTCCAGCCGTGTGGCGCCGTGCCGGACGGCGACGGCGTCGGGGTGGATGGTGGCCCGCTCGCGGAAGGCGCGGTCCAGGGTGGTGGTCCAGGCGGCCTCGTCGACGGGGCCGCCGCGGGACAGCTCGCGGGCGTGCCGGGAGGCGGCCGGCTCCTCGACCAGGCTGATGTCGCCGACCCGGAGGTCGGGGTTCTCGGCGACCTGCTCCAGGACCTGCCGGAAGGCGGCGAGGAGGGCACTGGCCGTGCCGTGCCGGTAGAGGGAGGTGTTGTATTCGAGGGAGAGTTCCAGGCCGTCGTTCTCGCCGACGAGGAAGCTCATGTCGAACTTGGCGGCGCCGTCGTGCAGTTGGTCCATGGCGAACTCGACGTCCGCGGCCTGCGCCCGGTGGGTGCCCCAGCGGCCGAGCGAGGTGAACTCGATCTGGAAGAGCGGGTGGCGCAGCGGGTCGCGGACGGGGCGGACGGCCTCGACGACCTGCTCGAAGGGCAGTTCGCTGCTGGTGAAGGAGTCCATCACGGAGGCCGCCGTGCGGGTGACGAGCTCGCGGAAGGTGAGCCCGTCGGTGACCTCGGTCCGCAAGGTGATCATCTGGACGAAGCAGCCGATGACCTGTTCCAGGTCGGGGTGCGGGCGGGAGGCGCTCGCGGTGCCGACGACGACGTCCTCGGTGCGGGTCCAGTGGCGCAGCAGCGCGTTGAAGGCGGCCAGCAGGGTGGTGAAGACGGTGGTGCTGCCCGCGTCGGCGAGTTCGGTGAGCCGGTCCAGCAGCTTCTGGTCGAGGGTCAGTTTCAGGCCGCGGCCGTCGCCCTTCGTCTCGGGACCGCGGGGGTGGTCGGGCATGACCTCGGTGGCGACGGCGCCGGCGAGGATCTGGCGCCATTTGGCGGCGAGGGCCCGGCCGTGCTCGTCGTTCTCCAGTTTGGCCCGCTGCCAGGCCGCGAAGTCGGCGTACTCGACGGCGAGTCTGGGGGCTTCGGGGCGCCTGCCCGCGGCGGCCGCGGCGTAGCTGCTGGTCAGCTCCTCGGTGAAGATGCGGGTCGAGCCCGGGTCCCAGGCGATGTGGTGGACGACCCAGAGCAGGACGTGCCGGTCCGCGGCGAGGCGTACGAGGTGGGCGCGGACGGGCGGGGCGGCGGCCAGGTCGAAGGGGGCGGCGGCGCAGCCGGCGGTGAGCTCGGCGAGTTCGCGGTCGGCGTCCTCGCTGCCGGACAGGTCGGTGCTCTGGATGCCGAGGACGAAGGAGGGGACCGGTTCCTGCCAGGGGACCCCGTCGATCTCGACGAGTTTGCTGTGGAGGACCTGGTGGCGGGCGACGACGGCGTTGAGCGCCTCGTGCAGGGCGGCCCGGTCGAGCGGACCGCCGAGGGTTATGGAGAGGGCTATGTTGTTGCGGGCCTTGCCGGCGCCGAGCTTGTCGACGAACCACATCTGCTCCTGCTGGAAGGAGGAGCGGGAGCGCGGTCCGTGGTCGGCACGCTTGAGTTCGATGCGGCGGCCCACGCCGGCCGTCATCTGGTTGCGCATCCGGCCCAGCAGCCGGGAGCGCTGTCCCTGGGGCAGGCGGCCGAGCCGTTCGGCGAGATCAGACATGGTTTCCTCCGTTGCGGTGCAGGTCGGCGAGCAGGGCGGCGAGCCGGTCGGGGAGGTGCTTGGCGAAGTAGTGGCGGCCGCCGGGGATCACGGCGAGCGTCACGTCGGCCGCGTAGCGGCCCCAGGCGCGGTAGCCGTCCTCGTAGCCGTCGGTGGCGTCGTCGGCGTCGCCGATGATGCAGGTGAGCGGGGTGGCCAGGGGCCGGTCGTAGCCGGCCGGGGTGCGGGCGAAGAAGCGGGCGGCCTCGGTCATGTCGTGCCGCACCATCCGCAGGACGGCGGTGAGGTCGCGGTCGTCGAGGACGCCGTCGAAGCCGTCCATGGTGGTCAGGTAGGCGACGAGGTCGTCGTCGCCGGAGACGCGTTCCATCTCCAGGGCGTACTCGGGGTCCTCCTCGGGGAGGGCCGCGGCGAGGTCCAGGGCGATCGGGCGCTGCCCGAGCCGTTCGAGGACGTGGGTGGTCTCCAGCGCGGTGACGACTCCGGCGCAGTGGCCGTAGACCGCGTACGGGCCCTGTACGGTGCGGGCGATCTCCTCGGCGGCGATCTCCGCGAACTCGGGGACCGGCAGCATCGGCCCCGGGCGCAGCGGGTCGTGGCCGGGCGGGGAGACGGCCAGCAGCTCGATGTGCGGCGGGAGCTGAGCCGCGAGGGGCTGGTAGGCGATGGCGTCGCCGCCGCCGTGCGGGAAGCAGACCAGGGTCAGGGCGGTGGTGCCGGGCGGCCGTTCGGGGGTGAGTCGGTGGAGCAGGCGGTGCGCCTGCGTTCCGGCCGCGCCGAGTTCGGCGGTGCGGGCGGCGAGACCGGCCGGGGTCGGGTTGCTGAAGAGGTCGACCACGCGCAGGGCGGCGGCCCCGCCGTCGGGCAGGGCGGCGGCGACGGCCCGTACGGCGCGCACGGCGGCGAAGGAGTCCCCGCCCAGGGCGAAGAAGTCGTCGTCGGGGGCCACCTCGGTCACGCCGAGCACTTCGGCCCAGACGGCGGCGATGCGCAGGGCGACGGGGTCGCCGTCCGCCGGTACGGCGGCGGGCCGGTCGGCGGCGGGTGCGGCGGGGCGCGGGTCGGGCAGGGCGCCGCGGTCCACCTTGCCGTTGGGGCTGAGCGGCAGCCGCTCCAGCAGCACCAGTTCGGCGGGGACGCAGTGCGGGGGCAGGACCGCGCCGAGTGCGGTGCGCAGGGCGGCGGTGTCGAGGTCGGCGCCGTCCTCGGGGACGACGTAGCCCACGAGGCGGTCGGAGCCGGCGGCGGTGCGGCGGGCGGTGACGACGGCTGCGCGGACGCCGGGGCGGCCCTGCAGCGCGCTCTCCACCTCGCCCGGTTCGATACGGAGCCCGTTGAGCTTGATCCGGAAGTCGGTGCGGCCGAGGAGTTCGATGGTGCCGTCCGCGCCGTAGCGGGCCAGGTCGCCGGTGCGGTAGAGGCGTTCGGTGCGGCCCGGTTCCAGTTCGACGTGGACGAACTTCTCCTCGGTGAGCTCGGGCCGGTTCAGGTAGCCGCGGGCCAGTCCGACGCCGCCGAGGTGGAGTTCGCCGGGTACGCCGACGGGGACGAGGCGGTCGTGCGGGTCGAGGATGTAGGTGCGCTGGTTGGCCATGGGGCGGCCGTACGGGAGCTTCGTCCACCCCGGATCGACGCGGCCGACGCGGTACTCCACCGAGTGGATGGACGCCTCGGTCGCCCCGCCGAGTGCCGCGAAGGACAGGTCCGGCGCGAAGGCGCGGATCCGGTCGGGCTGGGTGACGGGGATCCAGTCGCCGCCGAGGAACGCGGTGCGCAGCGTCGGCAGTCGGGGGCCGTCGGCGTGTTCGAGCTGGTCGACGAGGAGGCCGAGGAGCGCGGGGGCGGAGTTCCAGACGGTGACGCCGTGCCGCTCGACGAGGTCGGCCCAGTGGGCGGGGTCCTTGGCGGCGGCCGGGTCGGGCAGGACGAGGGTGCCGCCCGCCGCCAGGATGCCGAGGGTCTCGTAGACGCTCATGTCGAAGCTGGGCGAGGACAGCGCGAGCACCGAGTCGTCGGGGCCGATGCCGTACGAGCGGTTGAGGTCGAGCAGGTTGTTGACCACGCCGCGGTGCTCCAGGGCGATCCCCTTGGGGGTGCCGGTGGAGCCCGAGGTGAAGATGACGTAGGCGAGGTCCCGGGCGGTGACGGGCACGTCGGGCCGGGTCGCGGGGAGTTCGGCGAGCGCGGCCCGGTCGGCGTCCAGGAGCACCTGTGCGGTGCCGGCGGGGACGGGCAGCCGGCCGATGAGCTCGGCGTCGGAGACGACGATGGGCGGCGCGGCGTCCTTGAGCAGCAGCGCGAGGCGCTCGGCGGGGTAGTCGGGGTCGAGGGGTACGTAGGCGCCGCCGGCCTTGAGGACGGCGAGGATCGCGGTGACCAGGCCGGGGCCGCGGCGCAGGCACAGTGCCACGGTCCGGCCGGGGCCCGCCCCGGCCTCGGCGAGCCGGTGCGCCAGCCGGTTGGCGCGCTCCTCCAGCTCCCGGTAGGTGACGCTCCAGCCGCCGAGTCCGCCGAGGACCACGGCGGGCGCGTCGGGCCGGCGGTCGGCGTGCTGCTCGAAGAGGTGGTGCAGGCAGGCGTCCTGGGGGAAGGGAGCGCGGGTGGCGTTCCAGCCGTCCAGGGCGGCGTGCCGCTCGGCGTCGGTGAGCAGCGGCAGGGCGGACAGCGGGGCGTCGGGGCGGTCGACGGCGCCTTCGAGGGTGGTGAGGAAGTGGCCGAGCAGCCGGTCCACGGTCGAGGCGTCGAACAGGGCGGTGGGGTACTCCACGAGGGCGCGGACCGCGGTGCCGGTGTCGTGGACGCTGATCATGAGGTCGTACTTGGTGGCGTGCGAGGAGAAGTCGATGGGCTCGGTGGCGAGGCCGGACAGGCCGGGGGCCGTGTCCGGGGTCTCGTCGAGGAGGAACATCACGGAGGTGAGCGGGGGCCGGCTCGGGTCGCGGGGCAGCCCGAGCGTGTCGACGATGAGGTCGAAGGGCAGTTCCTGGTGCGCGTACGCCTGCAGGGTGGTGTGGCGGGTGGCGCGGACCAGCTCGGCGAAACCGGGGTCGCCGCCGGTTCTGATGCGCAGCGGCAGGGTGTTGACGAAGAAGCCGATGAGCTCGCTGAAGGCGGGGTGGTCGCGGCCGGAGACGGACGTGCCGACGACGATGTCCTCCTGGCCGGTCCAGCGGCGCAGGGTGGCGGCGAAGCCGGCCAGCATCGTCATGTAGAGGGTGGCGCCCTCGGACTTGCCGAACTCGCGCAGCCGGGCGATGAGGTGGGGCGGGAGGTCGATGTAGCGGGAGGCTCCCTCGTGCCCGAAGACGGGGGGCCGGGGCCGGTCGGTGGGCAGGTCCACGGGTGCGGCGCCGCCCAGTTCCTCCCGCCAGAAGGAGGTCAGGTCCTCCAGCCGGTCGCCGCTGACGCGGCGGCGCTGCCAGGTGGCGAAGTCGGCGTACTGGAGGGCGAGCGGGGCGTTCGCCTCGGCGGGGGCGCCGGTGCGGGCGGCGTAGGCGCGTTCCAGTTCCGTGTAGAGGATCCGCATCGACCAGCCGTCGGTGACGATGTGGTGGAGGTTGAGGACGAGGACGTGGTCCTCGGCGCCGAGGCGGCCGAGCCGGGCCCGCAGCGGGACGGCGCCGGCCAGGTCGAAGGGGGCGCTCGCGTCCGCGTCGTAGAAGGGCCGGACGGCTTCCTCGTCGGGCAGTTCGGTCAGCGGCAGGGGCAGCCGGAAGCCGTCCACCACGCGGGGCAGGGCCTCACAGGCGCCCTCCTGGTAGGTGTAGACGGTGCGCAGCACCTCGTGGCGGTCGACGATGTCCTGGAGCGCCGCGTGCAGGGCGGGGACGTCGAGCGGGCCGCGGATGCGGGTGGCGACGGGTACGTTGTAGGCGGGGCTGCCGGGCTGGAGCTGGTCGATGAACCAGAGCCGGCGCTGCGCGAAGGAGAGCACCGGGGGGTCCGCGGGGTCACGGGGTGCCGGCTCAGGGTCCTCCCGTACGGCGGCGCGCCCGCCGGTGCGGCCCGTCAGGGCCTGGAACAGTGCCCTGCGGGACTTCGGCAGTGCGGCTATGCGTTCGGCGAGGGACTCGCTCACCTTGAGCCTCCGTGCGTCTTCGGGAGAGGGAGTACGGCAGGGCGCGCCGCGGGAGCGCGGCGCGGGCGTGCGGGATGCGCGGGGTGCGGGGTGCGGCATGTGCGGGGTGCGGGTGCCGGCATGGGGGCGGGTGTCGGGAGCGGGTGCCGTCGGCGGGCACCCGCTCCCGTGGGGCCGGACCGTCAGGCGATGACCTTGGTCTCGTCCGCGGTCGGAGATCCCTCCTCGGCGGCGTCGTCACCGCCCGGCATTTCCTTGATCTTGGCGACCGGCCCGCCGAGCAGGGTCAGGCCGCCGATGATGGTGACGGCTCCGGCCACCGCGAGGCCGCCGGTCAGGCCGATCGCCTCGCCGAGCGCGCCGCCGGCGAAGTAGCCGAGGGACAGGGCGCCGTACACCGCGGAGAGCGCGGTGCCGCTGACACGGCCCATCTGCTCGTTCGGGGTGACACCCTGCACGAGGCTGAGGACGTGGATGTCGAACATCGGGGAGACGAAGCCGATGACGGCCTGGACGACGATCAGTCCGACGAAGCCGCCGATCGCGCCGCCCGTCGGGACCAGGATGTAGCCGGCGCCGAGCACGACCGCGGTGATGACCAGGAGGCGGCCGACCGAAAGGCTCTTGGAGACGACCTCGGAGAGCACCGCGCCGACGATGACGAAGACCGACATGACGGCGAAGGCGGCGCCGACCTGGCCGGGGCTGAGGTCCAGCACCTTGTAGGCGTAGACGATCAGGATGGCGTCGCCCATCGCCGCGCCGAGGTTGACCACGACGTTGGCGGTGAACAGGCCGCGCAGGACCGGGTTGCCGAAGAGGGTCTTCATGCCCTCCTTCATCTCCGCCTTGGCGGAGGCCTTCCGCTCCTCGGTCCGCTCGCGCACGTCCCGGTGGCGGATGACCAGCAGGGCGACGAGCGAGATGAGGAAGGTGAACGCGTCCGCGGTGATGGCGCGTGCGGCACCGAGCAGCTGGATGAGTGCGCCACCGGCGCCCGCGCCGACCGCCTCGGCGACGCTGCGGCTGATCTGGAGTTTGGTGTTGCCCTCGATGAGGTTCTCGGTGCCGATGAGCTGGGGCAGCCAGGACTGGTAGGAGACCTCGAAGAAGGTGGTGAGGCAGCCGGTGATGCCGGCCACGATGAAGAGGTGGGTCATGCTGACGGAGTCGAGCGCGAACGCCAGCGGAATCGTGGCCAGGGCCAGGAAGCGGCCCAGGTCGGCGACGATCATGACGGTGCGCCTCGAAACCCGGTCGGCCACGAGCCCGGCGAACGGGGCGAGCAGCAGGAAGGGGAGGAAGCGCAGCGCGCCGAGCACGCCGACCTCCAAGGCTCCGC
Organism: Streptomyces sp. NPDC060232; assembly: GCF_042726555.1. Taxonomy (NCBI): domain Bacteria; kingdom Bacillati; phylum Actinomycetota; class Actinomycetes; order Kitasatosporales; family Streptomycetaceae; genus Streptomyces; species Streptomyces sp. NPDC060232. The sequence goes on along the minus strand of NZ_JBHXAG010000001.1, from coordinate 143,844 downwards.
CGTCCAGCACCACGACCGCGAGGGTCGGTAGTGCCAGAAGGGAGATCTTGTCGCCGAAGTTGCTGACGGTCTGCCCGAACCACAGGCGATTGAAATCGGAATGCCGACCGAGTGCCATGTCGACGCCCTTTTCTGATTGGGTACGGAATTGTCGGACGGCACTGACGCTATGGACCCCGAGTTAGACCACGGTTATGAATTCCGGGACTATAGAACGCTTGTAGACATGCGATGAGCTCAGCTGGAGAAGCGTGCGATGTCGGCGCTCTCGCGGGCGATTCCGGCGGCGATGGCGGGGCTCGGGGGCTCGGTTCCGGGGAAGGGTTCGACCCTGACCGGTGCCCCGCGGCGGCCGCCCGACCAGGTGCCGACGGCCAGGCCGTCGACGACCACGGTGGCCCGGATCTGCCCGCCGCCGGGCCACACGCGGCGTTCGTGCTCGGCGGGCACCGACAGGTCCCGGCTGCGGTAGCCGACGAGGTAGTTGTCGTAGGCCGGCAGCAGCCGTACGTCGGGTTCGCCGGGGGCGGGCGGGGCTTCGGGGCCGGTGTCCCGGACCGCGGCCCAGGCGTTCTTGCCCGTCGTGGTCTTCAGTCCCGACCAGTGGACGAAGTCCAGGGCGTCGCAGGGTCCGTGGGCGGCGCGGTAGCGGCGTGCGAGCTCCCGTACGGCCGCCTCCCCCGTGTACGGCAGGGGTCCGGTGGCGGGCAGCCAGTCGTCGAGGAGGACGAAGGTGGCCTCGCCGCCCTGCTGCGGTCCGTGGCAGATGCGGCCCGCGAGGGCGGCACGGCGGATGAGATGGAAGGCCGACTGGCCCTTCGGCTCGACCCCGAGCGTGGTGAGCCGGTCGGTGAGCTGGGCGCGGGTGAGCGGGCCCTCCGCGCCGATCGCGTCGGCGATGAGCCGCTCCGAGCGCACGCACAGGGAGTCGTCGAGGCCCAGTTCGCGCAGGCGCCGGCCGGCGAGCGCAAGGTAGACGGGGCCGAAGAGGGCCAGCAGCCAGCGGGCGTCGGCGGCGGGCACCAGTTGGAGGGTGCCGCGCATGAACCAGCCGCGTACGGCGGTGCGTTCGGTGTCGGTGGCCCGGCGCACGGCCTCCTGCGTCAGTCCGCGGGCCCGTACCCGCAGTCCGAGCTCCGCCGCGGGCAGGTCCTGGGCCTGGACGGCCAGCACCCGGCCCAGGACGGCGGCGACGGAGTCCTCACGGACCTCGCCCCCGATCGCCTGTGCGCGCGCCCTGAGCAGCCGTTCGGTCGTACGTCGTTCCACGTGTCCAGTCTTTCAGCCGAGCAGCCGCAGCCGCATCTCCTCGCGGGCCGCCACACATCCGACGGCCTGCGCACCGCCCCAGTCCAGCAGCCGCCAGCCGTGCCAGCGCGGCGGCTCCTGCCCGTACACGGGAAGGTCGAGGCGGGCCGGCTCGTCGAGCGTGCCCGCCCCGACCTTGACCAGGGACTCCTTTCGTACCCACTGGCGCAGGAAGGCGCGCCTCGGGTGGGTGTCCGACCGCAGGGCGGCCAGTTCCTTCTCTGTGCAGACCGCACCGGCCGTCCGCCAGTCCAGGTCCCCGTCGCCGACGGCCTCCACGTCCACGCCGACCGGTCCGCCGGCGGCGGCGGCCGCGACCCAGCCCCGGGTGTGCGCGAGGCTGACGCCGGTGGCGGGCGCCTCGACGAGCCGCGGCCTGCCGTGCGGCCGGTCGCACGAACCGCAGCTCTGAACGACGGTGAGGCTCTGCGCCGGGCGGCCCAGGAGCCGCCCGGCGCAGAGCCGGACCAGTGCGTGCGCGGCCAGGAAGTCGTCCCGGTCGCCGGCCGACCGGAGGGCGCCGGCGCGGTCCAGTTCGGTACGGGTCAGCAGCTCCCGTACGTCGCCGGCCGCCGCCAGCACCGCTCCGGTCGGCCCGGCCAGTGCGAGACCGGCCATCAGCGCCTGCGGCGCAGCACCGCGTAGTAGCCGGGCAGCCGCAGGGCGTCGCAGTCCGACCGGGGGTCGATGGCGTGCAGTTCTATCGCCTCGTCCTCGACGATCTCCCAGCCCTCGGCCCCGAACGCCTCGGCCAGCTCGGGCCGGGTGAAGCGGTGCGAGTGCCGGACGCCGGCCGCCTCCAGCGGGCCGACCAGGTCCTCGGCGCGGCCTCGCTTGCCGCCCACGAAGCCCAGGTAGCCGAAGGAGTTGCTGGAGTAGTCGGGCTCGTGCACGATCAGCGTCCCCTCATCGCCCAGCAGCCGGTCGGCGACGGCGGCGAGCCGGGCCCGGGCCTCGGTGTCCAGGACGTGGAAGACACCGCGGACGAAGATGTTGTAGGGCCCCTCCCCCAAGGCCGCGGCCTGTTCGGCGTCGGTCATGTCGATCGCCAGGTAGTCGACGTTCGCCACCCCCTCCGCCTCGCGCCTGGCGTGGTCGATGGCGCTGGCGGAGACGTCGACGCCGACGACCGACGGGTAGTGCGGGGCGAGTTCGCGGCTGTAGCGGCCGTTGCCGCAGCCGAGGTCGATGAGCGGCAGGTCGGCGCGGAAGTGGCGCTGCGCCTGGTCGAGCAGCCACTGGAACTCCTCGCCGCTGTCGGCGTCCCAGATGACGTCGCCGCCGCGGCCGGTGCGCCGGATCCCGGCCCAGTAGCGCTCCCAGGCGTCGCCGGTGTCGCGTTCCTCGGCCTTGCCCGCGTCCGCGCCCTCCTCGCCGGGCGGCGGGGAGTACCGCTCCCAGGCCTCGTCCTCGCCGAGGGCCTCCAGCAGGGCCGTGAACTCCTCGAACATGGAGTCGATGAGCCCGTCGGGGTAGACGGCGGGCAGGAAGTCCCAGTTGAAGGTGAGTCCTTCGGGCTTCTCGAAGACCTGGAAGTCCAGGGAGACCTGGGGGGTCTGGGAGATCCCGTAGACGGGGGCGCCCAGTTCGGTCTCCTCGTACTGCGGCGGGTGGCCCGCCAGGCTGGTCATGACCACGGGCATCGCCGGGGCCAGGGAGCCGCGCAGCTTGGTGAGCTCGCGCAGGACCTGCACCCCGCTGAAGTAGCGGTGTTCCAGGTCGGCCCAGAGGCGGCGCTGGACGCCCTGCGCGCGCCCGGCGAAGGTGGAGTCCTGCTGTTCGACGGCGAGCAGCAAGGTGGTGGTGGTGTCCGCGAGCAGCGCGTTGACCTGCGGGTGCAGCGGGAGCCGGTTGAAGAGCGGGAAGTTGATGGTGAAGCGGGCCTGCCCGGAGGCCTTCCCGAGGATCTCGGCGTAGGCGGCGGCCAGCACCCCGGAGGGGGTCACCTCGCGGGCGTGCGCCCGCTCCTGGATCCGGGTCCACAGCTCCGGGGAGACGACGTGGCTGCGCCGCTCGAAGCGGACCGGCAGCTCGGGGGCGTCGGCCGGGCGCCGGGGCAGCTCGGGGGCGGGCGGGAGGGTCGCGAGGCGGTCGCGCCAGTACCACTCGGAGCGCCGGTAGATCTCGCTGTCGCGCAGGGAGTTGCCGACGGCGAGCACGTAGTCGCGGAAGGTCAGCTCCAGCGGTGCGAGTGCGGCGTCCGGGTCCACGTAGTAGGTGACGAGGTCGGGGATGAGGACCTGGAAGTAGCTCCAGGCGTCGGCGACGAGGAAGTCCAGCGAGAGGTGGATCCGGGCCCGGCCGCCGCCGAGGAGGCTGATCCGCACGTCGAACAGCGGCCAGGCGTCGGCGTCGAGGACCTGGTGGGACAGCTTCTCGCGCAGGGCGGCCAGTTCGGCGGTGCGGCGCTCCTCGTCGAGGCCGCCGAAGTCGGTGACGGGGATCTCGTACGCCGGGATCTCCTCGAAGACCTGCTGGGTGCCATCGGGCAGGACCCGGGTGCGCAGGGCGTCGTGGCGTTCGACGAGCCGGCGCCAGGCGCCCTCGAAGCGGGGTACGTCGAGCTTCTCGCTCTCCCACTCGAAGTAGCCGTGGCAGCCGACGTTGCCGAGTTCGACCAGCCCGCCGCGGCCGATCCACAGCGCCTGCTGGCTCTCGGTCAGTGGGAACGGCTCGAAGCGTGCGGCCGGGTCGGGGACGATCGCCGGGAGGCCGCCGAAGGAGCCACGGCCTCCGGCGCGTTCGGTGGTGACCAGGGTGGCGAGCTCGGCGACGGTGGGGCAGGTGGACAGGTCGGAGAGGCTCAGCTCGACGCCGTAGCGGCGGCGGATCTCGTCGATGAGCTGGAAGGCCAGCAGCGAGTGCCCGCCCAGTTCGAAGAAGTTGTCGTGGATGCCGACGCCGTCGGTGCGGAACGCCTCGGCCCACAGGCGGCTCAGGCCGTCCTCGACCTCGTTGCGCGGAGCCTCGTAGCCGGCGCCGACGCCGTCGCGGCCCTCGGGGGGCTCGGGCAGGCTGCGGCGGTCGACCTTGCCGTTGGGCAGCCGCGGGAGGGAGGGCAGCACGACGACGGAGGCGGGGACCATGTAGTAGGGCAGGGTACGGGCGACCTCGGCGCGGACCGTGGCCGAGTCGGGTTCGGCCCCGCCGGCCGGGGACACGTAGGCGATGAGGCGCTTGTCGCCCGGGCCGCGCTCCTGGGTGACGACGACAGCCTCGGCGACGCCGTCGAGGCGCGCGATGTGCGTCTCGACCTCACCGAGCTCGACGCGGAAGCCGCGGATCTTGACCTGGGAGTCGGAGCGGCCGAGGAGCTCGACGGCGCCGTCCTCGCGGCGGCGGGCGAGGTCGCCGGTGTCGTAGAGCACCGGGTGCGGGTCGTCGGGCAGGAAGTTGGGGATGAACTTGGCGGCGGTGAGCTCGGGACGGCCGTGGTAGCCGGCCGCGACTCCGGCCCCGGAGACGTGCAGCCGGCCGACCTCGCCCTCGGGGACCGGGCGGCCGTCCTCGTCCAGGAGGTGGACGCGCAGGTTGGCGATGGGTACGCCGACCGGGACCTGGCGGGTGGCGCGGACCTCGTCGGAGGTGGCCTGGCTGGTGAAGTCGGTGCCGGCGCCGAGGTCGAGGCAGGACAGGACGTTGGTGGTCTCGGTGGTGCCGTAGGTCATCACCACGCGGAAGGGGGTGTCGACGGGCGGCCAGCTGTGGACGCGCTCGGCCGTGGTCACCAGGATCCGCAGCGCCGTGTCCGCCGGCCACTTCAGGCCCCACACGGGCTCGGCCAGCGCGGCCACCAGCATGGTGTGGGTGATGCCCTCGCCGGCCAGCCAGTCGCGGATCTGCTCGGGGGTCTGCGCCTGGCCCGCTTCGGGGATGTGGATCGCGGCGCCGGCCGGCAGGTAGGCGAGCCACTCCATGATCTGGACGGCGAAGCCGGGGGTGGACATCCAGGAGGCGCGGTCGCCGGGCCGGACCCCGTAGGCGCGGGTGGTCCAGTGGACCAGGTTGGTGAGCGCGCCGTGCCGCTCCAGGACGGCCTTGGGGGTGCCGGTGGAGCCGGAGGTGTAGATGAGGTGGCTGACGGTGTCGGGTCCGGTCACGGACGCGGGTGCGGTGTCCGGCATGCCCTGTCCGGCGGTGGCGACCTCGGCCCGCGGGACGTCCTCGGGTATCCGGCGGGCGAGTTCGGCCGGGGCGAGCACGAGCAGCGGGCCGGCGTCGCCGATCATCGCGGCCAGCCGGTCGTCGGGGTTGACCGGGTCGAGGGCGACGATCGCGGCGCCCGTCTTGAGGATCGCCAGGGAGCCGAGGACGTACTCGGCGCTGCGCGGGTAGCAGAGCCCGATCCGGGTGCCGGGCGCGGCGCCGCGGGCGATCAGGGCGTGCGCCAGGCGGTTGGTGGCGGCCTGGAGTTCGGCGTAGGTCCAGGTGCGGTCGCCCTGTGCGAGGGCGGTGGCCGTGGGGGTGCGGGCGGCCTGTCCGGCCAGGAGTTCGGGGTACCCGGTCGCGGGGAACGCGGCGTCCGAACGGTTGAAGTCGACGAGTGCGGTGGTCACAGTACGGGCCCTTTCTTACTTCGCGAAGGCTCGGCTGCGCAGCAGCCGCACGGGGAGACTGTTGATCCCCCAGGTGAAGTTGGACGAGTTGAAGGTGGCGGGGCCGGTCAGTTCGAACCCGTCCAGGACGGCGAGCATCTCGGTGAGCAGGGCGCCGAGTTCGAAGCGGGCGAGGCGGGCGCCGAGGCAGAGGTGGCGGCCGTGGCCGAAGGCGACGTGCCGGTTGGGGCGGCGGTCGACCCGGAAGGAGTGCGGGTCGGCAAAGACGTCCTCGTCCCGGTTGGCCGAGACGTTCCACAGCGTGACGCGGGCGCCGGCGGCGATGGGCGTCCCGGCGATCTCGGTGTCGTGGGCGGCGGTGCGCAGGGCGTGCACCCCGGGTGTCGTCCAGCGCAGGATCTCCTCGACCGCGGGGGCGATGCCGTCCGGGCCGAGGCTGCGCAGCAGCCGCCACTGGTCGGGGTGTTCGGCGAACATGTGGACCGCGCCGGCCGCCGAGTAGCGGGTGGTCTCGTTGGCGCCGGAGAGGACGCCGTTGAGGTTGAAGACGATCTCGTGTTCGCTGAGCGGCCGTTCGCTGCCGTCGCCCTCGTCCACGAGGGTGTCGTGGGCGATCTGGCTGACCAGGTCCTCGCCGGGGCGGGCCCGGCGCTCGGCGAGCAGCTCGATGAAGTAGAGGAAGATCTCCGAGTGCGCGTTGCTGCGCACCGCCTCGTCCGGGGAGTCGAAGGCGTCGGTGGTCAGGGCGCCGATCCAGGCCCAGTCGGCGCGGGGGATGCCCAGGATGGCGCACACCACCCGGTTGGGCAGTTGTTTGGCCAGGTCGATGAAGTCCAGTTCGTCGGCTTCGGCGGCCTCGGTGACCAGGTCGGCGACGACCTGCTCGACGAGGGCTTCCAGGCGGGGCATCTGCTGGGGGCCGAAGGCCTGGCCCAGGGCCCGCTTGAGGCGGGTGTGGTGCGGGACGTCGGAGACGATGAGCATGCGCTGGGCGACGGCGGCGACGGCCGCCGGGTCGCTGCCCAGCCGCATCCCGCGGCCCGAGACGAAGGTGTCGCTGTCGGCGTACACCTTCATGATGTCGCGGTGCCGGCTCAGCGCCCAGAAGCCGCCGTCGTCGCTGCCGGGCTCGGGGTGCCAGTGGACCGGCGAGTTGGCGCGCAGCCAGGTGAACGTCGGCCAGAAGTCGTTGCGGCCGAAGGGGCCCGGGTCGAGCAGGTCGATCTCCATCTCAGGCTCCTCGCAGGCTGAGCGGGCGGATGTCGGGCCAGTGGGCGTCGACGAAGGCGGCGCATTCGTCCTCGGTGCCGTCGAAGCCGGCCGGCGTCCAGCCGTCGGGCGTCTCGCGCGTGGCGGGGTACAGCGCGTACTGCCCCTCGTGGTTCACGAGGACCTGGTGGGTGGTGGGCACGGTGTCCTCCGGGCTCGGGCCGATGGGTGCGGGCGGGCTGTCAGGCGGTCGGGGCGAGGGGGGCTCCCTCGCCGCGCAGCAGGGCGCTCAGGTGGTCCAGTACGGGCTGGGGGCGGCGCAGTACGGCGTGGTGGCCGCCGGTGGTGGTGTGCCGGGCGAAGCCGCCGGTGGTGACCGCGGCCCAGCCGTCCAGGTCGGCCGCGCTGACGGTCTCGTCGCCGTCGGCGCCCCAGGCGTGCACGGGTACGGAGAGGCGGACGCCGGGCCGGTGGACGTAGCTCAGGGACAGCTGGGCGTCCTTGCGGAGCATGGCGACCATCAGCGCCCGGGTGTCCTCGTCGAGCAGCCCGGGATCGAGGTCGGCGGTGTCGAAGAGCTTGTCCAGCTCCTCCCCGTCGTCGACGATGCCGCGGCCGGCTCCGGTCCAGTGGCCGGGGGCCCGGCAGCCGCTGACCACCAGGGCGCGCGGGGCGACCCGGCGGGAGACCTCGTAGCCGAGGAGGCCGCCGAAGCTGTGGCCGAAGACGATCAGCGGCCGGTTCCCGACGGTGGACACCAGTTCGGCCGCGATGGCGTCGACGGCCTCCTCGAAGGTGTCCGGCATGGGCTCCCGCCAGCGGTTCTCACGGCCCGGCAGCTGTACGCCGTACACCTGTGCGGTGCCGTCCAGCGCGGGCTGCCAGGCGCGGAACTGCTGGCAGCCGGCCCCGGCGGGGGGCAGGCACAGCAGCACGGGCAGGGCATGGTCGGCGGGGTCCGCCGACCAGGTGGAGATCCAGGTGCCCATGGTCTACGCCCCCTCGGCGGCGTCGGCCGCGCCGGTGGCGGGCGCGCCGGTGGCGGGCGCGCCGGTGGCGGGCGCGCCGGTGGCGGGCGCGCCGGTGGCGGGCGCGCCGGTGGCGGGCGCGCCCTGCTCGGCGGTGAGCCGGTCGATCTCCGCGGCCACGTCGGCGACCGTCGGCCGGGCCAGCAGCGCGCCGAGGCCGACGCGCAGACCGGTGGTGCGGCGCAGCTCCGACACCACGCGGGCGGCGGCCAGGGAGTGGCCGCCCAGGTCGAAGAAGTCCGCGTCGGGGCCGGGGACCTCGGTGGCGAGCACCTCGGCCCACACGGTCATCACGATGCGCTCGCTGGGGCTCACCGCGCCGCCCCCGGACGGGCCTGGTCCGGTGCCGCCCTCCGGCTCGGCCAGGGCCCGGGCCAGTGCCGCGCGGTCGGCCTTCCCGGTGGTCAGGGTCGGGATCCGGTCCAGTACGCGCACCGTGCCCGGTACCGCGGCCGCGGGCAGCTGCTTGCGGCAGCGCTCCACGACCCGGGTGGCGAGTCCGGCCGGGTCGCCGACGCCGGGTGCCGCGACGACGGCGAGGCCGAGGACCTGGCCCGGGGGCAGCGGGCAGCAGGCGGCGGCGACGACCTCGGGGAGTTCGGCGGCGATGCGCTCCACCTCGCCGAGTTCGATGCGGTGGCCGCGGATCTTCACCTGGTCGTCCCGGCGTCCCCGGTACTCCAGTTCGCCCCCGTCGCGGCGGATCACCACGTCGCCGGTGCGGTACATGCGGGTGCCGCCGCCCTGGAACGGGTCGGGCAGGAAGCGGCTCGCGGTGAGTCCGGGGCGGCCGCGGTAGCCGCGGGCGACGGCGGGCCCGCCGAGGTAGAGCTCGCCCTCGGTGCCCGCGGGCACCGGCCGCAGCTCCTCGTCCAGCACGTACGCCCGGTAGCCGGGCAGCGGTCGTCCGATGGTGGTCACGTCGTCCCCTCGTCGGCTGTCGGCCCAGGTGGCGGCGATGGTCACCTCCGTCGGCCCGTACACGTTGAGCAGCCTGCGGCCGTGGGCGAACCGCTCGGCGAGTGCGGCCGGGCAGGCCTCCCCCGCGACGACGACGACCTCGGCGGAGTCGAGTCCCGCGCCGTGGGCGGCGAGCAGCGACGGCGTGAGGGAGACCGTGCGCAGTCCGGCCGGCAGCGGTTCGCGGCCCTCTGCGGCGGCCTGCCGCAGTCCGTCGAGGGAGAGGTCGGTGAGGGCCACCCCCTGGCCGTGGACGAGGTAGAGCAGGGTGCACCAGAGCCAGCCGTCGAAGGCGGGCGAGACGGCGTTGAGCCCGAGTCCGCCGGGGGGCAGGCCAAGCCCGGCGAGGGCCTCGACGAAGGTGTCCAGGCCGCGGTAGGTGACCTCGACGCCCTTGGGGCGGCCGGTGGTTCCGGAGGTGTAGACGAGGTAGGCGCAGGTGTCGGCGGCGGGCAGGGTCACGGCGAGCGCCCCGGGGGCGCCGCGACGGACCTCGCGGGGGGTCAGCAGGACGGTCCCGCCGGCCTCCAGGCCGGCGGGCACACCGGTGGCGACGAGGACGGCGGCCCCGGCGTCGCGCAGGACGCCGCCGAGCCGCTCCACCGGGTGGCCGGGGTCCAGCGGTACGGCGGTCCCGCCCAGGCTCCAGACGGCGAGCAGGGCGGGCACGCTCTCGCGGGAGCGGCCCAGCAGGAGCCCGACCGAGGTCTCCGGGCCGACTCCGGCGCGGGCGAGGGCGGCGGCGTAGCGGGCGGTGCGGGCGGTCAGCGCCGCGTAGGTGAGGTTGCCGTCCACGGCCTTGACCGCGGTCTCGTCGGGCTGTTCGCGGGTCCACCGTTCCAGGCGGGCGAACAGCGGCGGGAGCGCGCCCGGGGCGCTCGCCCCGGCCGCCCCGGCATGGGGCTCGGTCATCCGTCGTTCCTCTCGGTGTCCGCGGGGCGGGCGGCCTCGGTGGCCCGCAGCCGCGGGCCGACCACCTGGCCCCCCGCGCCCTGCGGGAGCTGCATCGATTTGGTCTCCAGGAAGGCCTCCAGTCCGGCCGTGCCGCACTCGCGTCCGATCCCGGACTGCTTGAAGCCGCCGAACGGGGCGGCCGGGTTGAACTGGCCGCCGTTGACGTCGACCAGGCCGGAGCGGAAGCGGCGCGCCGTCCGCTCGGCGCGGCCGTCGTCGCCGGACCAGACCGCGCCGTGCAGCCCGTAGCGGGTGCCGTTGACGATCCGGACCGCCTGCTCCTCGTCGTCGTAGGGGATGACGGACAGCACCGGCCCGAAGATCTCCTCCTGGGCGATCGTGGTGAGCGGGTCGACGTCGGCGAAGACCGTCGGCTGGACGTAGTAGCCGGTGTCCAGGCCGGCGGGCCGGTCGGGGCCGCCGCGGACCAGGCGGGCGCCGCCCTCCTCGGCGCCGCGGCGGATGTAGCCGGTGACGCGGGCGTGGGCGGCCGCGGACACCAGCGGGCCGAGATCGGTCGCCGGATCGCGCGGATCGCCGGTGACATAGCCGTCCATGGCCCGGACGGCGAGGTCCACGGCCTCGTCCTGCCGGTCGCGGGGCACCAGCAGCCGGCTCCACTGCAGGCAGGTCTGGCCGGTGTTGAAGAGCATCTGGTCGACGGTGGCGGCCACGGCCGGGGCCAGGTCGGCGTCGTCGAGGACGAGGCTGGCGTTCTTGCCGCCGAGTTCGAGGTGGACGCGCTTGACGCGGTCGGCGCCGAGCGCGGAGACCTGGCGGCCGGCCCGGGTGGAGCCGGTCAGGGAGACCACGTCGACCAGCGGGTGGGTGACCAGGGCCGTGCCGACGGTGTCGCCGGTGCCGACGACCATGTTGAAGACGCCGGGCGGCAGGTCCGCCTCGGCGATGGCCTCGGCGAGGAGCCGGGCGTGCAGCGGGGTGATCTCGCTCGGCTTGTGCACGACGGTGCAGCCGGCCGCCAGCGCCGGGAGGATCTTCTGCACGGTGAGCAGCAGCGGAGTGTTCCAGGGGGTGATGCAGGCGGCCACGCCGGCGGCCTCGCGCACGACCAGCGAGTGTCCCACCCGCTCCTCGAAGGCGTAGGAGGCGGCGGTCTCGACGCAGTGCGCGGCCATACCGAGGGAGAGCCCGACATGGGTGTGGCGGGCCATCCTGGCGGGCGCCCCGACCTCGGCGGTGATGACCTCCGCGAAGCGGTCGGCGCGTACCTCCATGGCCTCGACGACCCTGCGCAGCAGGGCGGTCCGCTCGCGCAACGGGGTGGCGGCCCAGCCTTCGAAGGCACCCGCGGCGGCGCGCGCCGCGAGGTCGGCGTCCCGGGCGGTGCCGGCCGGGACGGTGGCCAGGGCGCGCTCGGTGGCGGGGTCGGTCACGACGAGGCGGCCGTCGGCTTCGGAGGCGACCCACGCGCCGCCGATCCACTGGTCGGTGTAACGGGGCGGCAGGCCCGCGTTCGGCTCGTCGCCGGGCGGTCTGGAGTCCTGCGGCACGGTCGGCACGGTCAGCACGGTCACGGTGGGGTCCTCACTCGGTCGCGGAATTCACGGGCTCGCTGAACAGCGGTGTCGGTCACGCGGTCGCAGGGTCGGCGGTGCGGGCCAGGACGGCCGGGGCCCTGTTGTCGGGCCTGGCCCTGCGCACGGACCGGGCCAGGGCGGGGGTGCGTACCTCCGCGCTCCACGCGGGTGTCCCGGGCTGGCGCCCGGCGGGCCGCAGCGCGCGGACCGTGGCGGGGGCGCCGCCGACGGAGGCGGGGGCGGACGCGGGGCCGGGAGCGGCGCCGCGGGCGGCGGCCGGGATCAGGGCGCGCAGCAGCCGCTGGGTCTCGTGGCCGGGTGCCACGGCCAGTTCGTCGCGCATCCGGCGGGCGCACAGCTCGTACCAGCGGCGTACGCAGGCCAGTTCGCCGCGTCGGCCGTGCGCGGCCATCAGCGCGCGGTAGGTCTCCTCGTGGTGGCGGTCGATCTCCAGCGTGCGCTTGCAGAGCTCGATCAGCTCCACGAAGTCCTCGCGGTCCTCGGCGTCGGCGCGCAGCACGCCCAGGGCCCGCAGGGCCAGCGCCCTGAGGTATTCGCGCTGTTCGACGACCCAGTCGGCGCTCTCGCCGCGCAGGAACTCGCCGCCGTACAGGGTGATCGCCGCCCGCAGCCGGGTCCGGGCGAGCGCGGTGTCGCCGGCGGTGGCGGCCCGCAGGCCGGCGTGCACGAGCTCCTGGAAGCGGTCGAGGTCGCACCACAGGCCGGTGACATTGAGGACGTATCCGAAGTCGCGGTAGACCAGTTGGATCCCGGAGTCGCCGGGGCGGTCGGGGTGGGCGTCCAGCACCCGGCGCAGCGCGTGGGCGGCGACCTTGAGCGAGCTGCCGGCGGTGCTGTCGGTGCCGGGCCACAGGGAGGCGTAGAGCCGGTCGCGGGTGAGCATCTGGCCGCGGTGGACCACGAGGTACTGGAAGAGGCCGCGGGCCTTGCCGGCCCGCCAGCGCCGTACGGGGGTCCCGTTCACGGTCAGCTCGAAATCGCCCAGGAAGCGGACGCGTACCGCCGGCCCCGCTGTCTCGGTCGCTGCGGTGGTCATCGCGTCCTCCCGGTCGTCGTCCGCCTGTCGCTGTGCCTGCGAGACGAGTGTGTTCGGGGGGCCTACAACGGGCCTACAACGGCTGGATTCTTTCGGTGTAGAGCGGTGATAGGGCGCTTTTCGACACTGATGAGCACGACCACCCGAACCGCCGACTCCGAAATGAGGGCTGTTTCATGACCAGCACCGACACCCGGCTTCAGAAGGTCGTCATCCTGGGAGGCGGCACGGCCGGCTGGATGACGGCCGCGTATCTCGGCAAGGCGCTCCAGGGAACGGTCGACATCACCGTGCTCGAGGCGCCGACGATCCCGCGCATCGGCGTCGGCGAGGCCACCGTGCCCAACCTGCAGCGCTCCTTCTTCGACTACCTGGGGATCGCCGAGGACGAGTGGATGCGGGAGTGCAACGCCAGCTTCAAGATGGCCGTGCGCTTCGTGAACTGGCGGACCGACGGCCAGGGCGAGTCGACGGCCCGCGAGCTGCCGGGCGGCGGTCCGGACCACTTCTACCACCCCTTCGGGCTCCTCCCGGACTACGACCAGACGCCGCTGTCGCACTACTGGTTCAAGCGCAAGTACGAGGGCCGCACCACCGAACCGTTCGACTACGCCTGCTTCCGCGAGCCTCCCGTGATGGACGCGATGAAGGCCCCGCGCTGGCTCGACGGCCGTCCGGCCACCCGGTACGCCTGGCACTTCGACGCCCAGCTGGTGGCGGACTTCCTGCGCCGCTTCGCCACCGAGAAGCAGGGCGTGAACCACCTCCAGGACGAGATGGTCCGGGTCGAGCAGGACTCCCGCGGGTACGTCACGACGCTGCACACCAAGGGCGGACTGGCCCTGGACGCCGACCTGTTCGTGGACTGCTCCGGCTTCCGCGGGCTGCTGATCAACCAGGCGATGCAGGAGCCCTTCATCGACATGAGCGACCACCTGCTGTGCGACAGCGCGGTGGCGACGGCCGTCCCGCACGACGACGAGGCGAACGGGGTGGAGCCGTACACGTCGGCGATCGCCATGTCCTCCGGCTGGGCCTGGAAGATCCCGATGCTGGGGCGTTTCGGCACCGGCTACGTGTACTCCAGCAAGTTCACCGACCAGGACACCGCCACCCGCGAGTTCGCGGACATGTGGGGCCTGGACGTGGAGGAGACGAAGTTCAACCACATCCGCTTCCGCGTCGGCCGCAACCGCCGCGCGTGGGTGAAGAACGTGGTCAGCATCGGCCTGTCGTCCTGCTTCCTGGAGCCGCTGGAGTCGACCGGCATCTACTTCATCACGGCCGCGATCTACCAGCTGGCGAAGCACTTCCCGGACAAGACCTTCAACGAGGGTCTGATCGACAGCTTCAACCACGAGATCGAGGTGATGTTCGACGACACCCGCGACTTCATCCAGGCGCACTTCTTCTACGCGCCGCGCAACGACACGCCGTTCTGGCAGGCCAACAAGAAGCTGGTCCTCCCCGACAACATCAAGCAGAAGATCTCCGCCTACAAGGCCGGCCTGCCCATCAACTCCCCGATCACCGACGAGTCCACGTACTACGGCAACTTCGAGGCGGAGTTCCGCAACTTCTGGACCAACGGCAGCTACTACTGCATCTTCGCCGGCCTCGGCCTGGAGCCGGACGCCCCGCTGCCCACCCTCGCGCACCGGCCCGAGTCGGTGGCCGGCGCCGAACCGCTCTTCGACACCGTCAAGCGCCAGCAGCAGAACCTGTTGGAGACCCTCCCCAGCGCCTACGACTACCTGCGCCAACTGCACGGCGCGTAAGGCCCTCCGCGTCCGCGGCCCGGCAGCACGGCTCTTGGCCGGCTGCCGGGCCGCTGTCGCTTCCAGCCACCTCAGGAGTCAGACATGCCCCACCGCTCCGCGCCCCACCCCGCCGCGCCGGACGAGTCGGCCAGAGACCGCCGCGCGGACCTCCGGCCCTTCATGGCCGCCTTCCCCACCGGGGTGTCCATCGTCACCACACTGGATCCGGACACCGTGCCCCATGGCCTGACCTGCAGTTCCGTCACGAGTGTCGCACTCGAACCGCCGACCGTCCTGGTGTGCGTACGCTCGGCGAGCCCGACCCTCGCGGTGGTGCTCCAGCAGGGGGCCTTCGCCCTCAACCTGCTGCACGAACGGGCCCGCGGCGCCTCCGACCTGTTCGCCTCGGGCGCGCCCGACCGCTTCGAGCGGATCGAGTGGCGGCTGCCGCTGGGAGCGGGCGGGCCGCACCTGATCGCCGACGCGCACGCCGTGGCGGACTGCGCCGTGGTGCGGACCGTCGGTTTCGGGGACCACACGGCCGTCTTCGCCGAGGTCCGCCGGGTGACCGTACGGGAGGATCCGCAGCCCCTGTTGTACGGCCTGCGCCGCTACGCCCAGTGGTCGCAGGCGGCCTCGGTCCCGCCGCCGGCCGTCCACCTCGACCCGGCCGCCGCTCTGCGCCCCGGCGCCCCCGAGGGAGGCACCCGTGTCGTCGGCTGACCCGCTGCCCGCACTGCTGGTCGCCGTCCCGGTGGTGATCCTCGCCTGCCAGGCGGGAGCCGCGGTCTGCCGCCGGTTCGGCCAGCCCCCGGTGGTGGGCGAGATAGCCACCGGCATCCTGCTGGGCCCGTCCCTGCTGGGCTGGATCTGGCCGCAGGCCCAGCACGCGCTGTTCCCTGCGTCCGTCCTGCCCTACACCGCGGTGCTCGGCCAACTCGGCCTGCTCGCCTTCATGTTCCTGGTCGGCCTGGAGCTCGACCTCAAGAACCTGCGCGGTCACACCCGCGTCGCGGTCGCCGTGAGCCAGGCGGGCATGCTCCTGCCGCTGACCCTGGGCGCGCTCCTCGCGCTCGCGATGTACGGCGGTTTCGCCCCGGACGGCGTGGACCGGATGCCGTTCACCCTGTTCATGGCCGTCGCCATGAGCATCACGGCTTTCCCCGTGCTGGCCCGGATACTCATCGACCGGGGCCTGTACGGGACCCCGCTCGGGGCGCTCGCCATGGCCTGCGCGGCCGTGGACGACGTCGTCGCGTGGTGCCTGCTGGCGCTCGTGGTGGCCCTCTCCTCGGCCGGATCCCCGATGGAGGCGGCCACCACGGCCGGCCTGGCCGTGGCCTTCACGCTGTTCATGCTGTACGCGGTACGGCCGCTGCTGGCCCGCTGGGCGGCCCGCGCCGACCGGGCCGGGGACGCGATGGTCCTGGTGGCGCTCTTCAGCGGGCTGAGCGTGTCCGCGCTGGCCACCGACCGGATCGGCGTGCACGCGCTGTTCGGCGCGTTCCTGTTCGGGGTGGTCACCCCGCGCGCCGGGGGACGCATCGAGGTGTCGGCGGCCCGGCTGCGCGCCTTCGCGGTGCCCGTGCTGCTGCCGTTGTTCTTCGTGCACACGGGGCTGCGCACCGACATCGGGGGCCTGACGGCCTCGCCCGAGCTGTGGCTGTGGACGGGTGCCATCCTGGCGGTCGCCTTCCTCGGCAAATGGGGCGGCGCGGCGGGCGCGGCCCGCATCTGCGGAAGACCCTGGCGGGAGGCCCTGTCGATCGGCGCTCTGCTGAACTGCCGGGGGCTGACCGAGCTGGTGGTGCTCAACGTCGGACTGGAACTGGGCGTGATCGGGCCGCAGTTGTTCACCATGCTCGTGCTGATGGCACTGGTGACGACGGCGATCACCAGCCCGGCGCTGACCCGGCTGCGCGCCGAGGAGGTGATCCCGCCGGACCGGGCGCCGTCCCCACCGCGCAGCGCGCTCTCCCGCCCCTGACGACCGGACCCGGCCGGCGGGTGCCTGACGGATGATCAGGTGCCCGTCGGCCGCTGCCTTTCCTCCGCCAGGTCCCGTACGTAGCGGACCGCGGGGCGGCCGTCCAGTACGGTCTCGCCCGCCGGCACGAACCCGGTGCGCTGCAGGACCGTGCGCGATCCGGTGTTGTCGACGGTCGCGGCAGCGCGCAGGGACCGCAGCCCGTACGTGTTCGCGGCGAGTACCAGCACCTGCCGGACGGCGCTGGTGGCCAGCCCCCGGCCGGCGGCGTCCTTCGCGACGCGGAAGCCCAGCTCGGCGGAGCCGTCCTCGACGTCGATCAGGTTGACCCGGCCCAGCACCTCCCCGTCCCCGCCGATGATCAGGTGCAGGTGGTCACGGCCGGCGGCCTGTCCGGCGAGGAGTTCGCCGTGGCGGGCGTCGAAGTCGGCGAAGTAGGCGTCGCCGCGGTCGGGCACCGACTCTGCGAAGTAGGCGCGGTTGGCGCGCTCGAACGCGAGCAGGGCCGGGGCGTGTTCGGCTCGGAGCCGCTGGATTTCCGTCATCGGGGCATCGTAGGCAGGCGGGCGGCCGCTGCGCGCCTTCACCGCGGCGGCGCGCTCTCGGTCGGTACGCAGAGCACGGGGATCGGCGAGAGGTGCAGGAGCTTGTGCGGGGTGGAGCCGAGCAGGGCGCCGCGCATAGGGCTGTCGCCCCAGCTGCCGACGATGATGACCCGGGCGGCGTGGCGTCGGGCGGCGTCGAGCAGGGCCTGGGCCGGCTTCTCGTCGACGACCTCGACCGTGGAGGGGACACCGGCGGCGTCGGCCTCCTCGACGGCGTGGGCCAGCGCGCTGCGGCCCGCCTGTCGGACGGCCTCGCGGTGGGCCCGGTACTCCTCGCCGGTGCTGCCCGGGGCGGCGGCTCCGTAGACGAGGACGAGCGGCTCGCCGAAGGCGGCGGCCACCTCCAGCGCCACGTGCAGGGCCCGTTCCGCGCCGGGCGACTCGTCGTATCCAAGGACCACGGACATCGGTGCCTCCTGCCTGCTCAGCGCTTCCTGGCGTGGACGAGGGCCGGGTCGACCACTCCGCGGCGCTCCTGCCAGAACCTGCCGTCGCGTACCCGCCAGAAGCCCATGACGAGCACGCCGGCGAGGGCGATCACGATCCCGATGACCAGCGGCGGGCCGAGCCCGAACCAGGAGACGCCGCTCGCCGAGTTCTCCGGGTCGGCCATGTCGCCGATCGACTCGACCAGCAGCCAGATCAGCAGGCCGGCGCCGACCACCGGGCCGACGCCGATCAGCAGGAGGTTGCGCGGACCCTCCAGCAGGTGGCGTCGGTAGTAGACGGCGCAGGCCAGGCCGGTGAGCGCGTAGTAGAAGGCGATGAGCAGGGACAGCGCGGTGAGCGAGTCCAGGAGCGCGTTCTCGCTGATCTGGTTGACGATCAGGTACCAGCTGATGGCGATGCCGGCCACCCACCACGTGCTCACGTCCGGGGTCCTGAACCGCGGATGGATGTGGGCGAGGGGCGGCGGCAGGGCGTGTCGGCGGGCCATGGACAGGGCGGTGCGGGAGGCGGGGATGATCGTGGTCTGTGTGGAGGCGAGCGCGGAGGTGCAGACGGCGAGGAGCACCATCCAGTCCCAGCCGCCCATGACCTCGTGGGCGAGCACGGCGAAGATGGCCTCCTCCTCGCCCGCGTTCTCGGCGAGGAAGGCGGTGCCGGCGTACCCGACGACCGCGAAGCCCACGGACAGGTAGGTGACCAGGAGGATCACCGTGGACCAGATCCCGGCCCGGCCGGGTGCGGTGGCGGAGTCCTCGACCTCTTCGGTGAGGTTGACCGCGGATTCCCAGCCCCAGTACATGAACACGCCGAGCAGCAGTCCGCCGGTGAGGGCGGCGCCGCCTGCGCCGAAGGGGTTGAGCCAGCTGACGGACGGCTCGATCTCCTCCAGGGCGCTGGTGCCGGCGTAGACGCGGTAGATGGCGACCACCGCGAACGCCAGGAGGAAGACGACCTGCGCGAGGATGAGGATGTCCTGGAGGTGGGCGGACAGTTCGGTGCCGATGACGCAGATCGCGGTCATGGCCAGGATCACCGCGACGGTGAGGCCCTGCCGGATCCAGGCGTTGGCGGCCCAGTCGTCCAGGCCGAAGGCGAGCAGCCCGAAGTTGACGGCGACGTCCGCGAGCGAGCCGATGACCAGCACGCCCGTCATGGCGATGGCCCAGCCGCCGAGCCAGCCCGCCCAGGGGCCCATGGCCCGGGTGACCCAGGAGAAGGTCGTGCCGCAGTCCTGGTCGACGTTGTTGAGGTAGTAGAAGGCGGCGGCGATGAGCAGCATCGGCACGAAGGAGGCCAGCATCACGCCCGGTGCGTAGATCCCGACCAGGGCCACGATCGGCCCGAGGACGGCGGCCAGGGAGTACGCGGGCGAGGTCGAGTTCAGGCCGATGACGAGCGCGTCGAGGAATCCGATCGCGTTGGCCTTGAGCCCCGCTTCCCGGGTGGGCGTCGCGGGGCCGTCGCCCGCACCGTCATGGCTCATGTACGCATGTTCACGCAGGCGGCCCCGGCGCGCGAGGCGAGAGGACCCGGGTCAGGTACGGGCGTTCCAACCCGCGATCACCGGGAGGCCGTGTTCCGTCGAGAGCGTGCCGACGGTGCCCGTGCGCAGCAGGAAGAGCCGGCCGTGCTCGGGCTCCAGGCGCAGGTAGCGGGCGGTCAGGACGCGCAGGAAGTGACCGTGGGCGACGAGCACCACGTCGCCGTCGTCCGCGCGCAGCACCGGGGCGACCCGGGCCAGGACCCGGTCCGCGCGGACGCCCACCTGGGCGGCGCTCTCGCCGGGGCGGTCGGCGTCGCCGGGCGGGACGCCGTGGGTCCACAGGGACCAGTCGGGCGTGGTCCGGTGGATCTCCACCGTGGTGATGCCCTCGTAGCCGCCGTAGTCCCACTCGTACAGGTCGGAGTCGATGCCCGCGCCGGGGAGCCCGGCGAGCTCGGCGGTGGCGACGGCCCGGCGCAGCGGGCTGGTCAGCACCAGCGCCGGGCGCCGGCCGTGGAAGTAGGGCGCCAGGGAGATGGCCTCCTCGACCCCGCGCGCGGTCAGCGGTACGTCGGTGCGCCCGGTGTGCCGCCCGGCGGCGCTCCAGGCGGTCTCACCGTGCCTCACCAGCAACAGGTCGCTCACCCTCCGGACCTTATGCCTTCCGGCATGTCGGCACCGCGGGACCCTCCGGGCGTGTCACTGTCGGGCGTCATGGACGAGAAGCGGAAGGCCGCTGCGACGGCCGGTTCGCGGCTCCCGCCGCACATGCCGGCGCTGCTGGTCGCGCTGACCGCGGTGACCGGGGTGGTCGAGGCGGTGAGCCTGCTCGGGCTCGGCCCCGCTTTCACGGCGATGCAGACCGGCAACGTGCTGTTCCTCGCCTTCGGCGCCGCGCATGCGGGCAACCTGCCGACGCTGCCCGCCGGGCTCTCGCTGGCCGCGTTCGTCCTCGGGGTGGTCTGCGGCTCCCACCTGGAGGCTGTGGCCCAGTCGCGCGGGCGGAGCTGGTTCGTGATGGGCCTGATCGTCGAGGCCGGGCTCATCCTGGCCGCCGCGGCCGCGGCCTGGGGGCTGGCGCCGCAGTACGGGTCGCCGACCGCGCGGCACCTGACGGTGATGGCGGTGCTGGCGCTGGCGATGGGCATGCGCAATACCACGATCATGCGCGCGAACCTGCCGGGTGTGCCGACGACGCTGGTCACCCGGTCCATGACGGCCTTCCTCGGCGGCTCGGCCATGGGGCGCGACGCCGTCTACGGGTACGGGACGGCGGGTTGGAAGTTACGCGGTCTGTCCGTTCTCGCCATGTTCGCCGGCGGGGCGCTCGGGGCGCTGCTGATCCGGGCCGGCTGCGCGGTGGGCTGGCTGCTGCTGCCGACCGCCGCCGCGGTGCTGGTGGCGGGCCTGGCCTACCGGGGGCAGCCGTCGCCGCACACGGGGCAGGCCCCTGGCCGGGAACGATCGCGCTGAACTATGCCGTTGGTAAAGTCCCAGCATGGCGGTGGACGAGCTCGACACAAGAATCCTGCGCCTGCTGATCGAGCAGCCGCGCACCAGCGTCCGTGAGTACGCCCGGATCCTCGGTGTCGCGCGCGGCACCCTCCAGGCCCGGCTGGACCGGCTGGAGCGCACGGGCGTGATCACCGGGAGCGGACCGGTGCTCTCCCCCGCGGCTCTGGGGCACCCGGTGCTGGCCTTCGTGCACATCGAGGTCACCCAGGGCCATCTGGACGACGTGGGCGACGCGCTGGCCGCCGTACCGGAGATCATCGAGGCCTTCTCGATCACCGGCGGCGGAGACCTGCTGACGCGCGTGGCGGCCCGGGACAACGCCCATCTGGAGGATGTGATCCAGCGGCTGATCCAGCTCCCCGGGGTGGTCCGCACCCGGACGGAGGTGGCACTGCGCGAGCGGGTCCCGCACCGGCTGCTGCCGCTGGTCGAAGCGGTGGGGAGGAACGCCCGCAAAACCTGACAGGATGGCCGGGACAGGACGCGACAGGCAGGACGGGCACATCTGATGATTTCCGTCATATTCGATCTCGACGGCACCCTCGTGGACAGTGAGCCGAACTACTTCGAGTCCGGGCGCCGCACTCTGGAGCGGCACGGCGTCCCCGATTTCACGTGGGAGCAGCACTCCCGCTTCATCGGCATCGGCACGCTGGAGACCTTGGAGATCCTCAAGGACCGGTACGGGATCGGGGCGCCCGTGGAGCAGCTGCTCGCCGAGCAGAACGCCGCCTACCTCGACCTCGCGCGCACCCGGACCGAGGTCTTCCCGAAGATGCGGGGGCTCGTCGAGCGGCTGCACGCCGAGGGGGTGCCGATGGCCGTGGCCTCCGGCTCCTCGCGCGAGGCGATCGACGCCGTACTGGCGGGCACCGGGCTGGACGCGCTGCTGACCAAGGTGGTGTCCGCCGAGGAGGTCGCGCAGGGCAAGCCCGCTCCGGACGTGTTCCTGGAGGCGGCGCGCCGGCTGGGCGCCGAGCCGGCCGACTGCGTGGTCGTGGAGGACGCGGCGCCGGGGGCGCGGGCAGCCCGCGCCGCGGGCATGGGGTGCGTCGTGGTGCCGTACTCGCCGGACATCGCGGACGACCCGGCCTTCGCGTCCGCCGGGCTCCTCTTCCGGGGCGGGCAGCCGGAGTTCAGCGCGGACGCCGCGTACGCATGGGTGACCGCACGCACCGTGCGCGCGGCACGCTGGACCGTCTGACGAGACGGCCGCATCCGGGTCGAGGGGACCCGGGCCGTCCGTGACGAGCGGATCCACCTGGTCGGCTACGGTCCGTCGGCGTCGACCGTCGGCGCCCACCGCGCCGGAGGGGCGGCGGTCCGCCAGGTCCGCCGCCTGCTGAGCCGCGAAACTCGCAGATCGACGTTTTCCCGACATCCGCCGCGTGGGCCGGTCATACGGTCACACTTTCACCGGAGTCAGCTGCGCGTCCCCGGGCGGCTCGGGGGCGAGCGCCGCGTCGCGGTCCCGGCGGACCAGGGCCGCGTACCGGCCGTCCGCCTGCAGGAGCTCCTCGTGGGTGCCGCGCTCGGCGATGCGGCCGCCGTCGAGGACCACGATCTGGTCGGCGTCGCGGACGGTGGACAGGCGGTGCGCGATGGTGATGGTGGTGCGGCCCGCGGACAGGCGGTCGATGGCCTGCTGGACGGCGTGCTCGGTGCGCGTGTCGAGAGCGCTGGTGGCCTCGTCGAGGATGAGCACCGGCGGGTCCCTCAGGATGGTGCGCGCGATGGCCAGGCGCTGCTTCTCGCCTCCGGAGAAGCGGTAGCCGCGCTCGCCGACCAGGGTGTCGTAGCCGTCGGGCAGGGACGCGATGTGGTCGTGGATCTGGGCGGCGCGGGCCGCCTCGGCGATCTCCTCGTCCGTGGCGTCCGGCTTGGCGAAGCGCAGGTTGTCCGCGACCGAGGCGTGGAAGAGGTAGGTCTCCTGGGAGACCACCCCGATGGAGCGGGCCAGCGAGTCGAAGTCGAGGTCGCGCACGTCCACCCCGTCGATGGCGACCCGGCCGCCGGTCACGTCGTAGAGCCGCGGCACGAGGTAGCTGAGGGTGCTCTTGCCGGAGCCCGTCGGGCCGACCACGGCGAGGGAGCCCCCGGCGGGGACGGTGATGTCGATCCCGGAGAGGGTGGGGCCGTTCTCGGAGTCGTAGGTGAAGTGCACGTCCTCCAGCGCGACCTCGCCCTTGGCGCGCTCCAGCCGGACCGGTTCCGCGCGCTCCGTGATGTCCACCGGCAGGTCGAGGTACTCGAAGATGCGGGCGAACAGCGCGAGCGAGGTCTGTATCTGCACGCCGGTCGACAGCAGGCTCACGGCGGGCCGGAAGAGTCCCTGCTGGAGGGTGACGAAGGCGACGAGGGTACCGACGGACAGCGAGGGGGCGCCGGTCTGGAGGGCGATGCCGGCCGCCCAGTAGATCAGCGCGGGCATGGCGGCCATGACGATGCCGATGGTGGACATCCGCCAGCGCCCGGCCATGCTGGAGCGCACCTCCAGGTCGACGAGCTTCTCGGACTCCGCGGAGAAGGCGGCGGTGAGCGACTCCGAACGGCCCATCGTGCGGCCGAGCAGGATGCCGCTGACCGAGAGCGACTCGGTGACCGTCGCGGCCATGGCGGCCATCTGCTTCTGCCGCTGCGTCGTGATCTTCTTGCGCTCGTGGCCAACCCGCCGGCTGATCCACACGAAGACGGGCAGCAGGAGCAGCGAGACCAGGGTCAGCCGCCAGTCGAGCGCGAGCATGGCGACCACGGTGGCGATGACGGCCGTCAGGTTCGAGACGAGCGAGGTCGCGGTGGAGGTGACGGTGGCCTGCATGCCGCCGATGTCGTTGGCGATGCGGGACTGCACCTCTCCGGTGCGGGTCCGGGTGAAGAAGGCGAGCGGCATCCGCTGGAGCTGGGCGTAGACGGCGGTGCGCAGGTCGTGCATGACGCGCTGGCCCACGGTGGTGGATATCAGCGTCTGGAGCACGCCGAAAACGCTCGTGACGACGGCGGTGAGGATCATGCCGAGCGCGAGCAGGCTGAGCAGCCCCGTACGGCCCTGCGGGATCGCGACGTCGAGGATCTCCTTGAGCAGGAACGGCGAGGCGACGCCGACCAGCGAGGAGGCGCAGACGAGCAGGCCGACGACGGCGAGCCGGCCGCGGTAGGGGCGGAAGAGCGCAACGATCCGGCGCAGCTCCCGGGGCTGCTCGGCCGGAGCGGGGCGGGTCGGATCGAGGGGGTCGTTCGATGGGGTCCACTTCGGTTCGTCGTGCGGCATGGGCACCCTCTCGGGGTCAGGAGGCGGGGGTCGAGGTCTTCGCGGAGCCGGCTCGGCGAAGAGCGGGCGCCATGAGAGCATAGGTCATTGTTACCTATACTCACAATGAACGGGGTCCTGATATCGTTCCCGCATGAGCTCCGCCTCCGACACCGATCGCCTCCTCGCCGAACAGCTCCTGCGCCTGACGCGCAGGCTCCACAGGATCCAGAAGCGCCACATGGTGCCGCTCGGGATCACTCCCGCCCAGAGTCGGCTGCTGCGCCTCGTCTCGCATTACGAGGGCGAGCAGCCACCCCGGATGGCGGACCTCGCCGCCCGGCTGGAGGTCGTCCCCCGTGCGGTGACCACCCTCGTCGACGGCCTGGAAGCGGCCGAGTGCGTACGGCGCGTGCCCGACACGGCGAACCGGCGCGTGATCAGGATCGAGCTCACCGACAGCGGACGCGCCACGCTGCGCCGTCTGCGCAACGCGCGTACCGACGCGGCGGAGGAGATCCTGGCTCCGTTGACCGCCGACCAGCGCGAGGTGCTCGGCGGCCTGCTGAACGCCCTGTCGGACGCCCCGGCGGAGCACACCTGCTGAACAGGCCACCCGCGGGCCGCGACGAGGCGAGGGGTCCCACATGCCGCTGCTGGAACCGGAACCGGGGGCCCTGCGCCCGCGCAGCGTCGGCGGCCCCTCCCCCGACCGGGTCCCCCCGTACCGGGCCGGCGGCACCCCGGAGCCCCTGCGCACCGAGCTGACCGAGCTGCTGGGCGCCGAGAAGGTGCTGTGGAAGGTCTCCGACCTGGTGCGCTACGCCTGTGATGCCTCCCCCTACCGCTTCGTGCCCCAGGTCGTGGTGATCGCCGAGGACGTCGACGACGTCTGCGCGGTCCTCTCCTACGCCCACGGCCGGCAGCGCGAGGTCGTCTTCCGGGCCGCCGGGACCTCGCTGAACGGCCAGGCCCAGGGCGAGGACATCCTGGTCGACGTACGCCGCCACTGGGCCGGCGTCGAGGTGCTGGAGGAGGCCCGGCGGGCCCGCGTCCGGCCCGGCACCACCGTCCAGCGGGCCAACGCCGCGCTGGCCCGCCACGGGCGCGTCCTCGGCCCCGACCCGGCCAGCGCCATCGCCTGCACCGTCGGCGGGGTCGTCGCCAACAACGCCTCCGGCATGACGGCGGGCACCACGCGCAACTCCTACCGCACGCTGTCCTCCCTCACCTTCGTGCTGCCCGGCGGCACCGTTGTGGACACCGCCGATCCGCTGGCCGACGAGGAACTGGCGCGCGCCGAACCGGCGCTGTGCCGCGGACTGATGGAGATCAAGCGGGAGATCGAGGCCGATCCCGCCCTGACGGCCCGGATCCGCGCCAAGTACGAGATCAAGAACACCACCGGCTACCGGCTCGACGCCTACCTGGACGGCAACACCCCCGTCGAGATCCTGCGGGGCCTCATGGTCGGGTCGGAGGGCACCCTCGGCTTCATCGCGGAGGTCGTCTTCGACACCCTCCCCCTGGACCGCGAACGGTGCACCGCTCTGCTGTTCTTCCCCTCGCTGCCCGCCGCGGCCGCGGCAGTGCCCCGCTTCAACGAGGCGGGCGCCCTGGCCGTCGAGCTGATGGACGCGAACACCCTGCGGGCCTCGGTGAGCGTCGAGGGGGTGCCCGCCGACTGGGCCGGCCTGCCCGGGACGACGACGGCCCTGCTCGTGGAGTTCCGGGCTCCGGACGCGGCCGGCCGGGACGACTGCGCGCGCCGCGCGGCGGCGGCCCTCGACGGACTCGACCTGGTCGCCCCGGTGCCCTCGATCACCAACCGCTTCACCAGCGACCCGCGGACCGTCAGCGGCTACTGGAAGGCCCGCAAGGCCTTCGTCACCGCCGTCGGAGGCGCCCGCGCCCGCGGCACCACCCTGATCACCGAGGACTTCGCGGTGCCGCCGTCCCGGCTGGCCGAGGCGTGCGCGGCGCTCCTCGAACTCCAGGCGCAGCACGGCTTCGACGCGGCGGTCGCCGGTCACGCCGCCCACGGGAACCTGCACTTCCTGCTCGCCTTCGACGCCGCGGACCCCGCCGACGTCGAGCGGTACGGCGCCTTCATGGAAGCCTTCTGCCGGCTCACCGTGGAACGCTTCGACGGTTCCCTGAAAGCCGAGCACTCCACCGGCCGCAACATGGCCCCCTTCCTGGAACTGGAATGGGGCCCCGAGGCCACCGCCCTGATGTGGCGCACCAAACGGCTCGTCGACCCGGACGGGGTGCTCGCCCCCCGCGTCCTCCTCGACCGCGACCCGCGGGCGCATCTGCGCGGCCTGAAGACCATCCCGCGGGTGGAGGCGGTGGCCGACCCCTGCATCGAGTGCGGGTTCTGCGAACCGGCCTGCCCGAGCGGGGACCTTACGACCACTCCGCGCCAGCGCATCGTGCTGCGCCGGGAGATGGTCCGCCAGCAGCCGGGCTCGCCCCTGCTGGACGAACTGCTCGGCGCCTACGGCTACGACGCGGTGGACACCTGCGCGGGCGATTCCGCGTGCCGGCTCGCCTGCCCGGTCGGGATCGACACCGGGGCGCTGATGAAGGACCTCCGCCACCGCCGGCACGGTCCGCGCGAGGAGGCGGCCGCCGCGCTGGCCGCCCGGCGCTTCCGGGCCGTCGAGGCCGCCGCCCGGATGGCCGTCGCCACCGCCGGCCGGATCCCCGACCGGGTCCGGGACCGGCTGCTGGGAGCGGTCACAGGGGCCGCGCGCAGGGCCGTACGACCGGACCTGGTTCCGCGGTGGCTGCCGCAGATCCCGGGCGCCGCCGCGGAACTGCCCACGACCTCGCGGCCGGGTGCGGCGGCCGTGTACTACCCGGCCTGCGTCAACCGGATCTTCGGCGGCCCGGAGGGCCGGCCCGGTCCGTCGCTGCCGCAGGCCCTGGTGGCCGTGTCGGAGCGGGCCGGCAAACCGGTCTGGATCCCCCGCGACGTGACCGGCACCTGCTGCGCGACGATCTGGCACTCCAAGGGCTACGACGACGGGAACCGGGTGATGGCCAACCGGATCGTCGAGGCGGCCTGGGGCTGGACGGCCGGCGGACGGCTGCCCCTGGTCGTCGACGCCTCCTCCTGCACCCTGGGCATCGCGCGGGAGGTGGTCCCGTACCTCACTGCGGACAACCGGGCGCTGCACGAGGAGTTGCGGATCGTCGACTCGGTCGTCTGGGCCGCGGAGGAACTGCTGCCGCACCTGCGGGTCCGGCGCACGGCGGGCTCGGCCGTCCTCCACCCCACCTGCTCGATGCGGCACCTGGGCGACGAGCCGCAGCTCCGGGCCGTCGCCGAGGCCTGCGCCGACGAGGTGGTCGTCCCGGACGACGCGGGCTGCTGCGCCTTCGCGGGCGACCGGGGCGTGCTGCACCCGGAGCTGACGGCCGCGGCGACGGCGCGGGAGGCCGCGGAGGTGACCGCGCGGCCCTTCGACGCGCACCTGTCGGCGAACCGGATGTGCGAGGTCGGCATGGACCGGGCCACAGGGCGCCGCTACTACTCCGCCCTGCTCGAACTGGAGCACGCCACCCGCCCGTGAGCGCCGGTGTGCGCGACCCCCGCGACCAGGCATCGCGCGGTCGTCCGCGAGCGCAAACCTCGCTCTCCCAGCCCCCGGCGGACGGAAAACCGATTGCCCGACGCCGTTACGGACGGCGAACCTTGCACGGTTTGGAACACTCGACCAGTCATGGGGCGTCATGCAGATCAGCGATCTTCCGTATCCGGATCCGGGGGTGCCCGACGCTCGGTCCGGCCCCCGTTTCCTCCTGTGGCTGGGACGTGGTCAGCTCGGCGGCCAGCTCAAGAGCCTGGGCTGGGGGATGCTGCACTTCGGCGGCGTCGCCGGACTGCCGTACGCCGTGGGCCTGGGCATCGACGCGGTCGTCGACCGCGAGCCGAACCGCCTGCTGCTCGTCGGCGGACTGCTCGTCCTGATCGGCGTCGCCATCTCCGTCGGCGACGCCATGCTCCACCGCACCGCCGTCACCAACTGGATCACTGCCGCGGCCCGCGTGCAGCAGCTCCTCGCCCGCAAGACCGCCGAGCTGGGATCCGCCCTGACCCGCCGGGTCGCCGCGGGCGAGGTCGTCGCGGTGTCCACCGGCGACGTCGAGAAGATCGGATGGTTCGTCGAAGCGGTCTCCCGCTTCCTCGCAGCCGTCTTCGCCATCGTCCTGGTCTGTGCCGGCCTGGTGTTCTACGCACCCGAGCTGGGCGTGGTCGTGGCCGTCGGCGTGCCGGTGGTCGCCCTCGCCGCGCTGCCGCTGCTGCCGCGGGCCACACGGCGCGCCGACATCCAGCGGGAGAAGGCCGGCAGGGCGACCGAGCTGGCCTCGGACACCGTCGCGGGCCTGCGCGTACTGCGCGGCATCGGCGGCGAGGAGCTGTTCCTCGGCCGGTACCGCGAGGCTTCGCAGGAGGTCCGCAAGGCCGCCGTACGCAGTGCCCGGATGTGGGCGCTGATCTCCGCGATCCAGGTGGTGCTTCCGGGCCTGCTGCTGATCACGGTCGTCTGGTACGGCGCCTCGCTGGCCCTGGACGGGCGCATCGCGGTGGGTGAACTCGTCGCGGCGTTCAGCGCGGTGGCGACGCTCCTCTACCCCCTGCGGCACTTCGAGGAGATCGCCATGGCGTACTCCTTCTCGCGTCCCTCCGCGAAGCGGGCGGCCCGGGTGCTGTCGCTGACCCGGACGGACGCGGCGGAGTGCCCCGCGCAGGCCGAGCCGGTCGGGCAACCGGCCGCGGGCGGGGACCTGTACGACCCGCGGACCGGACTGCTGGCGCCGGCCGGCCGGTTCACCGCCGTCGTCTGCGGGGACCCGGACCTGGCGGGCCGGCTGGCGGAGCGCCTCGGCGGCCATGCCGTGGAGGAGCAGAGCGACGGGGACAGGGGCGGCGCCGAAGGCGAAGGCGGAAGCGAAGGCGGCGGCGGAGGCGGAGGAGGCGGAGGCGACCGGGACATGAAGGACGGCCCTTCGGTGCTCCTGGGCGGGGTCGCCCTGGACGACCTCGACCTGGACACCGCCCGCAGGCTGGTCCTCGTACAGGACAAGGATCCGGTGCTGCTGTCGGGGACGCTGCGGGAGCTGCTCGACGTACCGGCCTCCGGGGCGGTCGATTCGGGCGCAGCTCTGGCGGCCGCGCAGTGCGCGGACGTACTGGACGCACTGCTGCAGTCGGCGCCGGACGGGGTCGACGACCCGATGGACGCCCGGATCACCGAGCGCGGCCGGTCCCTGTCCGGCGGCCAGCGCCAGCGTCTCGCACTGGCCCGGTCCCTGGTCACCGACCCGGAGGTGCTCGTGCTCGACGAGCCGACCTCGGCGGTCGACTCGCACACCGAGGCACGGATCGCGGACGGGATCGCGGCCCTGCGCGGCGGACGGACCACGGTCGTACTGGCGTCCTCGCCCCTGCTGCTGGACCGCGCGGACCGGGTCGTGCTGATCGACGGCGGCACGGTGGCGGCGGTCGGCACCCACCGCGAGCTGCTGCACCGCGAGCCGCTCTACCGGGCGGTGGTCACCCGCGAGACGGACGAGGAGCAGCGGCTCGCCGGGCTCGGACTGACAGAGCTGGAAGAAGCACTCACAGAGATCGAGGAATCCGCATGATCGGCGTGGCGCCGCCGGAATACGATCCGGCTGCCCCAGAAACGGCCGCGACCCTGCCCGTCGGCACGCAGGCGACCGTACGGGGCTATGTGCGCGACCTGTTCCGGCGCCACCGGCGGCCCTTCCTGGTGCTGGTGGGCGTCAACGCGGTCGCGGTGATCGCCTCCATGGTCGGCCCGTACCTGCTGGGCCGGGTCGTGGACGATCTCGCGGCGGGGGCGCGCGAGCTGCATCTGGAGCGCATGGCACTGCTGTTCGCGCTGGCGCTCGCCGTGCAGACCTTCTTCGTGCGGCTGGTACGGCTGCGCGGGGCGATGCTGGGCGAGGAGATGCTCGCCGATCTGCGCGAGGACTTCCTGGTGCGGTCGGTGGGGCTGCCGCCGGGCGTGCTGGAGCGGGCCGGTACCGGTGACCTGCTGTCGCGGATCACCACCGACATCGACCGGCTGGCCAACGCAATGCGTGAGGCGGTGCCGCAGCTGGCCATCGGCGTGGTGTGGGCGGGGCTGCTGTTCGGGGCCCTGGCCGTGACCGCGCCGCCGCTGGCGCTGGCCGCGCTCGTCGCGCTGCCGGTGCTGGTGATCGGCTGCCGCTGGTACTTCCGGCGGGCGCCTTCGGCGTACCGGTCGGAGGCGGCGGGCTACGCCGCGGTGTCGGCCGTGCTCACCGAGACGGTGGACGCGGGCCGCACGGTCGAGGCGCACCGCCTGGGGCCGGAGCGGATCGCCCGGTCGGAGCGGCGGATCAAGGAGTGGACGGCGTGGGAGCGGTACACGCTGTTCCTGCGGACCGTCCTCTTCCCCGTCGTCAACGTCACCTTCGTGACGATCCTCGGCTCGGTGCTGCTGATCGGCGGCTACTGCGTGCTGCAGGGCTGGATGTCGGTGGGTCAGCTGACCACGGGCGCGCTGCTGGCGCAGATGCTGGTCGATCCGATCGGCCTGATCCTGCGCTGGTACGACGAGCTGCAGATCGCCCAGGTGTCGCTGGGCCGCCTGGTGGGTGTGCGGGAGATCGAACCGGACGCGGGGGACGCGAAGGTGGCGCCCGACGGCCGGGACGTTCGGGCCCAGGAGGTCCGCTTCGGCTACCGGGAAGGCGTGGACGTCCTGCACCAGGTGTCGATGGCGGTGCCGTCGGGCACCCGGATGGCGCTCGTCGGTCCTTCGGGCGCGGGCAAGTCCACCCTCGGGCGGCTGCTCGCGGGCATCTACGAGCCCCGTGCCGGCGAGGTCACCCTGGGCGGGGCCCGGCTGTCGCGGATGCCGGCGGAACGGGTGCGTGAGCACGTGGCCCTGGTCAACCAGGAGCACCACGTGTTCGTGGGGTCGCTGCGCGACAACCTCCGTCTGGCACGGACGGGTGCCGAGGACGCCGAGCTGTGGGCGGCGCTGGGCGCGGTGGACGCGGACGGCTGGGCACGGGCGCTGGAGGACGGCCTG
Source organism: Streptomyces sp. NPDC060232 (assembly GCF_042726555.1). Classification (NCBI taxonomy): domain Bacteria; kingdom Bacillati; phylum Actinomycetota; class Actinomycetes; order Kitasatosporales; family Streptomycetaceae; genus Streptomyces; species Streptomyces sp. NPDC060232. The sequence continues at coordinate 113,087 of NZ_JBHXAG010000001.1, read as the reverse complement.
GACACCGAGGTCGGCTCCGGCGGTACGGCGCTCACCCCGGCGCAGGCTCAGCAGGTGGCGCTGGCCCGGCTGGTGCTGGCGGATCCGCACACGCTGGTGCTGGACGAGGCCACCTCGCTGCTGGACCCGCGGGCCGCACGGCATCTGGAACGCTCACTGGCCCGGGTGCTGGACGGCCGTACGGTCATCGCGATCGCCCACCGGCTCCACACGGCCCACGACGCGGATGTGATCGCGGTGGTCGAGGGCGGCCGGATCAGCGAACTCGGCTCGCACGACGAGCTGGTCGCGGCGGACGGGGCGTACGCGGCCCTGTGGCGGTCCTGGCACGGCTGAGCCGACGTCGCAGGGCCGTCAGCTGGTCCAGGCACGTCGTACGGCCTCGATCATCGGGTCACGGAGCAGTGCTTCGGCCAGGTGCTCGGGGCCGACGACGTCGTCGCCCACAGGCCGTAGTCGGTGCACAGGTTCCACGAGCGGGCCTCGGGCCACAGGTTCGACGGGCCGAAGCCCACGTCCCGGGGCGTCGCACACGGCGTGGGCGTCGGTCGCGGAACCCTAGATGAAGCCGAGCGCTGAGGCGCCGCCGAAGCCGCCCAGCAGGATGAAGACCGGCATCAGGACCTTCAGCTCCACCCAGCTGCCGGCGCGGAAGCGCATCGGCTTCGGCGGGCCGATCGGGTACCAGCGCTTGCCGGCGATCGGCAGGGGCCACAGGACCGGGCAGCCGGAGACCGTCAGGGCGTCGCCGATGTCGTGGACCAGGGCGCCGAGCACGATGGGCAGACCGAGCCAGAGGTACTCCTGTCCGGGCCCGGTGAACAGCCAGTTCGCACCGTTTCCGGGCTGGTCCAGCACCCCGGCCATGATCCACGCGCTGGTCGCGCCGAGCAGCCAGACCAGGACGTCGCTGGACATGCGGGCGGCTCGCCACAGGAGGCCCTCGACCGCGAGCACCAGGTGCACGAAGAGCAGCGCGAGCACACCCCAGCGGTCGGCGGTGACGGCGAGCGCGGAGGCGCCACCGCCGATCAGGACGGCCCAGAGCCAGGTGTGCGTCAGGGTGCGGTGGCCGCCGGAGCGGCGGGCGTCCTTCGTGGAGCGGGTGGCCTTGTAGACGGCGTAGGAGATCTTGTCGACCACCTCGCACAGGCCCTTGGACAGCGGGCCGAAGGCGCGGGAGATCGTCGCCGACTTGTGGTCGAGGTCCGGGGCGAGGGCGGCGCCGGCGCAGATCAGCGCGCCGACGACGAGGACCGGCCAGGGCATGGGATGGCCGGCGGCCGTAGTGGCCGCTCCCACCCCCAGCCAGGCCGCCGCCCCGGACAGTGAGTGCGCCGGACCCATCATTGTCGTTCCCCGCCCCGCTGATGTGTATCGGGCCCTGTTGACCGGTTCGTTCGGGCCGCATCGACGGCACAGCGTACAGTCGGTGATCTTCGTTGCGTCCTCCGGTTCCCGGATCCGGGGGGAAGCCAGGCAAGATGGGGGCGTGACCCTCATTGATCAGCTCCCGCCGACCGCCGACCCCGACGCCCTCTTCGAGGCTTTCTCCTCGTGGGCGGAGGACCAGGGCATCACCCTGTACCCGGCACAGGAGGAGGCGCTGATCGAGGTCGTCTCCGGGGCGAACGTGATCCTGTCCACCCCGACCGGCTCCGGCAAGAGCCTGGTCGCGGCGGGTGCGCACTTCACTGCCCTGGCCCAGGACAAGGTGACCTTCTACACCGCCCCGATCAAGGCGCTGGTGTCGGAGAAGTTCTTCGACCTGTGCAAGCTCTTCGGCACCGAGAACGTCGGCATGCTGACCGGCGACGCCTCGGTGAACGCGGACGCGCCGGTGATCTGCTGCACCGCCGAGGTGCTGGCCTCCATCGCGCTGCGTGACGGCAGGCACGCCGACATCGGCCAGGTCGTGATGGACGAGTTCCACTTCTATGCCGAGCCGGATCGCGGCTGGGCCTGGCAGATCCCGCTGCTGGAGCTGCCGCAGGCGCAGTTCGTCCTGATGTCGGCGACGCTCGGCGACGTGAAGCGTTTCGAGGACGACCTCACCCGGCGCACCGGCCGGCCCACCTCGGTGGTCCGCTCCGCGACCCGGCCCGTACCGCTGTCGTACGAGTACGTGACCACGCCGATCACCGACACGATCACCGAGCTGCTGGAGACCCGGCAGGCCCCCGTCTACATCGTGCACTTCACGCAGGCCCAGGCGGTCGAGCGGGCGCAGTCGCTGATGAGCATCAACATGTGCACCCGCGAGGAGAAGGACAAGATCCAGGAGCTGATCGGCAACTTCCGCTTCACCACCAAGTTCGGCCAGAACCTCTCGCGCTACGTGCGGCACGGCATCGGCGTCCACCACGCCGGCATGCTGCCCAAGTACCGGCGCCTGGTGGAGAAGCTCGCGCAGGCCGGTCTGCTGAAGGTCATCTGCGGCACGGACACGCTCGGGGTCGGCGTCAACGTCCCCATCCGCACCGTGCTCTTCACCGCGCTCACCAAGTACGACGGCAACCGGGTCCGCACGCTGCGCGCCCGGGAGTTCCACCAGATCGCCGGCCGGGCCGGCCGGGCCGGCTTCGACACGGCGGGCTTCGTGGTCGCCCAGGCGCCCGAGCACGTCATCGAGAACGAGAAGGCGCTGGCGAAGGCGGGCGACGATCCGAAGAAGCGCCGCAAGGTGGTCCGCAAGAAGGCGCCCGAGGGCTTCGTCGCCTGGTCGGACACCACCTTCGAGAAGCTCATCGCCGCCGACCCGGAGCCGCTGACCTCGCGCTTCAAGGTCACCAACATCATGCTGCTGTCGGTGATCGCCCGGCCGGGCGACGCCTTCCAGGCGATGCGCCACCTCCTGGAGGACAACCACGAGCCGCGCAAGGCCCAGCTGCGGCACATCCGGCGGGCCATCGCGATCTACCGCTCGCTGCTGGACGGCGGCGTGGTGGAGAAGCTCGACACCCCGGACGCGGACGGCCGCACCATCCGGCTCACCGTCGACCTCCAGCAGGACTTCGCGCTCAACCAGCCGCTGTCCACCTTCGCGCTGGCCTCCTTCGACCTGCTGGACCCGGAGTCCCCCTCCTACGCGCTGGACATGGTTTCGGTCGTGGAGTCCACGCTGGACGACCCGCGCCAGATCCTGGCCGCCCAGCAGAACAAGGAGCGCGGCATCCAGGTCGGCCAGATGAAGGCCGACGGGATCGAGTACGAGGAGCGGATGGAGCGGCTCCAGGACGTCACCTATCCCAAGCCGCTGGAAGAGCTCCTCTCCCACGCGTACGACGTCTACGCCAAGAGCCACCCATGGGTGCGCGACCACCCCGTCTCCCCGAAGTCGATCATCCGCGACATGTACGAACGCGCGATGACCTTCACCGAGTTCACCTCCTTCTACGAGCTGGCCCGCACCGAGGGCATCGTGCTGCGCTACCTCGCCGGCGCGTTCAAGGCGCTGGACCACACCATCCCCGACGACCTCAAGTCCGAGGACCTCGAGGACCTGATCGCCTGGCTCGGCGAGCTGGTCCGCCAGGTCGACTCGAGCCTGCTGGACGAATGGGAGCAGCTGGCGAACCCGGAGGTGGAGACGGCGGAGCAGGCCCAGGAGAAGGCCGACCAGGTCAAGCCGGTCACCGCGAACGCGCGCGCTTTCCGCGTCCTGGTCCGCAACGCCATGTTCCGCCGGGTGGAGCTGGCCGCCCTCGACAACGTCGACGCGCTGGGCGAGCTGGACGCCGAGTCGGGCTGGGACGCCGACGCCTGGGGCGAGGCCATGGACGCGTACTGGGACGAGTACGACGACCTGGGCACCGGCCCGGACGCCCGCGGCCCGAAGCTGCTGCAGATCGAGGAGGACCCGGCGCACGGTCTGTGGCGCGTCCGCCAGACCTTCGCCGACCCGGGCGGCGACCATGGCTGGGGCATCAGCGCCGAGGTCGACCTGGCGGCCTCGGACGAGGAGGGCCGGGCCGTCGTCCGGGTCACCTCGGTCGGCGAGCTCGGCGCCCTGTGACCTGAACCGGAACGCCGCCGGACCGCCCGGACCGCCCGGACCGCCTGGACCCGACAGTGGAGATCCTCTGATGACGAATCCCGCCGAGAGACTGGTCGATCTGCTCGACCTGGAGCAGATCGAGGTCAACATCTTCCGCGGCGCCAGCCCGCAGGAGTCCCTCCAGCGCGTCTTCGGAGGCCAGGTGGCCGGCCAGGCGCTGGTGGCCGCGGGCCGCACCGTCGAGAGCGACCGCCCGGTCCACTCGCTGCACGCGTACTTCCTGCGCCCCGGCCTCCCCGGGGTGCCGATCGTGTACCAGGTGGAGCGGGTGCGCGACGGGCGGTCCTTCACCACGCGCCGGGTCACCGCGGTCCAGCAGGGCAAGACGATCTTCAATCTCACCGCCTCCTTCCATCATCCGGAGGACGGCAGCATCGAGCACCAGCTGCCTCCTCACCACGTCCCCCACCCCGACACGCTCCCCAAGGTCGCGGACGAGATCCGCGAGCACCTGGGGGCTCTGCCGGAGGCGCTGGAGCGGATGGCCCGCCGCCAGCCCTTCGACATCCGCTACGTGAACCGGCTCCGCTGGACCCCTGAAGAGCTCAAGGGCGCCGATCCGCGCAGCGCGGTGTGGATGCGCGCCGTCGGCCCGCTGGGCGACGACCCGCTCGTCCACACCTGCGCCCTCACCTACGCCAGTGACATGACCCTCCTCGACGCCGTGCGCATCCCGGTGGAACCCCTGTGGGGCATGCGCGGTTTCGACATGGCCTCGCTCGACCACGCCATGTGGTTCCACCGGCCGTTCCGGGCGGACGAGTGGTTCCTCTACGACCAGGAGTCACCCATCGCCCACGGCGGCCGGGGCCTGGCCCGGGGCCGGATCTACGACCTGGAGGGCAGGCTGCTGGTCTCCGTGGTCCAGGAGGGCCTCTTCCGCCCGTACCCCGCCGAGCCGAGCCGCCCGGACCAGCCCGGCCGGCCGTCCGACACCGCACCGGAGAACTGAGCAGCCCCATGCCCACGCCTGCCCTGCCCTGCCCCTGCGGACTGCCCGCCGCCTACCCGGAGTGCTGCGGCCGCTTCCACTCCGGTGACGGCCGGGCGCCGACCGCCGAACTGCTGATGCGCTCCCGCTTCAGCGCTTTCGCCGTCGGCGACACCGCCTACCTGCTGCGCTCCTGGCACCCCTCGACGCGCCCGGCCCGCCTGGACCTGGACCCCGGGCAGCGCTGGGAGCGGCTGGAGATCCTCGCCACGGAGCGCGGCGGGATGTTCGAGACGGAGGGCTCGGTGGAGTTCCGCGCGCACTACCGCGAGGGCCGGCACACAGGCTCGCTGCACGAGCACAGTGCCTTCTCCCGTGAGGGCGGCGCCTGGGTCTACGTCGGCCCCCTCTCCCCCGTCGACTTCGACTGAGCCCGCGCCCCGGTCAGGGCGAACTCCAGGCTGGTGCGGTACCAGTGGACCTCGTCCGGCGGCCCGGCCCGCAGCAGCCCCTCCGCCACCGCCGCGGCGGCGGGGACCTGCGGGTGCCCGTACGGCGGGGGCGGGGCGAGCGCGGCCAGGACGATCCGTTCCGCCGGATCGGGCACGGCTCCGCGCAGCTCGTCCTCGGGGAGCACGCCGGCCAGTACGGCCGCGCGCGCCCATGGATCGGCGGTCCGTCTCAGGAGTAGCCCCACATGCCGCCCGCGCCATGTACGCGGCCGCAGGTCCCCCTTGGCCGCCAGCAGTTCCCGGTCCTCCGTGGGCGCCGTCCCGCGCAGCATCATCGGCTCCCGACGGGCGAACTCCCGTAACTCCGCGGCGAGATAGAGCCACACGACGGCGCGGTAGCGATTGATGCGGTACCCGACCGGGGTGAGGTGCCCACAGCGCGCGAGCCGGGTGAACCTGCTCGGGCCGACCCCCAGCACCTCGGCCGCCGCCTGGGCTCCGGCCACCGTCTCGACCTGGCGGCGCAGCGCGTCCGGCGGCCCGGCGACCGCGCCGCGCACCCTCGCCAGCTCCGCCCGCGCGAAGCGCGCGGCCCCGCCGGCCGTCGGCGGCCCGGCCCGTACGATCCCCAACTGGACGGCCCTGGCCAACTCACCGCGACTCAAGCCCAGTTCTCCGGCGGCCAGTGCGCTGCCGACCAGTGCGCTGCCGACCAGTGCGCTGCCGACCAGTGCGCTGCCGACCAGTGCCTGCACGGCGCCGCCGGCTCGGACGGCCGCCACCTCCTCCTCACGCACGGCCATGTCCCCCGGCGGCGCGGTCACCATCTGCGTCATCACGGTCCTCCCCCACGAGCGATGATTACTCTGTGTGAAGACCGTAACTCGCTGCGACGACATCCCGCGAGGGCTGTGGACAACTCCGCCCCGCCCGACCACCCGACCTCTGCCACCCGGCCCCCGCCGGGCACTGCGCCGCCGGGTGTTCAGCCGCCGGTGATGCGCCGCTCCGCGACGCCCAGGTGCTCGCCCACCCGGTTGACCAGCAGCGTCATCTCGTAGGCGACCTGCCCGATGTCCGCCTCGGCCGCGCTCAGCACGCACAGGGAGCTGCCCGCACCCGCCGCCATGACGAAGAGGGCTCCGTCGTCGTATTCGACCATCGTCTGCCGGACCTCTCCGGCCCTGAAGTGACGCCCGGACCCCTTCGCCAGACTCTGCAGCCCGGCCGCCACGGCCGCCAGATGTTCGGCGTCCTCCCTCGGCAGCCCCGCGCTCGCCCCCGTCACGAGCCCGTCATTGGACAGCACCACCGCATGCCGCACTTGCGGGACCCTGCGTGTCAGGTCGTCCAGCAGCCAGTCCAGTTGCTTGTCCAGTGCCATTCCAAGCCCCTCCCCGTCGACGCCGCCCGCTCGGCCGCGCCCCACCCCGCGTACTCGTGCCGCAAGCCTTCCCCACCAGCGCCTTTCCGGCAAGGAGGATGTGCCCATGGCGAAGAAGATGACTCAAGAGGAATGGCGGGCCTTCGTCTCCCATTCCACCCGCACCGGAAAGCTCTCCACCGTCCGCGAGGACGGGAGTCCGCACGTCGCTCCCATCTGGTTCGTACTCGACGGGGACTCCTTCGTCTTCAACACCGGTAAGGACACGGTCAAGGGGCGCAATCTGGCCAGGGACGGCCGCGTCGCGCTCTGCGTGGACGACGACCGGCCGCCGTTCTCCTACGTCGTCCTCCAGGGCCGCGCCGAGATCAGCGGATACGCCGACGACGCGGACGAGCTGCTCGCCTGGGCGACCCGCATCGCCGCCCGCTACATGGGCGAGGAGGCGGCCGAGGCCTTCGGCCGCCGCAATGCCGTCCCGAGCGAGCTCCTGGTCCGCGTCCCGATCGAGAAGGTGATCTCCGTCGCCGGGGTGTCCGACTGACCCGCCCGCGCGGCCTGGCCGGCTCACACGGAACCGGCCTGCGGCCCCACCGAGTCCAGCAGCCGGGCGGTGTGCACCCGCCCGGCGTACTCGACCAGCCTGATCAGCACTTCCTTGCCGGAGTCCTTGTCCCGTGCGTCGCACAGCACCACCGGAGTCCCCTGTTCCAGGTCCAGGGCGCGCGACACGTCGTGCGCTCCGTAACGCCGTGCCTCGGTGAAGCAGTTGACGGCGACCACGAAGGGGATGCGCCGGTGCTCGAAGTAGTCGACCGCCGGGAAGCAGTCCTCCAGCCGCCGCGTGTCGGCGAGCACCACCGCGCCGAGCGCTCCCTGTGCCAGCTCGTCCCACAGGAACCAGAACCGGTCCTGCCCGGGGGTGCCGAACAGGTAGAGGGACAGCCCGGAGCGGATGGTGATCCGCCCGAAGTCCATGGCCACGGTCGTGGTCGTCTTCTGGTCCACGCCCCCCGTGTCGTCGACCAGTTCGCCCGCCTCGCTCAGCTGCTCCTCGGTGCGCAGCGGCCGGATCTCGCTCACCGCACCCACCAGAGTGGTCTTGCCCACCCCGAATCCGCCCGCCACCAGGATCTTCAGTGCGAGCGCGGCCAGTTCGCCGTCCTCATCCCCCGTTTCCGGGTCCGGTTCCGTTTCCGGTGCTGCTCCGGCCGGTCCGGAGGTCCCGGAGGCTCGGTTGTCGTGGTGTCCCATCACAGCGCTCGCAATCCCTCGATGACTTCACGCAGAATCCGCTCGTCCGGCAGTCGGGCGGGCGGTACCGGGCGGCTGACCTTGACGTGCCCGCCCTCCAGCAGGTCCCCGAGGAGCACCCGTACGACTCCCACGGGCAGGTCGGCGTCGGCGGCGAGCTCCGCCACCGACTGGGTGTCGGACCGGCACAGACCCAGCAGTGCCCGGTGTTCGGGGCCGAGCAGCGACTCGGCCGCCTCGTCCGCGCCGCCCTGCGGATCCACCGCGACCAGGGCGATCAGGTCGAAGCGGACCCCGTGCGGTCCCGGCTTGGTACGTCCCCCGGTCATGGCGTACGGGCGGACGAGCGGGCCCGCCTCGGCGTCGTACCACTGGCCGTTCATGTGCCGGACCGCCGCCCTCAGCCGGCGGCCGGCGGCCGCGCCGCGAACCGCGGCGGGGTGTAGAGGTGCTCGCCGACCCGCTTGACCAGCCGGGCCATCTCGTAGGCGATCAGCCCGATGTCGGCGCTCGCGGCGCTGAGCACGGCCAGGCAGGAGCCGTCCCCGGCCGCCGCGACGAAGAGGAACCCCTCGTCCATCTCGACCATCGTCTGGCGTACGCCCCCGGCGCGGAAGTGCCGGCCCGCGCCCTTGGCCAGGCTGTGGAAACCGGAGGCCACCGCCGCCAGGTGCTCGGCGTCCTCCCGGCTGAGCGCGTTGGAGGCGCCGACTGCCAGGCCGTCGTTGGAGAGGACCACGGCGTGCCGGACATCGACGACCCGGTGCACCAGGTCGTCCAGGAGCCAGTCGAGTTCGCCCGACCTGCGGATGCCGTCGTGGCCGATCCTCTGGTGCTCGATCATCACACTTCTCCTTCGCTGCCTGCGTGGTGGGAGCTGTCCTCGGCGCCGCGGGCCCATCCGGCGCGGTAGGCCGCCATCCGGTCCCGGGCCTGCTCCGGGCTGCGTCCCGGCGGGTCCTCGGGCGCCCGGATGCCGGCGGGCCCCTGGGGCGTGGGGGCCTCCCGCAGCTGCGGGACGAGGCTGGCCTGGCGCACCCGCCGCGGCAGTTCCGTCACGGAGGCCTCGGGGGGTGCGGCGGGCTCCGTACGGGTGCCCCCGCCACCGGCGGTGCGCCGCCGGAGCGGGGCAGCCGGTGCCGGGCGCGGCTCCTCGGCGGGGGCCGGGTCCGGGCCCCTGGCGGGGATGCCGCGCGCGTCCTTGCGTACCGCGGCCGGGCCGCGCACGTCCTTGCGTACGGCGGCCGGGCCGCGCGCCCCGTCCCGTACGACGGTCACGGCGGGCGGCTGCTGCGCTGTTCCCGCCGCTTCCCTGGCCGGCACGGGAGCCCGGGCCGGGGCACGGCCGGCGTCGGCCGACTGCTCCTCCCGGCGCCCGGGGCCCCGGTCCGCGTCGGCAGGGTCCGCGGCAGCGGCCGGGTCCCGGTGCGGGTCGGGGACCGGCTCCCCGACGGTGATGGCGCCCTGGAGCATGGAATGGGGCAGCAGCACCACGGCGGTGGTGCCGCCGTAGGGCGAGGTGCGCAGGTGCACCTTCACGCCGTGGCGGGCCGAGAGGCGGCTGACCACGAAGAGGCCGAGCCGGTCACTGTCGAAGAGGTCGAGGTCCTCGGACTGCTCGATGCGCCGGTTGGCGTCGCCCAGGGCTTCGCGGCCCATGCCCAGTCCGCGGTCCTCGACCTCCAGGACGTAGCCGGTGCCCACCGGTTCACCGCTGACCCGCACCTTGGTGTGGGGTGGGGAGAACTGGGCCGCGTTCTCGATGAGTTCGGCGAGGAGGTGGGTGAGGTCCGCGACGGCTCCGCCGACCACCGCGGCCTCGGCGAGCCGGCGGACCTCGACGCGCGGGTAGTCCTCGATCTCCGAGACGGCGGCGCGGACGACGTTGGTGAGGGGGACCGGCATCCGCCAGGCGCGGCCGGGGGCCGCGCCCGAGAGGATGATCAGGCTCTCCGCGTGCCGGCGCATCCGGGTGGTGAGGTGGTCGAGGCGGAAGAGGTCGCCGAGCTCGTTCGGGTCGTCGGCGCGCCGCTCCATCGAGTCGAGCAGGGTGAGCTGTTTGTGCACGAGGACCTGGCTTCGGCGCGCGAGGTTGACGAAGACGCCGGAGACCCCGCTGGCGAGCTCCGCCCGCTCGACGGCGGCGCTGAGCGCGGCCCGGTGCACCGTGCCCAGCGCCTCGCCGACCTGGGTGATCTCGTCGTCGGCGGGCGCGCCGGCCGGGGTCTCGGCGGCGACGTCGATCTCCTCGCCCGCGCGCAGCCGCTCCATCGCGTCGGGGAGTTTGCGATGGGCGATCTCCAGGGCGGTGTTGCGCAGCGAGACCAGTTCGACGACGAGGACGCGGCCGATCCGGACGGAGATGACCAGGGAGGCTGCGACGGCCGCCAGGCCCAGCAGTACGGCGGCTCCGGCGGGGCTGAAGGCCCCTTCGGCGACGGGGTCGGCCCGGTGCGCGGCCGCGGTGTGCGCGGCCTGTTCGATCTCCCGCATCGAGGCGCTGATGCCGCTGTGCGCGGCCTCCCATCCTGCGGGCGCGCCACGGCCGTCACGGGAGGTGCCGGCGGCCAGGGCCCGGTCCTCGGCGCCGGTGAGGTCGGCGTAGGAGGCGCTCTTGGCCACGGACTGCCAGGCGTCCTGCTGGGCGGCCGGCAGGTCGCGGGCCGCGGTCTCGGTGAGCGCGCGCCGGGACTCGATGGCGCCGGTCAGCTGCCGGAGCGTCTCTGCGCTGCGCTGGCCAGGCAGGGCGAGTAGGGCGTCCTCGCGGGACAGGAGTTCCGCGGCGCGGGCGAAGTCGAGCAGGACCCGTGCGTCGGGGCCGAGTTCGGGGTGCTCGGCCCCGGACAGGGAGCCGTTCACGGCGAACGCGGCGTCGACGACCCGGGTGTAGATCGCGAAGGCGGCCTCGGGGGTGGCGCGGCGGTCGGTGATGTCCTTGCGGGCCGAGCCCAGTGCTTCGGCGGCGACGACGAACGCGTCCAGTCGGATCACGGTGTCCGAGCGGTAGTCCCCGGAGTCGGCGACGGTGTGCCGGTCGCCGAGCCGCAGGCTGCGGACGGCGCTGTCGGTGCGGCGGGCCTGCTGGTCCAGGGCGCCGGGGTCGGTGGCGGGGTCGGCCAGGAGTCGGACGGCCGCGCGCCGTTCGGCCTGGAGCTCGGTGACAGCGGCTGCGACGGGGGCGCGTATCTCGGAGTCGACCTGCTGGACACGGGCCAGCCGGGCTATGTCCTGGGCGGTGTTGACGGTGGCGAAGGCCCAGAGGGCGAGAAGCGAGACGACCGGGACCATCAGCAGGGAGACGATCTTCGCGCGGACGGTGGCGGGGCGCAGCCGCAGTCGCAGCCGGGGACCGTCCTCGCGCGGTGCGGCGGAGCGGGGCGGGCGGGTGTCGTCCACCTGCCGCGGCTGCTGCCGTACCCGGTCCTCCGCCGGTTCCTCGGCCGGTGGCCCGGCATGGGCCCGGCGGCCGCGTGCCGGCGGCGCGGGCAGCCTCGGCGCCGCTGCTTCCGGTCTTCTGCGGGGTGTTCGCATGGGCTCCTCGTTCCGGGCGGTGCCTACCGGTGCGGTCGGCCGACGGTCGGACGGACGGTCGATGGGGCGGACGGTCGATGGGGCGGACGGTGGACGGACGGTCGATGGGGCGGACGGTGGACGGACGGTCGATGGGTAGGACGGTCCATCAGTCGGACGGTCCACCGTCAGGCGGTCCATCGGACGGACGGGCGGGCGCACGCGCGCGGCGCGTGATCGCGAGGACGGCGGCGCCGTCAGTGCGCGGCCGCGGTGCGCTCCCCCAGGTGCCGGGCGGAGGCGGAGGCGGCGCGTTCGTCGGCCGTCGGGGAGAGCGCGACGAAGGCGGCGGTGATGAACAGGTAGGAGCCCAGTCCGACGGCGAGCGGGAAGATGAACTGCATCGCGGTGGCCCCGGGCAGGGCCGCGTCCGAGGGGCTGACGCTGACGGCGACGGCCGTCATCCCCGTGTAGTGCATGCTGCTGACGGCGGCGCCCATGACGAGGGAGGCGGCGGCCACGGCCAGGGGAGACCTGATGTTGAGGGCGGCCCAGAGGGCGGCGGTGGCGGCGACCACGGCGATGACGACGGAGAGGCCGACGACGAGCGGGTCGTAGGAGACCTGACCGTGCAGGCGCAGGGCCGCCATGCCCAGGTAGTGCATGCTCGCGACGCCGGTTCCGGTGGTGAGCCCGCCCAGCACGAGGGCACGGCCGCGCGCCTTGCCGTAGCCGACCGCGAAGACTCCGGCGCCGACGACCAGCATGGCGACGAGCAGGCTCAGGATGGTGAGGGGCACGTTGTAGTGGATCTCCGTCCCGGTGACCTCGAAGCCGAGCATCGCGACGAAGTGCATGGTCCAGATGCCGGTTCCGATGGCGGAGGCCGCGGTGAGGAGCCAGTTGCGGCGGACGGCTCCGGTCGCGGCGAGCGCGCGGACGGTGCAGCGCAGCCCGAGGGCGGCGCCGATCGATGCCATCACATATGACAGCACGGGTGTCAGCCAGCCGTATGCGGCGTGGTCCAGATGTCCCAGGTGTCCCATGGCCACCGGACGCTAGTCCGGGTGAGGGCGCGAACAGGGGGCGCATTTCGAAAGCAGCTGTAAGTGCTGGAATATGACAGAGCTACGTTCACCTTCGATCACCCCGCGCGCCACCTTGCGCACGGTCCGCGGACACCCGACGGCGCGGCGGTGGGGGAGCATGGACCCATGAGCGAAGACCACACGCACGTGCAGGAGTTCTTCGGGGCGCGGGCCGACGGCTGGGACCGCAAGTTCCCGGAGGACGGGGCCGCCTTCGCCACCGCCGTGGCGGAGTTCGGACTGCGGCCCGGGGACCGCGTGCTCGACGCGGGCTGCGGCACCGGACGGGCCCTGGCCGCGCTGCGGGCCGCGGTCGGACCCGCGGGCACCGTGCTCGGCGTGGACCTCACCCCGCAGATGCTGGCCGCCGCACAACGGGCCGGGCGCGCCTCCGAGGGCATGCTGCTGCTCGCCGACGTGGCCCGGCTGCCGCTGCGCGACGAGGCACTGGACGCGGTGTTCGCGGCCGGGCTCATCGCGCACCTGCCCGATCCGGCGGCGAACCTGCGCGAACTGGCGCGGGTGGTCCGCCCCGGTGGCCGGCTCGCGCTCTTCCACCCGATCGGGCGGGCGGCGCTCGCCGCGCGCCACGGCCGCGAGCTGACCCCGCAGGACATGCGGGCCGAGCACAACCTCGGCCCGCTCCTGTCCGCCTCGGGCTGGGACATGACCTCGTACGCCGACGAGGACCACCGATTCCTGGTGCTGGCGGCACGCCGGCCCTGACCCCCGCGCACACGTTCTTACGTCGCCGCCGTACCCGGTGACCGCGGAGGTGGCCGGGATCAGGCCGGAGGCTGGGCCTCGGCTCCGGCGGGCCGGCGTGGATGCGGTACGGGGCAGCCGCCCGAGCCGGGCACGGGGAAGGTGCCGAGCTCGCCCACGTCGTAGCCGCGGGGGTAGCCCTTGATCTCCGGGTTCTGGCGGGCGTAGTGCGGGGCCCGGCGCGGAGGCAGCAGGCGGACCGCGCGGCCCCGAAGCCGCAGGGCGCCCTGCACCAGCTTCCGGAGGCCGGCGTTGGGGGCCTCGTACCGGAAGGCGTCGATCAGCGAGTCGTCGAGGAGGGCGAGTCCCCCGCGGCGCACGGCGGGCGCGAGCGGCGCCGGGTACCAGGAGGCCATCAGGTCGAGGGTGGAGTCCGCGACCTTGCGGCCGCCTTCGTCCCAGCCGAAGTGGGCCGCCTCGTAGGCGTCGAGGGTGGCTTCGAACTCCTCATAGGAGCCCGGGATGTCCGTGATGCCCAGGTGTCGACCGAGAGCGGTGTAGTAGTTGGCACTCGCCCGGCGCTCGTGGTGGGTCATCGGGCGCCAGCCGTAGGCGTCCAGCCAGCGTGACGGAATCACCACGAACGTGCACAGTACGTAGCGCATGTCGTCGTTGGAGATGTCGTAACTGCGGTGCATCTGGTTGACGCGGCGGATCGCCGTGCGCGCGGTGTCGCTGTCGAAGCCGTGCTCGACGACCGCGTCAAGGAGCAGCGCGGTGTCGTCGTAGCGCTTCTGGGTGCGCTCGGTGAACTCGGCGGTATCGGCCAGCAGGCCGCCGATGCTGGGGACGGCGTACGTCCGGAACAGCGCGAGCTCCAGGGCGCGGGCGAAGTCCCAGGGGAACTCGTAGGTGGCGGTGAGCCGGTAGATGGCGAGGAAGTCCTCGTCGGGATCGAGCCGGAGGATCTCCTTCAGCCGGTCGTAACGCTGCACCGGGTGTCCCTTCTGTGGCGGGCCCCCAACTCTACGTGCAGGTAGCAGCCTTGGAAATCATGGCCCGCAAGCTCTCGACGCGCGGGTTACCGAGTAGTTAAGGTGCGCCGACGAGAGAGCAGCTGGAGGCCAGGTGTCAGACGACGAGGGTGGCGGCTCGCTGTACGTGCTGACCGCCGTACTCCTGACCCCCGCGCAGTTCCCCAGCTTCCTGGGCGACGACTTCCCCGAGGCCTGCGCCCTGCTGGGCGTGACGCCCAGGAGGGAGGGGTACGGGCTGGTGCTCGGCCAGGACGAGGAGGGCGCCCGCTGGACGGTCGTCGTCGACGACGTCTCGCTCGTGGCCGCCGCCATCGCCTCGTGGGACTGCGGGATGGAATACGACCTGTCGCCCGACGAGCGGACCATCGTGGTCTCGCTGGCGGGCTGGCCGGTGGACCTGTCGGTGGCCGCACCGGGGATCCCGGAGCCGCACGACCCGGAGCAGGGCGCGGACGGTACGGGGCGGGTGCCGCTGGCGCCGCCCTCGGCGGAGGCGTGGGGCCCGGTGCAGCGACGGCTGGGCGCGGACCAGATCGCGCGGGAGTGGGCCGACTGGCGCGAGCGCGTGGCCACGGACGGCGGGGCCGCGGCCGCGGCGCATCCCGGACTCGCGCGTGCGCTGGAGGAGGCGCTGGAGTACACGCGGACCGCGCCGCCGCCCGGCCGGGTGCGGTCCTCCTTCGCCGGCGAGGGGGCCCGGACCCTGCGCGTGGACGGTCCCGGCTGGTCGTTGGTGGCCCGCACCGGCGAGGCGGCCTTCGTCCTGCTGGACGAGGAGCCGGGCGAGGTGCTCACGGTTCCCGGGGAGGGCGATCCCGACCTGCCGGAGCTGCTGGCGGCGCTCGACCGCGTCGCGGTCCGCCCGGCGTGACCCCCGGTGTGCCGGGTGGTGACGGCGGACGGACCGGACGTCCGCGCGGAAGGGACTCGACGCCGTCGACGGCACACCGGTCCTCGGGCTGAGGCCCTGCACCGTCGAATTCGGGCCACCCGGGGAGCTCAGGCAGCCGGAGTCGACGACGGCCCGAATGGTTGACCATTATTGATCGCCCCGATGACTGAAAATACCTATTACCGTCGGTAGTTGAACGCTGAAACCATAGGGATTCGGACACGGCGACTGAAAATCGCTCTGGATCCCCCTCCTCCGGAATGATCGAATCGGCCAGTCACGCGGCTCGAAGGGTGCGCACCTCACCCCCACGCTCATTCCACGATGGAGGCCACTCTTGAATTCCATGTCGTACCTGGACCTGCACCGCGAGGTCGCACAGGACATCGATGCGGAGATCGAAACCGCACTGGGCCGGCTCGGCCCGATCGCGGCGACCACCAGGAACTCCGTGGCCAAGCTCTTGGAGCAGCGCAAACTGAGACATCCCCTGTCGGTGCTTCCGCTGCTCGTACACGCCATCGAGACGGGCAATCCGGGCCCGGCCGTGCCGCTGTCGGCGGTGCACCTGCTGTGGTGGACCTCGGCCTGCTATCTCGACGACCTGGCCGACGCCGACGGCGCGTCGATCTCCGGCGAGCTCACCGAGGACGAAGCACTGCTCGCCGCCGTCGTCACCGGAAACGCGCTGCCCATTCAGATCATCCTGGCGCAAGATCTCCCGGAGGCGGCGCACGGCGCCCTGATAACCGAGATCCTGAACGGCTGGATCATCGGCGTCGACGGCCAGATAGACGACATGCGCGGGGACATCCGCAGCGCCTCCCGGAAATCGGTGGTGGAGACGTACCGCGGGAAATCCGGCGCCCCCTTCGGCATGATCACGGCAATGGCCGCCATATTCTCGGGCACCACGGACGAAAAGGTCGAGCTGTGGCGTGAATTCGGCTACGTCTTCGGAATCCTGTGGCAGATCTTCAACGACCAGGAAGACATCCTTTCCGGCCGCGACGAAGACCTGGTCAACGGCACGGTGACGTACCTGCTCGCCTCCGTCCTGGAGGACGCGTCACCCCTTTTCCGGGAACACATCCAGGGGCTGTGCGCCGCCGCGAGCCGGTCACATCAGGCCAGGACGGAACTCGCGGCCATCCTGCGGACGCCCCTCGCCCTCGACCGCTACCGCGCGGAGATCGACGCGTTCCGCGCCGAGGCCTACCGGATCCTGGACGAACTGGGCGGCGACGAGAGCTACCAGCCGGTGCTCCGCAACCTCGTGGACCACGCCTCCCAGATGCTGCTCAAAGCCGAACTTCCTCCGGTCGTCGTGAGCGGCGCAGCCTGATCCGGCCACCGAGGGCGCACCGGAGGCATCCACACCCGCACCCGGCGCCCGCCCCGCATCCGGCTACCCCGCTCCCCGTTCCGCGGCCATGCCTGCCGGGCTCCGCACACCTGCCGGAGCCCGGCCACGTCCAGGAGCGGGCCTCACCCGGCTCCGCGCACCGCCGCCGCGGTCAGCGGCCTATCTGCTTCCGGGACAGGCCCCGCAGCCGACGCCGCTGGGAGGAGTCCAGCAGGAGGTAGGCCGCAGCCGGCACCCCGATGAGGACCAGCAGGCCCGCCCAGAAGCCCACCGCCCAGAACAACACGATGGCTGCCACGACTCCGGCAACCGCGACCTTTCCGCTCCTGGACATCTGCGGACACCTCCTTGTGCCGTCGACCGTTACCCCCTCAACGCGCCGTCACGACCGCGCGTTCCCGGAACTCGCGCGGAAGTCGGGAGCAAGTAGGGGCTGCGAGGCCCGGCGCCCCGCCCTCCAGGTCCCGCCGAGGGCGGTTCGGTGCTGGTGTTCACGCAGTACGTGACGATGGCCCGGCTCATCGAGCGGCACCTGTCGGCCAGGGGGATCGCCACGCAACTCCTGCACGGCGGCACCGCGGTCGCGCGCCGTGAGAAGCTCGTCGACCGCTTCCAGGCCGGCGAGGTCCCCTGCTTCCTGCTGTCCCTCAAGGCGGCCGGCACCGGCCTGAACCTCACCCGCGCCGGCCACGTCATCCACTTCGACCGCTGGTGGAACCCGGCCGTCGAGGAACAGGCCACCGACCGCGCCTACCGGATCGGCCAGACCAGCCCGTCCAGGTCCACCGGATCATCGCCGAAGGCACCGTCGAGGACCATCGCACACCTCCTGGAACGCAAACGGGTACTGGCCGACGCGGTGCCCGCGGGCGGCGAGGCGCTCCCGCAGGGGCGCTGATGGCCGTACCACCGCGAGGCGGGGCGGTGGATCCCGTCGGGCCCGCCGGCCCCGGACCCGGCATCGGCCCTGGAGGTCCTGCGACCCGGCGGACCGAGACGGCGAACGCCCAGCACGCCGCTCCTGCGGCGCGCGGACCGGACGGTCCGGGCCGGTGTCAACGGGTACGGAGCCGAGGCGGTGAGCGGCGGTCCTTCGCCGGAGTGACGATGGAGATACGCAGGCAGGGCGTGGGCCCCGCCGCAGGCCCTGCTTCCGGGGTGAGGAGGTCGCATCGTGTTCTTCGTGGATCGGCGAGATGCCGGCCGCAGGCTGGCCAGCCGGCTGAAGCAGCTCAGGGGTTCCGACATCGTGGTGCTGGGGCTGCCGCGCGGAGGGGTTCCGGTCGCCGAGGAGGTCGCCCGCGTGCTGGGCGCCCCCTTGGACGTCTGCCTGGTACGGAAGCTGGGCGTGCCGTTCCAGCCGGAGGTGGCCATGGGGGCGATCGGTGAGGGAGGCGTCCGTCTGTTCAACGACGAGGTGGTCCGCGCCGCGGGCGTCACCCCGGACGAGCTGGCCGCAGTGGAGGCGCGTGAGAGGAAGGTGCTCGAGAGCCGCGCACTCCGATACCGGGGCGGGCGGGAGCCGGTCCGGCTCGACGGCCGGACGGCGCTGGTGGTCGACGACGGCGTGGCGACGGGGGCGACGGCGCGGGCGGCCTGCCGGATCGCCCGGGCCCGCGGCGCCGCGCGGGTCGTCCTGGCGGTGCCCGTGGCGCCGCGGGACTGTGCCGCGCGGCTGGGTTCGGATGCCGACGAGTTGGTGTGCCTGCACACTCCGTACGACTTCTACGCGGTCGGGCAGTCCTACGCCGACTTCTCCCAGGTGGACGACGATGAGGTGGTCGCCTGCCTGGAGGCGGCCTCCAGCGGTCCGGTCAGCACCCGCCGGACGCCACCGGGCCCGGCATGGCCGGAGGACCGGGAAGCGGATGTGCGGGCGGGCCCGCTGATGCTGCGGGGCCGGCTGACGGTGCCCGAGAGCGCGATCGGGGTCGTGCTGTTCGCCCACGGCAGTGGCAGCAGCCGGCACAGTCCGCGCAATCAGTACGTCGCGGCGGGCCTGAACCGGGCGGGGCTGGGCACCTTGCTGTTCGACCTGCTCACCGAGGAGGAGGAGACCGACAGGGCCAATGTCTTCGATACGGGTCTGCTCGCCCGGCGGCTCGCGGACGCCACCGCCTGGCTGCGCGAACAGCCCGAAGCCCAGGGGCTGGCCTTCGGATACTTCGGCGCCAGCACGGGCGCAGCCGCCGCACTGTGGGCTGCAGCCGAGCCGGACGCACGGATCGCGGCGGTCGTCTCCCGCGGCGGGAGGCCCGATCTGGCCGGGCCACGGCTGCCCTCGGTCACGGCGCCCACGCTGCTGATCGTCGGCGGTGACGACCGGCTCGTGCTCGACCTCAACCGCCAGGCACAGGCCAGGCTGCGCTGCGAGAGTGAACTCGCGGTCGTCCCCGGAGCCACGCACCTCTTCGAGGAGCCCGGAACCCTGGACGAGGTCACCGACCTCGCCCGCCGCTGGTTCGCCGACCACATGGCACCCGCCGCTCGCCCGACGCCCCGGTTCTGACCGCACGGGGTCGGCTCGGGACACCCGCCCCCGCACCGCCCCGTTCGGCCCCTCACCTCGGGGCGACGGACGGCGCAGGGCCGACCCCGGCGGCGACCCGTGCGCCATCGGCCCACACGATCGGACACGCTTGCCTGCGAGGCGGCCGGTCGCGTGGCGGCCCACATGCGCGCCAGGACGATCCGGGGTACTCCTCGGAGATGAGGACGCGGCGTGCTTGTGCTGTCAGGTGTCGGCGTCCGCAGGGCCATCACGGCGTCGTACGACACGGAGGCAGTCGCCATGGAGCCAGTCGTCTTGGAGCCAGTCGTCACAGCCGGCCTCGACGGCTCACCCGAGAGCAAGGCTGCCGCTCGACGGGCCGCCGACGAAGCAGAACCCCGCAAGGTCGCGCTCCGCCTGCTGTGCCCGCGCACGCCCGGTCCGCCCGTCTGAACACCCCCGCCGCCGGAGCGTCCCGCGCCGGCCCTCCTCACCCTGTCAGGAAGGTGACCCGTCATGCCCGAGACCGTCGTCCCCGACGAGCACGAGAGGCTGCGCATCCTCGAAGCCCAGGTGCAGGTCCTCGCCCAGGCCGTCAGAGCACTGGCCGAAGGGCTGGAGGACATCCCCTCTCAGGACCCCGAGCGGGACAAGCAGGCGGCTCGCGGTGCCCGGCTGGCGCACGAGCTGCTCCTGTCCCAGGGACTGGGAGCCGGCGGATGACGGGCACCGCCGGATGACCGGTCCGACGGTGTCCGCGCTCCGGTGAGGACGTCGTAGCAGCACGTCGCGCGCGAGCGGGGCCCCGCGCCGGTGTCCGACCGGCCCGGTTCGCGCCTACGGTGGAGGTGTGGATGCGAGCGGTAGCCGGGGGTCGGACCGCGAGGTCACCGTCTGCCTCGCCGGCGACGTGATGCTCGGCCGGGGCGTCGACCAGATCCTGCCGCACCCCGGCGACCCGCGGCTCGCCGAGCCCTGGGTCACTGACGCACGGTCGTACGTCGACATGGCCGCGGCCGCGCACGGACCGGTACCGCGGCCCGCCGGTTACGCCAGGCCGTGGGGGGACCTGCTTGAGGAGCTTCAGGCGGCCCGGCCGGACGCCTGGCTTCTGAACCTGGAGACCAGTGTGACGCGCGCGGACGCCTTCGCCCCTGACAAGAGCGTCCACTACCGCATGAATCCGGCGAACCTGCCGTGCCTGGCCGCCGCCCGGCCCGACGTGTGCGTCCTCGCCAACAACCACGTCCTCGACTTCGGCCGGGACGGGCTGGCCGAGACCCTCGAAGCCCTCGACGCCGCCGGGCTGGCCACCGCCGGCGCGGGCCGTGACGCCGCCGAGGCATGGCGGCCGGCCGAGGTCGCGCTACGGCCTCCTCCGTCTCCTCCGGGAGCCACCTCAGGCCCTGGGCCTCGGCTACTGGTCTTCTCGGTGGGACTGCCCTCCAGCGGCATCCCCCTCGACTGGGCGGCCACCCCGGAACGCAGCGGCGTCGCCCTCGTGTCCGCACCCTCGCCGGCTGCCGCGGCCGAACTGGTCGCCCGCACGGAGGCCGTCCGCCGGACCGGTGACCTGGTGGCCGTCTCGATCCACTGGGGTTCCAACTGGGGCTACCGGATCCCGCCCGCGCACATCCGCTTCGCCCACGACCTCGTCGACGGCGGCGCGGACCTCGTCCACGGCCACTCCTCACACCACCCCCGCCCCTTGGAGGTCTACCGCGGCCGGCTGATCCTCTACGGCTGCGGAGACCTGGTCAACGACTACGAAGGGATCACCGGCCACGAGCAGTACCGCGACGACCTCCGCCTCCTCTACACCGCCCGCCTCGACGCGGCCACGGGCGCACTCAGAGAACTTCGCCTGACCCCCTTCCAGGCCCGCCGCCTCACCCTCCGTCGAGCCCCCCTCCGCGACGCCCACTGGCTGCGCGACTGTCTCAGCCGGCAAGGCGCCCCCTTCTCCGCGGCGCTCACCGTCGGCAGCGACGCGGCGCTCACCCTTGCCCGGGGGAGCCAGGAGGTGTGAAGCGCGGCGCGGCGTCCCGCGCGATCCGGAACCGGTGCCGCTGCGGCGCCCGGAACACGTCGGCAGCGTCGAAGGTGACGGTAGATGCCACAGGCACGAGACAGGAGCGGCGGCCTCCTCCGGGGCGCCGGACCGGGCTGGCTCTGGTGGCTGTTCTCCGGGATCCTCGTGGCGGCGGCTGTCCTGTTCGCACTCTCACGACGGGCCGAGATCGCAGAGGCCTACCACCTGGTCACCGCGGTCCGGCTGGCTCGCCTGCCCCTCCCCCTGGCGTGTGAGGTGCTGTCGGTCGTGTGTTTCGCCGCGGTGCCGCGTTGGCTGCTGCGCGCGGGCGGCGTCCCGATGGGCCTGGGCAGGATGACGTGCACCACCGTCGCCGGCAACGCCATGGCCGGCCTGCTGCCGGGTGGGGCTGCGTTCTCCGCCGCTTGGCTGCTGCACAGCCTGTCCCGTCGCGGCGCGGGCCAGGTGCTCGCCGCGGCCGTCCTGGTCGCGTCCGGGATCGCCTCGGCTTCGAGCCTGATCCTGCTGCTCACCCTGAGCACCCTCGTCGCCGGCCCGTCGGGACCGGGTGCCGCCGTCCGGCCGGTGTTCCTCTACGTGATCCTGCCGGCCTTCGCCGCAGCGGCGGTGCTCCTCGGGCTGAGCCGCCTCTCCGGCGTGCGCCGCCTCCTGCGGCGCCTTCGGACCCGTTCGGTCGGACGGTCCACGCGGCTCAGGCAGGTGGACGCCGATCTGACCGACCTCGTCGGCCAGGCGCGCAGGATCCAGCCCCGCCCCCTTCCATGGCTTTGGCCACTCGTGTTCGCCCTTCTCAACTGGGTGTTCGACCTGGGGTGCCTGACCGCGTGCATCTGGTCCCTCGGCTTCGCAGTCCCCTGGCACGGGCTGCTTCTCGCGTACGCGCTCACGCAGATCGCCAGCAGCCTCCGTCTCACGCCGGGCAGCCTGGGGATCGCCGAGGCGACGCTGTCGGCACTGCTCATCGCCTATGGCATGCCTCCCGGACAGGCCATCGCCGCGACGTTCCTCTACCGCATCATCGGCTTCTGGATACTCCAGCCCGTCGGCTGGACGTGCTGGGCCGCCCTCACCCTTGAGGAAGCACACGCGCAACGACAGTGATCCGCAGACCGAGGCCCCGTTTCACGAGGCCCCGTTTTCCCGAGTACGAGGTGATCCGCGGCTGCCGCCTCGGACGGTACGCGCCGGCTCCCGGCCGGCTGGGCCTGCCCGCTGCCTCGCCCCGCGGCCCAGCCACGTTCTCCGCGGACCGCCCGAGTCACGGACGGTACTCCACCCGCCGGCCAGTGAGCCGGTGCGGAGCGATCGTCATCCAGTGGGTGCGCTCTCCGCCCGCCCAGGGCGTGGCGTGGGCGGAATCGGCCCGGCGCCCCAGCGCGGCGGGATGGGGGGCCGCCTCGATCACCCCCACAGCCAGTACGCTCCACCCCCTCGCCGCCACCTCGTCGATCTGCTCCGCCTCGAAGGCGGCCTCGGTGCCGGCGGCCCGGGCCAGCACCGAGTCGGCCCCGGTCCGGAAGGCGATGCCGTCCTCGGAGATCAGGTAGTTGACCGGGTGGACGGCCGGGCCGTCCGCGGTGAAGACGGCAACCCGGCCGATGCCACGGACGCCGAGCAGCCGTCGGCACTCCTCCTCGTCCAGGACGACCGGCTGGGCGTCCGTGCGGGGCCGCGTGACCGGCCGCCCAGGATCGTGAGCAGCGCGGGGACCGGCCAAGGCGTCGACGGTGGTGCCGAGCACCTCCGCGAGGCGGACGAGCACTCCGGCCGTCGGGAGGACGGCGCGGTCCTCCAAGGAGGCTATGTAGTGTGCGTCCGCCCCGCAGCGCTCCCCCAGTTCCTCGCGGCTCATTCCGGCCGCGGTTCGACGGGCGGCGAGCCGCCGCCCCAGGTCGGTGGTCATGGTCAGCCCTCCTCAAGCGGCCGGGTCGCCGCGTCGCACTGCGTTCCGGCGGGACGCGGCCGTTCCCTTCCCGCTACAGCCAGGCTGGCCCCCTGCCGGGCCGCTCCGCATGAGCCGATCGGTCCCCTCCACGTGCCGTGTGGAGCGCCGAGCCCGGGAGGAGGCCGCGGTGGCCCGTCACGTGAGGAGGGGGCGCCAGCGGTCGGCGGAATCTCGCATGTCGTGGATGACGCGTTCCAGGAACGCTCCGCCCTTGGCGAGCCGATGCCCCGCCGGACTGTCGGGGCCCAGGGCCTCCGCCACCTCCATCGCGGCCTGCGCCGCCTCCAGGGTCTGCTGAGCGCTGATGACGATCGAGTGGTACCAGGCCTCGCCGTCGACGACGTAGACGTCGCGCCGCCCTTGCGGCTCGCGTTCACGACGCACGTATCCGTGCTGGACCAGGGAGTTCACGGCCACTGATACGGAGGCCGGACTGACCTGTAGCCGTCGGGTCAGCTCGGCTGCGGTGGGCCTGCCGTCCGCCGACAGCAGCAGGTCGACGTGTACGCGAGCGGTCATCCTCGGCATCCCGGACCTGACTGCCAGCTCGACGATCTCGTCCCCCGTCGTTCCGCCCGCCGATCCGCCCGCGCGTGGGGGCTCCAGGGCACCACGCCGTGCCCGCAGGGCGGTCGCCTGGTGGGCTTGCTGGGGCCGGTAGCCCGCGGGACCGCCGTTGCGTGAGACCTCCCGGCTGACCGTCGAGGTCGGACGTTCGAGCCGCCTCGCGATCTCGGCAGAGCACGCTGATCGAGAGCTGCGCCGCCGCCCCGGGCCGACCGTACCGAGGGCCAGCATGGCCCTCCTCCCAGGGCCGCCCCGCAGCCGAAAGGGCTCGGATTCTTCTAGAGTCTCCGGAGTGTCGACGGAGAGTGATGAGGCGGCGATGAGCGAGCTGGCGAAGCCCGAGGTCCACGTTCCGGAGGGTGACGCTCCTACCGAGCTGACCGTCCGGGACCTTGTGGTCGGGGACGGGGCCGAAGTGAAGCCGGGCATGGTGGTCCGGGTCCACTACGTGGGGGTGGCCTTCGAGTCCGGGAAGGAGTTCGACGCCTCCTGGGACCGGGGCGAGCCGTTCAAGTTCGCCCTGGGAAGTGGCAAGGTCATCAAGGGCTGGGACCGGGGGGTGCGGGGCATGAGGGTCGGCGGTCGGCGCGAGATCATCGTTCCCCCGCGTCTCGGCTACGGCAATCAGTCGCCCTCGCCGTTGATCCCGGCGGGCTCGACCCTGGTCTTCGTGGTGGACCTGCTGGACTCGTATTCCGGCACGGCCGGGTGGAGCAGCGCCGCCCGGTAGCCCTGGCCGCTCCTCCCCCTCACCTCACTGCCCGTCATCCGCACGACCCTGCGTACCGGGTGCCGGCTGGCCGCGGGATGTGGAGCGGGCACGGTGGATGCGGATCGCGTGGCCCGCGAGGACCGCGAGGAGGGCGGCCGCGTACATCACGGTCCCGGCACCGGGCAGCGCACGCGAGGTGAGGTAGGCCGCGGCGCCCGCGACGGCGACGCCGAGCCATTCCCAGCGGCCGTCGAGGGCCACCAGCGCGACCAGGAGCAGGGCGTACCAGGAGTACCCGGGTGTCGTGAGGAGGAAGGCGGTGCCGGTGACGAGGAGCGCTGCGGACCAGGGGCGTTCGGGGTCGCCGCGGAGGATCGCGTACAGGCTGACCGCGGCCGTGCCGACGAGGACGGCCGGCAGGGCCCAGGAGTCGGGCAGGACGAGGCGCAGCAGGGCGTAGCGGTTGCCGGAGGCGGCGTCCTGGTAGCCCTCCTCCTCGGCGTATCCGCCGAGGTATCCCAGGACGGAGGCGTCGGAAAGCAGGACGTACGGCAGGTACAGCGCCGTCAGGACGGCCGCGGCGGGGAGCAGGGTGGCGGCGAAGTCGCGGGGCCGCCGTACGCCGGACAGCGCGCCGGGGAGCAGTACGGCGGGCAGCAGCTTCGCGGCGGTGGCCAGGCCCAGCAGCGCGCCGCCGGCCGCCCGGTGGCGGACCGTCAGGGCGAGGGCGGCGACGGACAGGAGCACGGCGAGGGCGTCGGCATGGGCGTTGTTGACCGCTTCGACGGCCACGGCCGGGCACCAGGCCCACCAGGCGGCGTTGCGCGGGTCGCCGCGGCGGCGCAGGACGCGCAGCAGGACCAGTGTGGTGGCCACGGCCAAGGCCGCACCGCCCGTCTGGAGCGCCTTGTGGCGGACCCCGTCCGGGGAGAGGGTGTGGACGAGGAGGAAGTACGCCTCGCCGGCGGGCGGATAGACGGTGTGGACCTGGGGGCGGTTGATACGGGTGCATCCGCCGCCCGGCAGCGACGAGAGGTCGGGCCGGGCGCAGTCCTCGCGGGGTGGGAAGAGCCAGCCGTCCCGGAGGCCGGCGAGGGCGGGGTCCGCCGGGGCGTGGTCGTACGGGGAGATGCCGGCGGCCTGTACGCGGCCGTCCCAGGCGTAGCGGAAGGAGTCGGTACTGGTGCGGGGCGCGGCCGTCAGACCGGTGGCGGCCACGGCGATGCCGCCGGCGAGGACGAGGGCCGCGACGTGCCGGGCGGGCGCACGCCGCAGTGTCCACGCCGCCGCCCCGAAGAGCGTCCAGCACGCGGCGTACCGCCAGGAGAGCCCGGCCGGGTCGGCGAAGTACCCGTCGTGGCGGACGGTCGCGACGAGCGCGGCGGTAAGGGCGGCCAACAGGACGGCGGTGCCCGCGGTGGCGCGGACGGTTCCGGACCGGCCCGGACCGGTGACACCTGCGGCGCGGCCGGCGGTGGGGAGGGGGCGTGCTGGACGGGGGTGGGTCACGGGCCCACCCTGGCACCGGGCGGGCCGTCGGCGGCACCGGCAGGGCGGGGCGTTCGTGTTCCGTAAGGTGTCCGATCTGCCTCCCGGCCGTCCCGGGACGGTTGCCTGGGGTCGTGGAAAAACCTCCCCCGGCCGACGGCGTCCGGCCGTTCCGCGGCTGCTGCCCACCCCTCGCCCTGCGGCTGCGCGCCCTCCGTCCGCCCTCGTTCTCCGGCCGGTTGCACGGCCCGCGCACGGCGACGGTGTTCGGGCGGTGGCTCGGAGCGGCCCTGGCGGTGTGCTTCCCGACCGGGCTGGTCAGCCACTTCCTCCGGCAGCCGCCGACTTGGCTGTCCGGCCACATCGCCTTCGGGCTGGTGCTGATCGGTGTCGGCGGGGGCATCCGGCGGCGCGGCCCGATCCGCGCGGGGTGCTGCTGTGGCTGGGCGGGGCTCTGGTCGTGCACGACGCCCTCGTCGCACCGCCGGCGGCCGCGACCGGCCTGCTGGTCGCGGCCGTGCCGGGCGGGCGGGCGGTCCACGCCGCGCTGATCACGGCGGGGGCGCTGGTGCTGATCGCGCTGCCGCTGCCGCTGCCACTGCGGCAGCTGCGCCGAACCCGCCGGCGCTCCCCCTGCCGTACGGCCGCGACCTGCCGCTGGTCCTGGCGGCGGTGGCGGTGGTCACGCTCGCGTCGGTGCTGCTCGTCCGGCGGCGGCGCGGGAAGGAGCGAATCCGAGTTCGGTGAAGGTCCGTCCGGACAGGGTCCAGTGGTGCAGGGGCGTCCAGCCGGCCCGGCCGGCTTGGCGGCTGAGGGCCTCGGGTCCCACCCGGGCCCAGGGGAAGGGGACGCCGAGGGTGCCGCGGCCGTCGTCGAGGCGGACCTCGCACCGCTCGTCCACCTCGACCGGGGCGGCTTCGGCGATCACCCGGCCGCCGGGGGCGAGCAGTTCGGCGGCCCGGCCGAGCAGGGCCGCCGGGTCGCCGCCGATGCCGATGTTGCCGTCGACGAGCAGGACCGTGGTCCAGCGTCCCTCGCCGGGCAGCGGTCCGAAGACCGACCTGCACAGTGCCGTGCCGCCCCGCCGGACGGTGCTGGTCACCGCGGCCGGGCTGACGTCCACGCCCAGGGCCAGGTGGCCGCGCTCGGCGAGGGCGGCCACCAGCCGGCCGGGGCCGCAGCCGACGTCGAGCACAGCGCCCCGGCAGCGGGCGAGGACGCTCTCGTCGCCCGAGTCCGCGTCGGCGAGCCACCGCTCCACTTCCAGCGGCATCAACCAGCCGTCCGTACGGCGCAGGAAGAGGGGGCCCTGCCCGGCGCGCAGGGCCGTGGCGTACGGGTCGTCCCGCCAGGGCCTGCGGGCCGCTGTCCGCGGGGCGGTCTCGCCGGGGGCGGTCACCGTACCGCCTCGGGCGACGCGGTCAGCCGGGCGTGCAGGGCGGCGAACCGGCCGTGCGGTGGCGCGGCCGCGACCTCACCGGCGTCGGCGGCCGTGTCCACGTCCCGCAGCACCGGCAGCAGTCCGATCCGCAGCCCGGCCGCGCGCAGCCGCTCGTACTGCACCGCCCCGGTCTCGGGCACCGACATGGGTACGCCCAGCAGCAGGGCCGGGTCCGGGTCGGCCAGCCCCAGGGCCCAGAACCCCCCGTCGGCCGCCGGGCCGAACCAGGCGTCGTACCGGTCGAATCCGAGGGCGGGTCCGAGGAGGTCCGGGGTGACCTGGGGGGTGTCCATGCCGATGAGCAGGGCCGGGCCGCCGCAGTCGGTGAAGGCCGCGGCGAGGCGTGCGTCCAGTTGTCCGGAGCTCTGGGGCCGGACTTCGAAGCGGGGCGGGAGCCACGGGCCGGGGGAACCGTCGAGGAACAGGAGGTGCCGGGCGGCCGGTGTGGCGGCCGCCGCTTCCAGGGTGTCCGCCAGTGCGGCCTCGGCCAGGGCCGCCGCCTCGTCGGGGGTGAACGGAGGGGTCAGGCGGGTTTTGACCCGGCCGGGCACGGGCTCCTTGGCGATGACCAGCAGGGCGGTCACCGGGCGCCCTCCGCGGGAGAGACCGCGGAGGCGGTGCGGGGCGGTTCGGCGAGTACGGCGCGCATGTCGCGGACCGCCTGCCAGGTGCCGCGCCAGGTGCCGGTCACCTTGGACTTCCCGGACCGGGGCAGGTACGGGACGTCCTCCTCGCGGATCCGCCAGCCGGCGTCGGCGGCCAGGACGACCATCTCCAGCGGGTATCCCGAGCGCCGGTCGGTGAGGCCCAGGGCGAGCAGTGCCTCGCGCCGGGCGGCCCGCAGCGGCCCCAGGTCGTGTAGGCGCAGGCCGGTACGGCGCCGCAGCATCCGGGACAGGGCCAGGTTTCCGGCCCGTGCGTGCGCGGGCCAGGCGCCCCGGCCCTGCGGCCGGCGGCGTCCGAGGACCAGGTCCGCCCCGCCGTCGGCGATCGTGCGGACGAAGCCGGTCAGCAGCCCGGGGTCGAGGGAGGCGTCGCAGTCGCAGAAGCAGACGAACTCGGCCCTGGAGGCGAGCAGTCCGGCGTGGCAGGCTGCGCCGAAGCCGCGCCGGGCCTCGGTCACGACGGTGGCCCCGAGGGAGCGGGCGATGTCCGCCGATCCGTCGGTGGAGCCGTTGTCCACGACCAGGGCGCGCCAGCCGGCGGGGATGCGGGCGAGGACCCAGGGCAGTGCCTCGGCTTCGTTCAGGCAGGGAAGGACCACGTTCGCTTCGCTGCCCACGGGGGGATGATCGGTCACGCCTGCCACCGTAGGAACCCGACCGGGGAAACGGGGCCACCGACTCCTTACGAAACACGGACGGCACAGAGGGGTCCGGCCGCCGGGGAAGACGGTGCCCGGCCGGCCGTACGACACTGGGGAGCATGAGCACGCCTGCACCCCCCGCCCGGATCCTCGTCGTGGACGACGACCCGACCGTCGCGGAGGTCGTCACCGGATACCTCCGCAGGGCCGGTCACCGCGTCGACCACGCCGCCGACGGCCCCGCCGCCCTTGTCCTGGCCGCCCGCGGTGTACCCGACCTGGTCGTCCTCGACCTGATGCTGCCGGGCCTCGACGGGCTGGAGGTGTGCCGGCGGCTGCGTGCCGACCGGCCCGTGCCGGTGATCATGCTGACGGCCCGCGGGACGGAGGACGACCGGATCGCCGGCCTCGAACTGGGCGCCGACGACTACGTCACCAAGCCGTTCAGCCCGCGCGAGCTGGTCCTGCGGGTCGAGTCCGTACTGCGCCGCAGCCGGCGCGGCGCGGAGGGCGGCGAGGGGAGGGAGCGGCGGGCCCCGCTGCGCGCGGCGGGAATCGTCGTCGACCCGGCCGACCGGCGGGCGTCCAAGGACGGGCGCGAACTGGCCCTCACCCTGCGCGAGTTCGATCTCCTGGCGCACTTCATGGCCCGGCCGGGCCGGGCGCACAGCCGTGAGGAGCTGATGCGGGACGTGTGGGGGTGGGAGTTCGGCGACCTCTCCACGGTCACCGTCCACGTCCGCCGGCTCCGCGCCAAGATCGAGGCCGATCCGGCTTCGCCGCTGCTGATCCAGACCGTGTGGGGTGTCGGGTACCGCTTCGAGGCCGGGACGCCGGACGCCCCGGACACGGCTTGTCCCGACGAGGCGGAAGGAGTGCGGCCGTGAGGGACATCCTGCTCATCGCCCTCTTCGCGCTGGGTGGCGCGGTGTGCGCCGGGGCGGCGGGGGCGCTGGTCCTGCGGCTGCTGCGGCGTAGGTCGGTCGCCGTCTCCCTGACGGTGGTGGCGGCCGTGGCCGTCACGGCCATGCTGGCGGGCACCCTCGCCGTGGCGTGGGCGATGTTCCTGTCGCCGCACGACCTCACGGTGGTCACCCTGGTCGTGGCGATGGCGGCGGTGGTGTCGCTGGCCACGGCCCTGCTGATGGGTCGCTGGGTGGTGGCCCGCAGCCACGACCTCGCGCTCGCCGCCCGGGACTTCGGGGAGGACGGCGATTTCACCACGCCGTCCGCCCCCGCGACCGCCGAACTGGCCGGTCTGGCGGGCGAACTCGCGTCCACCAGCGCCAGGCTGGCCGCCTCCCGGGAGCGGGAGCGCGCCCTGGAGACCTCCCGCCGCGAACTGGTCGCCTGGATCTCCCATGACCTGCGCACCCCGCTCGCCGGGCTGCGCGCGATGGCGGAGGCCCTGGAGGACGGTGTCGCCTCCGACCCGGCCCGCTACCACCGCCAGATCCGCACCGAGGTGGAGCGCCTCGACACCATGGTCGGGGACCTGTTCGAACTCTCCCGCATCCATGCCGGAACCCTGGCCCTGACGCCCAGCCGCATCTCTCTGCGGGACCTGGCGGCCGATGCCCTGCTGGGCGCCGATCCGCTCGCCCGGGAGCACGGTGTGCGGCTGCGCGGCGAGGACATCGCGCACGTGCCCGTCGAGGTGGACGGCAAGGAGATGACCCGGGTCCTGGCCAACCTCATCGTCAACGCCATCCGCCACACACCCGCCGACGGCACCGTCGCGGTGGCCGTGGCCCGCCGGGAGGACTCCGCGGTGCTCTCCGTCACCGACGCGTGCGGAGGCATCGCCGAAGACGACCTGCCGCGCGTGTTCGACACCGGCTGGCGGGGCAACCCGGCCCGCACCCCGCCGTCCGGGGCGGGGCTGGGGCTGGCGATCGTACGGGGCATCGTCGAGGCCCACGCCGGCCGGGCCGACGTACGCAACGTCCCCGGCGGCTGCCGCTTCGAGGTGACCCTGCCGCTCGCCTGACCGGGACACGGCCGCGGGACCGCCTCCCGGGCCCGCGTCCCCGCACACAGGACGACGACGCCCGCCTCACCGGACCCGGGACGACGACCGTCCCGGGGCCCGGGACGACGCCCGCCTCACCGAACCCAGGACGACGCCCGCTCCACCGGGCCCGGGACGACGCACGCCTCACCTGAGGCTTCACCTGACCCCGGACGACGCCCGCTGCCGCGTCGCGGCGAACTCCGCCATCCCCTCGGCGAACCCGACCTCCGGCCGCCAGCCCAGCTCCCGCCGCAGGCGTGCGGAGTCGGCCGTGATGTGCCGGACGTCCCCGAGCCGGAACTCCCCCGTCACCACCGGCTCCGGGCCGCCGTGGGCCCGCGCGAGCACCGCCGCCATCTCCCCGACGGTACGCGGTTCGCCGCTGCCCGTGTTGTAGGCGGTGTGCCGGCCGCCGACGTGTTCGGGCGACGGCGCCGCCAGCGCGGCCAGCGCCGCCGCGTTGGCCCGCGCCACGTCCCGTACATGGACGAAGTCCCTGCGCTGGCCCCCGTCCTCGTAGACCCGGGGCGCCTCGCCACGGGCGAGGGCGGAGCGGAAGAACGAGGCCACGCCCGCGTACGGGGTGTCCCGGGGCATCCCCGGACCGTAGACGTTGTGGTAGCGCAGGGAGACCGCCGAGCCGCCCGTGGTCCGCGCCCAGGACGCGGCCAGGTGCTCCTGCGCCAGCTTGGTCGTCGCGTAGACGTTGCGCGGATCCAGCGGGGCGTCCTCCGCCACCAGTCCCGGCACCAGTGCGGCGCCGCAGCACGGGCAGCGCGGCTCGAACCGGCCCTCGCGCAGGTCCCGGGCCGCGCGCGGGCCGGGCCGGACCACACCGTGTTCGGGGCACTCGTACCGGCCCTCGCCGTACACCACCATCGACCCGGCCTGGACGAGCCTGCGTACACCGGCCACGGCCATGCCCGCCAGCAGCACGGCCGTACCCAGGTCGTTGCACGACACGTAGTCCGGGGCGTCCGCGAAGCCCTTCCCGAGGCCCACCATGGCCGCCTGGTGGCAGACGGCGTCCACCCCGCGCAGGGCGCCGCGTACGGCGTCGGCGTCCCGGACGTCTGCGCGGAGGAACTCCGCGTCGGGGAGCGCGGGCTCGACCGGATGGGCGGCCGGCAGCAACGCGTCGAGCACCACCGGCTCGTGCCCCTGGTCCCGCAGGACGTCCACCACCTGGGCGCCGACGAACCCGGCGCCTCCCGTCACAAGTACGCGCATCCCCGCACGCTACGCACCCGGGCGGTCCGCCAGGGGCTCCCACACCGTCCCGTAAGGCTTCCGTCATGCCCACCGGCACGCGACCGCGCAGGGAGGCGCGGGGAGGCCCGGTCAGGTTCTGCGGGCGTGGAGGGTGTGGGCGCCGAGGGCGAGCGGGGTGTGGCCGACGAGGGTGAGGCCGCAGTCGTCGAGCAGCCGGGCGTAGTGGCCGGCGGTGCGTTCGCGGCCGCCGGTGTTGCACATCATGTGGAGGTCCCACGCGGTGGCGAGGGAGGCTCCGGCGTCGGTCGGCAGGAGGCGTTCGACGATGAGGAGGTCGGCGTGGCCGGGCATGGCGTCGGCGCAGTGGCGCAGGATGCTCCGGCAGCGGTCGTCGTCCCAGTCGTGCAGGACGCGGGACAGGACGTAGACGTCGCCGCCCGGGGGGACGTCCGCGAAGTCGCCCGCCCGGAAGCCGCAGCGTCCGCCGGCGGGGGTGGCGGCCAGCCGCGTGCGGGCCGCCGCGATCACCTGGGGGCGTTCGAGGAGGATGCCGCGCAGGGCGGGGTGGGCGGTCAGGATGCGGGCGAGGAGTTCTCCGGTGCCGCCGGCGATGTCGACGACGGTACGGGGGCGGCCGGGGGCGGTGGCGGCGGCGGTGAGGACCGGGTGCGCGGGGAGGGGTGTGAAGATGGGGGCGCTCGACGCCATGGACTGGTCGAAGAGTGCGGCGAGTTCGGGGTCGCGGGCGAAGTGGTCGAAGTGGTTCTCGCCGTAGAGGTGCTCGAATCCGGGCTGTCCGCTGCGGACGGTATGGGCGAGGTGCGCGAAGGACTGGTAGAAGGGGCCGCCGTACATCAGTGCCAGGGGCCGCATCGAGCCGGGCGCCTGCGCGTCCAGAAGTGCGCCGACGCCGGTGAGGCGGAAGCCGTCCGGGCCGTCGCGTACCACGCCCAGCATGGCGAGGTACCGCAGCAGGGTCGCCAGGCTCTCCGGGTGGGCGCCGACGGTCCGGGCGAGTTCCGCGGTGCCGGTTGCGGTGTGGCGGTCCATGGCCTCCGGGAGCCGCAGCTGTGCGCACGCGGCCAGGGCCTGGGTGGTCCAGGCACCGGTCAGCAGCCGCAGGAGCGTTTCCGCCGGCTGCGGCTCGCCCTGCTGCCGTGCGGGGTTCGCCGCGCCGTCATGTCGGCCGAGGTGCTCGGCCAGTACGTCGCGGTGGTCGCCGCTCGCGTACAGCTCCACGCGCCGGTACGCCGTCTTCGTGTCGGCGGGGGCGGTGAAGTAGAAGACGGTGCCGTCCTCGTGCAGGTTGTAGCCGCCGCCGTCGGCGGTCGCGCCCTGCCACGCGAAGCTCGCCAGGAGCCCGCGCAGCACCAGCGGGTCGGGCCGTACGACGTCGAAGGCGAGGTGCGCCTCGTGTTCCCGGCGGCGTTCGTCGGCGGCGATCGGGGACAGTCCGCTGCCGGGCGGCACGGTCAGAGCGAACACCTCGACCGCCCGGTGCTCTCCGGCGGGGCCGCGGACCTCGGGGCGGAGAATCCTTACGTCAAGATCGGCGAGGTCGCGGCGGTGGCGTGCGGCGAGGCGTTCGCGGACGACGACGCTGGGCCGCGCCGGAGCGTCGGCGGGCAGCCCGCACGCCGCCAGTTCGCTGCGCAGCGCGTCCTCGTCGGGCGGGAACACGAGGACGGCGGCGTGCGCGAAGCGGCACTGGTCCGCCAGTGCCCGCAGTTCGGGACCGCCGAGTCCGGGCAGCACCCGGGAGAGCAGGTCGCAGGTGTCCTGTTCGCGCACGAACGCGGCCGTCGCGCTCAGCCGCCCCGCGTCGTCGACGGCGGCCGCCGTCATCGTGGCCGTGGGCATGGTGAAGGGAGGTTGGGAGTGCATGTCCGTGTCCGAATGTGAGGGGGAGGACCGTGTGCGGGCGCGGGCAGCCGCCGGCCCGGGCCCCGGGAGGGATGAGGCGGGGAGAGGACGGGGAAGGGAGAGGAAGCCCGTCAGATGCCGACGTAGTTCTCGGCGAACCAGTCCTGCTGGCTGGGCGAGGTACGCAGCGAGGCGATCCGGGAACGGCGCAGGCGCTCGTGGAAGAGCGAGGTCCCTTCGGCGTCCGAGGCGTCGTGCAGGAGGCGGACCATCCAGTGCGAGAACTCCTGCGCGCGCCAGATGTGGACCAGGCACCGCTGCGAGTAGCGGGCGAGCTGCCCGGGGTCGCCGTGGACCAGCGCGTCGGTCAGGGCGTGGGCCAGGATCTCGGCTTCCAGCACCGCGAGGTTGGCGCCCTTGGCGGCGGACGGGCTGATCAGTGCGGCGGCGTCGCCCACCAGGAACAGCGAGCCGTGGCGCAGCGGTTCGAGGACGTCGGACTCAAGGTCGACGACGGTGCGCTGGAGGAACGGGCCGCGCCGCAGGAGTCCGTACTCGGCCGCGCGCATGCGCAGGGCGAGTTCGTCCCAGATCCTCTCCTCGTGCCAGGCATCGGCGCGGGTTCCGCGTTCGCACTGCAGGTAGTAGCGGGTGATCTCGGCGGATCGGGCCATGTGCCCGGCGAATCCGCCCGGGTGGAGCGCGTAGCCGACGGCGTCCAGGCTCGGCGGCGCCTCGGCGAGCAGGCCCAGCCAGGTCACACCGTGGTCGCGGTGGTGACGCTGGACCGCGCCGGGCGGGATCGAGCGCCGCCCCGCCCCGTGGCGGCCGTCGCAGGCAGCGACGAACCGGGCCCGCCACCGGCCCGGGCGCCCGTCGCCGTCCCGCACGGCGACCGAGGGCGTCGGGCCGTCGGCGTCGGCCACGGCGACCGCTTCGGTGTCGAAGAGGATGGTCCCCCCGGAGTCGAGGAACTGCGCCTGCAGGTCGGCGACGAGTTCGTGCTGGGGGTAGACGGTGTGGGGCTCGCCCCGGCCGAGGTGGCGGTAGTCGAGGCGGAAGCGGCCGTCCTCGGTGCGGAATTCGCACACGCTGTGTTCCTGGCCGCGGCGGCGCAGTCCCCCGTCCAGACCGTTGCGGGCCAGGATGCGTACGGTGTTCGCGGCGAGGAAGCCGGCCCGTGCGCGTTTCCGGATGTCTTCGCGACCCGCGCGTTCCAGGACGACGCAGTCGATACCGCGGCGGAGTAAGAGGTTCCCCAGCACCAGGCCGGCGGGGCCGGCCCCGATGACGACCACATCAGCCGAGTCCAGGGCGACTGCGGCATATTGACTCTCTGTCACAACAGTGGATCTTAGGCACTGCAAAGTTCGAAGATCGTCCAGAATCACCCGTATGGTCCGCACGATGAGAAAAGGATTCTGCCGCCACCGCCGCACAGGCGGGATCGGGGGGATCGGGGGGAACGGGGGGATCAGGGGGCGATCTCGAACTCGGGTGCCTTCAGGCTCTTGAGGCATGCGGTGTCCGGTGCCTGGGGGTCGTCGAAGAACGACACGGTGATCTTCTGCGCGCACTCCGACGTCGCGAACACCACGTGCGGCTCGTACGGGACCGTGACGGCCTTGGCCCTGTCCAGCGTACGGGCGACGTACTCACCGTTGTCCGCACCGGTCTGGGAGTCGAAGCCGCCCGACAGGGCGAGGGTGGGGATGTCGCCGCGTGTGGCGTCACGGATGGAGCGCGGCGCCGCCGGGACGTTCCAGACGTCGCAGTCCGGGCGGAGGAAGGTGAGCTGCGGCGCCTGCGCCTGCACCGAGGGCGGGAAGGACGGGAAGGCGTCCTGGCCGCCCCGGAGCGCCTGCTCCTGGGTCTCGTACGGTGTCCACTCGCTGCAGAACACGCCGTAGACGAGACCGTGCGCGACCCTGCCCATGGCCTCGGGGCTGAGCTTGCCGCCCGCCCACTGCCGGGCGATCCGCTCCGGCTTGCCGTTGGCCAGCTCGTCGAGGGCGGCGGGCACCTGGGGCGCCACGTGGGTGGCCGAGGTCATCCAGTTCACCAGGGCTCCGCCGTCGAGTAGGACCTTGACCGGCTTGTCGCTGCCGGGGAGCGTGACGGTGGTGGTGACCGGCTCGGCCTCAAGTCGGCGGACGAGCTTGTCGAAGGTGGCCGACAGGTTCGGATAGCGCTTGTTGCACGCGGGCTGTTGCGCGCAGGCCTTGAACAGGCCGTCGAATCCCTGCCGGGCGCTGCTCCAGGTCGCCGCCGAGCCGGCCCTGGACGGCGGGAGGATGCCGTCGATGCCCACCGCACGCAGTCCTTCGGGGTGCAGGCGCATGTAGACCAGGGCCAGGTGGGTGCCGTAGGAGATGCCGAAGAGGTTCCACTTCTCGATGCCCAGCGTCTTGCGCAGGTCCTCGTAGTCGGCGGCGCTCTCGGTGTCGTTGTAGGCGCTGAGGTCGATCCCGCGGGCCACGAGCTTGTCGCGGCAGGCCTTCGTGGCCTCGACGTGCAGGCGCTCGGTGGCCGGTGCGTCGTAGGCGAGGCCGACCGCGCGTGCGTTGAACTCGTCGATCCCGGGGCACAGGAGGTTCGGGTCGGCCGAGTACGTTCCGCGCTGGGACATGAAGATCACGTCGCGGTCGCGGTTCAGGCCGCCGTCGATCGCCAACTTCGCCTCACCCACCGCGTCGTCCCCGGGGCCGCCCGCGAGCCAGACGATCGGGTCGGCCTTCGGCTCGTCGGTCGCCGCGGGCACGATCGCCACGCCGAGCCGGATCGAGCGGCTGTCGGGCTTCCCGCGGTTCTCGGGCACGGTGAGCGTTCCGCAGCGGGCTCCTTCGAGGGCCTCAATCGGCTCCGGTGTCTTCGGGCAGGGGCCCGGTTCGAAGGCGGCGTCACCCACTGTCCGGGCGACGGTGCCCGTGGGCGCCCCCGGAGTGGGGTCGGTGCCGGTACCGGCACCGGAGGCGGTCTGCGCCCCGGCGGGCGCCGCGAGCAGGCCGGCGACGAGGAGGGCGGCCGCCAGACCGGCCGACGAGGGGGCCAGGAGTCTTCCGGCGGAGCGGCGACGGCGGAGCGCACGGGCGTGGGTCATCTGCCCTCCCGGTCATTCGGGGATGATCGTGAACGGTTTGGGCTCCACGTCGTCCACGCAGCTGGTGTCGGGCGCGGTCGGGCGGGCGAAGAACGAGGCCAGGACACTCTGCGCGCAGGGCGACTGCGGGACCACCCAGTGGCCGATGCCGGGGACCAGGACGGAGGTCGAACGGGACAGGTTGCGGGCCACGTCCTTCGCCCAACTCGCCCCCGTCTTCACGTCGAACGTGCCGGAGACGACGAGCGCGGGCACCGAACTGACCGTGGGCTGCCGCTGGGCGGCCGCGCGGTCCGCGACGTCCCAGATCCCGCACGCCGGGTACTGGAAGGGAAGTTGCGGCACCTCGGCGAGGACCGTGTCCGGCCACTGTGGATAGACCTTGCGCCCGGCGGTCAGCACGTCGGTCTCCGAGTACCCCGGGGCCCATTCGCCGCAGACCACGGACTGCGTCAGGCCGTGTGCGAACTCGCCGGTCTTCTGGACCGATCCGGCCGCGCGGGCCTTCGCGAAGCGCTCCGGGTTTCCGTTGGCGAGTTCGTCGAGCGCCGCCGGCAGGTCCTCTGGCCGGGGGGTGAGGGCGACGATCAGGTTCAGGAGGGCTCCGCCGTCGAGGACGACCGTGACGGGCCGGCCTCCCCCGGGCGGCTCGACGTTCAGCGTCAGAGGACGGGCTTGCAGCCTGCGCACCTGCTCGGTCAGCGTCCGGCG
The DNA here is from genome assembly GCF_042726555.1 of Streptomyces sp. NPDC060232. Taxonomy (NCBI): domain Bacteria; kingdom Bacillati; phylum Actinomycetota; class Actinomycetes; order Kitasatosporales; family Streptomycetaceae; genus Streptomyces; species Streptomyces sp. NPDC060232. Next base: position 75,508 of record NZ_JBHXAG010000001.1, on the reverse strand, counting down.
GAGGTCGGGGTAGCGGTCCTTGCAGGCGGGCTGTGCCGCGCACGCCTCGATGATGTTGTCGATCCCCTCGGCGGTGCTGGCCCATGTCCACGGCAGGGTCACGTGCTGGGGAGGCGTGACGGAGTCGATCGCGAACGCGCGGATGCCCTCGGGGTGCAGGCGCAGGTAGGTGAGGGCCAGGTTGCTGCCGTACGAGTACCCGTAGACGTTCCACTGACGCAGGTCCAGCGCCTTGCGCAGGTCGGCGAAGTCGGCCGCGTTCTCCGTGGTGTTGTAGGCGCTCAGGTCGACGCCCTGGGCGGTGAGGCGGCTCCGGCAGTCCTTGACGGCCTTCAGCATGAGCTGCTTGGCCTGGTCCGAGTCGTAGCCGAGGCCGACGGCCTGCTCGTTGAACCGGTCGATCTCCGGGCAGGCGAGATTCGGCTGGTCGTAGAGGTTGCCGCGCTGGGCCATGATGATCAGGTCGCGGTCCTTGTTCAGGCCGGAGTCGACGAGGAAGGGGATGTCGTCGAACGTGTCGGCGCCGGGGCCGCCCGCCATGAACACCACGGGGTCCTGCGCGGGCTTCGCCGGGCTCACGGCCGGAATGACGGCGACGGCCAGTCTGATGGTCCGGCCCCCGGGGCGGGAGCGGTTCTCGGGAACCTCCAGGTGGCCGCAGCGTGCGTCGCCCAGCGCCTCGATGGGCTCGGGCGGCTTCGGGCAGGGGCCGGGCACGAACCGGGGCGGGGCGGCGGGGCTGGGGCCGGCGGACCGGGAGTCCGGTGACGTGGTACCGCCGGGCGTGGGCGCGCCGGGTACGGGGCCGAAGGCGGTCAGGCTGACCAGCGCGACCGCGGCGGTCACCGCGTGGAGGGTGTGCTTGGGCATGGGCTTCGTTCCCCTGCCGGCATCGGCGGCGGACCTGTTGGGCCAGGCCGCAGCGGTTTGGGCGGAACGCTCTTTGTCGACGCTACCGGCTGCACCCCGCGCCCGCACGCGGAGCCGGCGCCCGGTGCGGACAGGGCGCGCGGGACGGGCGGGACGGGCGGGACGGGCGATCTTGGCCCGGCGAGCAGACAATGAGCTACGAGGCGCCCGGCGCGGTGGGGGTTACGGGCGCTCGACGCCACCGGCCGGAGCGCCGCGGGTCCAGCGAAGGGCTGATGGATGATGTCGGACGAGAGAGCCGAACGCATCGCGGATTTCATCGAGCCGCTGCGGGTGAAGCCCGGGTCGCGCGTACACCTGGGCCGGGACTTCGATCCCCGCTTCAAGGCCGGCCTGAAGAAACGGGACGGCGTCGAGCTGCTGCGTACCGGGGTGTCGTTGCTGGCCGAGTACCAGGACCGGCTGGCCGCCCAGGACACGTACGGTGTGCTGCTGTGCCTCCAGGCCATCGACGCCGGGGGCAAGGACGGGACGATCCGTCATGTGATGAGCGGCGTCAATCCCCAGGGCGTCAAGGTCAGCAGCTTCAAGGTGCCCTCCGCCGAGGAGCTCGACCACGACTACCTGTGGCGGTACGCCTGTCGGCTGCCGACGCGCGGCGAGATAGCCATCTTCAACCGCTCGCACTACGAGGAGGTCCTCGTCGTACGGGTGCACCCCGAAAACCTCGCCCGGCAGAGGCTGCCCGAGGAGTCCAGTGGGCCGGACGTGTGGGACCGCCGCTACCGGGAGATCAACCGCTGGGAGCGCTACCTCACGGACAACGGGTTCAAGGTGCTGAAGATCTTCCTCAACCTGTCCGAGGAGGAGCAGCGCGCCCGCTTCCTCAAGCGGATCGACCGGCCGGAGAAGAACTGGAAGTTCTCCGCGGCGGACGTCCTTGAGCGGCGCCGGTGGGACGACTACCAGGACGCGTTCTCCGCGATGCTGTCGGCCACCAGCACGAAGTGGGCGCCGTGGTACGTCGTGCCGGCGGACCGGAAGTGGTTCGCGCGGATCTGTGCGGCGGCGGTCCTCGTGCACACCCTGATGGACATCGATCCCCAGTACCCCGACGTGGGGGACGAAGCGCGCCAGGCCCTCCTCGCCACCCGGCGCGACCTGGAACGGGAAGCCCCCGCAGGGGCCCCGGCCGATCCGTACTCCGAATCCGCCTCGCGGCGGCACGGGAAGAAGAAGCACGGGAAGAAGAAGCACCGCAAACACAAGCGCGGCTGAGGCCGGAGGCACGACGATGACAGTGCAGGCGCAATCCGCGGGAGAGCAGCCCCCGGCCCCGGGGGACGGCTGGTACGCGCGTGCTCCGCAGGAGGTCGCGGCCGCGTTCGGCGTGGATCCGGCGGTCGGTCTCGGCGCGGCGCGAGCCGCGGAGCTCCTGGCCGCGCACGGGCCGAACGCGCTGCCGGAGGAGAAGGGGATCCCGCTCTGGCGGCGGTTCCTCGCGCAGTACCGCAGCTACATGCAGCTCGTGCTGCTGGCCGCGGCGGCCGTCTCGCTGCTGATCAGGGAGTGGACCACCGCAATCCTGCTGCTCGTACTCACCCTGCTGAACGCGGTGGTGGGCCTGCGCCAGGAGGGCAAGGCCGAGAGCGCGATGAACGCGCTGCGGTCGATGATGAAGGCGACGGCGCGGGTCCGCAGGGACGGGTCGGAGGCCGAGGTCCCCGCGGAGCAGCTCGTCGTCGGCGATGTCGTGCTCATCGCCGCCGGGGACCAGGTGGGAGCGGACGGGCGGATCATCGAGGCCAGCGCGCTGCAGATCGACGAGTCGGCGCTCACCGGCGAGAGCGTTCCCGCCGCGAAGGACTCCCGGACGCTCACGGGCTCGCTGCCGGCGCCCGGCGACCGGACGAACATGGCGTTCATGAACACGCCGGTCACCCACGGCAGCGGCGTGCTCGTCGTCACCGCGACCGGCGCCGGCACGGAGTTCGGCAAGATCTCCGGGATGCTGTCGGCCACGGAGAGGGAGGTGCCGCCGCTCACCAAGGAACTCGACACCCTGACGCTGTGGATCACCGCCGCCGCGGGTCTGACCATGATCGTGATGTTCGCCCTGGGGCGGCAGCGGGACCAGGCCTGGGACGCGCTGTTCGTCAGCGCGGTCTCGCTGGCCATCGCCGCCATCCCCGAGGCCCTGCCGACCGTGACGCAGGCGATCCTGTCCGTCGGCAGCCTCAACCTGGCGAAGCGGAACGCCATCGTCAAGGAACTGCCGTCGGTCGAGACCCTGGCGTTCACGTCGGCGATCAACTCGGACAAGACCGGCACCCTGACGATGAACCAGATGACAGCCGTCGAGGTGGTGAGCCCCACCGACCGGTACACCGTCTCGGGCACGGGGTACGGGCTGGCGGGAAGGGTCCACCACGCGGCGGGCTCCTCCGCCGGAATCGAGGACGCGATCCTGCCGTACGTGGTGGCCAGCGACGCGAAGCTGGTGGACGGCGAGGTGGTGGGCGATCCCACCGAGGGTGCGCTGCTGGTGCTCGCACACAAGGCCGGGCTGGACGTCGACGCCACCAGGGAGGGCCTGCCACGGCTGGCCACGCTGCCCTTCGACCCCGGGTACAAGCTGATGGCCACCTTCAACGAGGCGCGCGACGCCTCCGGACGGCGGGTCGTGCGGTGTCACGTCAAGGGCGCGGCCCCCGCGGTGGTGGCGCGGGCCGCCACCGCGCTCGCCGCGGGCGAGACCGTCCCGTGGGACGCCGCGCTGGCGGCGCGCGCCCAGAAGCAGACCGAGCGAATGGGCGGTGAGGGGCGCCGGGTGATGGCCGCCGCCACCCGGGATCTGGACCCGGCCGCTTTCGATCCGGAGGGCGACCTGCTCGCGTACGTCACGGAGCTGCGGATGACCAGCCTCGTCGGCATGGTCGACCCGCCCCGCGAGGAGGCCAAGGCCGCGGTGGCCGACGCCCAGGCGGGCCACATCCGGGTGCGCATGGTGACGGGTGACGACGTCACCACCGGTGCGGCCATCGCCCGGCAGCTCGGCATCCCCGGCGAGGCGATCCTCGGCGCCGACTTCGCCGCCCTGAGCGAGGAGGAGCAACTCGCCCGGATCGACGGCATCGGTGTGGTGGGGCGGGTCGCGCCGGAGCACAAGGTGCTGCTCGCCGACACGCTCAAGAAGAAGGGCGAAGTGGTGGCGATGACCGGGGACGGCGTCAACGACGCGCCCGCCATCAAGTCCGCGGACATCGGGATCGCCATGGGCAGCGGCACCGACGTGGCCAAGAACGCCGGCCGCATGATCCTCTCCGACGACAACTTCGCCACGATCGTCTACGCCGTGGAGCAGGGTCGCAGGATCTACGACAACCTCACCAAGTACATCCGGTTCGTGCTGCTCCTGCTGGTGGCCTTCGTGCTGACCTTCCTCGGGGCCACGGTCTTCAACATCGCCGCCGGCGAGCCCTTCACACCGCCGCAGGTGCTGTGGATCCACTTCGCCGTCAACGCCTCCTTCGGCTTCGCGCTGGGCTTCGACCGGGAGAGCCCCGGGCTGATGCGGCGCAGGCCGCGCCCGCGCGGGGAGTCGGTGCTCACCCGGCCCGTGCTGGTCACGGTCGGGCTCGGCGGCCTGGCGATCACCGTCCTCCTGCTGGGACTCATCACGCTCGGCAAGGCCCACTTCGGCAGCGTCGCGACCGGCCAGTCCATCGCGTTCACCGCCTTCGCGCTGTGTCTGATCGTGGCCGCGTTCGAGTGCCGCAGCGAGACGGAGTCGGTGCTGACCCCGTCCACCTTCGACAGCCGGCAGATGAACCGGGTGGCGCTGGTTCAGTTCGTGCTGGCCGTGCTGGCGACCCAGATGGACGTCTTCCGCAGGCTCCTGGGGACGACGCAGATCGACGCGCGGCAGTTCGGCTGGGCGGTGCTGGCCGCCCTCGCCCTCCTGCTCCTGTGGGAGCTGGGCAAGCTCGCGGCCCGGCGGTCCCGCGGCACCTGACGGCGGGTGTCGTACCCCCTGACCCCTGACCACTGACCGCTGACGGCTGACCGCTGACCGCTGACCGCTGACCGCTGACCGCTGACGGCTGACCGGGCAACGCAGAGGAGCGGCCCTCCGTTGTGCGGAGGGCCGCTCCCGACCGGTCTGCCGAAACGTTACGGCGCGACCTTCAGCAACTTGTTCGCGGTGCCGGAGGACGGGTTCTTGATGGCTCCCTCCGTCGCGGCCCCGGTCAGCGCGGCGGCCGTGGCGGCCGGCGTCGCGGACGGGTTGGCCGCCAGGTACAGGGCGGCGGCTCCCGCCACGTGCGGGGCGGCCATCGAGGTCCCGGAGATCGTCTTGACCCCGGTGTCACTGTCGTTCCAGGCCGACGTGATCTCCGAGCCCGGCGCGTAGAGGTCCACCACCGAGCCGAAGTTGGAGAAGTCCGACTGCTGGTCGCCCTCGGTGCTGGACGCGACCGTGAGCGCTTCGGGAACCCGGGAGGGAGAGCCCTGGCCGGCGTCGGAGGACTCGTTGCCGGCCGCCACGGCGAAGGTCACACCGGCGTCGACGGCCCGCTTGACCGCGGCGTCCAGCGCCTCGTCAACGCCGCCGCCGAGGCTCATGTTGGCGACCGACGGACCGGAGTGGTTCTTCGTCACCCAGTCGATGCCCGCCACGACCTGCTCGGTGGTGCCGGACCCGTTGTCGTCCAGCACCCGCACCGCGACGATCTTGGCCTTCTTGGCGACGCCGTGCGCGGTACCGGCGATGGTGCCCGCCACGTGCGTCCCGTGGCCGTTGCCGTCGTCGGCGGTCTCGTCATTGTCGATCGCGTCGAAACCGTGAGCGGCGCGGCCGCCGAAGTCCTTGTGCGAGACGCGGACTCCGGTGTCGATGACGTACGCGGTCACCCCCTCGCCGCCGCCGTCGGGGTACGTGTACTTCTGGTCGCCGGCCGTGGCGGCCTGGTCGATCCGGTCCAGGCCCCAGGACGGGGGCTTCTCCTGGGTCTCGTTGATGGTGAAGCGCTTGTTCTGCACGACCGTGCCGACGGCCGGGTCCGCGGCGAGCCGCTTGGCCTCCTTCTCGGTCAGGCCGGACGCGGAGAAGCCGTTGACCTTGGAGCCGTAGGAGCGCTCAAGCTTGCCTCCGTACTTCTTCGCCAGGTCCTCCTTGTTCGCGGCTGCGTCGAGGATGACGACGAAGCTGCCGTCCACGGCGCCTTGGACGCCGAGGCCGTGCACCATCCCCTCGGCCGGTTCGGCCGCCCCCGCGAAGGGGCTCGCGAACAGGGCCCCCGCGACCGCTGTCGCGGCTCCCGCGGCTATGGCCGTGTTGCGAAGGGCTTTGGATCGCTTGTGAGTTGCCATGTAGAGGGTTCTCCTCGTGTTGACGTGTGGGGCGTCAAACGTTCTGAAGAACCCTGTTCCGATTGACAGGAGCAAATCAAGGGCGAACCGGGGGTAAGGACTTGTTCAACAAGGTTTCTCAAAAGGCTCTCCACACCTCCTCCACCTCGCACACGCGTTCTCACGAACTCCCGCGTGTAATAAGCACGTTCTTTGCAGGAGCATGCGCAACCAGCCGGCGACGGCCGCCGCGTACGAGGCGAGTCCCTCCACGGAGGACCCGGACCGTACGGACCGCCGCGAGCCCGGCGCACGTGCGCGCCGTCCCCGGCGGGCGGGGCCGTACGCACACCCCTGGAAACCGCGCAGCGGCCCGGAAACGGCAGAGCGGCCCGGGAGGCGAGTCCCGGGCCGCTCCGCCGACGTCACGAGCGCGGTGTGGTCACCGGCTCACGGCTCAGATGACGCCCTGGGCCAGCATCGCGTCGGCGACCCGCTCGAAGCCGGCGATGTTCGCGCCGGTGACGTAGTCGCCCGGGGCGCCGTACCGCTCGGCGGTCTCGCGGGCGACGGCGTGGATCGACCGCATGATGGCGGCGAGTTCGTCCTCCACCCGCTGCGCGCTCCAGGCCGCCCGGCCGGCGTTCTGGCTCATCTCCAGGGCGCTGACCGCGACCCCGCCCGCGTTGGCGGCCTTGCCGGGTCCGAACGCGACGCCGGCCTCCTGCAGGATCCGTACGGCCTCGGGGGTGGTCGGCATGTTGGCGCCCTCGGCGACCGCCTGGACCCCGCCCGCGACGAGCGTACGGGCGTCCCGCGCCTCCAGTTCGTTCTGCGTGGCGGAGGGGAAGGCGATGTCGGCCGGCACCTCCCAGACCCGACCGCCGGGCACGAACCGCGCCGAGGATCCGCGGCGCGCCACGTACTCACTCACACGCCCGCGCTCGACCTCCTTGACCTGCTTGAGCAGCGCGAGGTCGATGCCCTTGTCGTCGACGACGTAGCCATGGGAGTCCGAGCAGGTCAGCGGGTTCGCGCCGAGCTGCTGGAGCTTCTCGATCGTGTACAGCGCCACGTTGCCGGAGCCGGAGACCACCGCGGTCATCCCGTCCAGCGACGCGCCGCGGACCTTCAGCATCTCGGCGGCGAACAGCACGCTGCCGTAGCCGGTCGCCTGCGGCCTGATCGCGGAACCGCCCCAGCCCTGCCCCTTGCCGGTCAGGACGCCGGCCTCCCAGCGGTTGGTGATGCGCCGGTACTGGCCGAAGAGGTAGCCGATCTCGCGGCCGCCGACACCGATGTCCCCGGCGGGGACGTCGGTGTGCTCGCCGATGTGCCGGTGCAGCTCGGTCATGAAGGACTGGCAGAAGCGCATGACCTCGCCGTCCGACCTGCCCTGCGGGTCGAAGTCGCTGCCGCCCTTGCCGCCGCCGATCCCCAGGCCGGTCAGGGCGTTTTTGAAGACCTGCTCGAAGCCGAGGAACTTCACCACGCCGATGTCCACGGACGGGTGGAAGCGCAGGCCGCCCTTGTAGGGGCCGAGCGCGCTGTTGAACTCGACGCGGTAGCCGCGGTTGACCTGGACCCGGCCCCGGTCGTCCTGCCACGGGACACGGAAGACGATCTGCCGTTCGGGCTCGGTGAGGCGTTCCACCAGTGCCAGGGCCGGGTCGGCGTACTCGGGCCGGGCGGTGAAGACGGGGACCAGGGTTTCGAGGACCTCCCGTACCGCCTGGTGGAACTCGGGCTGTGCGGGGTTGCGGCGCTCGATCTCGGCCCGCAGTGTTTCCAGCCTGTCCTTCGAGTCCTTCACGTGTGTCCTTCCAGGTCGGTTTCCGCGTGCGGCGCGCCACGAACACGCGCTATCGGAAGAGTTCTTCCAGAGGGCGGCCCTTTCGCGGAGGCTACCGCGCACGGTGCTGCTCTGGGGAAGGCTGCTGCCCTGCGGACAAAAACCGGCGGACAGCAAAGCCAGTCGGCAGCCAGTGGACAGCAAGCGCCTCAGCCCTCGCTTCCGGTGCCCCGATCGGGTGTCCGCGCTGCCGGTCGCCTACCCGGCCGGAGGCGTGAGCCTGAACCGGGCGCCGCTCTCCGTAACCGCACGCGGACCGGGCGGGGATCACGGCCGCGCCGATCCGCCCCGACGGCCGCGCGGCCCGGGCCGGCGAGGACCCGGACGCCGATCCCCGGACGCCGATCCCCGGCCGGCCGTGGCCTGGCGGTGGGGGTGACGCCGTCCGCGTCCGTCAGGCGTAGCGGAAGGTGGTGACCACCGCCGCGTGGTCGGAGGGCCAGTCGTTGGCCGCGACGTCCGGCCAGGGGTCGATACGGCCCGTGGCCAGGGTGGCGCAGTCCAGGACGGTGAGTCGGTCGCCGGCGTACAGCACGAAGTCGATGCGGTCCTGCGGTTCCGGGCGGCCGCTCCCGTCCTCGTGCCACGGGTGGACGGGCGACCAGGTGGCGCCGGGGGCAGCCACCGGGTCGGGGTGCGCCTCCCGGTAGGAGTCGCGCAGCCCGGCCCGCTCGGCGGCACGGGAGACCGGCCAGTCCACCGGGCCGTGCCCGCCGTGCAACGGGGCGGCCGCGGCCGTCCAATCGAGGTGGGAGGGCGCGTTGAAGTCGCCGACGAGCAGGACCGGGGTACGGTCGGCCGCGGCCAGCTGCGGCGCCATCCCGGCCAGGATCGCGTCGATCCCGCGGACCCGCCCCGACTGCCGCTCACGGTCGGCCAGTTCGCATCCGGAGAGCCCGTCGAAGCAGGCGTCGTAGGGGCCGTACGGCGTGTGGTCGAGGTGGGCGCTCCACAGCACCAGCTCGTGCGGGGCACCGTCGGGGTGCTCATCGAGCCGGATCCGGGCGCCTGCGGCACCGTAGAAGCCGACGCCGGGGTCACCGAGGGTCTCCACGACGGGGTGGCGGCTGAGGATCGCGAGGTTCTCCCCGGCTCGGTGGTGGAACCAGCCGAGCGCGTCGGCGAGTTCGGGCGCGGCGTGCACAGCGGTCTCCTGGAGGCCGACGACGTCGACGTCCGCGGCGAGGAGCACGGACAGCTGCTTGTCGCGGTGGTCGTCGACGGGGCTGCCGCCGAGCCACAGGTTCCAGCTCATCACCCGGACCCGGTCGAGCGCGGGCGCGTCCGCGGCGGCCACGGGGATGCGGACGGCCAGGTGGGCGGTGGCGCCGCGCGCGTCGAGCGCGGTGACCGTGGCGACGGCGGTGTCCGGGCCGGCCTGGGGACCGGGGGTTCCGGTCAGCGTGCCGTCGGCGTGGACGGTCAGCCAGTCGGGGCCGTCGGCGGCGGCGAAGGTGACGGGACGGCCCGCGCCGCGCAGGAGGCCCGCGACGCGGGCGGTGAACGGCCGGCCGGCGCGGGCCCGCCCGGTGGTGAGGTCGGGGACGAGGAACCGGGGGGCCGGCGCGTCGGCGACCAGGGCCCGCAGCCGCTCCGGGGTGGCCTCCTCCAGGGAGCCCAGCACGGTCAGGCCCGGGGCGGGGTCGATCCGCGCGACGGAGGGCACAGCGAGGACCCGGCAGCCGGCGGCTTCGGCCGAGGCGACACCGGTGGGGGTGTCCTCGACGGCCACGCAGGCGGCGGGCGGGACCCGCAGGGCGCGGCAGGCGGCGAGGTAGGGGTCCGGGTTCGGCTTGGTGAGGGCGGTGTCGTCGGCGGTGACGGTGACCGTGAAACCGCCGTGGCCCGCCTCCGCGAGGGCGGCCACCACGGTCTCCGCGACCTCTCGGGGGGAAGCCGTGACGAGGGCGGTGGGGACGCCCTCGTCGTGCAGGGCGCCGAGCAGGGCCAGCGCACCGGGCAGGGGCACGACCCGGGTACGGACCCGTTCGGCGAAGGCACGGTGCAGCTCGGCTGCGATCACGGCGGCGGGGGCGCCGCTGCGGGCGGCGAGGACCCCGGCGGTGTGCTCCACGGACCGGCCCAGCACGTCCGGCTGGTCGGCGTCGACGAGGACGTGCCCGAGCCGTTGGGCGGCCTCCGCCACGGTGTCCCACCACAGCTGCTCGGTGTCGACGAGGGTGCCGTCCATGTCGAAGAGGACGGCTCGCAGTGTCGACGGGGCGGGAGAGGGGGAGGACGTCACGAACGGGGCCTCTTTCCTGTGCGGGGCGGTGGGTCGGCGGGGCGGAGGGCGGTCAGGAGGGGGGCGCCGGGACCGCACCTCGCAGCGGGGGCGCCGGGGTCGGAGCCGGGGCCGGGGCCGGGGGCGGAGCCGGAGCCGGGCTCGGGGCCGGGGGGCCGGGGCCGGGGCCGGGGCCCGGGGCGGAGCCGGAGCCGGGCTCGGGGCCGGGGGGCCGGGGCCGGGGCCCGGGGCGGAGCCGGAGCCGGGCTCGGGGCCGGGGGGCCGGGGCCGGTGCCGGGGCCGGACGGAAGCGGAGCCGGGGCGGGCTCGACGGCGCGGACGGGCGGACTGGGGCGGGGGCGGCGAGCTCCGGCGTGTCCGGTTCCGCGCTCGTCCGCTCGGCGGTGAGAGCGGGAGCCGGTCCTGCTGCGCGGGCCCCGCGGATCAACTCGGGCGCGGAGCGACCAGGACCGGACGGTCCGGCAGCGACAGGTGGACGGGAGCGCCCACGACCAGTGCGCCCGCGTCGTGCGCGGGGACATCGGCCTTGACCCGGGTGCCGTCGGCCAGGGCGACGGTCACCCGGACGGTGGCGCCGAGGAACGACGCGCCGAGGACCCGGCCCTGCCCGGTCTCGGCGTGGGTGACCACGAACGACTCCGGCCGTACGAGGACGTCGACGTCGGTGCCGGCTGCGGTGCTCGGCGGGGTGCCGTCGACGGCGAGGCGCCGGCCCAGCACCTCGACGGTCGCGTCGTCGGGGCGCAGCCGGCCCGGGATGCGGCTCATGGTGCCCACGAACTCCGCGACGAAGGCGGTGGCGGGGCGGGCGTACAGCTCCGCGGGGGCCGCGCACTGCTCCAGGCGGCCGGCGCGCATGACCGCCACCCGGTCGGCCATGGACAGCGCCTCCTCCTGGTCGTGGGTGATGAACAGGGTGGTGATGCCCAGTTCCTGCTGGAGGCGGCGGATCTCCTCGCGCAGCGTGAGACGCACCTTGGCGTCGAGGGCGGACAGCGGTTCGTCCAGGAGCAGGACCCGCGGGCGCAGGGCGAGGGCGCGGGCGAGCGCGATGCGCTGCTGCTGACCGCCGGAGAGCTGGTGGGGGTAGCGGTCGCCCTTGTCGGCGAGGCCCACGAGGTCGAGGAGCTCCGCGGCGCGGGCGCGCCGCTCGGCGGTGCGCACGCGGCGCATCCGGAGTCCGAAGGCCACGTTGTCGAGGGCGTTCAGGTGGGGGAAGAGGCTGTAGGACTGGAAGACCATGCCGGCGTCGCGGCGGTGGGCGGGGACCGCGGTGACGTCCTTGCCGTCGACGAGGATCTCGCCGGAGTCGGGGTGTTCGAACCCGGCGAGCATGCGCAGCGCCGTGGTCTTGCCGCAGCCGGACGGGCCGAGCAGGGCCAGGAGTTCGCCGGGGCGCACGGTCAGGTCGAGTCCGTCGAGGGCGGTGGTGGTGCCGAAGGCCCGGCGCAGGCCGCGCAGTTCGACGGTGGCCGCTTCGGCCGGTGCGGGCGTGCCGTTCGTGGCCGGCGCGGGTGCGGTGAGGGTCATGAGGGTGTCATTTCCGGTCGGTGGTCGGGGAGGGGGTGCGGCGGCTGCCGAAGCCGGCGAGGAGGAGCAGCAGCAGCCAGGTCACCAGCAGGCTCATGACGGAGACGGCCACGGACATCTGGGCCTGCGAGCCGCTGATGTTGACGATCCAGACGGCGAACGGCCGGAAGCCGAGGAGCTGGGCGGTGGTGAATTCGCCGAGGACCAGGGCGAGGGTGAGGAAGGAGGCGCTGAGCAGCGCTCCGCGCAGGTTCGGCAGGACGGCCCGCAGCAGGGCGTGCGGCAGGCTCGCGCCGCAGCTGCGGGCCGCCTCGACGAGGGTGCGGACGTCGATGGCGCGCAGTCCCGCGTCCAGGGCCCGGTGGACGAACGGCAGCGCCATCACGGCGTACGCGAGGACCAGGACGAGGGGGAAGTCCGGGTTCTGGACGGCGACGAAGGTCTGGAAGAGGGGGGTGCGGGAGAGGTGCTCGGGTCCCCACTTCAACACGGTCCCGATGCCGGCCACGAAGGCGATGGGCGGGACGACCAGCGGCAGTGAGCACACGACCTCGACGACGGGCCGCAGCTTCGAGGCGGTCAGGCGCAGCGCCACCATGGCGGGAACCATGAGCAGCAGGACCACCGCGATGGTGGCTGCGGCGAGTTCGAGGGAGAGCAGCAGGCTGGGCAGGAAGCCCTCGGTGTCCAGGATGCGGGTGTAGGCGTCGAGGTTCACACCCTGGCCGGGGCCGTCGACGCTGAAGACGACGGAGGCGGCGAGGGGCACCAGGAAGTACTGGGCCGCGACGGAGAGGACGAGGGCGCGCCAGGGGGTGGCGGTCGGGGTCAGGCGAGCCATCGGGCGCTCCGTCGTTGCAGGGGCAGGTGGACCGCCGTCACCAGGCCTGCGACGAGGACCATGTCGAGGCTGAGGGCGAGGGCGACGTTCTCCTGTCCGATGAGCACGTTGCCGGAGATCGCGTCGGCGATCTGGAGCGTGACCAGCGGGACCGAGCTGCCGACCATCGCGGCGGCGGTGGCGTACGCGGCGAAGGCGCTGCCGAAGAGGAGGACGAGGCCGCCGAGCAGGGACGGGGCGAGGACGGGCAGGGCGACGTGCTGCCAGTACTGGCGGTGGGTGGCGCCGTTGTTCTGGGCTGCCTCCCGCCACTGGGTGCGCAGCCCGTCCAGGGCGGGGGTGATGGTGAGGACCATGAGGGGGACGAGGAAGTACAGGTAGACGAGGACGAGGCCCCAGAAGCTGTAGAGGTTCCAACCGGTGTCGGCCAGGCCCAGTTCGCGGGTGAGGACGCCGGAGTTGCCGAGGGTGGCGACGAAGGCGAAGGCGAGGGGGACGCCGCCGAAGTTGGCGAGGACGCCTGAGGCGGTCAGGACCGCTTCGCGCAACGCGCGCAGCGGGGAGGTGACGACGGCCTGGGCGAGCAGGAGACCGAGGACGGCGGCGAGGACCGCGGAGGTGGCGGACAGCTTCACGCTGCCGACGAGGGCGGTGAGGTAGGCGCCCTGCCAGGAGGCCGTCAGGTTGCCGAGGCCGTACGAGGCGGAGCCGGTGGCCGGGTCCTCGATGGTGAAGGCGCCGTCGAGCATGGCGAGGGCGGGCAGGCCGAAGGCGATCGCGGAGAACAGCAGCAGGGGGAGGACGGCGAGCGCACCGGGGCGGCGGGCCCGCCGCCCGGTCCGGGCGGCGGGGGCGGGGGCGGCCGGGGCCGCCGGGGCGGCCGCCGCGGGTGGGGCGGCCGCCATGCGGGGAGTGGTCATCTGGGTGGTCCTGGAAGTGGTGTCGGTGGCCGGTGAGGCGGTCAGCCGGCGACCGCCTTGCCCCAGCTCTGGGCGAGGACGCCCTTGGCCTTGGTCTGCTGGGCCTCGGTGGGGAAGGTCGGGGTGCCGCTGACCTGCGGGAGCTTGGCAGCGGCGGCCTTGTCGAGGGTGCCGGCGCCCTCCATTGCGGCCATCAGGACCGGGCGGGCGTACCCCTTCAGCCAGAGGTTCTGGCCCTCGGGGCTGTAGAGCCACTCCTGCCAGAGCCGGGCGGCGGCGGGGTGCGGGGCGTCCTTGTTGATGGCCTGCGCGTAGAACTGCGCGTACTTGCCGTCCTCGGGGACGGCGACCTTCCAGTCGACGCCCTTGCCCTTGAACTGGTCGGCGTAGCCGGCGTTCAGGTAGTCCCAGTCGATGCTGATGGGCGTCTCGCCCTTCTCGACGGTGGCCGGGGTGGACTCGACGGGCGTGTAGTTGCCGTTCTTCTTCAGCTGTCCGAAGAAGTCGATGCCGGGCTGGATGTCGTCGAGGGAGCCGCCGCTCGCGAGGGCGGCCGCGTACACGCCGCCGAAGGCCGAGCCGGACTTGGTCGGGTTGCCGTTGAGCGCGACCTGGCCCTTGTACTCGGGCTTGAGGAGGTCCTTGAAAGTGGTGGGGCAGTTCTTGACGCGGGCGGCGTCGCAACCGATGGAGATGTAGCCGCCGTAGTCGTTGTACCAGCGGGCCTGGTCGTCCTTCTGCGCCGAGGGGATGCTGCCGAAGGCGGCGACCTTGTAGGAGGCGAACAGGTCCTGCTGGGCGCCGCTGACGGCGAAGGAGGTGCCGAGGTCGAGCACGTCGGGGGCTCGGTCCTGGCCCTTGCGGCTGGTGACGGCGTTGATCTCGTCCTGGCTGCTGCCGTCGGGGTTCTCCACCTCGACCTTGATGCCGTACTTCTGGGTGAAGCCGTCGATGAGGGCGCCGTAGTTGGCCCAGTCGCGGGGCAGGGCCATCGCGTGCAGGACTCCCTCCTTCTTTGCCGCCTCGACGAGGGCGTCGAGTCCGCCGAAGTCCTCGGCGGAGGTCGCGGTTGCGGCGTCCTTGCCGGTGGCGGTCTTGTTGTCGGCCTTCTCGGGGGCGGCGCCGCAGGCGGTGAGGGTGAGGGCGGCGACGGCGGCGAGGCAGCCGGCGAGGGCGGCGGTTCTCGGCAGGGGCACGGTCTCTCCTGGGAGGTTGCGCGAGGGAGCGCGGGAGGGTGTGGGCATCACGGGGAGCGGTACTGCGGACTCGGAGGTTCTGAGGCCAACTTGTCTGAACAAGTTGGCCTCAGTAGGCCCGGCATCCATGACCTTCGGGTGAACGGCGGGCGACGAATTCCGGCCAATAACCTGGACACTCTTCCTTCGCTTCGGTCCGCCCCGGCCTGCGCTTACGCTGTATGCGTCACGCACTTTGCGCACAGTCAGCGTTCACGACCAGGAACAGGAGCACCGCCGATGACGGCCCGGCACGAGGAGATCGCCGAGGAACTGCGCCGGGCGATCGACCGCGAGGAGTACGCGGTGGGGGCCCTCCTGCCCGCCGAGACCGAGCTCGCCGCGCGCTTCGGGGTCTCCCGCGGCACCGTCCGCCAGGCCGTGCTCGCCCTGACCGCCGAGGGCCTCATCGGGTCCCGCCAGGGCGCACGGCGCGTGGTGCTGGCCAGCCGCCGCAGCCAGAGCTTCGCCGAACTGCGCAGCTTCGCGCAGTGGGCCGCGGCCATGGGCCGTGCGGCGACCGGCCGGGTGGTGTCGTCGGAGTACCGCCCGGCCACCGACCGGGACGTCATGTGGCTCCAGGTGGAGCCGGGCGCGCCCGTGCTGCACGTGCTGCGCGTGCGAGGGCTGGACGGCGAGCCGGTCCTGCTGGAGCGCACCGCGTACGCCGGCTGGATCGCCCCCGCCGTGGAGCGCATCGAGCCGGACTGCCCGTCGGTGACGCAGCGCCTGCTGGACGACACGGGACTGGTGTTCGCGTACGGGGAGCACCTGATCGACGCGGTCGCGGCGGGCGCCCAGGACGCCGAGCTCCTCGAAGTGCGGCGCACCAGCCCGCTGCTGCGGGTGCGCCGCATGACCACCACGCGCGAGGGCAGGCCGGTCGAGTGGTCCGACGACCGCTACCGCTCGGACGCCGTCGGGTTCAGCGTGCACAACTCGATCGGCAGCAACGCCCTGGCCCGCCGCACGGGCCCGGCCCTCACCGGGGCCTGACCGCCGCCCTCCCGCGCCGGGACGGGGTTCGCCGGGCCGCGGGACGGCGGAGCCTACGATGCCCGGCATGTCCGGTACGGCCATCGTCGATCCGCGCGTCCCCTCCGCCGGTGCGCGGCTGCGGGCCGGCGCCCGCCTGGTGATCTGCGCCGTGGTGCCCTGGTGCCTCTGCCTGTGGTGGGGCGCGAGGACGGCGCCCGTGCCGGCCGCCCGCCCTGTGCGCCATCGCCCCGCTGGTCCGGTCTGCCGCGCTGGCCCTGGACGCCGCCCTGCGCGGGGACGACTTCGCCGCCGACCTCGACCGGGCCCGCGGTCTCGACCTCGCCCACCGCGCAGCCCACCCACCCGGCACGACGCGGTCCTACGGGCCGGGCTGCACCTGACGCACGAGGTCCTCAGCGATCATCTCGCGGCCCGCCGCTGAGGACCGTACGGTCCGTCGGGACCGACCGCGGCAGCAGCACAGGGGTGGCCATGCAGAGGACACCGGCGATCACGATCGCGGCGTGGGAGCCGGTGGCGGCGGCCAGCAGCCCCCACAGGGCGGTCAGCGCGGCGATGGCGGCCTTGCCCGACACCGACCAGGCGAGCAGGGTGCGGGCGGCCCGGTCCGTCGGTGACCGCGAGGCCGGCGACCGGGTCCGCGGCCACCTTCAGGCGCGCTTCGGCCACGACCCGCTCGCCTCGGGCGGCGGCATCCCCTGCTCGACGCACGACGAGCCGGGTCCGGCCGGCCGCTACGCGCTACGGTGGCGGGATGGAACAGCGGATCAGCCTGGTCACCCTGGGGGTCGTGGACCTCGCCCGCGCGAAGCGCTTCTACGCGGCGCTCGGCTGGCGCGGCACCGAGGTCGAGGAGACCGTCTTCCACCAGGCGGGGGGTCTGGCCCTGGTCCTCTGGGACCGCGGGAAACTGGCCGCGGACTGCGGTCTCCCCGACGCCCCGCCGGCCGGTTTCGGCGGGATCGCCCTGGCCCACAACGTGCGCGCCGACGCCGAGGTCGACGCCGTCCTCGCCGCGGCCGCGGCGGCGGGCGGCACCGTCACCCGCCCGGCCGCCGTCAACGCGATCGGCTTCTACTCGGGCGTCTTCACCGACCCCGACGGCCACGCCTGGGAGATCGCCAACAACCCCGGCTTCACCCTGACCGAGGACGGATCCCTGGTCCTGCCCGACTTCGGCGGCGAGGCCGTGTCCTGGGGTCCTTGAGGGCCCTCTCCGTCGCCCGAAGCCGGGCGGGCTGCCTGTCAGGCGGGTGTGCCGGCATCCGCCGCATGAACATGCGGCCGCTGGGGCCGGTCCCCGGCGAACCGGCCCCTCTCCGCAGCGTCCTGCCGTTCGTCGAGAACACCTCTCGCATCCGGCTGACGCATCCGCGAGAGGTGGACGATCCGCGCCTGAGCGGCCGGTTGGCAGCCTGGCCGGAACAACTCCCCACGCTGGTGCGGACTTCGGGCAACGCCTTTCCCGGGGTGCGTCCTTGTGGCGGACGGGCACGGGCGCGGAACTCCGCCGGGCGGCTCGTCCGCCCTCGCGCCAGGGGGAGTTGGGTTGATTGCCCGACTCGTCCCTGTGTTGACCCTGCGGGCTTCCTTAAGGGAACTTGAAGAAGTCCCCCAGAAGGCGATTCGGGCTGGTCACGGGCCTAGGCTCGGGCGGACTCCCCTCCTCCCCTTCTCTTGCGAGGTGTTACCGGCATGAGCCGCAGCCGAACTCCCGAACCGCAGACCCGCGTCGCGGCCCGGCGGAAGAAGACGGTGCGCACGCGCATCGTGCTGTCTGTCACCACGGCCGCCGCTGTGGTGGCGGTGGGGGTCGCGGTGGCCGACTCCGGCGATGACGCGCGGACCGACCTGCGGGCCGACGGCGCCGCCGGCGCGTCCTCCGGGACGGGCGCGGGGACGGCGACCCCGACCCCCGACGCCGCCACGCCCACCACCGACGCCACGGTCTCGACGAACGCCAGCGCGTCCGCGTCGCCCGATGCCGGGGCCTCGGCGTCGGCGACGCCCACGGACACCCCGACGGCGCCGAGCAGCAGCCCGGCCACGTCGGACTCCTCCCCCGCCGCCAAGCCCCCGAAGAAGCCCGCCACCACCTCCGGCGGCGGATCCGGCGGCTCCGGCGGTTCGGGCGGTTCGGGCGGGGGCGGCAGCACGGGCGGGGGCGGCGGCACCGTCAACCAGGACGCCGAGTCCGCCGTTCTCGCCCTGGTCAACAAGGAGCGGGCGGCCGCCGGGTGCGGCGCGCTGACCACCAACGCCAAGCTGAGCGCCGCCGCGCGGGGGTACAGCGACACCATGGCCCGCGCCGGCGTCATGTCGCACACCGGGCCGGACGGGTCCACCATGACCAGCCGTGTGGAGGCCGCCGGCTACAAGTGGTCCAACCTGGGCGAGAACATAGCCCGCGGGCAGGCCGACGCGAACGCCGTCATGAAGGCGTGGATGAACAGCCCCGGCCACCGGGCCAACATCCTCAACTGCGCCTTCAAGGAGATCGGCATAGGCGTCCACAAGGGCGACGGCGGCCCGTGGTGGACCCAGAACTTCGGCGCCTCAAGGTAACCGGACCCCCGCACAAGAGGGCCTGCGGGGCGAATGCCCCCGCCCCCCTGAACCACCCCCCACAGCCACGTCCTCCCACTCGTACGCGGGTGGGAGGACGTCGGCGTTCGCCCGCCGGCCCGGGCCGATCGGGGGAGCCGGTGACAGACCGGCCGGAGCGTCGGACACTATGGGGCCGTGCCCCGAACTCCGCGCTACCTGCTCATATGGCTGTCGTGCACGGCCGCCAGCGTGACCGCCGTGCTCGCCACGGTCCAGTTCGTGGTCGGCTCGACCCGGCATACGCCCCCGGTCGCACGGTCCGCCCCGACGGTCATCGACACGCCTCCCGCCTGGCAGGCGGGGAGTCCGCCCGCGCAGACACCGTCCCCCACCGCATCCGCCAGCCCCTCCCCGACGGTCTCGCAGCGGCCCTCCCCGACGACGGCCGCCCCCACGCCCGCCAAGGCCGCGTCGGGCGCCCCGCGGACCGCCGCGCCGCGGAACGTCGACTGCGAGGAGGGTGGAGCGGGCCTGTACACCGTCCCCTCACAGGGCGGCAAGGTGACGGTGCGGTACGGGAGCCGGGGCGTGTGCCTGATCTCCGCAATCCCCGGCCGCGGCTTCAAGACCTCCACGTCGCAGACCTCGGACAGCACCCTCACGGTCACGTTCACGAGCGCCGACCACCGCTCGGTCATCACGGCGACGATCGACCCGGCAGCGAAGGCCAGCGTCCGCGAATCGTCCTTCTGAGGTTCTCGCGCGCCAACCCCTCCCGGCAACGCCGCCGCTACGACCGTTATGAACGATCTGCCGCATTCCGACGGAGCTCCGGCGAAGCGGAAGGTGAGCTCTTCCTTAGGGCAAGCTCAAGATCACGCCGACCTGGTTCCGCAGGCCCCGAGCGGTCCTATGCTCACCTCAGCCGAGCGGCCTCCGGCTCCGGGGTACGCCGCCCCGAGCACCGTCGGGCCGCCGGTTTCACCGAGCCGGGGGGCGCTTCGCCCATCCCGCAGTCCGAACCGTGCCTTGGGGTGTCTTCGCCATGAGTTCTCGCATGCTCCGACCCGTCCGCGCCGTCCGCGCCGACCGCCGTACGACGTCGCCCCGCTCGGCCGCGCCGCTGGGACGTCGGCTGCCGCTGTTCGCCGCGGCCGTCGTCGCGGCGGGCCTGACCGCCGCCTGCGGACCGTCCTCCGAGCCCGCCGGCTCCGCCGCGGCGGCCGCGGCCGCGGCCGGCCAGTCCTCCCAGGCCTTCCCCTCGGAGTCGGCGACAGCATCCGCCGAGGCGTCCCCGACCGCGTCGGCCCCGCCGTCTGCCTCCGCCTCGGCCTCCTCCTCGCCGACCCCGACGCGGGCACCGTCCGGTTCCGCCTCCTCCGCCGGGGGCTCCGCCAAGCCGGCCCGTACGTCCGCCGCGCCCGCGCCGGCGAAGGTCCCCGGCCCCGGCTACGACAGCTCTGCCGACGCGCAGAAGATGATCGACGCTGCGCTGCGCTCGGCCAAGGCCGACGGGCGGATGGTGCTGCTCGACTTCGGCGCGAACTGGTGCGGCAACTGCAAGGCCGCCGACAAGGTGTTCGCCCAGCCGCAGACCGCCGGGATCCTCGGCGCCTCCTACCACCTGGTCAAGGTGGACATCGGCGGCAGCAACGCCGCGAACTCCGCCCTCCTGCGCAAGTACAGCCCCTCGGGCGGCACCTACACGATGCCCGTCCTGGTCGTCGTCTCGCCGTCCGGCACGGTGCGCACCGACACCCACGTCACGGGCAACCCGTCGCTGACCTCGGAGGGCATCAACTCCTTCCTGCGCACGTGGGCGTCGTGAGACGGCCCCCGCGGGCGTCCGTCGCCGTCCCGGCCGGTACCGGCCTCGCGGTGGCGGCCGCGCTGGTCGTCGCCGGGCTCTGCACGGACGACGGCTCCGCCGGCGGTTCCGCGGCCGCGGGGCCGAACGCGGTCCGCGCCGCGGCCGGGGCGACGGTCGTGGACCCCGGCTCCCGCCAGGACGCACCCGCCCTGGCCGGAGCAGACCTGGACGGGGAGCCGGTCGCGCTCGGCGACTTCCGCGGCCAGGTCGTCGTACTGAACGCCTGGGGCTCCTGGTGCGGTCCCTGCCGTGCGGAGGCGGACGACCTGGAGCGGCTCAGCCGGCAGACGCGGGCCGACGGGGTCCGGTTCCTCGGGATCAACACCCGGGACCGGGACCGGGCGGCCGCCCGGTCCTTCGTACGCGCCCACGACATGACGTTCCCCAGCCTCCACGACCCCGACGGCGAACTCCTGCTCAGGTTCCCGCCCTCCCTGGTCAATCCGCAGGCGATCCCCTCGACGCTCGTGATCGACCGTCGCGGGCGCGTCGCCGCCGCCATCGGCGGCGCCGTCACCGACGAACAGCTGCGGCCCCTGCTCGCGCGCGTCCTGCAGGAGGAGTCGTGACGGCCGCCGCGCAGGGGACGCTCGCCCTCGCCGACGCGCCCTCCCTCGTCAGCGGAACGCTCGTGATCGCGGCTCCCGTGGCGTTCGCCGCCGGGCTCGTCTCCTTCCTCTCGCCGTGCGTGCTGCCGCTCGTACCGGGCTACCTCAGCTACGTGACCAGCCTGTCGGTCGCCGACCTGGCGGACGCGCGCGGCGGGCGGCGCAGCCGGATGGCGACGGGCGCGCTGCTGTTCGTGCTGGGCTTCACCGCGGTCCTCGTCTCCGGCGGCGCCCTGTTCGGCTACTTCGGCAGGAGCCTGCTGGCGCACCAGGAGACGGTCACACAGGTCCTCGGCGTCCTCACGGTGCTCATGGGGCTGTCCTTCATGGGGTTCCTGCCGGGCTTCACGCAGCGGGAGTTCCGCAGCCACCGGCGTCCCGCGCTGGGGCTGGCGGGGGCCCCGGCCCTCGGCGCGGTGTTCGCGGTCGGCTGGACCCCGTGCATCGGGCCGACGCTGGCCGCCGTGCAGGCCCTGGCCTGGACCGAGGCGAGTGCGGTCCGCGGGGCCCTGCTGATGGCCGCGTACTGCCTGGGCCTCGGGTTGCCGTTCGTCCTGGCCGCGCTGGCCTTCCGGCGGGCGCTGGGCGCCTTCGGCCTGGTCAAGCGCCACTACCCGTGGGTCGTGCGGACCGGGGGCGGCATGCTCGTCCTGGTCGGCGTCCTGCTCGCCACCGGAGTGTGGAACGACATGGTCTACACGCTGCAGTTGTGGAGCGCGAGCTTCGGCACGGCCCTGTAGCCGGCGCCCGGACGGCGTCCCGCAACGCAGAGACACACAGACACACGAGGCACGGAGACCCAGAGGTACCGATGAACACGTCCCTGTATGCACGGCATTCCCGGAAGGCCCGCGTCGCGGCCGCCCTCCTCGCCCTGGCCGCGCTGTCGGCATGCGGTGGGCAGCCCGCCGCGGACACCGCCGGCTCCGGATCCGGATCCCGCTCCGGCCCCGCACCCACGACGCGCTTCTTTGAGAACGGGGTCACCGTCACGCTGTCGGTGTCCGACTGGAAGGCCTCGAAGGGCACCCTCACGGCGGTCTTCACGCCCGAGGCCAAGGGCTTCCACCTCTACAGCACCGAGCTGCCGGCCACCGGCATCGAGGGCGTCGGCCGGCCGACCGCGGTGGGGGTCGCCGGAGCCCTCACGGCGGAGGGCAGGCTGAAGGCCGCCGCGGAGGTGCGGTCGATCAGTGTGCCCGGTGTGGACGCCCCGGTACCGGTCTACCCGGACGGCCCGGTCACCACGACGCTGCCCGTACGCGCCGACGGGAACGGCGACGCGACCGTACTGGTCGGGTATGCGAGCTGCAGCACGCGGGACGGCTGCACCATTCCGGTGTCCGACCGCCCCGTGCGGCTGCGCGTCACCGGTGACGGCCCGGTGTTCGAGGCTCCGTGACGGGCGTCCGGACCGGCACGGGGCGGCGGGGAGCGGACCCGGCGGCTGCCCGGTTCGGGCGGCTTCGTATGATCCAGGGGGTTCACGGACGCCCCCCCACCCCGGGCCGCCGCACCCCGGACCCGCCGGCCGCGCCCACGTGCCGATCGCGCGGGCCTGCCGGGCGATCCCGCCCTCCCCGCCGTTCACCGCCGGACGGCCCCATGCCCGCCGGCCCTGCCCCGAAGACGTCGTCCCCTTTGAGCACCGACCAGATCGCCCCCGAGCGCGAGCAGGCGCGGCAGGCGCGGCCCCGTACTCCCGCGGCCGCGCGCACCCGGATATCGTCACGCCTCGTGGGACGCGCCCCCGCTCCGGCGCCGGGTACCGTCCTGCACAGCGTCAGCGGTGCCACCGCCGTCATGCTGGGCCTGGTCGCCATCGGCGCCGCCCTCCACGTACCCGTCCTGATACCCCCGCTGGCCGCGTCCGCGGCGATCGTGCACAGCGTGCCCGGCCTGCCGCTGGCCCAGCCCCGCAGTGTGGTCGCCGGCCACCTGCTGTGCGCCGCCGTCGGTTACGCGGGGCTGGCCGCCTTCGGCAGCTCGCCCTGGGTGGCGGCCGTCGCGGCCGGGGTCGCGCTCGCGGTGATGACCATGGCCAGGACCCCGCACTCGCCCGCCTGCGCCACCGCCGTCGTCATCGTCCTGCGCACGCCGGACCCGCGTACCTTCGTACCGCTCCTGGCCGGGCGTCGGTGCTGATCGTCCTCGCGGGCTGCGCCCTCTCGCGCGCCCGCCGCACCCGGCGGCCGCTACCCGCAGTACTGGTGGTGAGCCCCGGCGCCAGGTGACCCCCTAAGGTGTCCGCATGCCGAGCGTCCTGGTCGTGGAAGACGACCCCAGCATCCGCCAGTCCCTGATCGAGGTCCTGACGGAACACGGGTATGCCGTACGCAGCGCCGCCGACGGGTTCGGCGCCCTGCGCGAGGTCACCCAGACGCCGGTCGACGCCGTGGTCCTCGACCTGGGGCTGCCCGATCTGGACGGAGGGGACGCCCTGCGCATGATCCGGGGCATATCCTCCGTGCCCGTACTGGTGGCCACCGCGCGCGACGACGAGGCCGAGATCATCAAGATCCTCAACGCGGGCGCGGACGACTACCTGGTCAAGCCGTTCTCAGGCGGGCAGCTCGTCGCCCGCCTCTCCGCCGTCCTGCGGCGCACCAGCCACGTCCCGCCCGCCGGAGCCGCCGCGGCGGGTGCACCGATCGCGGCGGCGGCCGAACCGCTGCGGGCCACCGTGGTGGGCGAGCTGGCGGTGGACCCGGGGGCGCGCACCGCGTACCTGGCCGGGCGGGAGCTGCGTCTGACCCGCCGGGAGTTCGACCTGCTGGCGTTCCTCGCCCACCACTCGGGGCAGGTCGTCTCCAAACGCCGGCTGCTGACGGAGGTCTGGCGGGAGCCGTACGTGGACGACCAGACCGTCGACGTGCACCTGTCGTCCCTGCGGCGCAAGCTCGGTGAACGCGCGGCGGCCCCGCGCTACCTGCTGACCGTCCGGGGCGTCGGCATCAAACTGGTGGCCCCCCGTTGAGGCGCTCCCTGGCCGGAGTGGCCCTCGCCGTGACCTCCATGGTCGCCCTCTCCTTCCTCATACCGCTGGCCCTGCTGGTGATGTCGCTGGTCAGGGAGCAGGGCGTCAACGCCGCCGAGCAGCGGGCCGCCGCCCTGGCGCCCGTACTCACCCTGACCACGGACCCGTACGCGCTGAGGGAGTCGGCTGCGAGCCTGGACGCGGCCGAGCACCTGGTCGTCCACCTGCCCGGCTCGGGGGCCCTCGGCACCTCCAAGGCCCCGGCGGCGCTGCTCCAACGGGCCCAGCAGGGCCGCGAGTCCATCTCCCAGGAGATCCCGAACGGCTGGATCTGCCTGCAGCCGGTGGTGCTCCCCGGCGACCAGGTCGCCGTCATCGAGAACTTCGTCCCCGAGGCGGAACTCACCCGCGGGGTCAGGGAATCGTGGGCGGTCATGCTCTTCCTCGCGGTGGGGCTGGTCGGCGGTTCCGTCCTGGTCGCCGACCGCCTCGGCGCGAAGGTCGTCCGGTCCTCGAAGCGGCTGGCGCAGGCGTCGCAGGCGCTGGGCCAGGGCGATCTGGACACGCGCGTGGACCCCATGGGCCCGCGGGAGCTGCGCGACGCGGGCATCGCCTTCAACGCGATGGCCCACCGGATGACCGAGCTGCTCGCCGTCGAACGCGAAATGGTCGCAGACCTGTCCCACCGGCTGCGGACCCCGCTGACCGCCCTGCACCTGGCGTCGGAGCGGATGGCCGGCACGCCGGAGTCGGCCAGGGTGGAGGCGGCCGTCGGCGAGCTGGAGACGGAGCTCCAGGCGATCATCGCCGCGGCGCGCACCCCGCTGGCCGTGGGCCCCATGGGCCAGGGCCTGCTCGGCACGGAGCCGGCCGGGGGCAAGGCGCCCGCCGCTACGGGGGCCTCCGGCCCGCGCTGCGAGGCGGCCGACGTCGTACGCCGCCGCACGGC
The DNA here is from genome assembly GCF_042726555.1 of Streptomyces sp. NPDC060232. Lineage (NCBI taxonomy): Bacteria > Bacillati > Actinomycetota > Actinomycetes > Kitasatosporales > Streptomycetaceae > Streptomyces > Streptomyces sp. NPDC060232. The sequence goes on along the minus strand of NZ_JBHXAG010000001.1, from coordinate 50,713 downwards.
CTTCTGGTCGGTGCTGGCGGAACAGCAGAACCGTTGCTGCACCCTCGACCTGACCCAGGAGCCCACGGCCGTCAGCCTCTCCGACGACGACATCGCCGCCGTCGTGGACGCGCTGATCGGCAACATCTTCCGGCACACCGCGCCGGGGACCCCGTTCGGCGTCCAAGTGGTGCGTACGGCCCAGGCCGTGGAGCTGGTCGTGGAGGACGGCGGCCCCGGCATCCCCGAACCGGACCGGGCCCTGTCCCGCGGGAGCAGCACCGGGTCCACCGGACTGGGCCTGGACATCGCGCAGCGGGCGGCGACGGCCACGGGCGGCTCGATGCGCATCACCCGCGGCCCGCTGGGGGGCGCGCACATCACGGTGACGTTCGCACTGGCCCCGTCGGCCCCGTCCGGCCGCAGGCTCCGCAGACCGCGCGGCACCTCCCGCCGCCGCCCGGCCTGGCAGCGCAGCCGCTGAGAGGCCAGGGACCCCGTGGGCCCGCGACTTCACCGGGACCAAGCTGACGGACCTGGACGGCGCGGCCGTCCTCGGCAGGACGGCGGCCTGGGTCGCGGCCTGACGCACAGGGGCGCAGGACGTGTGCCGCGCAGGGGGCGGGGTCATCATGGAAGGAGGCCGGCCGGGCCGCCGGCCGGCTGCCGGACCGCCGCGCGGCGGCGCGTCCCCGTCGGGAGGTGACCTGCGCCCATGGACGAATCGCGCAAGGCCTGGATCTCGGTCGGCATCGTGGTCACCGTCATCCTGCTGAACCTCGCGGCCATCATCCTCATGAACACGGTCGGCCTGTGACCGTGTGACGGCTCCCGGCCGCGACTGTGGTCCGCCCCCGCTCACGGGGGCGGACCTGTCGTGCGCGACGGGAGCCGCACCCACGCCCCGGCTCCCCCGCCGCCGCCATTTCTGACATTTCATCAACTCTCCCATTCTGGCAGGGAGTTCGGGTTCACCGCGCATGAAGCAGACGCTGCGCGGACCCTTGCCGTGCCGACCCGGTTCGCGAATGATGCTCCGGGCGTGTCGGTCGGCGGTGGCCGTCTCCGGCCCGCCACCCCCGAACCCGACCGGCCAGGAGGCCTGTTGTGCGGACCAACCGTCGCATCCGGAGATCCCTCGTCGTCGCCGGCGCCGCCCTCGCGCTCGTCGTCGGCGTCCCGCAGGTGGCCTTCGCGGCTCCGCCCCCGGCGCTGCCCGGCCAGGCCGAGGAGATCGAGCGGACCTTCCAGCCCGCCTACGACTACGACACCGACGGCTGCTATCCGACACCTGCCATAGGCCCGAGCGGGGTGCTGAACGGCGGGCTGAAGCCCACCGGAGCCCTCGACGGCAACTGCCGGGACGCCTCGGACCTCGCCAACACCAACGGATACTCGCGCTGGAAGTGCAACAACGGCTGGTGCGCCGTGGTCTACGCGCTCTACTTCGAGAAGGACCAGGCGATCCCCGGCATCAGCCTCGGCGGCCACCGCCACGACTGGGAGCATGTGGTGGTCTGGATCCAGGGCGGCGAGGCCACGTACGTCGCCACCTCCGCGCACGGTGACTTCGAGATCCACGCGCGCGACCGGATCCGCTGGGACGGCACCCATCCCAAGATCGTCTACCACAAGGACGGCATCGGCACCCACTGCTTCCGCGCGGCGAACACCAACGACGAACCCCCGGAGAACCACCGCGGGACCTGGCAGTACCCCACGCTCGTCGGCTGGTCGGGATACCCGGCCGGGCTCCGGGACAAGCTCAGCCAGGCCGACTTCGGCAGCGCGCACTTCGGTCTGAAGGACGGCTCCTTCGCCTCCCACCTGGCGGAGGCCAAGCCGGCGGGCATCCCCTTCGACCCGTACCTGTAGCCGCCGGGCGCCGGGCACCCGGGCGGCTGCCGCCGCTCCTCCCGCGGTCACAGACGCAGGAGGAGCAGCGCGATGTCGTCCGTGTGCACGGCCGCCGCGCCGGTACCGGGCAGGAGCGCCTTCGATGAGGTCGTCCAGATCCGCCCCGTCGTTCTCGGCGAGGACCGCGGCGAGTTCGTCGGTGCCACGCTCGGCGTCGACGCCGGCCGCGGTGGGCTTCTCGACCAGCCCGTCGGTGTAGAAGGTGAGCAGGGTCCCCGGGGCCAGCTCCAGGCGGGTTTCGGGGGCACGGGGTGTCGGCGCCGATGCCGAGCAGCGGGCAGAGGTCGAGGTCCACGCGCCGCGGCGGGGTTCCCGGGGCGTGGACCAGCGGCGGCGGGTGCCCGGCGCTCGCCATGGTCGCGCACCGGCTCGCGAGGTCGATGTGGACGTAGAGGCAGGACACGAGCAGTTCGGTGTCCAGACCCGCCAGGAGGCGGCCGGTGCGGGCCAGGACCGCGCCGGGCGGTGCGCCCGCGGCGGCGCGGATGGCGGTGCGGACCTGCCCCATGAGGGCGGCGGCGGCGACGTTGTGCCCCTGGACGTCGCCGATGACGGCCGCGACGGTGGTGGCGTCCAGCGCGATGACATCGTAGAAGTCGCCTCCGATGTCCATGCCGTGGCCTGCGGGCAGGTAGCGGGCGGCGGCCTGCAGGCCCGGCACCGCGGGGCAGGGTGTGCGGGAGGAGGGCCTGCTGGAGGCCGTGGGCGAGGTCGTGCGCCGCGTCGTGCAGCCGGGCCCGGTCCAGGGCCTGGGCGATCAGCCCGGCCAGGGAGGTGAGGACGGCCCGCTCGTCCGCGGTGAAGTCGTGCGGCCGCTCGTAGGAGAGGATGCAGCAGCCCACCGGGCGGCCTGAGATGGTCAACGGCAGGAACGCCCAGGCCTGTTTGCCGCTGATCCGTGCTGCGCCGGGGTGCGCGCGGGCCATCGCTGCGGGGTCGGCGAAGAAGGCGGGCACACCGTCGGCCAGTACCTGCCCGGCGGGGGTCAGCCCGGTGCCCAGGGGCAGGCCGTCGAGCTGTTCGATGGTCGCGGGATCGTACCCGTGGTACCCGGTGATCTTGAGGCGGCCCGCGTCGGCGGCCGACAGGACGAGGGCGTCGGCTCCGAACGCGGGCAGGACCTGGTGGGCGACCAGCTCGACGACGTCGCGGACGGTGACCGTCTCGGTCATGGCGGCCGCGAGGTGCAGGAGCTGGTGGATCCGGCCGGTGCGCGGGACGGGCCTGTCCGCGGGCGGGTCGGACCGCACCGTCTCCACGTGCCGGGCGGGGCGGGTGACGCGGACGCTGATGCCGCTGAAGTCCGGATAGAGCTGGAAAGGCAACGCGATGTCCGGTGGGCGCAGGGCCGTGAACTCGACCGGCTCGCGGCTGAGGACTGCGGACCGGTAGCGGTCCTCGGCCAGGGGTGCGTCCAGCCAGGGCAGGGACTGCCAGGGCCATGTCCCCAGCAACTGGCCGGAGGTCCGGCCGAGCAGGTCCGCGGCGGTGCCGTCCACGAAGATGATCCGGCCCTCCAGGTCCAGGGCCAGGGCGTCCTCGGGCAGGCGTTCGGCCCAGTCGGCGGCGGCCTGCGCCGGCCTGCCGCCGTAGGTGCGGGGCGGTGTGGCCGGTATGACGCGGGGCCGGTCGGGCACCGCGGGCATGCCGCCGGCCTCGTCGACGGTCCACCTCCCGTCACAGCCCGCCGCCCGGGCCCGCACCGAGGGTCCGTCAGGGGCCGGACGGACCCGTTGCGGGCTAAGCCTCCGCGGACGAAGCCTCCGCGGCCGGTCCCGTGCCGAACTCCTTGACGAAGGCGGTGCAGAAGGCGTCGAGGTCGCCGGGCCTGCGGCTGGTGACCAGCGTGCCGGGCGCCGCCCGGCAGACCCGTACCTCTTCGTCGACCCAGGTGGCGCCGGCGTTGCGCAGGTCGGTGGCGAGGCTCGGCCAGGACGTCACGGTCCTGTCCCGCACCACGTCCGCCTCGACGAGCGTCCAGGCGGCGTGGCAGATCGCCGCCACCGGCCGGCCCCTGCGGAAGAAGCCCCGTACGAAGTCGACCGCGCCCTCGTCCATGCGCAGGGCGTCGGGGTTGGCGACACCGCCCGGCAGCACCAGTGCGTCGTAGTCGTCCGGTCCACAGGCGCCGACCACGTCGTCGACCGGGAAGGTGTCCGCCTTGTCGAGGTGATGGAACGCCTGGATCTCGCCGCTCTGGGTCGACACGAGACGCGGCTGCCAGCCCTGGTCCGCCACGGCCTGCCACGGCCGCTCCAGCTCGATCTGCTCCACGCCTTCCGGCGCCACGAGAAAAGCCACCCTCATCCTCGTCACATCCCTTCCACGGTGAGATAGCGGACGGCCTCCCTCCCGGCCCGCCCGCGCACTGCGCCTGCCCCTTCGGGCGGGGGGCAAACGGCCGGACCGCCCCGGACGGCCGTATGATCGAGGACGCGTCGGCCCCGGCCGTCACCCCTGACGAGACAGGCGAGGACGTGCACGTGCACAGGACCGTCACCGAGCTCGCGGACGGCCGCGAGCTCATCTACTACGACAGCGCACCCGGCCGGGACCGCGGGGCCGAGGACCGGCGTCCGCTGGAGCCGTTCGAGAGCGCCCCCGAACTGCGCCGGGATCCCGCCACCGGCGACTGGGTCACCATCGCCGCCCACCGGCAGTCCCGTACCTACCACCCGCCCGCCGACGCCTGCCCGCTCTGCCCCTCCCGGGACGGCCGGCAGAGCGAGATCCCGGCCGCCGACTACGAGGTGGCCGTCTTCGAGAACCGCTTCCCCTCCCTCGCCGGAGAAGCGGGCCGCTGCGAGGTCGTGTGCTACACCCAGGAGCACGGCGCCGCCTTCGCCGACCTCACGCAGCAGCGGGCCCGGCTGGTCCTGGACGCCTGGACCGACCGCACCGCCGTCCTGTCCGCCCGCCCCGGTGTACGGCAGGTGTACTGCTTCGAGAACCGCGGCGCGGAGATCGGCGTGACACTGGCCCATCCGCACGGCCAGATCTACGCCTTCTCCACCACCACCCCGCGCACCGCCAAGCACCTCGCCGCCGCGGCCGCGCACCGCGCCCGCACCGGACGCAACCTCTTCGAGGACATCCTCGCGGAAGCCCGCGCGGCTACGGAACGCGTGGTCCTCGCCGGAGAGCACTGGACCGCCTTCGTCCCGTACGCCGCGCGCTGGCCGTACGAGGTCCACCTCCACCCGCACCGCAGGGTCCCCGATCTGACCGGGCTCACCGAGGCGGAGCGCGCCGAGTTCCCCGGCCTGTACCTGGACCTTCTGCGCCGTTTCGACCGGCTCTTCGGGCCGGCGGCCGCACCCACCCCCTACATCGCGGCCTGGCACCAGGCCCCGCTCGTCGGGGGCGGGGAACTCGCCCTGCACCTGGAGCTGTTCACGATCCGGCGCAGCGCCGACAAGCTCAAGTACACGGCCGGGACCGAAGCCGGCATGGACGCCTTCATGAACGACGTCGCGCCCGAGGCGGCGGCGCGGCGGCTGCGGGAGGCCCTGTGACCGGGCCCGCGGCGGAAGCCGCGGCCGTGCGCCGGGAGTTCGAACACCTCCACGGCCGCGCCCCCGACGGAGTCTGGGCGGCCCCGGGCCGGGTCAACCTGATCGGCGAGCACACCGACTACAACGACGGCTTCGCCCTCCCGATGGCGTTGCCGCAGACCACCGTGCTGGCAGCCGGCCGCCGCGACGACGGGCTGCTGCGCCTGCACAGCGCCCAGGGCGACGGCCGGGTCACCGAGCTCGCGGTGGCGGACCTCGCCCCCGGCTCGGTGTCAGGCTGGGCCCGGTACCCGGCCGGGGTGGTCTGGGCGCTGCGGGAGCGGGACCTGCCCGTCGGCGGCGCCGACGTGCACCTGGACAGCACCGTGCCGACGGGCGCCGGCCTGTCCTCCTCCGCGGCCCTGGAGTGCGCGCTCGCCGTCGCGTACGACGAGCTGTACGCGCTGCGGCTGTCGCGGCCGGAGCTGGCGCGCGTGGCGCAGCACGCCGAGAACGCCTTCGCCGGCGTGCCCTGCGGGGTGATGGACCAGATGGCGTCGGTCTGCTGCGCCGAGGGCAGCGCCCTGCACCTCGACAGCCGCAGCCTGGAGGTCCGGCAGGTCCCCTTCGACCTCACCGGGCACGGGCTGCGCCTGCTGGTGCTCGACACCCGGGTCGCGCACGACCTCGCCGACGGGGCGTACGCGGCGCTGCGCGCGGGGTGCGAGCGGGCGGCGGGGCTGCTGGGGCTGACCGCCCTGCGGGACCTCTCCGAGGTGGAGCTGCCCGGCGCCCTCGCCGGGCTGCCCGAAGACCTCGCGCCGCTGGTCCGGCACGTGGTCACCGAGAACGCCCGGGTCGGCCGGGCCGTCGACCGCCTCGCGGCGGGTGAACCGGAGTCTCTGGGGCCGCTGTTGACGGCCGGACACGCCTCCCTCCGGGACGACTACCGCGTCTCGTGCCCGGAGACCGACCTCGCGGTGGAGGCCACGGTCGCCGCCGGTGCCCTGGGCGCCCGGATGACCGGTGGCGGCTTCGGCGGCTCCGTGATCGCCCTGGTCCCGGCCGCGGCGGCCGCTTCCGTGGCCCGGGCCGTGACGGCCGCCTTCGCGGCGGCGGGCTTCGGGACGCCGGCCGTGCTGGAGGCCGTGCCGTCGGCGGGGGCCCGCCGCATCGACTGACCAGGACGTCGGCCCCCCTGCCCCTTGCGCACCCGGCCGGCGTACGAGAGGCCGCAGGAGGCGGCGAGTCCGAGCAGCGCCGGGCCGACCGGGGTGCCCGCCGGGACGAGGAAGCCTGCCGGAACGGGCCGTCACCTCCGGCTGAGGCGCGCCTCCCGGTCCTTCTCGGTCCGGTCCTTCTCGGTCCGGTCCTTCTCCGTTGCGTCCTTCTCCGCGGCGACGGCGGAGGCGGACAGCAGCGTCGCACCGGCGAGCCCGCCCCAGAGCGCGCCCGGGCCGTGGGGTGCCAGTGCGGTGATGACCGCCGGGGAGACGGCGAGGCCGAAGCCCGTGGAGAGCTCGAAGCGGGCGAGGGCGCGCCCGAGGACGTGGGCCGGGGCGAGGGCGGTGACCAGCGCCGTGGCGCTGCCGGCGTAGATGATCTCGCCGATGGTGCAGACGACGGAGACCGCGGCGACGGCCGGGGCGGCCCAGCCGGATCCCAGGGAGGCGGCCGCGAGGAAGCCGAGGTAGGACGCGGCGAGCACCACTCCGGCGACAGACAGCACGGTCCGCCGGGGGAAGCGGGACATCAGGACGGTGACCGGGACCTGGAGGGTGACCACGAGCACCGTGTTGGCCACGAAGACGGCCGCCGACCACACCGGGGAGGCGTGCAACTGCGTCACCAGCACCAGGGGGAGCGCGATTTCGGGGACATTGAGGCAGAAGGCGTAGACCACGTTGGCGGCCAGGAGGGCGGGCATCCGGGGCCCGGGCCCCGTCCCGGTCCCGTCCTCGGCCGGGGTCGCGGCCGGGCGCGCCCGCAGGTGGACCGACCACGCCAGGACCGCCGCCGTGAGGTAGGCGATGCCGGTGGCGACCGCCATCGCCCGCAGTGCGGTGGCGCCGCCCGCCAGGCAGGCGGTGGCGAGGAGCGCGCCGGCGCCCAGGCCGGCGTTGCGCAGGGCGCGGCCCGCCGCGAGGGCGGTGTCGCGTTCCCGGCCGTGGGCGACGGTGGCCACGAGGGCCGCGTGGGCGGCGGGCCAGGCCTGGTTGCCGACGCCGAGGACGAGCGCGGCCGTCGCGAACAGCCAGACGTGTCCGGCCGGGGTGGCCAGCAGAAGCGCCACGCCCAGTGCCCGCACCAGCATCGACGCGGCCACGACCGTGCTGCGTGCGCCCCGGTCCAGCCAGCGGCCCACCGCGGGCATGCACACCAGGCCGACGACGATGCCCGCCGTCATGGCGATGCCGGTGGCCGGCGCGGACAGCCGCAGCACCATCACCCCGTAGAGCAGCAGGAAGGGCCGCAGCAGGCCGGTGCCGAGCGCGTCCACGGCCAGGGCGACGGCATAGCGGGGGCCTCCGGAGGCGCGGACGAGGGCGCGCGGCCGGATCGTGGAGATGGTTTCCATGGCGTCAACGTGCGGGCGGCAACAGGGCCGGGCACGTGGGTTGACGGACTTCGTCAACCCGGTGTCACCGCGGGACGTGCGGTCGGCGATGCTGAGCGCGTGACGTTGAGGATCGACATCGGCGGACTGCCGTCCGGACGGCTGCGGTTCGCCGCCTCCCCGCTGGCCGAACTGACCGCGATGCTGCACGTGCTGGCGGAGCCGGGGCATCATCCCCAGTTCGCCGACTGGGCCGGGGAGGTCTGGGACGGGATGCGGCCGGAGCTGGCCGAGCGCCTGCAGGAGGCCGATTTCCTCTGGCGTTCCTCGCAGGCCGACTTCCTGCTTCCCCCGCGGCCCCGGCAGACCCTCGCGGAGGAGTTGGACGAGGTGGACCGGATCGGCGACGAGCGGTACGTGACCGCGGCGCTCGTCACCACCTGCGGCAGCAACCGGGTCCGGTTCGGGGCGCCGTCACCGCTGACCGACGCGACCGCGCGGGAGCGCGCCCTGGATCTGGCGCAGGCCCGCGGCGTGCACCAGGAGGCCTTCGCGGAAGGCCTGTTGGCGGATCCGGCCGCCGTACGGGCGCGGGTGCGCGACACCCTCGAACAGTGCGCCGAGTCCTTCTTCGACGCCGCCTGGGCGGACGTCGCCGTACGCCTCGCCACCGACCTGCGCGTGAAGAACGACCTGCTGAGGCGCGAGGGCGTGGGAACGGCGCTCGCATCCGTCTCCGGCGCGGTCTCGCTGGCTCCGGACGGCGACTGCATCGTCGTGGACAAGCTCCTGGACAAGGCGACGGCCGCCCACGGCACCGGAGTCACCTTCATACCCAGCGTCTTCGGCAGCCCCCACCTGGCGGTGGTGCACGCCCCCGGATGGCAGCCGGTGGTGCAGTACCCGGTGGCCGAGCCGAGCCCGTCGGAGCCGGTGTCGCTGGAAACGGTCACCCTCCGGCTGGAGGCGCTGTCGCATCCCGTACGGCTACGGCTGCTGCGCACCCTGGCCCGCGGCCCGCACACCACCCGAGAGCTGGCCCACGCCTGGGAACTGTCACCGCCGGAGGTGTCCCGCCATCTCGCCGTGCTGCGCCGCGCCGGTCTGCTCACGGCCCGCCGGCGCGGCCGGTACGTCCGCTACACCCTCAGCCTGCCCGACCTGACGGCGCTGGGCGCCGACCTGCTGGCGGCCGTACTGCGCTGAGCGAAGGCGGACGGCCCGGTGTGCCGCAGGTCACACCAATGCCCTTGTCACAGCGGACGGGGCACCGGTGTCTTGTGCCCGGAAGCCGACAACGAGAGCACGGGGAGCCCACCATGGCCGAGAACACCGAAGTCGTCGTGATCGGCGGCGGATACGCCGGCGTCATGGCAGCCGACCGCCTGACGCAGCACGCCGACGTGACCGTGACGCTGATCAACCCGCGCCCGGACTTCGTGGAGCGGATCCGCCTGCACCAGCTGGTGGGCGGCTCCCACGACGCGGTCGTCGAGTACGCGAAGGTCCTGGGCAGGGGTGTCCGCCTGCTGGTCGACAGTGTGACGGAGATCGACGCGGCAGCGCGCCGCGTGGCGCTGGCGTCGGGCGGCACCGCCGCTTACGACTACCTGGTCTACGCCGTGGGCAGCGGCAGCGCCGACCCGGGGGTGCCCGGAGCCGCGGAGTTCGCCTATCCGATCAACAGCCTGGAGGAGGCGCAGCGGCTGCGGCCGGTCCTGGCCGCCGCGCCCGCGACGGCGGCGGTGACGGTGGTCGGGGGCGGGCCGACCGGCATCGAGACCGCCGCCGAACTGGCGGAGCAGGGCCGGACGGTGACCCTGGTCTGCGGCGGGGTGCTCGGGCCGTATCTGCATGCCCGGGGCCGCCGCTCGGTCGCCGGACGGCTGGCCCGGCTCGGTGTGACCGTGCTGGAAGGCCCGGGCGCGAAGGTGGCGGCCGTGACCCGTGGCGCCGTGCGTCTCGGTGACGGCCGCGGACTGCCCAGCGAGGTGACCATCTGGACGGCCGGCTTCGGCGTGCCGGACCTGGCCGTCCGCAGTGGGCTGAGCACCGACGCTGAGGGTCGTCTGCTCACGGACGAGACGTTGACCAGCGTGGACGACGACCGCATCGTCGCGGCCGGGGACTCTGCGGCCCCCTCGGGGCTGCCCCTGCGGATGAGCTGCCAGGCGGCGATTCCGCTGGGCGCGCGGGCCGCCGACACGGTGCTCAGCCGGATCGCGGGCGAGCGGCCCGCGCCTCTGAACGCGGTGTTCGCGGGCCAGTGCATCAGCCTCGGGCGCCGTGCGGGCATCTTCCAGGTCGCCCGCCGCAGCGATGTCGCGCTCTGGTTCCACGTCGCCGGCCGCCCCGGCGCGAAGCTCAAGGAGTTCATCTGCCAGGGCATCATCAAGCACCTGGCCGGCGAAGCCCGCGAGCCCGGCTCGTACGGCCTGCACCGCGTCCCGGGCGGCCCCCGGCGGCAACGGCTCCTCGCCACCGCCTCCCACCGCACCCCGGCCCCCACCACCGCCGACCAGGCTGCCTGATCCAGCCCTCAAGGCCGGCCCGGCCCCGGGCCGGCCTCGGCACATCGGGTGGCGGGGCCCGCTTCCGGGCGGCCCACGAAACTCCGGACGGTGGCGGCGACCTGAGCTTTTCACCCGCCCGGCCTGGGTCTCGACTTCAGGTCCCTTTCCTCCTCGAAATCCGGAGTCTGGACGGTCACCGTGGAATACCCCGTGTGAACGGCGCCCGCGCCGTCCAGGGGAAGGAGCAGGACTGCCGGTCGCGGGGCTGTGACGGGGGCGGCCATCGAGGACGCCAGCAGGCCGATGCCGCTGCCCACCAGGGTCACGGCGACTGCGGTCAGAACGACACCGCGGATCCAGGAACACTCGAACACGACGATTCTCCATCCGATGCGAAACCGGCCTCCGGGATTTCCGGTGAAGGCGTACGTCGAATACACCTCGGTTCAGGTGCGGGCGTCAGGCCACTGGAATGCGTGACTTGACGTCCGCGGGCGCACGCGGCAGCGCCTGCGCCAAACCGCCTTTCCCCGCGGTTCCGCCTTCTGTCAAGTGACGAATGGCCGGGACTACGGCCCTTTCCCCGCCCCGGGCAGGGTGGCAATCGACCGTCCTGCGGAAAAGCAGGGCCGAATCGCCATCCGGAGCGGAGGCCCCCGATGATCCGTCGTGCAGGGAGCTTCGTGACCGGTCGGCGGACCGGAGCTCCGTCTTCGGCGCGGCCCCGCGCCGCGTCGCGTCGTAGTCCTCGGCCTCCGGCCGCCCGTCCTCGGCGGACGCCGCCGCGCGATGGTGTGGCGGGCGGACGACGCGCTCCTGGCCCTCGTGCTGGCGCACCGGCCGGCCGGGCGCCTCTGCCGGCAGCACTGCGTTGGTGCTCCTTGCCCCGGCGGATGATGCTTGTCAGTGAGGCCCCTGGCCGTGCAGGTCCCGTGGGACAGCGGTGACGGATCTAGCGAGGGCGAGATGAGCGGCGATGGAGCGACTTCCCACCCCTCCCGGTGAGCGGCCGGAGCAGACCGATGCCCGCTGGCGGCCCGCGTACACGGCGACGGCCGCCGTCGACGAGCGGGGCATCGTGACCGAGTGGGGCGAAGGCGCCACTCAGCTGCTCGGTTACACATCCGCCGAGGTGGTGGGGCGGCCCGCCGGGTTCCTGCTGGCCGATGGCGTCGGCGACGAGGCGCGCCGGATCCCGCCCGAGCAGGAGCGGTGGAGCGGCACCGTGGCGCTGCGCCACCGGGACGGCAGCCGACTCGAACAGGGGCTGCTGGCACACCGCTGGACGTCCACCGGCGGGAACACCACGTGGTACGTGGTGTCCGCGGTGGCGGGCGGGCGGGGCGGTGACGGCTCCGCGTGGGGCGATCCGCTGCACGAGTGGTCGTTCTCCCAGTCCCCCTGCTTTCTGGCGGTGTTCGACGCCGATCTGCGCCTGGTACGGGCGAACGCGGGCATGGAGCGCACGCTGTCCCTCACGGAATCCGAGATGCTCGGGCTGCGCCTGCCGGAGATCGCCCCCGACCCGGTGAGCGAGGAGACCGAACACAGGATGCGCCTGGCGCTGGAGTCCGGGGAACCGCAGCACATGGAAGCCTTCGTCCGTGCCACCGGGGTCAGCGCGGAGCACGGCTGGGCGACGTCGGTGGCCCCGCTGCGGGACCGGGACGGTGTCGTGCGCGCCGTGTGCCTCGCCGCGCACGACCGGACCGGGGCCGAGGTCGAGACGCAGCAGATGATCCTTCCGGACGCCGCCGACGCGCGCATCGGGACGACCGAGGACAGCACCCGTACCGCGCAGGAGTTCGCCGACGTGGCGGTCCCCCGGCTCGCCGACTTCGCGGTCGTCGACCTGCTCGACCCTCTGCCGCGCGGCAACGGCCACTCCTCCGGCCCGCCGCCGGGTCCGGTCACCGTGTGCCGTACGGCGGTGCGGTCGGCCGTCGAAGGCAGCTCCGAGGGGCGGGTCGCCGTCGGTGAGACGGCCGTCTACGCGCCGCTGTCGCCGCCCGCCGAATGTCTGGCCTCGGGCCGTGGCGCCGTGTACGCGACGACCGCCCCGGCGGTCGCGGCGTGGATGGCGCGCGACCCGGCGGCCGCCTGGATCGGTGCGCACGGGGCCCATTCGATGATGGTGGTGCCGATGCAATCCGACGGCATCAGTTTCGGCGTGGCCGTCTTCGGCCGCCGCGGGAGCCGGGAGCCCTTCCTGCCGGAGGACCTGACGCTGGCCGAGGAGCTCGCGGGCAGGGCGGCCACGAGCATCCATGCGGCGCACCGGTCCACGCGGGAGCACACCAGCACCATGACGCTTCAGCGCAGTCTGCTCCCGCAGACGCTGCCCGACCACCCCGCGCTGGAGACGGCCTCCCGCTACCTTCCGGCCGGTACCGAGGCGGGTGTCGGCGGCGACTGGTTCGACGTGATCCCGCTCTCCGGCGCGCGGGTGGCCCTGGTCGTGGGCGATGTCGTCGGACACGGTATCCGCGCCTCGGCGACGATGGGCCGGCTGCGCACCGCCGTACGCACGCTGGCAGACGTCGACCTGCCGCCCGACGAGCTGCTCACCCACCTCGACGACCTGATCATCCACCTGTCCGCCGACGAGGGCGGCCGGGAGGCCGTCGACGAGAGCGCCGGCGGCATCGGTACGACGTGCCTGTACGTGGTCTACGACCCGGTCACCCGGCACTGCACGCTCGCCCGGGCCGGTCACCCGCCGCCGGCGGTGGTCTCCCCCGAGGGTTCGGTGTACCTCCTGGACGTGCCGGCCGGCCCGCCGCTGGGCCTGGGCGGCCTGCCCTTCGAGACGCTCGACGTAGACCTTCCCGAGGGCAGCGTGCTGACCCTCTACACGGACGGGCTGCTCCAGCCCCGCGAGCGGGACATCGACGAGGCCCTGGACACGATGTTCGCCGCGCTGGCGCAGCCCGCCTCCACGCTGGACACGGTCTGCGACCGGGTCCTGACGGCCCTGCTGACCCACCGTCCCGATGACGACGTGGCCCTGCTCGTGGCCCGGACGCGGGCCCTGCACGCCGACAAGGTCGTCGTGTGGGACCTGACCTCGGATCCCTCCGACGTCTCCCAGGCCCGCCGGCGGACCACGGACCAGCTGGCGACGTGGGGGCTGGAGGAGGCCTCCTTCGTCACCGAACTGCTGGTCAGCGAACTGGTCACCAACGCCATCCGGTACGGCGAGCCGCCCATCCAGCTGCGGCTGATCCACGAGAAGGACACCCTGATCTGCGAGGTCTCCGACGCGAGCAGCACGGCCCCGCACATGCGGCGGGCCCGGACCTTCGACGAGGGCGGGCGTGGTCTGCTGCTGGTGGCGCAACTGGCCCAGCGCTGGGGAACCCGGCACGCCACCGTCGGCAAGACCATCTGGGCCGAGCAGTCGCTGCTCGGCTTCTAGGGTCTGTATCGAGTTGCCCCGTGGAGCAAGGAGCGGCGTTCGGTGCGTGCCCTCGGCGTGCGGGACGGATGTCCTCGTAGCGGAGCTACTGGGGCATGTGGCTCGTGCGCCGAGGGTGCGTGCCGGGCGTCGCGACGCCGCGGGGCAACTCGATATAGACCCTAGTGCCGCGTCAGGCAACGTTCGCCCCGTCGCGACGCCCGGCGCGGCACTTGCCGTCGGGTCAGGTGCTGTGACCGTCAAGGTGTGGGGCGCCGTGACCTGGTGAACCTTTGCGGTCACGCCACTACGGGGACCAGACGAGGCCGGCCGGGCTGCGGAAGACGGGCAGGGCCCATTCGGGGGGCTCCGGAGGCGGTGTGGCCACCACCTCCGTGGTGCGCCGGGGTTTGTGGTCCGGCCGGGGGCCGTCCGCGGTGGCGGCCCGCAGGGCCGCCACGAACTCCAGGCAGGATCCGTATCGGTCCTCGGGGACCTTGGCCAGGGCCTTGGCGAGCACCTCGTCGGCGGCGGGGGCGATGTCCGGCCGCCGCTCGGTCAGGGGCGGCGGCGCGTCGTACTGGTGCGCCCACAGCAGGGCCGCGTCCTCCTCGCGCACGAAGGGCGGCCCGCCGGCGAGGGTCTCGTAGACGACGCAGGCCAGGCTGTAGAGGTCGCACCGGCCGTCCACCGGCCGGCCGGCGATCTGCTCGGGCGCCATGTAGTCGAGGGTGCCGACGAACTCCCCGGCCGTGGTGAACCCGCTCAGCGACAGGGACTTCTTCGTCAGGCCGAAGTCCGTCAGGTAGATGTGCTCCGGGTGCTCCCGGTCGGGTCCCGCCGCGACCAGGATGTTGCCGGGTTTGACGTCCCGGTGCACCAGGTCGTGGTCGTGGGCGGCGTCGAGGGCGGACGCCACCTGGGCGGCGATCCGCAGGGCGGTCGGGACGGGGAGGGGGCCTTCCCGGTCCAGCAGGCCCCGCAGGTCCAGCCCGGGTACGTAGCGCATGGCGATGTAGAGGACACCGTCGGTCTCGCCGGCCTCGAAGATCGGCACGATGTGGGGGTGCTCGATCGAGGCGGCCACCCTCGACTCGTGGGTGAACCGGCGCCGGAAGGTCTCGTCGCGGGCCCGCTCGGGGGCGATCAGCTTGATCGCGACCGTGCGGTCCAGGCGCAGGTCCTTGGCGCAGTAGACGACGGCCATGCCGCCTCGGCCGATCATGCGCTCGACCTTGTACCCGGCGATCTGCTTGCCGACCAGCCCGGAGGGCCGGCCCGTGTACTGGCTCAGGTCCGCGCCCATCCGGCGCCCCCTTCCTCAGCAGAAATTCTATCGAGCGCCCCCGCCCTGCGCCCGACGGCAGAACCCTTCGGGTCTGCGCCGAGGGCTCAACCCTCGGTAGGGCCGTTCCTTACCACGCTACGGACCGGGGCGGGAGAGGGCGTACCACCACCATTCGCAGGTGGGTCGGGGGCGGGGAATATGCGGGGGCGGCGCCCATGTGCGGGAGGGGGCGGATGGCGTTGAGTCGGAGGTGCCGATCGGCAGGCGCCAGTCCTTCTCCCGCCGCGCGTCCCGCGCATTCGACCCTTCGAGGAGGTGAACCGGGTGGCTCAGCGCTGCCCGGGAGCCTGAACCGACCCGACGAATCCGTGCGGGGGCGCTCCCCCGCGCCCGCGCACGGATCCCGTCGTTCCCACGATCACAGAGGCCGACAGCTGAGATGCACAACGAACGCCGGGTCCCCCGCTCCCCGTTCACGTGGAGCGACACGCTCTTCTTTGACCCGCTCGATGTCTTCCACGAGCCGGACCCGGACCACTTCCTCGCCGGGTTCGACGCGGGAACACGGGCCCTGTTCGTCCGCAGGGGCATCCGGTGGAGTCACCGGCACGACCCGGCCCCGCCGGAGCAGGGCTGGCAGATCCACGTATCGGCGGGCCTCCGCGAGGCGCGTGGCGTCGCCGCGTCCTTGATCCGGCACCTGACGACCCACGGCACCGACTTCGAGATCGCTCTCGATCCCACCGTCCTCGCCGCGCTCCACTCCGGGGCCGTCTTCCCGGGCGGCGGCCCGCTCGCGATCGTCTACCCGCACGACGACGGGGAGTTCAGGACCCGCCTGGCCGCTCTGGACCGCCTGCTGGAGGGGGTGGAGGGCCCGTACGTCGCGTCGGCCGTGCGCTACCGCAACAGCAGGGCGCTGTACTTCCGCCACGGGCCGTTCCGCGATGCGCGCACCGTCGACGTCCTCGGGCGCCCGCTGCCCGACGCCCCGGCGCCCTGGCCGTTCGACGACTGGAAGCCGGCCGAGGAGGACGCGGGGGGCGGCCTGCTCGGGGGTCGCTTCCGGGTGACCGGCACGATCCGGCCCTCCCACGACAGGGGCGTCCACACGGCCGAGGACACCGAGCACGAGGACCGGAAGGTGCTGCTCAAGGAGGCCCGCCCGCACACCGACGGCGATCCGCGGCCGGGCCTCGACGCGGTGGAGCTCCTCGGACGTGAGTGGATGTTCCTGAACCTACTGGCCGCCACCGGCTCCTATCCGGCTCCCGTCGCGAAGTTCCAGCACGGGGAACACCACTACATCGCCGAGGAGTTCGTCGAAGGGGTGGGCCTCGAACCGCTGCTGCGCCGACTCGACCCGCTGACACGGCCGGGCTTCGACGTCGAGCGGTCCCGGCACTACCTGCGGATCTTCCTCACCGTCTTCCGCGGAGTGGCCCGCGCGGTGCGGGCGGCACACGACCGCGGCGTGGTCCTCGGCGGCTTCACCGCCTCGGACGTCCTCGTCGACCCGGACACCCACGAGGTGCGCATCGTCGGCGTCCGGGCCGCCCGGCTGACCGGACCGGGGGG
Source organism: Streptomyces sp. NPDC060232 (assembly GCF_042726555.1). Lineage (NCBI taxonomy): Bacteria > Bacillati > Actinomycetota > Actinomycetes > Kitasatosporales > Streptomycetaceae > Streptomyces > Streptomyces sp. NPDC060232. The sequence goes on along the minus strand of NZ_JBHXAG010000001.1, from coordinate 33,990 downwards.
CGGGGGCGGGTCCGGGACCGGAGGCGAGTCCGGGGGTGGAGGCGGGGGCGGCGAGGCCGGGGACCGCTCGGCCATGGCGTACGCCATGGCCGACCTCGTCCTCCCGATCACGGCGATGGCGTACCTGCGCGAGGACGTCCTGGACCTGTACCGGATCCCTGTCACGGAGGGTCTGGGCTGGCCGGAGCGACTGCACCGGCTGCTCGTGGACCTGGCCCGGGGGCGTCTCGGCCTCAGCGCCCTGATCGACGCCCTGGAGGAGGAGACGGAGCTGCTCGGCGGGGTCGGTGCGGCGGCGCAGCTCCCCGTCGTCGAAAGCCTTCCGGGTCCGGGCGGGGCGGAGGGCGGGGCGGAAGCCGCGGTGGCGGCGTTCATTGAGGCCGCCGCCGACACCCGCCGGGACACGCTCTTCCCCGTGGACCCGTTCGCGCACGCCACCAACCCGCTGAGCCTCGGAACCGGGGCGAGCGGGGTCCTGTGGGCGTTGCACTCCTCCGGCGTGCCCGTCCGGCCCGAATGGCTCGACTGGCTGCGCACCGCACTGGCGGGGATCGACCCGGCGCGGTACCCGGACGGCCTCATGAACGGCCTCGCCGGCATCGCCTGGGCCGCGGACTCGCTCGGCCTCGGGCCCGAGGCCAGGGAGCTGCTCGACCAGGCCAACCGGCGGGTGGTGGCGAAGGGCGACCCCACCTTCCACCACGGCCTGGCCGGGGTGGGCATGACGAACCTGCGCTTCTTCCTGCGCAGCCGCGACCCGCGCGACCTGGCCGCCGCGCAGCTCTGCGCCCGTGCGCTGTCCGAAGCGGCCCGGCGCGACGGCGGCCACGCGCACTGGCCGGCCGGGGCCGGCGCGCGGGGCCCGCTGACCGGGCTGGGCTCCGGGCAGGCCGGCGTCGCGATGTTCCTGCTGCGGATGCACCAGATCTCGGGCGAGGAGCAGTGTCTGGGGCTCGGGCGGGAGGCGCTCGCCTGGGAGGCCGCCCGCGCCGCGCGGGCCGGCGACGCGGGGAGCCCGGAGCCGTGCGTCGAGGCGGGTGCGGCGGGCCTGGCGAAGGTGCTGCTGCGCTACGGGGACCTGGCCTCGGCCCGCGTCGTCCTGGGCGGGCTGGACCTGCGGTACTCGGCGCGCCCGGGGTACGCCTCGGGGCTGTGCGGGGTCGCCGACGCGCTGCTGGACGCGGCGGAGTTCACCGGCGACGCCTCGTACCGCGAGACGGCGCTGCGGCAGCTCGACGTCGTCCGGCGGGTCTTCCTCTTCGAACCCGCCGGACGCTTCGGTCTGCGCGACCCCGACGGGCGGCCCCTGCTGGGGGTGCCCGGTGAGGGTCTGCTGCGCTGCTCCACCGACTACCTGACCGGTTCGGCGGGCGTGCTGCGGGTGCTGCACCGCGTCAACTCCGGTGGCACGGCGGACTTCCTGCTGGACGAGGTGGGGCCGCCCTGATCCACAGGACACGGCCCAGTCCCGCCGGTCAGGCCGGCACCCGGGGGACGAGGTCGCGGGCGGCGGAGGCGAAGGCCCCGCGGTTGGGGTGGCCGGTCTTCTGCAGGACGCTCGCCACGTGCTTCTCGACGGTGCGCGGCGAGATGTGCAGCCGGCCGGCGATGTCCCTGTTGCTGATCCGTTCCGCGACCAGCCGGGCCACCTCGAACTCGCGGACGGTGATACCGGACCTGCGCAGGTACGGCGGCACCTGCTCGGTGCCCGTGCGCCGTTGCCGGACGGAGGCGCCCATCCCGCGCAGCATGGCCCGGCCGGCGGCGGCGACCTGGTGGTGGCCGGCGGTGTGGAAGTACTCCTCGGCCTCGCGCAGCCACTCGACCGGCGCGCCCCAGCCGTCCTCGTACGCCGTGCGGGCCGCCAGCCGCAGGCACAGGCGGCGGGCCACGGGGTAGGGGGCGGCCGCCGCCAGCGCCTCGTCCGCCACGGCCGTCGCCTGCTCGCGGTGCCCCTCGCGGCCGAGCAGCACGGCGTGGGCGAGGCCGGCGAACTGGCGGTTCCAGCGGGTGCCGCCGGCGCCGGCGGCCGCGAGGCCGGCGCAGTGCCGCCGGCCCATGCGTCCGGCCAGTACGCCGAGGAGTACGACGATGCCGTGCCGGCCGAAGTCGCCGGTGGCCGGGTTCTCGGTGTCGTAGGCGAGGGCCCGCGCGAGGTCCTCCTCCGCGGCGTCGTGCCGCTCCTCCAGCAGCGAGCAGAAGGCCCGGGCCAGTCCGGACGACATGGCGCGCAGGCCGGGCGCTGCGTCGAGGAGCGGCTCCAGTCGCTCCAGTGCGGCGCCCATCTCGGCGCGGCGTCCCTGGTGGGCGTACCGTACGGCGTCGGCGAGCCGGAACATCGCGAGGGCCCGGTCCAGTCCCGGGCCGGAGGCTTCGGCCGTCCCCTCGGTGATCACGGCGCGGGCCTCGTCGAAGGCGCACCGCTGGATGCGCTCCAGGGCGAGGGCGAAGCCGGCCTCGTGCGCCGGCGGCAGCAGGCCCCTGCGCCGGGCCTCCTGCCGGGCCTGCTCCAGGCGGGTCGGCCGCTGGTCGTGTCCGGCCGCGGTGATGGCCAGCTGTACGTCGGCCGCCACGCGAGGTGCGGGGAGCCGGTGGGCGAGGGCGATCGTGCGGGCCCGCTCGAAGTGGGCCGTCGCGGCGGACTCGTCCTGGTGCCGGGCCAGTTGTCCGAGCAGCAGCAGCGCTCCGCACGCCGCGTCCGGCCGGTCGCCGCCCCGGGCGGCCTGAACGGCCCGGCGGGCGAGCCCGGCGGCGGTGTGCAGCCTGTCGGGGGCGGGCCTGCCCAGCTCGGCGTGGGCCGCGGCGAGGTCCACGAGGGCGGTGTGGCCGGCGGCGGCACGGCCGGGGAGCAGCGAGCGGGCGGTGTCGACGTGGCGCAAGGCTTCGGCGGGGCGGCCGGCCAGGGTGGCGATGGCGCCGAGCCGGGCGTGGATCCCGGCCCGGCGCGCGGCGGGAATGCCGCCGTCGACGGCGGGCGGGTCGGGTAACCGGTCGAGGCGGGCCGTGCGGGCGACGGCGTCGAGCAGCAGTTCCAGCACTGTGGCGTGCAGTTCGGGTGCCGCGGTGCCGGGTTCGAGGAGGCGGTGGGCCCGGGTGAGCAGGTCCAGGGCCCGCTGCGGGTGCTGTTCCGGGGCCTGCTGCGGGTCCTGTTCCGCGGCCTGTTCCGGGGCGGTCTCGTCCGCCGCCCACCGCGCCGCTTCGCAGTACAGGCGTACGGCTTCACCGGTTTCGCCGGCGTGTTCGTGCAGCCGGGCGGCGTGTGCGCGCCAGGCTCCGGGCAGTCCTGGATGGAGGTGCGCCAGTGTGCGCGCCGCGCTGCGCGCGTACCGGGCGCGTTCGCCAGGCGCGAGGTCGGCGAGGAGCGCCTCGGCCGCCAGCGGGTAGCGGAAGGCGTACCACTGGGTGCCCGGCGCGTCCGGTGTGATCAGGGACGAGGCGATGGCCGCGCGCAGGACCTCGGAGAGGGCCGTGTGGTCGGCGTCCATCGCGTGCTCCAGTACCGGCAGGGGGAAGCGTCTGCCGAACAGGGCGGCCGTGCCCAGGAACCGTGTGCCGAGCGGCCCGAGCGAGGCGGTCCGGCGCCTGATGTCGTCGGCGACCGTCGAGGGTACGGACGGGGTCGGGGCGCCGTGGCGGGTGGGGCGGCCGGCGTGGTCGTGGACGAGTTCCTTGACGACGAACGGGATTCCGGCGCTGCCGGTCACCGCGCGGTGCAGGAGCTCGGGGCAGACCTCCTCCGGTGCGACGCCCAGCTCGGCTGCGACGAGGAGGCGCACGTCGGGGTGGGTCAGGGGGGTCAGGTCGAGGGTCTCGGCGGCTTCCCGCTGGCGGGCGCGCAGAGCCAGGTCGGCCGCGGTGCGGGGGGTGCGTCCCGCGACGAGCAGGAGTACGGCCGGCTGGTGCGCGATGTTGTCGAGGAGGTACTCGACGACGGCCAGGGTGCCGGCGTCGGCGTCGTGCAGGTCGTCGAGGACGAGCAGGCAGCCCCGCTGCCGGCCGACGGCGGCGAGCAGGCGGAGCACGGTTTCGGCGACGGTGAGGGGCGACGGGCCGCGGTCCGCGGTGCCCGGAGTGTCCGTGGCGCCCGGGGTCTCCCCAGCGGTCGGGGTGTCGCCCAGCAGGCGGGCCATGACGGAGCCGTAGCAGCCCAGTTCCTCCGGATCGGGCAGCAGTCCGGCGCGGGCGAGCAGGAGCAGCGCCTCGACGAGCGGCCGGTAGGGGACGGGCGGGCCGACGGTGCTGGCCCGCCCGCGTACGGTGACCATGTCCGCCGCGGCGGCCTCGGCGAGGGCCGCGGTGGCGAGCCGGGTCTTGCCGACGCCGGGCTCGCCGGTGACGAACAGGGCTTCGCCCCGCCCGGACCGGGCGGCGGCCAGCGCGTCCGTGATGCGCCCCATCTCGGCCGTACGCCCGACGAGGCGGCCCCGTCCCCGGTGCGGGCCGCAGGCACGGCCCGTGGCGGTGCTGCCCGTGCTGGTTCGGTCCGTGGCCGGCCCTGCCGGCCCTCCCGACCCGAGTGCGGTCACCGGCTCGTCCCCTTCCCGGCGGGCCGTCCGAGGCACCGCCGGGACGACCCTACGAGGGACGCGGTCGCCCCCTGAAGCCGTCCGTTTGGGGGGCTTGCGCCGGGGGTCAGCCCCCGTCGAGGCTGTCCTCCCGTACCCGTTGGGCGAGGTCGAGCTTGGTGTAGGTGGGGCGGCCCGCCTGCTGGTACTTGGCCTTGACGCGGTCCAGGTAGTCCTTGGCCGTGTGGACGGTGATGCCGGCGCGCCGGGCCGCGGACTTGAGGGTCATGCCGGACGCGTAGTCGAGCAGGATCTGCCGTTCCCGGGGCGAGAGCCGGGGGCGGGCGGGGCTGTCGTCGTAGGCGCAGGCGAAGGCGAGTTCCATGGAGTGGGCGCCCCGGCCCTCCGCCAGGTCCTTGACGGCGGCGACCAGGGTCGGCAGGTCGTGGTCCTTGGTCAGGTATCCGTCGGCGCCGGCCCGGATCGCCCCGATGATCCGGGAGCGGTCCGGCACCGTGCTGATCATGAGGACGCGGCTCCCGGTGCGCAGCAGCCTGCGGATGTTGTCGGCGGGGTCCGAGCCGTCCCGCAGGACGAGGTCGAGGAGGACGACGTCGGCCGGGGGGCGGTGCGGGCCGCCGTACCGGCCGGGGTCCGCGAGGAGTTCCCCGACGGTGCCGGCGGTCGCGACGAGCCGCAGGTCGGGTACGCCGCCGAGCCAGGCCCGCAGTCCGTCGCGGAGCATCCGGTCGTCGTCGACCACCGCGACGCTGATCACCCGGGCCATCTCAGCTCCACCCGTACGCCCTCGCCGGGGGCGGTGTCGACGGTCGCCCGGCCCCCCGCCTCGGTCATCCGGCCGTGGACCGAGCCGCGCAGGCCGAGGCCGGGCTCGCACCGGGCGGGGTCGAATCCCGGGCCGCGGTCGACCACGGTGACGACGGCTGCGCCGCTGCCGTCCGGGTCCGCGGTGGCGGTGAGGTAGGCGTGGCCGGTGTCCGCGTGCCGCCGTACGTTGTTGAGGGCCTCGCGTACGGCGTGCCCCAGTGCGGCGGCGACCTCGGGCGGTACCTGCGGCAGGGCGTGGTACTGGGCGGTGACCCGCAGTCCGAGGCTCTCCACGGAAGCGACGGCCTCCTCCAGCGCGGCGCCGATCTCCCGGTGGTGGACCTCGTCGGTGGTCTGCTGGATCAGGCGGCGCAGGTAGTCGGCCTCGCGGGCGCACCGCCGGCGCACCTCGGGCGCGTTGGCGTCGACGGTGCCGGCCGCCAGGGTGGTCAGCGTGGCGAGGACGGTGTCGTGCAGGGCACGGTGGTGTTCGAGGCGTTCGGCGTAGCGCGCCTTGTGCGCCTCCGCGGCCAGCGCGCGGGCGTTGGCCTCGTCCAGGAGACGGCCCTGGCGGCGCAGGTACCAGCGGAAGGCCCAGGTCATCACGGCGGACGACACCAGCGAGTTGAGGTGCCCGACGACGACGGCGGGGGTCGCGCCGACGGCCTGGTAGCCGATGAAGTGGGTCAGTACCAGGAGCGCGACCGCGGCGATGGCCTGGAGGCGGTCGAGGGAGATGGCCGCGGCGGCGCTGGCCGATCCGCCGAGCAGCATCGCCCAGGCGATGGTGGGCGGTTCGCGCACGCCTCCCCAGGCGCACAGGGCCAGGGGCAGGACGCATCCGGTGACGAGGATGTCGGCCCAGATGTGCCGCCGGTCGAACCAGCCGCGGCGCAGGGCCGTTCCGTAGGTCAGTGCGCTGAGTCCCAGGGCCGCGGCGAGGCCCAGGTGTTGCAGGGGCAGGTTCCACGGGCGGTGGGCGACGGCCATGACGGCGACGGTGAGGTGGCTGCCCCGGTAGAGCAGGGTGGCCACGACCAGGAAGGACTGGGCCCGGTGCAGCCCCGACCCCACGGAGGTCGTGCCGCGCAGTGCTCGTATGCGGCGTATCTGTAAGGACTGCAACGCCAGGACCACCCCTCGCCGAGCCGTGGGCACCGCGGGGTCCCAGGGGGTGTGCCGGATGGGACGGATGTGCCGCGAAGCCCGCAATTGCCAGTGACACCCGGCATTTTGCCCCAGCAGGTGCACGCCAGAAAGGCACGTCCCGGACGGTCGGTAACCGGCCGAGGCCGATATCACCGCCCGTGGCCGATCGCCGGGCGGGGTCGGGCGGGCCCGGCGCTGCGGAACGAGTGCCGGTAGGCGGCGGGCGGGACGCCGACGATCCGTTTGAACTGGCGGCGCAGGGTGGTCGAGGTGCCCATGCCGGTGGCGAGGGCGACCGTCTCGATGCTCTCGTCCGTGGCCTCCAGCAGCTCCTGGGCCCGGCGCACGCGCTGGGTGAGGAGCCACTGCATCGGGGTCTGTCCGACCACCGCCCGGAACTGCCGCCCGAGGTTGCGGGGGCTCGTGTGCGCCTCGCGCGCCATGTCGGTCACGGTCAGCGGCCGGTCGAGTCGCTGCTGGGCCCAGGCGAGCAGGTCGGCGAGCCGGTGGTCGCCGCGGGCCTGGACCGGGGTGCCGACGAACTGCGCCTGGCCGCCTGGGCGGTGCGGCGACATGACGAGGCGGCGGGCGACGGAGTTGGCGACGGCGGCGCCGTGGTCGAGGTGGATCAGGTGCAGGCAGAGGTCGACGGCGGCGGCCTTGCCCGCAGCGGTCAGGACGCTGCCGTTGTCCGTGTAGAGCACGTCCGGGTCGACGACGGCCAGCGGGTGGCGTGCCGCGAGCTCCGCGGCGTGCGCCCAGTGGGTGGTGGCCCGCCGGCCGTCGAGCAGGCCGGCGGCGCCGAGCACGAACGCCCCGGTGCACAGGGAGGCGACGCGGGCTCCGGCGTCGTGGGCGGCGCGGACGGCTTCGACGAGCTCGGGCGGCGGGGGGACGTCCACATCGGCGCAGGCGGGCACGATCACGGTGTCGGCGGAGGCCACCCGGTCGAGCCCGTGGTCGGGTTCGACGGTGAACGGGCCGACCCGCACCGGGCCGGGCCCGCAGAGCTGCACCTCGTACCAGCCGTCGGTCGCCTCGCGCGGCGGGTTGCCGAAGATCTCGTAGGCGACGCCCAGTTCGAAGTGCAGGAGGTCACCGGCGGTGGGGAGTACGACGGTCGGCATGTCCGAAAGTGTACGGGCGACGTCGTTACGGACCATCACGGTCGGGCTCCGGCCGCGGCGAGACTGGAGCCCGTGAGCACGTCGAGAGCGGGGGAAACGATGGGTACAGCGGCAGTGGTGGTCTACGGGGCCACCGGACACACCGGCCGGTTCGTCGTCGCCGAACTGCGACGGCGCGGAATCGCCGCCATCGTCTCGGGCCGGGACGCGTCCCGTCTGGAGGCACTGGCCGAGCAGTGGGACGACGTGGAAGTGCGCCCGGCCTCCGTCGACGACGCCGGTTCGCTGGACCGGGCCCTCGCCGGGGCGGCGGCCGTCGTCAACTGCGCCGGGCCCTTCGCCGTCACGGCGGGCCCGGTCGTGGAGGCGGCCCTGCGGGCGCGGATCCCGTACCTCGACGTCGCGGCCGAACTGGAGGCGAACGTCGCGACGTTCGCCGACCACGAGCGGGCCGCCGCCGCGGCGGGCACGCCCGTGGTGCCCGCGATGGCGTTCTTCGGCGGGCTGGGCGACCTGCTGGTCACGGCGGCGATGGGCGAGTGGACCTCTGCGGAAGTGGCGCACGTCGCCTACGGGTTGAACAGCTGGCACCCCACGTCGGGCACCCGGGCGGCGGGTCGGGTGTCCCACGAGCGCCGCGGCGGCCGCCGCGTGCGGTTCGCGGACGGCGCGCTCCGGTACCACGACGACGCGGTGACGGAGCAGGACTGGATCTTCCCGGAGCCGCTGGGCCGGCGGTCGGTGATCGCCGAGTTCACCATGGCCGACGCCGTCACCGTGCCCACCCACGTGGCCGTGCCGGAGGTCCGTACGTACATGACCGTCGAAGCCGCGAGGGACCTGGCCGCCGAGCACACCCCGGCGCCGGAGCCGGCCGACGAACTGGGGCGGTCGGACCAGAAGTTCGTCGTGGACGTGGTGGTGAGTTCGGGTGGCGTCGAGCGCCGGGCCACCGCCCGCGGCCGGGACATCTACGCGGTCACCGCGCCCCTGGTGGTGGAGGCCCTCGAACGCGTGCTGTCCGGCCGCACGCGCGCCACGGGCGTCGCCTCGGCCGGCGCGATGTTCGACGCCCCGGACTTCCTGCGGTCCCTGGCCCCGCACGTGTCAGTGGAACTCCCGCGCTGACGGCGGGGCGGTGACCGCGCGGGCCGAGGACGCCCGCCGGCTCTGAGGCCGTGCCCGCGAAGCCCCTGGGGCCCGTCGGGACCCGCCGCTCATCCGCGCGGGTGGTCGGCCGCCGCCAGCAGGTTCACCACGGTGGCCTCCATCGCCGCGCGCGCCTCCTGCGGGCTCTTCCCGCCGGAGCGCCAGTGGTGCCAGGCCCCCCACGCGGTGACGGCGTCCAGACCGTCGAGGAGTTCGGCCGCCCGGTCCTCGTCCAGGCGGCCGAGCTCCTCGGCGAAGATCTCCGCGACCTTCCGCCGCGCGTCCGCGAACGCCTCGTCGGTGACCTGCTGGATACGCGGAGACGGGTGGTCGATCCGCATCAGCGTCAGCCGCGCGGGAGTGATCCACTCCAGGATCCGCGCCCGCTGTTCGGCCAGCGCCTCCACCCGGACCCGGCGGGGCCCGGTCACGGGCAACGGCCTGATCTGCTCGGCCAGTTGCTCCAGCCGCCGGGTGATCGCGAGGTCCACCAGCTCGGACATGTCGGCGAAGTGGTGGAAGACCAGCCGGCGCGAGACACCCGCACGCTCGGCGACCCGCTCGGCCGGGAACTCCACGACGCCCTCGTCCAGCAGGTCGAGCAGCGCGTCCACGATCTTGTCGCGGGTGCGGCGTCCGCGCTCGGTCCGCCCGTCCACCCGTACCGGCGCAGGGCCGGGCACCCGGTCGTCCGCCTCCGCCACCGCTGCTCCCTCCGCCGTACGCCTCGCCGGTATCCTCGCACCCTCGGCACGGCGCGGGGGTGTCCGGCGGATCAGGGCCGGGCCGGGGCCGCGGCGGCGAAGCGGTGGCGCATCCGGTGCAGCCCCCGCCGGGTGTGGCTCTTCACCGTGCCGAGCGGCATCCCGGTGCGCTCGGCGATCTGCGTCTGGGTGAGGTCCCCGTAGAAGGCCATGGCCAGCACCTCCCGCTGCGGGCCGGGCAGCTGCGCCAGCTCGCCTGTGATCAGCAGCCGGTCCAGGACGGCTTCGGGGCCGACCGCGGGCTCGTCCGGCGGCGGCAGCGCCGCGCCGGCCGCGGTGACCAGGGCGAGCCGCCGGGTGCGCTCCGCGAGCGCGTCGGCGATCTTCCGCCGGGTGATGCCGACGAGCCAGCCGGGGAAGGCGCCGCGCTCCGGCCGGTAGCCGGCCCGGCCCCGCCAGGCGGCCAGGAAGACCTGCTGGCTGACGTCCTCGGCCTCCCGGGGATCGCCGAGGGTACGGGCCGCCAGGGCCTGGACGAGGCCGCCCCAGCGGCGGTACGCGGCGGTCAGGCACTGCTCGTCGCCGCGTACGAAGCCCTCCGCGACCTCGTGGTCGAGCAGGGCGTCCCCGGTCGCGGGGGACGGCTGGACGGTGGCGCTCCGGGCGGTCATGACGGCTGCTCCTACGGGTGTCGTGTCGGTCGGGCCGGATCGGGGAGCGGGGGGTGGGGGCCGGGGCGGGCCCCTCCAGGTTCCGTCCTGTGCGCGCTTGGCACCACTCGCATCGGTTGTGCGTCGCATCATGGACTCATGACGGAATCCGCACACGGCCTGACCACGGGGGCGGTGGCCCGCAGCCTGGGGGTCGCCCCGACGACCCTGCGTTCCTGGGACCGGCGCTACGGCATCGGACCGGCCGCCCGCGAGGACGGCCGGCACCGGCGGTGGACCCCCGAGGACGTCGCCGTCCTGCGCGAGATGTGCCGGCTGACCTCGTCGGGGATACCGCCGGCGGAGGCCGCGCGGGCCGCCCTCGCCGGTCCGGCGCCCGCGCCGCCCGCCGACCGGGAACCGCTCCCCCGGCCGGCCGGCCGACCGCCCGGCTCGGGCAACGGCCTGCCCCTGGGCGCCGTACGGCAGGAGTGCCGCGGGCTCGGGCGGGCCGCGGTACGCCTCGACGCCTGGGCCGTGGACGACATTCTGGCCTCCGTGATCGCCCAGTACGGCCTGGTCACGGCCTGGGAGGAGGTGATGGCGCCGACCCTGCACGCCGTGGGCCGCAAGTGGGAGACCTCGGGCGACCGGTACGTCGAGGTCGAGCACCTGCTGTCCTGGCACGTGTCGAGCGCGCTGCGCCGCGCCGCCGGGCCCCCGCCCTCCGGGTCGAGGGCCGGCGTACCCCCGGTGCTCCTCGCCTGCGTGCCGGGCGAGCAGCACACCCTCGCGCTGGAGGCGCTGGCCGCGGGGCTGGCCGAACTGGGCCTGCCCACGCTCATGTTCGGGCCGGCCGTACCGCCCGACGCGCTCGACCAGGCCGTACGCAGGACCGGTCCCGCCGCGGTCGTGCTGTGGTCCCAGGCCCGGTCGACCGCGAACCCTCCGCTGGCCCGGCACGTCGCCGACACCGTGTGGGGCGTCCGGGGCGCCCGCGCCCGGCCCGCCGTGCTGCCGACGGGCCCGGGCTGGGCGGGTCAGCCCCTCGCCCCGGGCACGCTGCGGCCCGGCGGGCTGCGGGACGCCCTGGCCCTGCTGCGCGGGCTGTGCGACACGGCGGCCGCGGGGGCGGGGGCGGGGCGGCCCGCCGCCTCCGATCAGTCCTGACCGCGCGCCCTGCGGAAGCGGGCCAGCCCGTCCGGGAGCGCGATCAGCGGCTCGGGATAGCCGTCGTACCGGGCCCGTTCGGGGCCGTCCAGTTTCCACGGCTCGTGGATCCGGGGGCCCCGCAGCCCCGCGAGTTCGGGCACCCACCGGCGTACGTACTCCCCTGCCGGGTCGTACCGCTTGCCCTGGATCACCGGGTTGAGGACTCGGTTGGGGCGGCTGTCGGTGCCCGTGCCGGCCATCCATTGCCAGTTGAGCTGGTTGTTGGCGACGTCCCCGTCGACCAGCAGGTCCAGGAAGTGGCGGGCTCCGGCGCGCCAGTCGATGTAGAGCGTCTTGGTCAGGAACGAGGCGGTGAGCAGCCTGCCGCGGCCGGGCATCCAGCCCTCGTGGGCGAGTTGGCGCATGGCCGCGTCCACGACGGGATAGCCGGTCCGGCCGTCCTGCCAGGCCTGCAGGTCGGCCTCCGCCTGCGGGCCGCGCCGCCAGCGGTCGGCCCGGGTGCGGTAGTCGGCGTCCGCGACGGCGGGACGGGCGGCGAGGAGCTGGTGGTTGAAGTCGCGCCAGCACAGCTGACGTACGAAGGCCTCGGCGCCCGCGCCGCCCCGGTCGCGGGCTCGGTGCACGGCCTCGGCCGCCGACAGCGCGCCGAAGTGGAAGTACGGGGAGAGGCGGGAGGTGAGGTCCGAGGCGAGGTCGTCGTGTCCCTCCTCGTAGGCGTCGGCGTGCCGGTCGAGCCAGGACGCGAGCCGCTTGCGGCCCTCGTCCTCGCCTCCGGTGGCCAGGCCCGCCGAGACGGCTTCGCCGGCCGGCCGGGCGGGGAGGGGATCGGAGCGGATGCCGGGTGGCACCCGGACCACGCGCGGGGCCGTGAGCGGCGGGCGCAGCCGCTCTGCCGACCAGCGTCTGAAGTACGGGGTGAACACGGCGAAGTGATCGGATCCGTTCGGTGTCACGGCGCCGGCCGGCAGGGCGGTGACGACCGCGTCGTGGACGTAGAGACGACGGCCGTCGGCCTCCAGGGCCCGGCGCAGCCGCTGCTCGCGCCGCAGGGCGAAGGCACTGCACCCGGCGGCCATGTGCACCTCGTCGGCGTCGGCCTCCCGTACGACGGCGCACACCTCGGCGACGGGATCGCCCGAGCGGACGACGAGCCGGCCGCCCCGCCGTTGCAGCCCCTGGTCGAGGTCGGCGAGGCAGTCCGCGAGGAAGGCGAGGCGGTTCGGCGCCGCGAAGCCGGCCTGGTCCACCGCCGGGTCGCGGACGAAGAGCGGGACGGTCTCGTGGTGCGGGCCCAGCGCGGCGCGCAGCGGCGGATGGTCGTGGACGCGAAGGTCCGAGGTGAACAGGACGACCGAGACGCTCATGACTTCGCTCCTGGGGTGGGGCCGCCGGCCGCCGCTTCCGCCGTGCGTGCGATGTTGCGGGCCATGCCGCCGAAGACCAGGGCGTGGAAGGGGGAGACGCTCCACCAGTAGGCGTGGCCGACGAGGCCGCGGGGGTGGAAGAGCGCCCGCTGCCGGTACCGCGTGCGGCCCTCGTCGTCGCGCTCGGCGTACATCTCCAGCCAGGCGAGGCCGGGGAGCCGCATCTCGGCGCGGAGTCGGAGCAGCCGCCCCCGTTCGATCTCCTCGACCCGCCAGAAGTCCAGGGAGTCGCCGATCCGCAGGCGGGTGGCGTCGCGCCGGCCCCGGCGCAGTCCGACTCCTCCGACGAGGCGGTCCAGCCAGCCGCGGACGGCCCAGGCGAGCGGGAAGGAGTACCAGCCGTTCTCGCCGCCGATGCCCTCCACGACCCGCCACAGCACCTCGGGCGGGGCGTTGACGATGCGCTCGCGGACGTCGGTGTAGAGGCTGCCGCCGGCCCAGTCGGGGTCGGTGGGCAGCGGGTCGCTGGGCCTGCCGGGCACGGAGGCGGAGGACCAGCGGGTGTCCACCTGGGCGTCGCGGACCTTCTGGAGGGCGAGCGAGAGCGCCCGGTCGAAGGGGATCGGGGTGCCGGGCGGATCGGGCACCCAGTCGGCGATGTCGTGCTCGTCGCAGACGACCTCGTACTTGAGGGACTCGGCGAGCGGACGGGCGATGGACCGCGGCACGGGGGTCACCAGGCCGATCCAGTGGCTGGACAGGCGCGGTGTGAGGACCGGGACCGGCAGGATCAGCCGCCGGGGTAGTCCGTCGATCTCGGCGTAGCGGCGCATCATGTCGAGGTAGGTGAGGACTTCGGGGCCGCCGATGTCGAAGGCGCGGCTGACGTGGCCGGGCATCGTGGCGCTGCCGACCAGGTAGCGCAGCACGTCGCGGACGGCGATGGGCTGGATGCGGGTGCGCACCCAGCTGGGGGTGACCATCACGGGCAGCCGCTCGGTGAGGTAGCGGAGCATCTCGAAGGACGCCGAGCCGGAGCCGATGATGACGGCGGCGCGGAGCACGGTGGTGGGTACCCCGGAGTCGAGGAGGATGCGGCCGACCTCGGCGCGGGAGCGCAGGTGGGGCGAGAGTTCGCGGTCGGGGACCCCGCGCGGGATGAGTCCGCCGAGGTAGACGATGCGGTGTACGCCGGCGGCGCGGGCCTGGTCGGCGAAGGTGCGCGCGGCCCTGCGGTCGGTCTCCTCGAAGTCGCGCCCGCTGCCGAGGGCGTGCACGAGGTAGTAGGCGACGTCGACGCCCCGCAGGGCCGCGGCGAGCGACGCGGCGTCGGTGACGTCGCCGCGGACGATCTCCACCTGGCCCGCCCAGGGGTGGTCGCGCAGCTTCTCGGGGGTGCGCGCAAGGCACCGGACGCGGTGTCCGGCGGCGATCAGCTCGGGGACCAGCCGGCCGCCGATGTAGCCGGTGGCGCCGGTGACCAGGCACAGCGAACCAGGGGGCGGCGGGCCGGGTGGCTGGGCCGGGTGCCCTTGTGTTTCGGTCATGCAGGTGCTCCGTTTCCGCCGTCGACCGGGGTGGTTCCCTCATCTCTTCCGCGGTAGCGGGCGGGACGGATGCACGGGGTAGGCCGGATGGGCGTGTGCTCTTCGGCGGACCGGGGAGCGGAAGCGGTTGCGGTACTCGGTGGGGGTCGTGTCGAGGGTGCGGCGGAAGGTCCGGATGAGGGTGTCCGTGAGGTTGAAGCCGCAGGTGGACGCGGTGCGGTCGAGGGTGGCGTCGGTGGATTCGAGCCGGCTGCGCGGTCGGCGGCGAGCTGCTGCGCCGTCGACCGGTGGGGGGGGTGGCGCGCCGGGCGTCGAGGAGTCCGGCCTCGGCGGGGATGCGGGCGCCGGCGCACACGGACGCGACCCGCCGGGTCCGGCCGGCGAGGGTCTTCATCCGCTCGACCACGGCGGGGTCGGCGACGGCGCCGGATCTGGAGCGGGCGGGAGCATCGACACCCTGCTGGTGCCGGGCTTGGTCGGGATCGGCGACACCGGCCGGGCACGTGCAGGTCGCGCCGGTCAGGAGCCGGGCCCCGGCATCGGCGGGCGTCCGGCCGGTCAGAGCTCCTCGCCGAGCGGCAGCCGGTGGACACCCGGCAGGTACTCGTCCAGCTCCCCCGGCGTGAACCGGGACATGCCCACCACATGCCAGAACTCGCCGGCCACGTCGCCCTCGTACTTGTAGCCGCCGGCCGGTGTCAGCGCCGCCCAGCCGTCCGCCATGCCCATCAGCGTCGCGCGCGGCGACGGCGGTCGCCCGTCCGCCGGGATGCTCCAGAGCCGTACGGTGCCGTCCTCGGCGCCGCTGGCCAGGGTGGCGCCGTCCGGGGAGAAGGCGAGCGAGAGCACCCGGCCGGTGTGGCCGACGAGGTCGGTGATCCGCTCGCCCGTCTCGGCGTCCCAGAGGGCCACCGCCCGGTCGTCGCCCGCCGCGGCCAGCAGCGGCCGGTGCGGGTGGGCGGCCACGGCCCACAGCCGTCCGCCGCGGCCCCGCAGGCGCAGCCGTGCCTCGCCGTCGCGCCAGACGACGGCGGTGCCGTCCCAGCTCGCGCTCGCCAGCCACGCGCTGTCCTGGCCGTACGCGACGCCGTACACCCGGTCGGCGTGGCCGGCGCCGGCGCCGCCGAGCTCCTCCACCAGGCGGCCGCTCCTGGCCTCCCACACCCGTACGACGCTGTCGTCGCAGCCGGTGGCCAGCACGTCGCCGTCCGAGCGGAAGGCGATGGAGCGGACCCGGCCCCGGTGTCCGGTCAGGTTCGACACGGGTGAGCCGGTCGCGCGGAACCAGACGCGGACGGAGTCGTCGTCGTTGGCGGTGGCGAGCAGGGTGCCGTCGGCGTTGAAGGCCTCCGCCCATACGTGCTCGGTCTCGGCGTCGAGTTCGCGCAGGTAGTGGCCGCCCACCGGGTCCCACAGGTACATGTCCCCGTCGTTGCTGGCCGTGGCCAGGACGGGTTCGGCGGGGCTGAACGCCGCCGAGACCAGCCGGTCGCCGCGGCCGAGGAGTTCCTCCGTACGCCGCCCGGTGCGCGTGTCCCAGAGCCGTACGACGCCGTCGTTGCCGGCGGACGCCAGCTGGGAGCCGTCCGCGCTGAAGGCGACACCGCTGATCCTGCGACCGTGCCCACGCAGGATGCGCTTGCCCTGGCCGGTGGCGGAGTCCCAGATCTGTGCGCCGCCGTCGTTGCCGACGGTGAGCAGCTGGCTGTCGCCGGGGCGGAAGGCGCACGCCCAGGCGGTGCCGCGGTGGGGGGCGGGCTGCTGTGCGTGGAGGGCGATGGTGTGGCCGTGGGGGCGGCCGGTGACGGTCCACAGCCGGACCGCGCCGTTGCTGTCACAGGCGGCGAGGAGGTTGCCGTCGTCGCCGAACAGCACCTGGTAGACGGCGCCGGTGCCGCGTTCCAGGACACCGGCGGGGGTGCCGACGACCGGGTCCCAGAGCCGGACCTGGCCGTCGGTACAGCCGCTGGCGAGGAGGTGTCCCGAGGGGTGGAAGTCGAGGGCGTAGACGCGGCCGGTGTGTCCGGTGAACTCGTGCAGCAGCCTGGCGTCGGACGTACGCCAGATCCGCACTGTGCCGCCGCGTCCGCCCGCGCCCCGGTCAGCGGTGGCGAAGAGGGTGCCGTCCGGGCTGAACCGGGCGCGGTAGACGGCCCCTTGGTGCCCGTCGATCTCACGGACGCACGTCCCGGTGTTCAGGTCCCAGAGCCGTACCCTCGCGGAGGCGTCGCCGGTGAGCAGCGTGCCGTCCCGGCTGTGGACGGCGGTGTAGACGGGCGCGGTGTGGCCGGGCAGCCGGTGGGCGGGCCGGCCGGTGGCCACGTCCCAGACGGTGACCAGGCCTTCGCTGTCGCCGGTGGCGAGGATCGTGCCGGCCTCGTCGAAGGAGACGGGCCACACCCCGTCGGGATGGATCTCCAGGGTGTGGCGGCAGGCGCCGGTCACCGGGTCCCAGAGGCGTACGGTGCCGTCGGATCCGCCGGTGGCGATGACGTCCGGCCGGAACTTCACCGCGTAGACGCGCCCTTCGTGTCCCTGGAGGGTGCGTACCGCCATGCCGTCGTCGGCGCCGCAGACGAGGATGGAGCCGTCCTCGCTGCCGACGGCGAGGAGTTCCCCGTCGGCGCTGTAGGCGATGGGTTCGGGCAGGCGGCCGGTGCGCATGCCGAAGCCATACGGGACCCCGACCGCGGACGGCCGGAACCCGGCGTCCACCGGCATACCGGGGGCGATCGCGGCGGTCCCGAGTTCGGGGGCCGCCCGCACCGCGTCGTCCATGGCGACGTCGATGAGCGCGGCCCGGTGCCAGCGGCTGCCGGTCAGTTCGGCGCCCCGCAGGTCGGCGCGGGTCAGGCGGGCCCGGCTGAGGTTCGCGCCGGTCAGGTCGGCTCCGCTCAGGTCGGCCCGGTCGAGGCGGGCGCCGGTCAGCCGGGTGCCCCGCAGCAGGGCTCCGGAGAGGTTGGCGCCGATCAGCCGGGTGTCCGTCAGATCGGCGTCGGAGAGGTCGACCCCGCAGAAGTCGCGGTACGAGAGGTCCTCGCCGGCCAGTCTGGCGCCGCGCAGGTCGGCGTCGGCCGGCATCCGCAGCCGGTCGCTGATGCGGACGGCGTTGGCGCGGGCGGCGTCGCTGATTCCGCGGCCGGGTGAGTCGAGGACCTCGCGCACCCACCGGGCGCACTGTTCGTGGTCGGCGAGGTCGCAGAAGAACTCGACGGCGAGCTGGCTGAGCGGGCGTGCGACGAGCAGGGTGTGCCGGCCGCGGTCGAGCTGGTGGGCAGCTTCGCGGGCCACGAGCCATTCGACGACGGAGCCGTGGATGAACTGGAAGACGCCGTCGGAGCTGCGGACCAGCAGGCTGCCCGCGCCGACCGCCTGGGCCCGTTCGGACGGGGTGAGCGGGGAGTCGGTGAGTTCGCTGAGGGTGGCGGCGACGGTCTCGGTGAGCTCGTCCAGGCGCAGGGCGCTGCGGCCGCTCTCCCACAGCCGCCAGGCCAGCGCGGTCACGGCCGCCCACAGTTCGCCTGCGGTGAGTCCCGGCGGGGCGCCGGGCCCGCCCCGGCCGCGGGTCTCCTCGTAGGCGAGCCAGGAGGTGAACACGTCCTCGTACAGCCGTGCCGGGCTGAGGGCGCGGCCCGCTCCGGCGACGGCGCGCAGCTGGTCCTGGCTGAGGTCGGCGACGAAGGAGAGCAGCCGCGGGTTGCGGCAGAGCATCAGCAGGTCGGGGATGTTGCGCAGGAGCTGGTAGCGCTGGTCGGCGGCGTGTTCGTCGCCGTAGCCGCGTACGAGGTAGGAACGGATCTGCGCCGGGGTGAAGCCCTCCACGGACAGGACGCGGCGCTGCGGCAGCAGTCCGACGCGTTCGCCGAGCGCGGTGAGGACCTGGGCGTGCGACTTGAAGTGCTGGGTGCGGCTGCTGACGACGATCTTGGCATTGTCGACGGCGGCGTCGAGGAGGACCTGGAGGTGGTCGGCGGCGCGGTCGTAGCTGACGCGGTGGACCAGTTCGTCGAAGCCGTCGAAGAGGAGGACGACGCGGCCCTGGGCGAGCATGTAGCGCAGGGCCCGCAGGTCGATGGTGTCGACGCCGTGGCCGGCGAGGTGGGCGGCGACGAGGCCTTCGAGGCTGTGCGCCCGGTCGAGGGTGTTGAGCGGGATCAGCAGCGGTGTCAGGTGCGGGAGTTGTTCGGGGATGCGGCGGGCCAGTTCGCGCAGGGCGAAGGTCTTGCCGTGTCCGAAGTCGCCGAGGAGCAGGACGAAGCGGCCGTGGTCGGATTCGAGGAGTTCCAGCAGTTCCTCGACGAGGCCGTCGTGTTCCTGCCCGTCGGGGCGGTCGGCGTCGCGGTAGCGCTGGGGCAGGTACAGGCCGGGGGCGTACTGCTCGCTGCTGCACAGCCACGCCGTCTGCGCGGTGACGTAGCCGCGCAGGTCGAGCAGGCCCTGGAACTCGATGAAGCTGCGCACCCGGACCCGTACGCCGTGGCCGGCCGCCCGGTGGCGCAGTCCGCCGGGCGGGGCGTCGCCCCCGTAGACGATCACGGCCTCGGAACCGGAGTCGGTGGCGTGCACCTGTCCGACGAACCGGTCGAGCTCCTCCTCGGTGGGCGTCCCGGGGTGGACGGCGATGCGCTGCTGCTGGACGACGTCGTCCTCCTGCTCCTGCCAGGTGGCCATGATCTGGACCATGTCGGCCGGGTCGCGGCGCGGTACGTCGCGCAGCCGCACGCTCGCCCTGCGCACCCGGCAGATCTCCTTGACGCGTTCGGCGAGCGCGGCGGCCGGGTCGTCGAGGGGGGCCCGGCCCTGCGCGTGCTCGACGGTGATCACGGGGGGCAGTTCGGGGACGGGGAAGACGCGGCGGGTGTGCCGCCATTCGCCGGGGAACCGCTCGGGTTCGGAGGTGATGCGGTCGTCCCAGCGGGTGACGGCGTCGGCGGTGACCTGGAGCAGCTGGAAGCGGGCGGGGGCGGCGGAGCCGAAGAGGGGCAGCCCGCCGGCGGGTCCGGTGAGCCGGCTGTGGCCGGGGGCGGCGGACACGGTGCGGGGGCCGCCGGTCGGGCCGTGCAGCAGCAGGTGCAGCCGCGGGGCGGCGAGCCGGGCGAGGGTGTCGGCGTCGCGCAGTCCGCCGGGGCCGCCGGCCGCGTCGCCGGGGCGGCGGCCGTCGGTGAGGGGGTGGCGCAGCGCGCCGATGCGCAGCCAGCCCTCGTCCTCGTAGCGGCGCATGGCTTCGGAGAACCAGGCGGTCTGGTCGCGGCCGACAAAGCCGTACTGCTCCTCGGGGCGGTGGCTGTAGGCGATGGAGGAGTTGAATCCGGCGACGACGGTGCTCAGTTCGGGCACCGGGAAGAGGGTCCAGGGCTGGTCGCTGTCGAAGACGGTGTCCAGTCCCTGGTAGAGGCCGCGGAACAGGCGTGTGTAGTGGCGCCACTTGGGCCAGTACGGCGGCTGCGGCGCCACCTCGTCGGCCTCGCAGGTGTGGAAGTAGGCCTGGGAGGCTGCCTGGTTGACGT
Organism: Streptomyces sp. NPDC060232; assembly: GCF_042726555.1. NCBI lineage: Bacteria > Bacillati > Actinomycetota > Actinomycetes > Kitasatosporales > Streptomycetaceae > Streptomyces > Streptomyces sp. NPDC060232. Next base: position 14,287 of record NZ_JBHXAG010000001.1, on the reverse strand, counting down.
CCTGTGCGCCCGGTACGACCATCACCCGCTGGGGCGGCAGGTCGAGCTGGGACCGCAGGGTGGTGAGGAAGCTGAGGGCCTGGTCGCATTCGCGGGGGCTGCCGGACGCGGTGAGGTCGCCGGTGACCACCATCAGGTCGGGGGACGGTGCTCCCGCGTCCCTGAGCATGATGAGGTCGCCGCGGATCTGGCGGCTGAGCGCGTCGGGTTCGCGGCCCCGCCCGAAGTCCGGTCCGGCCAGGTGCAGGACGGTCACGGCGTCCTGGGCGCGGCCGGCGGCGCCGGCCGGGGCGGCCTGCGGGTAGAGGGGTGCCCGGGCGGGGCGGCGGCGGCCCGCCCAGCCGGGGCCGGCGAGCGCGCTCGGCCGGAGCCGGCCCGGGTGGGCCTGCTCGGGGAGGCGGACACCGCCCGTGCCGCCGCGTGTGCCGCCCGTGCCGCCGCCGGGTGCGCTGCCGGGGTAGCCGGGGCGGCGGCCGGGGCGGGCATGCCCGTCGACGGCCTGTCCGACCCGGGTGAGCAGCAGGGAGCGGGCGGTGTCGGTGTCGGCGACACCGACCAGGTCGACGTAGGTGATCGTGGCGAGGAGTCCCTCGATCGGCATCTCGTCGACCCGGACGGTCAGGAGCCGTCGTTCGGGTGACTCGGGGGAGGCCCGCAGCGCCGCCTGCCACTCCATGCGCCCGTAGGTGGAGCGTTCGTAGTGGCGCGACAGGACCGCGATCACCGCGACGGACTCGCTGACGCCGCGGTCCATGAAGTCGATGAAGTTGGTTCCCGGTACGAAGTCCCAGGCCTGCACGATCGTGCGGTAGCCGGCTTCCTCCAGGGTCCAGGCGATCCATGCGGCCCATTGCTCGTCCGCCGGCGAATAGCTGATGAAGAAGTCGAACTCCCGTACTGGCACCCCGAATTGCCCGTCCGTCGTCATGGGACCATGGTAGGGCTGGCGTCCTTCCCGCGCGGGCGTGTCCGGTTCCGGCCCAGACCGTCTGCCGCCCGGGCGCGGGTCTGTGCGACTCTGTCGCCGTGTCTCTCCTCAGGCGTCTGCATCCCCTCGACTGGCTGGCCGGCGGCCTGCTCGCGCTCGGTGTGCTCTGCGTCGTCACCGGTCTGCTGCCGCACGGGCCCGCCGGGGACGTCATGGAGCGCATCGGGCCGCTGGTGGTCTTCCTGGCCACCGTCATCGTCCTCGCCGAACTGACCGGTAAGGCGGAGGTGTTCGACGTGGTCGCCACCTGGGTGGCGCGCGTGGGCCGCGGCCACTACGCGCTGCTCTTCTGCCTCTGCGTCGCGTTCGCCTCCGTCACGACCATCACCTTGAACCTGGACACGACGGCGGTGCTGCTGACCCCGGTGATGCTGGCACTGGCGACCCGGGTGGGCATCGCGCCCGTACCGCTGGCGATGACCACGGTGTGGCTGGCCAACACGGCGAGCCTGCTGCTGCCCGTGTCGAACCTGACGAACCTGCTCGCCGCGGACCGGGTGGCGCTGGCCCCGTCGGAGATGGCCGCCACCCTGTGGGCTGCGCAGCTGGCCGCCCTAGCCGTGACGATGGCCTGCCTGTGGGGCTTCTACTGGCGCCCGGGACGGCGCGGCGCGGTCAGCTACGCGCCCCCGGCGCCGTCGCGCCCCAAGGACCGGGTCCTGTTCCGGGTGTCCGCGCTGGCGTGCGGCGGCTTCCTGGTGGCGCTGCTCCTGGCCGACGTACCGCTGTGGTCGGCGTCGATGGCGGCCGCGCTGGTCGTGGTGGCGGCCTTCGCGGTCCGCGACCGCGGTGCGCTGCGCCTGTCGCTGGTCCCGTGGCGGCTGCTCGTCCTGGTCCCGGGCATGTTCCTGGTCGTGGAGACCGTCAACGCGCACGGGCTGCACGACGTCCTGGCCGCGGCGATGGGCTCGGACGACGGGTTCGCCGGCATGCTGCGGTCGGCCTCGGTCGGTGCGGGCTTCTCCAACGTGCTCAACAACCTGCCGGCGTACATGGCGGGCGAGGCGGCCGTCCCCGAGGCCAACCACCACCAGCTGCTGGCGCTGCTCGTCGGCGTCAACGTCGGCCCGGTCATCACTCCGTGGGCCTCGCTGGCCACCCTGCTGTGGTTCGAGCGGTGCCGCTGGCACGGCACCCGCATCGGGCTGCGCCGCTTCCTCGGTACGGGGCTGGTCCTCTCGGTGGCCGGCACCCTGTCGGCGACGCTGGCGCTGGCCGCCACGACCTGAGCCGGCCGACCGTACTTCAGGCGGCGGCGCCCACCTCCCGCAGGAGGTACGCCAGGGTCTCGCCGCGCGCCGCGACGAAGCTGCGGCCGGCGTCGTCCCCGGCGAAGCCGGGCGTGAACGGCGCCCCGGACAGCGTGCGCAGCTCCACCCCCGCCTCGGCGGCGAGGAGCGCCCCGGCCGGCAGGTCCACGCCTTCGGCGCGGTAGCCGACGAAGGCGTCGATGGTGCCGCGTGCCAGCAGGCTCCAGCCGAGCAGCGGCGCCCACAGCTGCAGGACCCGCCGGCAGTGCAGCTCCAGCGCGCCGCGCAGGGCCACCGCCGTCACGTCGCCGCGCCGCACGGCGTATCCCTGGGTCCAGGCGACGACGGGGCCAGGGCGCGGCAGGCCGGGGGCGGGCCCCGGTAGCGCCCCGGCGGAGCCGTGCGCTCCGAGGCCCCTGACCGCGTGCCAGGTCTGTCCGGTGACCGGTTCGTGCACCACGCCCAGCACCGGGGTACCGCCCAGGCACAGCCCGATGCCGACCGCGTAGGCGGGCAGCCCGATCGCGACGTTGTTGCTGCCGTCCAGCGGGTCGACCAGCCAGGTGCGTTCGCCCGCGGCGTCCAGGAGTCCGGCCTCCTCGGACAGGATCCGGTCGTCGGGGAAGTGCCGCCGGATCCGGCCGAGTACAAGGGTCTCGGCGGCGAGGTCGAGGTCGACCTGTACGTCCCCGGACTCGTCCTTCGTCCGCAGGCAGTACGCCGCGCCGAAGCGCCTGCGCAGCAGTCCGCCCGCCTCCTCCGCCGCGGCGACGGCGACCCGCCTCTCGCGCTCGAAGTCAGGCCCGTTGCTGAGCATCGATCCTCCTGAGGACGGTGTGGACGCTGCGCACGGTCTGCGCCTTGTCGCACAGTCGGCGGGTGGTGCGGCGCGGCCGGCCGTCGAGCGGTCCGAGGGAGAGGTCGCGCCGGCCGGGGACGGACAGCCCGTGCACGAGGGTGGCCGCCGGCTCCGGGCCCTCCAGGGCGGTGGCGTGGAACTCTCCCGCGGGCAGGGTGTAGGTCTCCCCGCCGGAGCTGATGTGGGCGGGGCCGGGCTCGCCGCGTACCAGCAGGGGGGTGGGGCGGATCTCGTCGACGCCGTCGCCGCGGCTGTGCACCTCGAACACCCGGTGGGTCGCGCCCTCCTCGCCGTCGCGCACCGTCCGCGTGCGCACGGGCACGTTCGCGACGCGGCCGTACAGCACGCGGCTGCGCAGTTCCCAGCTGTGGGCGTGCAGGGGGGAGGCGTCCGGTTCGGCGCGGTTGCCGGCCTCGAAGAGGTGTACGCAGATCCCGCGCAGGCCCTCTCTCAGCAGTGGCAGGCACAGGAACCCGAGTGGATGGCGGACGGCACGCACCTCACGGTCCCCGGAGGCGATCTCCTCCAGGCTGGCAAGGGTCCTTTGGAGCTCGTAGTCCATGGCACGCGCCGGAGCGCCTCACCTCCTGTAGGGGTCCTCCGCGTGCAGCGCCTTCTCGATGATCTTGCCGATGTCGCTGTCGGTGAAGACGCGGGGCAGCGGGAGCCTCAGCTCGTCGAACAGCGCCCGCACCTCGTCGACGGTGGGTTCCTGGCCGAGGGGCGACGCGACGCGCAGATCGAGCGCGGTCGCCTGCTCGCGGCTCTGGTGCAACTCGGTGACGTAGTAGTCGTAGAGCGGCTGCCCGCGTTCCACCAGCAGGTTCACCCGGGACCGGTCGTCCTGGGTGATCACGAGGCAGGTTTCGGAGAGGTCGAAGCGCAGGGTGGGCACGGCGGACGAGAGGTGCACGCTGATCTCCAGGGTGGTCAGCTGCCGCTGGTACCAGCAGGCGGCGAGGACGGTCGCGTACGACTCCCGGCGGACCCGGTCGGTGGTCCACACCTCGTCGCCGCGGCGCTGCCCGCCGAACATCTGCCGGAACCGGGCGTAGGCGGCGCAGGCGCGCTCGTCGGCCGGATTGACGATGTCGATCTTCACGTTGAGCTGGGAGCGCTGCTCCTTGGCCGCGGCCACGCACAGCGGCAGCGTGACCGCTCTCAGGTAGGTGCCCGTCCCGCCCTTGAAGTACCAGAGGTTGGTGTGCTGTCTGGCCTTGCGCAGTGCCTCGCCGACCTCGTTGCCGGAGAGCGAGCGGACCATGGCGAGGTCCTCCAGGGCCCGGCGGGTCCCGCTCAGTGCCTCGTGGATGCTGGCGGGCCGGCGTACCCGCTCCACGATCGACCCGGTCGCGAGGAGGCCGAGGACGACGAGGGTGGCGCCGGAGGAGACGTCGTCGCTGACGACGTCTCCGAAGATGTCCAGGAAGCCGACCGCCATCGCGACGCAGAGTGCGACGACGACGTCGGCGTTGCGCAGCATCCAGGCCACGAAGCGCTCCAGCCGCCCGACCTGCGCCGCCATGAACGCACCCCCTCCCCCGCCCCTGCTCCGATGGTAGGGATCCTCCGGCGGCGCCACCAGAGCGTCTTCACGTCTCCGGAAGGCGCCCCGCGCGCACGCCGGTTCACACCGCGCGACCCGGAAGGCGTCAGGCGTCGGCGGGCGTCAGCAGTCGGGCGCGCAGCTGCTGCGCGGTCCGGTCCGAGAGCCCCACCCGGTCCTTGAGATAGCCGTGCACCGAGCCGTGGCGGGCCCGGAGGTCCGCCAGCACCAGCTCCATGATCACCGCGGGTGCGCGGCCGTAGCTCGGCCACTTCATGACCCGGCCCGGGTTGGCGGCCCGCCAGTCCGCGGCGAGGCGCTCGGTGGCCAGTTCGGTGAGCGCGAAGTCGGCGAGGATCTGCTCCGTGGGGACACCGAGCAGGGTGAGGACGAACGCGGCGATCAGCCCGGTCCGGTCCTTGCCCGACGTGCAGTGGAAGACCACCGGCCCGGGCGCTTCGGCGATCGTCTCCAGGACCTGCCGGATCTCCTCGGCGCCGTCCTCGGTGACCTCCGCGAACCGGTCGGCGAGATAGCGCCAGGGGTCGATGCCGGGATCGATCTCGGCCTGGTCGTAGGGGCGGTGCTCGATGCTGAGGTTGACGTACTGGAACCGCTCCGCCTCGGGCACCCGGCCCTTGGCCTCTACCTCCCACGGGTAGCGCAGGTCGATCACGGTGCCGACGCCCAGTTCCAGGAACCTGTCCCAGTCGGCGCCGCGCAGCTTGCCCAGCGAGTCGGCGCGGTACAGGGTCCGCCACCGGACGGTTCCGCCGTCGGCGCCCCTGTATCCGCCCAGGTCACGGAAGTTGTGCAGGTCCTCGAATGCGACGTGCCGGTCCATCGGCGCTCCCCCTCGTCCGCGGCGCCGCTCTCTCACGGCGCCCGGGTGGCCCACCGTAGATCACCCGGCCCGGCCCGCGGCGCCCGGTGAGGGCGTCGCGGGCACGGCAGGCACTGCGGGACTCGGGACTCGGCACCAGCGGGTGGCCGGCACCGCTGCTTCCCTGCGGTCCGCGGGGAGTTCGAAGGCCTCGGCGAGCAGCTCGTAGGAGCGCCGGCGGTCGGCCGGGTCGGCCGTCAGGGTGTTGACGATCAGCTCGTCCACCCCGTGGGCCGCGGCGAGCGCCGTCAGTACGGCGGACACCTGCTCGGGCGCCCCGGAGATGAGGGCCGTGCGGTGCACCGTGGCCCGCTCCAGCTCCGCGCCCGTCCAGCGGTGGCGGCGCGTGGTCTCGTACGAGGGCAGCGGGGCGTCCTGGCCGAGGTCCTTGCGGGCGCGCCACAGCAGCAGGCCCTGGGCCAGCTCCTCGGCCCGGCCGGCGCTGTCGGCCGTGACCACCCGTACCGCGAGGGCGCCGCCCGCGGGCCGGCCGGTGGTCCTGCGGAACTGGGAGCGGTAGTCGTCGAACGCCTCCGGGCCGCCGGCCGGGGAGAAGAAGTGCCCGAACGCGAAGTCGGTACCCAGCAGGCCGGCCAGCCGCGCCGACTCGCGTCCCGCGCCCAGGAGCCACATCTGCGGCGGGACGGGCGGGTGCGGTACGACGCCGCCCGCGCCGAGCAGCGTCCGCAGTTCCGTCAGCCGCTGCGGGAAGTCCCGTGCGGGGCCGCCGGCCCGGCCGATCCCGAGGTCGACGCGCCCGGGGTGGAGGGAGGCGAGCACTCCGAAGACCTCGGCGACCTTCGCCGGGTCATAGCGGGGCAGCAGCACCCCGCCGGTGCCGATCCGCATGCGCGAGGTGTGGGCGAGCAGGGCTCCCGCGAGGATCTCCGGGGCGCTGCTCGCGAAGCCCGGGGAGCCGTGGTGCTCGGCGGCCCAGTAGCGGGTGTAGCCGAGGGCCTCGGCGGCCCGGGCGAGGTCCACGGAGGCGCGCAGGGCCTGGTCGGGGGTGTGGTCCTCGCCGACGGGGGTCTGGTCCAGTACGGACAGTCGCGGCTTCGTCATGGCGGACCGCCTTTCAGCGCTGGTGGACGGGGAGGCCGGTGGCGCCCGCGACGGTCGCCGGGACGATCCTGAAGTCCCTCTCGAACACCAGGTTGTGGAGGTCGGCGGCGGCGATGGCGCGCATCGTGGGGAGTTCGGCGGCGGCCTGCGCCTCGTCGAAGACGTTCAGCGGCCATTCGGAGACGGTGGCGCCGCGCAGGTGGGGGTGGTGGAAGCCCGCGCCGTAGTGGGCGTAGAGCGTCACCGGCGGGATGTCGGCGGTCGACTGCTCGTCCCACCAGAGCGTCCAGGCGTGGAAGAGGCTTCCGTCGTCGGCGCGTTGCACGCCGCTGGCGTCGATCACGCCCTGTCCGAGGAGGAGTTCGTCGTTGAGTTCGGTGAGTGCCTGGCGGGCGTACGGGTCGAGCAGCCGGGCGGCGGTGCGGAAGTGCTCCTCCTTGTCCGGGCGGGTGACCGCGCCGCCGTGCCGGCCGTCACGGAGGTCGGCGAAGTGCCGGAGCAAGGCGTCGAGATGGGGGGTGTCGGGGCTCATGTCGGCTCCATGTGAGATGAGTTGAAGGACGAGGGTGGAAGCGGCACCTCAGGCGCCGGGGGCGGCCGGTGAGGTGAGCAGGCGCAGGGCCACGCCCAGCCAGCCGCGCAGGGACGCCGTCTCGGGCCCACCGCTCGTGGCGCGGCCGGGCTGGAGGAACGCCCCGTGGCCGGTCTGCCCGAACTCCCGCAGGGTGACCTCCACGCCGGCCGCGTGCAGCAGGCGCGCGTAGCGGTGTACGTCGTCGCCGACGGGGTCGAGGTCGCCGGTGGCCAGGACGGCCCGCGCCACGCCGCGCAGGTCGGCCGCCTCTAAGGGGGTGCTGTAGAGCGGGGTGCCGTCGGCGGCGGCGGGCCGGCCCGGGTCCCGGTAGTCCTGCCAGGCCGCGATCAGGTAGGAGGCGGTGGGGAACATGTCGGGGAAGCGGTGGTACGAGGCCGCCGTGCAGCCGGGGTCCAGCGGCGGGTAGGCGAGGAGCTGGGCGGCCAGCGGGAGGGCCCGGTCGCGGCAGGCGAGGGCGGCACAGGCGGCGAGGGTGGCTCCCGCGCTGTCTCCGCCGACCGCGACGGGTAAGGATTCCCCGGCCCGTTCCCCGGCCTGCTCCCGGGCACAGGCGAGCGCCGCCAGTACGTCCTCGACCATGGCCGGATGGCGTACCTCGGGGACCAGCCGGTAGTCGACGCTGGCGACGGCGAAGCCGGAGATCCGGGCGAGTTCGGCGGTGGGGACGTGCCAGTCCTGGGCGGATCCGGCGCGCCAGCTGCCGCCGTGGGCCCAGACCAGCCAGCCCCGCGGTGCGGATGCCGGCGGCCGGTACACCCGGGCGGGGACAGGGCCGGACGGGGAGGGGATGCTCGCGTGCTCCCAGCGGACCTGGGCACGGCTCTTTCCGGCGGCCGAGTGGGTGGGTGTTGCCATCGGGGTTCCTTCCCTCCGTGCCTGGGGCCAACGTTCGCCGCGTCGGCAGGTCTGTCACAAGGCGGAGTTGCCTTAGTTGCCGGGCTGCTTGGTGCGGAGGAAGAGGACGGTGGTGAGGATGCCGAGGACCACGATGGCGGTGTTCACGATCACCGCGGTGGTGATGCCCGCGTGGATGTCGGTGTGGGCCGCGGCCACCGCCGACATGATCGGCGTGCCCATCGTGATGCCGATCTGCTGCGTCATCGTCGCCAGACCCGTCGCCATGCCCTGCTCATGGTCCGGCAGACCCGTCGTCGCGGTCACCATGAACCCGACGATCACCAGCATGTTGCCGACACCACCCCCGAACGTGGCGACCAGCAGCAGCCACATCGACGCCGACGTCTCACCCAGCGCCACCAGACTCAGCGTCGCCACCGCCTGCAGCACACCACCGATGACCAGCGTCGACCTCGTCCCCACCGCACCGATCACCCGAGGCGCGATCGAACCACCGATCACCGTGCCCACACCCAGGACACCGAACGACAGCCCCGCCGTCAGCGGCGAGAAGTCCAACACCTCCTGCAGATACAACGTCATCAGGAAGACCAGGCTGGTCTCCGTCAGAAACGCGATCAGACCCGCGATGTTCCCCCACGCCACCGTCTTCTTCTTCAACACCGAAACCGGCACCAACGGAGCAGTCGACTTCGCCTCGATCGCGTAGAAGACGATCAGCAGCACCACACCCGCAGCCAGCCAGCCCAGCGCCGACAGGGAACCCCAACCGTGCTCACCCGCCTGCGTCAACCCGTAGATCAAAGCCAGCAGACCCAGAGTGACGGCGGTGGCACCCGGCACGTCCAGCTTCGGACGCGTCACCGGACGGGACTCCTTGATCACCGCCGGAGCGATGAACAGAACAGCGAGAGCCACCGGAACATTGATGAAGAACGCCCACCGCCACGACAACAGATCCGTCAGGACACCACCCAGGATCGCGCCCGTCGTGAACCCCGCCGACATCAAAGCCCCGTTCAGACCCAACGCCTTCTGCCTCAGAGGCCCTTCAGGAAACGAGGTGGTGAGCAGGGACAGACCCGCCGGCGTGACGGCCGCCGTCGCAAGACCCTGGAACACACGCGCCACGATCAACATCTCCGGCGACGTCGCCAGACCACCCACCAACGACGACAGACCCAGCACCGCCAGACCCACCAGGAACAACCGCCGACGACCGAACAGGTCCGCAACCCGCCCGAACAACAACGTGAAGCCCGCAGCACACAACGCGAACGACGTCGCGATCCACTGCAGATTCGACAACGAGAAACCAAGCCCGTCACCGATCACCGGCAACGCCACATTCAGAATCGAGAAATCCACCGCCAGCATGAACTGCGCCACCAGCAGCACCACAAGCACCAACCTCAAACGCCCGTCCAACCGGACCGGCGCCTCCCCCGCACCCGCATCAACCCGCGCACCCTCGACAACCGACATCGCCAGACTTCCTTTCCAACACACATGAACGGAGGCCTTCCAGCAGGGAAGGCCGGTATTTGGGGGTGGAGGACCGCTCAGGCGCGGGCCTCCGCCGAGGCGCGGCGGCCCAGTTCCTCCGACAGTTCCTGCCAGTCGCGGGCGCACTGCGCGGCAGCGGCGGCAGCGCTCTCGGCGCGGTACGGGGGCACCGCGGCGACGATCCGCTCCCGCTGGCGCAGTCCGCTCACCTGGAGGTCGAGCATGCGCAGCAGCAGCCTGCCCGCCTCGCTGAGTCTGAGCAGGGGGTCCTTGCAGAGCCCGGTGACCAGCGCGGGCAGTGGTTGCCCGCGGCTGCGGCCGCGGTCCGCCGGCCGGGGTGGCGGCGGAGACGGTGAGCTGCCGGAGCGCCGCTGTCCGGCCGGTACGGGATCCTCGCCCTCGCCGATGCGGCGCCGCACGTCCCGTACGGTCGAGGGCGCGATGCCCGCCTCCCGTGCGATCTGCCGCAGGGAAGCGGTGGGACGGCCCGCGAGCAGCCGGGCCGCGGCCTCCCGGCCTCGGGCCGGATCCGCCGGCCGGACGCGTCCGTCCCGGCCGATGCGGCCTGGCGGGTCGTGATCCGTAGCCTCCCGCCGGCGCAACGCGCCGACGGTCTTGGCCGCGAGCCCGGTCCGCTGCGCGATCCCGCGGTCGGACCAGTCCGGGTGGGACCGCAGGATCCGTAACGCCGCAGCGGTCCGTTCCGCCTGGGTCAACGGGAGTCCGTGGCTGATGTTCTCCTCTACCGAGAGGACGAACGCGTCCTCGGCGCTGCCGTCGAAGTACGCCACTGCGACGGTGTCGCAGCCCCTCAGCACGGCCGCGCGCAAACGGTGCGTGCCGTCGATGATCCGCATCGTGGGGCGGTGCACGAGCAGCGGCGGCAGCGTTCGCCCGGAGCTCGCGAGGGCCTGTGCGTGGCCCTCGTCCACCGGGACGGTACGGGGGGAATCCGCGGCGAGCAGGGCGCCGACCGGCACCTCGGCGGCGGAGTGGGGGGTCCGCTTCGCCGGGTGTCGTGCGTTGGATTTGTCCATGGAGTTCACCTCCCTTCGTGCACTCGATGCCTGGGGCGCCGCACCATTCGCCGGACCCGGAGAAGAAGTTACGTAACTACCGTTCGGTAACCTACTGACCGACCCAACCCTGTTGAGATTTGGGCAAGTTGGCAGAGCTGCCGCCGTTCGGCTGGCGACCCGGTGGGCGACCGGGGAAGTTCCCCGGTCGCCCACCGGGCTGCGGATCAGAGCGTTGCGAGCTCCCCCGCGCGAACGAAGTCCCTGAGCCACGACAGGAATTCAGGCCCGAGGTCTTCGCGCTCACAGGCGAGCCGGACCGTCGCACGGAGGTACTCGGCCCGGTCGCCGGTGTCGTAGCGCCGGCCGGAGAAGACCACGCCGTGAACCGGGCGTCCGGCCCGGACCAGGGTGCGCAGTGCGTCCGTGAGCTGGATCTCGCCGCCGCGCCCGGGGCTGGTGCTCCGCAGCACGTCGAAGATCTCGGGGTCGAGGAGGTAGCGGCCGATGACGGCGAGATTGCTGGGGGCGGTGCCGCGCTCCGGCTTCTCCACCAGCTCGGTGATGCGCACACCGTCGCCCCAGCCACCGCCGCCCCCACCGCCGGGGCCGCCGGCCGGGCCCGACTGCTCGATCGCGGCGCATCCGTACAGGTGGATGGCGTCCGGGTCCACCTCCATGAGGGCCACGACGCTGCCGCCGAGCCGGGCGCGCACGTCGGCCATCCGGGCCAGCAGGGGGTCCCTGGGATCGATCAGGTCGTCGGCCAGGAGGACGGCGAAGGGCTCGTGGCCGACGTGCGGCGCAGCGCAGAGGACGGCGTGCCCGAGACCCCTGGGGTCGCGCTGGCGCACGTAGTGGATGTCGGCGAGTTCGGTGGAGGCGCAGACGCTGTTGAGTTTGTCCTGATCACCACGGCGCTGGAGGGCCTCCTCCAGCTCGTAGTTGCGGTCGAAGTGATCTTCGAGCGGCCGCTTGTTGCGTCCGGTGACCATGAGGATGTCCGACATCCCCGCCGCGACCGCCTCTTCCACCACGTACTGGATGGCGGGCTTGTCGACCACCGGGAGCATTTCCTTCGGGGTGGCCTTCGTCAGCGGGAGGAATCGCGTTCCGAGCCCCGCGGCGGGGATCACTGCCTTGGTTATCTTCGCAGGCGTGGGATTCATGCCGCCGACGCTAGACGGCGCCGCGCACCGGCGGCCAGAATTCCCATACCTTTCCGCCTACTTAGGCATTTCCGCGGTCGGTTGGGCCGCGACACGCCGCCGGATGAGGCACCACAGCTCGCCGAGCTCACCGACGGCAGCGCCGGGGCGGTCGTCCCGCTCCCGGCGGGCCCGCGCGACGACACCGCCGACCAGACGGCCCGTCAGCCGGGTGAGCGGACGCGGGTCGACCTCCGGGTGGAGCTGCCCCTCCTCCGCCGCCTGTTCCAACAGTTCCTCCACGTCGGGGAGCCAGCAGCCGCACCACTCGGGGCCGGCGCCGACGCGCTCCTGCGTGAGCCGGGCCGCGGCGCGCACGGCCGCGTCGGTCTCGATCAGCCGGCCGAGGGCCAGGACGAGCGAGGAGACGGTCTCCAGCGCCGGCCCGCCGCGGGCGGTCACGCACTCGACCACTCTTCGGGTGGCGGCCCGACCGGAATCCTCGACGGCGGAGGCCAGTTCCCCCTTCGCCGAGAAGTGAAAAGTGACGGCCCCGATCGAAATCCCGGCCGATCTGCTCAGCCGGGAAAGCGACGTGCCGTCGTATCCGTTGCGGTCGAATTCAGCGGCGGCCACCGAGATCAGATGATTACGGGTGCGTACGCCGCGCTCTTGCTTCACCACTGCACTATCACTGCCATCCGGTTCGTTCCTCACTCGCCGCCGCGAACTGACACGGGGACGACCTCCAGCGTCACCCCGGCGCCGACCGCGCACAACGGCTACTTGACGAAGAAGCGACCATGCGCCCCGCCGTCCCGCACCGCCCGCCCGGGTCGGGCGGCGCCCTGCCTCCAACGTGCCCAAGTCGTCACGGAGACGCCACACTTCGACTAGAAAACAAAACGAACGTTCTGTATTCTCTGCGGTGTCATGGCGCACACGGACGTCCGCACTGGAGGGGAGACGACAGATGACGGCGCACATGAGGACGAGGTCCCCGGCTGCCTGCGGCACCGCCCTGGACGAGTTCACCGAACGCCTCTTCGGCCACTTACCGAGGGCCGACCAACGCAGATGGGCGCGGGTCTACTTACAGGGCCTGCTCAGCACCCCCGGCAAGAAGTCCGTCCGCAGGCTCGCCGCGTCCGTGACCGCTTCCCCCACCGCATCCCAGTCCTTGCAGCAGTTCATCAACGCGAGCCCCTGGGACTGGGATCCGGCCCGCGCCGAGCTGCTCCGCTGGGTGGAGGAACGCCTTCAGGTGCATGCCTGGACGATCGGGCAGGTCTGCTTCCCCAAGCGCGGCGAGCACTCGGTCGGCGTGCACCGCCGCTTCGACCCGACGGCCGGACGCATCGTCAACTGCCAGTACGCCTTCGGCCTGTTCCTCTCGCTGGACGGCATGAGCGTGCCCGTCGACTGGCGGCTGGTACTTCCCGAAAGCTGGTCGGCGGACCCGGCCCTGCGCCGCCGGGCGCGCATTTCCCCCGATGTCGCGTACCGGACTCCGGAGTCCCTGGTCCTGGAGCTCGTCGACTCGATCGCCGCCCGCACCTCGGCGGTGCGCGCCCCCGTGGTCGCCGACGTCAGCCGTCTCGGCGCCGCCGCCGCGCTGATCGGCACACTCGGCCGCCGCGGCCACGACTTCCTGGTGTCCGTCCCACCCACCCTCACCGTCCGCGCGGCCGGGCCGACGCTCGGGGGCGAACCGCCCCGGGCACCCGCGCACACGACCACCGCCGGCGATCTCGCCCGTCGGGGCAACACCAGCCATCCCTACGCCGCTCCGCTCGCCGGCCCCGACGCACGCCCCCAGCGGCCGCACATCCGCTCGGCGCTGGTCCGGCTGCCGGGCGGGGACCTGGCGGGCCGGGGCACGCACCAGACGTACCGGCTGTTCGGCGAACCGTTCGTGCGGGCGGGGCCGGAGGCGGAGGCGGGGTCGTCGGCGGGGTCCGGGGCGCGGGCGGGCGGTGCGCGGGCGGGCGGGGCGGTGTGGCTCACCAACATGAGCCACCACCGGATGGACGACCTGCTGCACCTCGTACGGCGCTCGGGGCGGGCAGCGGCCACGCTGGGCGTCCTGGCCGAAGACTTCGGCCTCCTGGACTTCGAAGGGCGTTCCTTCCCCGGCTGGCACCACCACATGACGTTGATGTCCGCCGCGTACGCCTACAAGGCCCTGCCGGGGCGCTGGGACCGCTGGGCCGGACCGGGATGATCCAGGCTCCGCCGGGCACCGGGCTCCGCCCGGACCCGCGCCTCACACGCCGGCGAGGCTGGATCGGCGCGGGCCCGGCCAGGATGGGAGCAAGGCCTGTCCCTTTACCCCTGGTGGATCGGCGCACGGCGTCGGATGCGGTACATCGCACGGCGCAGGAGCGTCCTCATACTGGGCGTATGCGGGCGCTCGCGACAATGCGGCGAGGCGCCGTAGCCGGCGTCACGTGCCCGCCGGGGGATCACGGGAGTGCCTTCAGGCGCGGATGAGGGAGAGGGCCTCGTCGCGGACGCGGGCCAGGGTGTCCGCGTCACGGGCCTCGACGTTCAGCCGCAGCAGCGGCTCGGTGTTG